>CAWFZD010000108.1:0-29726 GCA_963820145.1 uncultured Alphaproteobacteria bacterium
GCGACGCCGTCGATCGAGCGAACCGTCGACAGCACGCGGTCGAATTCCTCGGAACTCTCGACCTCGATCTCGGCGATGAGGTCGAAGGGGCCATTGGTGCTGTAAAGCGACTTGACCTGCGGCAGCCCGCGCACGGCCTGGGCGACGCGCCGCGTCGTTTTGCCCGAAACTTCGATCATCGTGATCGCGCGGATGCGGTTCGTGTCCGTGGCGCTCTTGAGCCGCACCGTGAAGCCGAGGATAATTTCGTCGGCGATGAGGCGGTCGAGCCGATTTTGCACCGTGCCGCGCGACACCCCCAGCGCCTTCGCGAGCGCGGACAGCGAGGCGCGTCCGTCGACCCGAAGCGCCGCGATCAGCCGGCGATCCAGCTCGTCCACTTTATGCTCCTATCAGATTGCTCGCTTATGATGACAGATCGTTCAATAGAATATCAAAAATGATAGTTTATTGCCATATCGTCTGACGCTCCGCGGCAGTATTGTTCTTCGCACCGCAAAAAATCCGAGAGGCGCGTCATGCTCAAATTCCTCAGCGCGAAGGATGTCGGACGCATGGTTCGCGGCGTCGGCCTCCGCCGCTTCTGGCCTTTGCTGATCGACTATCTGCGCGAAGATTTCTCTCGCTGGGAGCGCTTCGAGAAATCGCCGCGCCTCGCCAGCCACTCCCGCGACGGCGTCATCGAACTCATGCCGACGAGCGACGGCCGACTCTATGGCCTCAAATATGTCACCGGCCATCCCGGCAATGCGGCTTTGGGCCTGCAGACCGTCGCGGCGTTCGGCGTGCTGGCGGACGTTGCGACCGGCTATCCTGCGCTGCTCGCAGATATGACGCTGGCGACGGCGCTGCGAACCGCCGCCGTCTCGGCGCTTGCGGCGCAACATCTCGCCCGTCCTGACGCGCGGACGATGGCGCTGATTGGTCTGGGCGCGCAGTCGGAGTTCCAGGCCTGCGCCTTTCAGGCGACGCTTGGGATCGATCGGCTGCGCATCTTCGACATCGACGCCGCCGCCGCCGATAAATTCGAGCGCAACATGGACGGCTTGGGGCTCGCGGTCGCGCGCTGCGCCAATGCGCAGGAGGCGACGGTCGGCGCCGACGTCGTCACGACGATCACCGCCGACAAGCGGCAGGCGCATATTCTCTCCGGCAACATGATCGGCGCGGGAACGCATATCAACGCCGTCGGCGGCGACTGCCCCGGCAAGACCGAGCTTTCCCGCGACCTTCTGCTGCGCGCCGATATCTTCGTCGAATTCGCGCCGCAGACGCGCCTCGAGGGCGAGCTTCAGCAACTCGCCGCCGATCATCCGGTCACCGAATTCTGGGAGGTCGTGAGCGGGCGCAAACAAGGTCGCGTCTCGCGCGCGCAGATCACGCTGTTCGACAGCGTTGGTTTCGCCGTCGAGGATTTCTCCGCGCTGCGGCTTTTGAACGATCTCGCGCGCGACATGCGGCTTGGCGAGGAGATTGATTTCCTTGCGGCGCCGGAGAACCCCAAGGATTCTCTCTCGCTTTTGCGCGAGCCCGAAGACGCGTTCGCGCAACGCTGCGCGTGACGCAAATCAGGATGAGGAAACCATGATGGACGCCGCTGTGAAGTCGCGAACCGAAATGCTGCGAGACGATCGCGAACACACGCCGGCCGCGAAGGGCGAGCGCATCCTCATGTGCGCGCCCGATCATTTCGGCGTCGACTATGTCATCAACCCGTGGATGGAGAATCACGTTGGACGCGCCGACCGCGCGCTGGCGCAGGAACAGTGGAGCAATCTGCGGCGCCATCTGTCGGCGAGCGCCGACGTCGCTTTCGTTCCGGCGGCGGCGGGTCTGCCCGACATGGTCTTCACCGCCAACGCCGGCCTCGTCGTCGGCGACACGGTCGTCGTCAGCCGCTTTCGCGCGCGCGAGCGCCAGCCCGAGGAACAACTGTTCAAGGACTGGTTCGAGGCCCGCGGCTTTAGGGTTGCGCCCTGGCCGGGCGACGTGAGATTCGAAGGCGCCGGCGACGCTTTGCTCGATCGCGCGCAGCCTTTGATCTGGTGCGGCTACGGCTGGCGCACGAGCGAAGAGGCGCCGAAGCTATTGCAGGATGCGTTCGAGCGCGAGACGGTCGCGCTGCGCCTCGTCGATCCGCGCTTCTACCACCTCGACACTTGCTTCTGCCCGCTCGCGGGCGGCGCGCTGCTCTATTATCCGCCGGCCTTCGACGAGGCGTCGCAGGCGACCATCGAAGCGCTCGTGCCCAAGGAGAAACGCATCGCGGCGGCCGATAGGGACGCTCTGTCCTTCGCCTGCAACGCGGTCGAAGTGAACGGCCGCGTCTTCATGAACGACGCGTCCGACGAGTTGAAGAACGAACTCGCCGACGCGGGCTTTACGCCGGTCATCACGCCGCTGTCCGAATTCTTCAAAGCCGGCGGGGCCGCGAAATGCCTGACGCTGAAACTGGCGGAGGATTAGCCGCTTTCACTCGCGCCATTTCGAGCAGCGCGGATCGACCGCGACGCAGGCGGTTCCCGGCGTCGAGCAGGCGAAGTCGTCGTCCGGCTGGCGCTTGCAGACGACGCAATCGTCGGTCCATTCGAGGCATTTCGGATTGTCGGCGCCGAAGGCCATCACATGTTTCGACGGCGCGGGCGCGGGGGCTTGCGGGGTCGTCTGCGGCGCCTGCGCCAAAGCGACGGCGGGCAGGCTCAAGGCCAATATCGCAACGAAAAATCTCATCTGTCTCCAACCTTTCCGACTGCGCCGAATCCTGCCGCGGCCATAGCGAGATGCGTCTTGTTCTGCAGGCCGGCGTCGTCGCCGGCGACCAGCAGAGCGGCGTTGTCGGCCACGCAATCGCAGAGCGCTTCGACCCAGGGCTCTTCGCTCTTGGCGAAATCGTTCAGAACATAGCCATGAACGAGCGCCTTGTCGCCGGGATGTCCGATGCCGAGACGCACCCGCTTATAGGCGCCGCCCATATGCGAGGTGATCGAGCGCAACCCGTTGTGGCCGGCGTCGCCGCCGCCGATCTTGATGCGCAATTTCGCCGGCGCGAGGTCGAGCTCGTCGTGGAAGACGATGAGGTCCGACAGTGCGATCTTGTGAAAGCGCGCGGCTTCGCCGACCGCGCGGCCCGACTCGTTCATATAGGTCTGCGGCTCCAGCAGAAGCGCGCGCGCGCCGGCGATGGCTCCCTCACACAAGAGCCCGTGGAATTTTGCGCGCGGCGCGGAAAAGCCGTGGCGGCGGGCGATCGCCTCGACCGCGCAGAAATCCGATGTTGTGACGGTTTTTGGCGTAGTCCCGGCCAGGATTGCCAAGTCCGACCAAGAGGAGCATGTCGCGCCCTCACAAAAAAGTCTCGCGGTCCGAAGACCGCGAGACAGGAAAAACATCGCGCAAGAAGACGCGCGGATGAGTTACTTCTTCGGCGCCGCGGCGGGCTTGGCGGCGGCCTTGCCTTTGGCGGGCGCGGCTGCTGCTGCGGCGGCGCGGTTCTTCCGCGACGACCGCCGGCGGGGTGATGCTGACGACGGTGAAATTCTTGTCCGGATGGTCGGCTTGCAGCCCGGCGGCAGCGCGATCGCCGAAATATGCAGCGAATCGTTGAAGTCGAGCCCGGTCAGATCTGCGGTGATCGCATCGGGAATGTCGTCGGCCGGAACCCACATCTCAACCGAGTGATAGCACGACGTTGAGCGAGCCGCCGCGCTTCAGGCCGGGCGCCGCTTCGTGATTGATGAAGTGCACCGGCACCTCGATGCGCAGGCGCGAGCCGGGCTTGAGGCGCAGGAAATCGACATGCAGCGGGAAGTCCTTGACGACGTCGAGCTGATAGTCGCGCGGGATGGCGCGCTCCGTCCTGCCCTCGATGTCGAGTTCGAAGATCGTCGTCAGAAAGTGTCCGGCATAAATCAGCTTGTTCAGGTCGCGATAGTCGAGCGAGATCGGCTGGGCGGCTTCGCCGCCGCCATAGATGACGGCGGGAATGCGGCCTTCACGGCGAACGCTGCGGGCGGCCCCCTTGCCTGTCCCGCTGCGAACCGTGGCCGCGAGTTTTTTGGTCTCGGCCATGTTTCGTTTCTCCAATAGAAAAAGCGCGCCTTTCGCCTCCAGGGGTGTCGGAAACACGGCGCGCCGACGGCAGTCTATAGGGGAAGGCGGGCGCATAGGCAAGGAGGGGCGCCGGGGCGTCGACAATTCGGCTCCGAGCGTTAGTCGCACATAATTCAATTTAAGAAAAATTTCTGCAAAAGGATGACAAGAGCGTATATAAACGCGCCAGTCGACTAGTGTTGAGTGCATCAATTGAGATCCCTGAATATAAGTTCCGTCGGCATTAAGCTTGTTGACGTCTTGTCCTCCCGTGAGATGCGAGGGCTACGGATGTGAGCGTCGTCATTGCGAGGAGCGTGAGCGACGAAGCAATCCAGAAAGGCTCGGAGAATCTCCCGGGACCTTCACGAGACCTATACCGTGGCCCGTCCCTGGATTGATGATGTGGACGGCCTCTCCCCAACGGCATCGGTGTGCCAGAGTGGTTTTGCGAGAAAGCCACGAGGAGGGAGACCGTCCATGCAGGAGTTTATCAGGATCGGCGTCGATTTGGCGAAGACATATTTTCAGGCGCACGCTCTGCCGGCGGATGGCGGGCCTGCCGTCCGGCGCAAGCTGCATCGCTCTAAGGTGCGGGCTTTTTTTGCGGGGATCGCGCCCAGCGTCATCGGCATGGAGGCGTGCGGTTCGGCACATCATTGGGCGCGCGAGCTCGCGGCGATGGGACATGAGGTGAAGCTCATTCCGCCCATTTACGTCAAACCGTATGTCAAGCGCGGCAAGAACGACGTCGCCGACGCGGAGGCGATCTGCGAGGCGATGAGCCGCCCCGGCATGCGTTTCGTCGCGATCAAGAGCGTCGAACGTCAAGCCGCTCAGATGTTGCACAAGACACGGGATCTGCTGATCAAACAGCGCACCATGTGCGTCAACGCCCTGCGCGGACATCTTGCCGAATTCGGCCTTGTCGTCGCCAAAGGCGTCGGCCGCGTCGACGAACTGCTCGACCTCGCCCGAGAGGACGCGCCGCTCCCCGAGACGGCGAAAGCTTGCGTGGAGACGCTGGCCGCAATGCTCGAGAAGCTCGCGCAGTCGATCGACGAGATCGACCGGAGAATTGCCGCCGACTGCGCGTCGAGCGATGTGTGTCGTCTGATCGACGGCGTTCCGGGCGTGGGCAAACATATTGCATCGGCGATCGTCGCCATGACGCCCGACCCGCACGCGTTCGGAACCGGACGCGACTTCGCCGCCTGGCTCGGCCTGACGCCGCGGCAAAACTCCACGGGCGGCAAGCAGACGCTCGGCGGCGTCACCAAGCGCGGCAACAGCTACCTTCGCAGGCTGCTCGTGCTCGCCGCCACATCGCTGCTGCGGGTGATCGCCAGACACAAGGGCGCGCTCGCCGACTGGGTTGCGGCGTTGCGGGCGAAAAAGCCTGCGCGGCTGGTGACCCTCGCACTGGCCAACAAAATCGCCCGCATCGTCTTTGCCATGATGAAAACAGGCGAAGCGTTCCGCGCGGAGCTTTTCGTCCCAGCGTGAGCGCGGGCGCCCGGCCGGACGCCGGACCAGGAATTGGCATGCGCATCGATGCGTGATGATCGACAAGGGCGCAACCGAACTCGCGAACACCCCGCCGCGAAGCACGAGCCAAAGAGCTCGCTGGATTGATCGGGGACCACGAGCGTCGGATATCATCAGGGCCAGCGGACGAAGTTCCGCGACGACAGGCCGGACATATGACTGCAGCCACCAACTCGACAAACGCAAAAATCGCTTGCCAAGAGGCCGTCCACATATGCTTCGCTGCGCTCGCAATGACGGCCTCCGGGCCCCACTACTGCGGTTCGCCTTCTTCGCCCGGCTTGCCTTTCTCCCCCGTCGCAGCGGGCGTCTCGCCGAGATTAAGGCTCCCGACCAGCGGCACCCCCATCGGCCCGACCGGCAGATAGATCGTCGTGTGGTTGTTGGAGCGCACCATCTCGTGCTGCGCCTTGATCGCCTCATATTGCAGATAGGCGGGGGTGAGCCGCTGGGCGATGATCTCGGTGGCCTTTGCGATGCCCTCGGCCTCGATGATGCGCTTTTCCTTTTCGCGCGAGGTGATTTCGATTTCGGTCACCTTGCGCTCGAGTTCCTGCACGGCTGCAAGTTTGCGCGAGACGGCGTCGGAGACTTCCGAAGGGTATTGGATATTGCCGACGACGACGGAGCGCACTTCGAAGGGGGTGTTTGCGGTCAGCGCCTGAATGCGCCTCGTCACCGCCTCGCCGATCGGCGTGATGTTGTCCTTGATCGCGAGGCCCTTGTATTTCTGAACCTCGTCGCGCGCATAGGTGCGCAGCGGCTCGCGTATGAAATTGGCGTAGGCGACCTGCACGATGCGGTCCGGATCGTCGTGTTCGCGGAGCGTCGAATAGCGCTCGATGAATTCCCTCACGCGCTCTGGAACGACGCGCCAGACGATATGCACGCGGAAGGCGATTTTGAGACTGTCGGTGGAGAGCACCGAATTTTCGCCGGTGAAGTCTTCCGTATAAGTGTAGGGCGTGACGGAGACGTTCCGCACATCGAGCAGCCAGCCGAGCCCTGAGCTCGTCGGGCCGGTCTGGAGCCCATAGAACTCGGTTTTGCCGATGAGCGCGCCGCGCGTGAGATAGCCGACGTAGCCCGGCGGCGTGACGGGATTTCGGAACAGACGGAACACGCCGCCGCTAAGCGCAAAGACAACGGCGACGAGCGTCGCCATCGTTAAGAGCAGTGTCCTGACGCGCGACTTATTCGCCATGCGATTGGCCTCCGGGCGGCCCGAGCGGAGGCCTGGGCCCAAATCAGACCTTGAGCTTAAAGCAGGCAGGTGACGATGGCTTGGCCCTTGGCTGCGGCGTCGCCATAAAAGTCGCGCAGGCGACGCACGCCGTTCATCGCTTGATCGGCGTCGGACGCCCGCCAGCCCGGATAAATGCCGAGTTGCGTCATCCGCTCGGCGACGAACCGGGCGGTCGCCTGCGACTTCAATTGCGGTTCGCTCAGCGCCTTCGCGAGTTCGGCCACAAGGTCGGGCGCGAAGCCTCTCGCCGGCCCGTAGCCCGAAAAGCCCTCGTCGTCGTCGCCGATATCGACGCCGCCCATAACGGCTTGGCTGAGCAAGTCGCGCCCCGGCTCGGCTTTTCCGCACAAAAGGTAATGCACGCCGTGCCAATCCTTATCGAGCGACAGAATCGGCCGCTCGCCCGAAGCGGCGGCTTCATCATCGAAAAGCGCTTCCACCGACGCCGGATCCGCTTCGAAGCTCGACAGTTCGTCTGAGTCCACCTGGACGAAGACTGCGTTCATGGACATGATCGTTCCCCTCCTTGGAAGAATTTGCGCCAAATAAAGGCCCCACACATTAAAAAAGCCTCTGCGAGCAGGGTTTAGAGACTCTTGCCGCCGTCGTCTCAGCGCCGAGGGCGTCTAGCCAAATGGGATCGAAGGTCACTTAAATTTTCCGATCGCCTTGGCCGAGGCGACGCCTCGAAACGTGTGGAAGTTGGGGCTCGCCCCCGTTTCGCGGCAATAGCGGACAAAATCCTCCGCGCTGACATCGATCAACACGACATCCCATCCGCCGCGTTCCCAGTTCGCGATCTCCTTCGCCTGGAAATCGAGCCATTTCTCGTAGGAATTTGTGGTGAAGTTGTCGACCAGGCGCCGCAGCGCCTCGTGATCCTCCATCGTTATGCGCGGGAGATAGGTCGTCGCCACCCTGGCCGCTCCGTTAAGGTCAACTTCGGAAATTCACGCTGCGCCGACACCGCGGAAGCCCCCAGCTTGCCACGGGCCCGGCAACGGCCTAGGAAACGCCAGAAACATAAACTAAGGCAAGTCCGCCCATGACCGAGAGGTCGGAGCCTCCGCGCTCTAAAGAGGCCCCTTTGCGGCCCAAACCCGCGCAGGATGAAAAGGCCGCGGCGCGCGCCGCCGCCCTGCGCGAAAATCTGCGTCGGCGCAAGGGCGCGGCCAAGGTTGCGCCATCGGCGCCGAATATGGCTGCGCCGTTAGCGCCGCAGGACGAGGGCAAATGGACAAAATAAAAATCATCGGCGGCTCCAAGCTCAACGGCATCATTCCGATTTCCGGGGCGAAGAACGCCGCTTTGCCGCTGATGATCGCCTGCCTGCTGACCGCGCGAAACGCTGACGCTCGAAAATGTGCCGCGGCTCGCCGACGTGGCGCAGCTCGAGCGCATCCTCTCCAATCACGGCGTCGATTCATGGTCGACGGCAAGCGCGCCGGCGACACCGCGGACGAGGGCCAGCACCGTGCACATCACCGCGCGGCGAAATCGTCGACACCACCGCGCCTTATGAGCTCGTCTCGCGCATGCGGGCGAGCTTTTGGGTGCTCGCGCCGCTGCTCGCGCGCATGGGCGAAGCGCGGGTGTCGATGCCCGGCGGCTGCGCCATCGGCACGCGGCCGGTCGATCTGCTGATCATGGCGATGGAGCAGCTCGGCGCCGACGATCGAGATCGACGGCGGCTATGTCGTCGCCACGGCGCCGGACGGTCTGCGCGGCGCCGAGATCGTTTTCCCGAAGGTCACCGTCGGCGGCACCCACACGGCGCTGATGGCGGCCTCGCTCGCGCAAGGGCACGACGCGTGATCGAGAACGCGGCGCGCGAGCCCGAGATCGTCGACGTCGCCGACTGCCTCAACAAGATGGGCGCGCAGATCTCCGGCGCCGGCACAGTCGACGCATCGTGATCGAGGGCGTCGCCGAGCTCGACGGCGCGCGCCATCGCGTGCTGCCCGACCGCATCGAGACCGGCACCTATGCGATGGCGGTGGCGATGACCGGCGGCGACGTGCTGCTCGCCGGCGCGCGGCGCCGATCTGCTGCAGTCCGCGCTCGACGTGCTGCGCCAAGCCGGCGCCGAGATCACCGAGACCAACGAGGGCATGCGCGTCAGCCGCAACGGCGCCGGGATCGCGCCGGTCGATGTGACGACCGCGCCGTTCCCGGGGTTCCCGACCGACCTGCAGGCGCAGTTCATGGCGCTGATGACGCAGCGCCAAGGGCGCCTCGCGCATCACCGAGACGATCTTCGAGAACCGCTTCATGCATGTGCAGGAGCTGGCGCGGCTTGGCGCCCGCATCAGGCTCGACGGCGACATGCGCGATCGTCGACGGCGTCGATCGACCTCACAAGGCGCGCCGGTGATGGCGACCGATCTGCGCGCCTCGGTCTCGCTCGTGATCGCGGCGCTCGCCGCCGAGGGCGAGACCATCGTCAACCGCGTCTATCATCTCGACCGCGGCTTCGAGCGGCTCGAAGACAAGCTTGCGCGGCTGCGGCGCAGAGATCGAACGAGTCCGCGGGCAAGGGTAGCTCCAGAGCGCTTTCTGCGTGGACTCGCTCTGAAACGCCGCGGCGATCGTCCGTGCAAAATCGAACAAGCCGTGATAGTCTAAAAATGTCTTTCCCCACCATCACGCGCGCCTTTGGGCGCGCAAGGGCTGCGCTACGCATAAATCGTTTTGAGCGACCGCCGCAAGGCGCCGCCGAGGCCGAGCTTGAATATCGCGATGGCGATTATCGCGTCCGCAAGGCGGGCGGCTTCGTGCGTTGCGCGGTGACCGGCCAAATCATCCCGCTGGAAGAGCTGCGCTACTGGAGCGTCGACCGGCAGGAGGCCTACGCCAGTCCCGAGGCGCGCCAGCGCCGCGCGGAGCGCTGAACCTTTCTCAGCCTTCCGCGATTTCCCGCGCACGTCGCCCGACGAGCTGCGTCAGCGTGGTCTTGTCCTGAGCCAGACGCGCAGCAATCCCGTCTTTGATGCGTGTCGTCACGCCAGGCCCGGCATAGATCAGCGCGGTGTAGAGTTGCACCAGGCTTGCGCCGGCTTCGATCTTGGCGAGCGCGCTGTCCGGCCCATCGACGCCGCCGACGCCGACGAGCGGAAATTGGCCTTCGACGCGCAGGCTGCAGTGCGCGAGAAGGCGCGTCGAGCGCGCGAACAGCGGCGCTCCTGAGAGCCCTCCGGCCTCGCGCGCGAAGCGCGAGCGCAAGCCCGGGGGACGGGCGACCGTCGTGTTGGATATGATCATTCCGTCGATCTTCGCGTCGCGGGCGGCGCGCACGACGCCGTCGAGTTCGGCGAGACCGAGATCGGGCGCGATTTTGAGCAGCAGCGGCGGCGCGAATTCCTGCGCCGCGCGCGCCTCGCCGACGCGCTCGAGGAGGTCGCGCAGCGCCTGCGGCGTTTGCAGGTCGCGCAAGCCCGGCGTATTCGGCGAGGAGACATTGATCGTCAGGTAATCCGCGACTTCGGCGAAGACGCGCGCGCCGGCGACGAAGTCCGCGAACTCGATCCGTCGCATCCTTGTTCGCGCCGAGATTCACGCCGACCACGCCGCAGCGGCGCCCGGCGCGCAGCCGCTCCAGCGCCGGAGCGAAACCCTCATTATTGAAGCCGTAGCGATTGATGACGGCGCGATCTTCGCTAAGCCGAAACACCCGGGGGCGCGGATTGCCTGGCTGCGACAGCGGCGTCAGAGTGCCGACCTCGACGAAGCCGAAGCCGAGCGCGAGCGCGGGCGCAAAGGCTTCCGCGTTCTTGTCGAAGCCGGCGGCGAGCCCGATGGGGTTGGGGAAGTCGACGCCGAAGACTTCTGGAGGACAGCGTCGGATCGGAGGCGGGCGGCGCGAGCGTTGGCAGCCTGCGCAGCATCGCGATCGTCGCGCGATGGGCGGTCTCGGCCTCGAGCCGGCGCAGCAGGAAGGTCGCAAGATTGCTGAAAGAGTCGAGCGACGACGGCAATGGCGTGACCTTTCTATTCGTCCGCGTGGACTATGGCGGAGAAGCTTACGGATCGTCAAAGACCAGTTCAAGTTAAAAGCGAGCATTTATCTGCTTGCGTTTCGAATACAGTTATTTTCTGCTGGCCGCTTGAACCGGGCGGTCGATGACATAATTCCAAAAGTGCTTTAAGCGGGGGCAGACGAATACACATTGCTTGTATATTCGCCAGCTCTCTAATGCGAGGGAGTTCGAGATATGCGCAAGATCCTTCAAACGAGTTCGGCTGCGATCCTGTTCGCGATCGGCGCCGCCTGCTTCACCCCGAGCGTCGCCTCCGCGGGCGCCGTCGGTCTCCCGGATGCGACCTCCGTCGCCCCGGCTTCGAACATCGATCACGTTTATTGGCGCAGCTATTGTCACCGTCGCTGGGTGCATCATCGCCATTGGGCATGCGGTGGCTGCGGCAGCTACGGCTACTACGGCGCCGCCTATCCCGCCTACGGCTATGGCTATTACGGGTCCGCCTACAACCCGGTCGGCCTCGCCGCCACGTCAGCGCTCGACGTCGCCGCGTCGCCGCTGTTCGGCTTCCCCTGGCTTTGGTGAGATTGAATCTGAGGGCGATTTGCGACTTCTCAGGCGGCGCCGGCTATTCGGCGCCGCTTTTTTTGCGCCCGCGGCGCAAAGCGAAGCCGCGGCTCGATATCCTTAAAAGGAAGAAAACCCGTACTCCGCCATTGACGTATTAACGTCGTGATCTAGCTTTAACCATATCTCGGGCGATCGGTCGATTTTTTACGGCAGGCGCTCGATGTCATGGGAGGTTATTATGAGTCATGTGCTTAAGATTAGCGCCGCCGCTCTTCTCTGCGCAACGGCTGCGGGGATTGTCGCGACGACGAAGGCCGTCGCCGGAGTCTTCGGCGTTACGGACAAGGCTTTGGTCGCTGTCGCTGCGCCGGTCGAACAGGCGGCCTATTGCCACCGTTGGCGCCATCATCATATTCACTACGTCTACGTGTACCGCACTTATCCTTACTATTACGGCTACGGATATCCTGCGGCGCCGGTGGTTGACGTCGCCGCCGCCGCCGCTGCTGCGCCGTTCTATTTCCTGGGCGGTTTCCCCTGGGCGTGGTGACGCTTCCCGCTTCTCGATAGAAGTGAGGGTCTTCAATGCTCCCTTCCCGTTTCGGGAGGGGAGATTTTTTCCAAAGGATTGCTTATACGGGCTCGGCGGCGCCCATGCGCCGGTAGACGAAATCCGGCGAGGGTTTGTAGGCCTCTTCCAAAGCGAGGCCGGCGAAGCGCTCGTGATGCGGCGAGAGGCTGCAGGCGGGGTCCGTCGCGCAAGGGTCGCCCGTCAGCGCCATCGCCTGGCATCGACAGCCGCCAAGGTCGATCTCGCGCCGATCGCAGCTCTTGCAAGGCTCCTTCATCCAGGCGGTTCCGCGGAAAGCCGTGAAAGCGCTGCCCTCGCGCCAGATTTCGGCGAGCGGGCGCAGGCGAACGTCATCGAAAACGAGGCCCGGCAGCGTCTGCGCGGCGTGGCACGGCAGCGCCTTGCCCGAGGGCGTCACGACGATGATCGAGCGGCCCCAGCCGCCGGTGCACGTCTTCGGGCGCGTCGCATAATGATCGTGAATGACGAAATCGAAATTGAGCACGCCGGCGAGCCGCGCCTTCGCTTCTTCGACGATTGCGACCGTCGCCAGAAACTTCTCGCGCGTCGGGATCAACGCGGCGCGATTGGCCTCGGCCCAGGCGTAATATTGGATATGCGCGACCTCGATGCGTTGGGCGCCGACCTCGACGGCGAAATCGATGATCTGCGGCAAATGATCGATGTTGTGGCGGTGGATCGGCGCGTTGATCGTGAGGGCGAGGCCAAGCTCGCGCGTCCATAGGGCGACCTCGCGCTTCTTCGCGAAGCCCCCCTCGTAATGCGAGACGCGATCCGCCGTCGCGGGATCGACGTCTTGTATCGAAAGCTGAACGTGATCGAGGCCGATCTTCGCCAAGCCTTCGAGGCGCGCGCGGTCGAGCGTCACGCCGGCGGTGATGAGATTGGTGTAGAGGCCGGCGTTCACCGCATGAGCGAGGATGTCTTCGAGGTCCTTGCGCAGCGTCGGCTCGCCGCCGGAGAGATGCAGCTGCAGCGCGCCGATCGCCGCCGCCTGCCGGAATGTTTCGCCCCATTCATTGGCCGAAAGCTCGGCGTTGGGGCGCTCCAGCCGCAGCGGGTTGGAGCAATAGGGGCACTGCAGCGGACAGCGATGCGTGAGTTCGGCGAGCAGTCCCGCCGGTCCGCCGGCGAAGCCTGCATAACTTTGCGCAAGCGAAGACAAGGGCGGCGGAGGCGCCGGGTCGGGTCCTTCGCGCAGCAGGCGTTTGTCGGCGAGCCCCTGCAGCAGCGTCTTGACGTCGCGCGCGACGATCTCCAACGGCGCGCCATATTGCGCGGAAAGACTTCGCGCGATTTCGCCGACGGTCATCGCGCCGTCGACGAGGCTCAGAACGGCGAGCGAGATCGCGTCGATCTCATAGGCGCGCTCCGGCGCCAGCACGACATGGCGGCCGCGGGCGCGATCTTCATAGAGCCGCGCAAAGCGTGCGAAAGCAGGCCTTGCCTCCGGCGCTATCATGTAGCGTTGGCTTCTCACTTAGGAAAATTGTCCTGGCTGATAGGCGCCCGGCGGAATGACTCCCGGCGCGACATAGGCATGATGTAAGGCGTCAAGCTGGGCCCACAAGACGCCGCATTTGAACCGCACCGCCTCGATGCAGGCTTCCTGCTCAGGCCGGCTCAACGCATTTTTCTTGATGTAGTCGAGCGCGAAATCGGCGTCGCGCGGCGCCTGATTGAGCCGGCGCTTGAAATAGGCCATCACGCCATCGTCGATGAAGTCGTAGTTCTCCAGCATGCCGGCGATGCGCTCCTTATGGATCGCCGGCGCGAAAAGTTCGGTCAGCGACGAGGCGACGGCGACGACGAGCGGCTGTTCGACGACATAGCGCACATAGGCTTCGACCGCGAATTTCGTCGCCGGAAGCGCGCCGCGCCGCGAGATCACATAGTCGCGCGGCAGTCCGAGCCCGTCGGTGAGCGCGAGCCAGCGCTCGATGCCGCCTGGCTCGTCGCCGAGGCCGTCATGATCGTGGATGCGATGGATCCATTCGCGGCGCAACTCGCGGTCATGCGCGCGGCTCATGAAGGCCGCGTCCTTGCGCGGCACCGCCTCCTGATAGCAATAGCGGTTGAGCGCCCAGGCCCGCACCTGCTCCTTGTTCAGCTTGCCGCCGTGCAGGAGCTTATGGAACGGGTGCTTGTCGTGATAGCGCTCGGCGCCGACAGCGCGGATCGCCGCTTCGAACTCGTCCGCCGCAAGCGGCGGTTCGTGCAAAAATGCGTGCTGCTCGATGACGTCGTTCATAGCAGGACCTCCATTCCGTCGAAGCCGATCTCCCAACCCGCCGCCTGCGCTTCGGCGCGCTCGCGCGAGGCCTCGTTCAGCACGGGATTCGAGTTGTTGATGTGCACGAAGATCTTACGCTGCGCGCCGAGGCCGGCGAAGGCTTTGAGCGAGCCGTCGGCGCCGCTCATATTGATATGGCCCATGCGCGTGCCGGTCTTGCCGAGCAGACCCTGGTCGATCATTTCGTTCTCATGCCAGAGCGTGCCGTCGAAAAAGACGAGCGCCGCGCCTTTGAGCCGCGCCTCGAGCTCCATGTCGACGCCGGCGCAGCCGGGGATATAGAAAAAGCTCTTGCCGCTGGCGGTTCCGGTGATTTTAAGCCCGAGCGTATCGCCTTCGGCGCTGCCGTAATCGGCCTTGAGCGCGTCTTCGAGCCACAGCGCGATCTTGCCCGCGACGGGGAATGCCTCGACGGTGAGGCCAAGATCGACGCCGGCGCCCTTGAGCGTCAGCGCGCGACCCAGCGGCAATTCTTCGCGCGCGACGCAGGCCGGCGCGAGCACGGAAAAAATGCGGTTTTGCGCGAGCACGTCGAGCACGCGCCGCGCGCCGTAGATCGAAAAGGGCTGCGCTTCGCGCAAATTCAGCAGGCCGGCGACATGATCGACGTCGCCGTTTGTGACGACCACCGCCTTGATCGGACTGGCGCGCACGTCATCTTGCGCCGCGGGAGCCAGCGCCGGCGTCTGCGCAATCTGCTGGCGCAGATCGGGCGAGGCGTTGAGCAGGACGAAGTCGCGCCCATTGGCCGAGACCGCGAGCGAGGATTGCGTGCGCGCGGAAAACCCCGGCGCGCCGGCGCGAACGCTGCGGCAATTGGCGCAATTGCAGTTCCACTGCGGGAAACCGCCGCCGGCCCCCGACCCCAGGATGATGATGCGCATGACTGTTTTCAACGACGGGGACGGTTGCTCGCCGCCACTCCGCGCCTCCCGTTTTCTTTTGCTTGCGGCATCATACAAAGGCCGCGCGCCGCTGACGAGTGCGGCGAATTCACGCTGCCGGGGGTTGCGACTTGGCTTCCTCCGCCCGCGCCAGCGCGTTGTAGCTGCGCATGCCGATCGGGATCGAGGCGAGATAGGCGAGGCTCAACACGGCGAGCATCTCCATCGGATAGGTGGCGAGCAGGACCAGCGCGACGCCGCCGCCGAACAGCAGCGGGATGATCTGCTCGCGCGGCGCCTTGGGCAGGCGCTTGCCCGAAAAATGCGGGATGCGGCTGGCCATCAGAAAGGCGATGGCCAGCACATAGACGATGTAGATCGGCGCGAAGGCCTTGGTGGCGGGCAGCTCCAAAAAGGAAAAATGCAAATAGAGCGGCAGCAGCGCCGTCACCGCGCCGGCGGGCGACGGCATGCCGACGAAAAAGCCGCCCTGCCACGCCGGCTTGCCGGGGTCGTCGGCCATCACATTGAAGCGGGCGAGGCGCAGCGCGCAGGCGATGGCGAAAGCGAGGGTCGCGAACCAGCCGAAGTTCTGGATTTCGCGCAAGGCCCAGAAATAGAGCACAAGACCCGGCGCGACGCCGAAATCGACGAAGTCGGCGAGCGAGTCGAGTTCGGCGCCAAAGCGCGTCGCGCCCTTCAAGGCGCGCGCGAGCCTGCCGTCGAGCCCATCGAGCACGGCGGCGGCGATGACCGCGAGCACGGCGGTTTCGAAGCGCCCCTCGACCGCATAGCGGATCGAGGTCAGACCCATCGCCAGCGCCAGCAGCGTGACGAGGTTGGGCAGGATCACTCTGATCGGCACCTTGCGAAAGCGCAGCCGACGCCGCTCCAGCGGGGAGAGTATGGCCTCCGGGCGTTCATAGGGGCTGTTGTCTGTCATGATCGCGCTTTTCAGCCGGATTTGAAAGTCAGCGCCGGCGCGTTGGAGGCGAGGTCCGCGAGCACCGTCTCGCCGGCGACGGCGCGCATGCCGAGCGCCACCGTCGGGCGCGCGTAGGCGGGCATATAGACGTCGACGCGCGAGCCGAAACGGATGAGGCCGAAACGGTCGCCGACGCCGATCGTCTCGCCGTCGCGCGCAAAGCAGACGATGCGCCGCGCGACGAGCCCGGCGATCTGCACGACCGCGAAGCGGCCCTGGCGCGCCTCGATGACGAGGCTGTTGCGCTCATTGTCCTCGCTCGCCTTGTCCAGATCGGCGTTGACGAAGAGCCCGGGGCGATAGGCGATCTTGACGATGCGGCCGGCGATCGGCGCGCGAATTCACATGACAGTCGAAGACGCTCATGAACACTGAGACGCGCTGCATCGGATCGGCGCCGAGGCCAAGCTCCGGCGGCGGCAGAAAGAAGCCGATCGAGCAGATTTCGCCGTCAGCGGGCGAGACGACGAGCCCTTCGCGCAGGGGCGTGACGCGCGGCGGATCGCGAAAGAAATAAACGCACCAGGCAGTCGCGATGAAGCCGAGCCAGCCGAGGGTCGGCGAGATCCAATGGAGGATGAGCGACGTTACGCCGAAGGCCGCGATGAAGACATAACCCTCGGGATGGATCGGGACCAGCGATTTGCGTATGGAATCGACCACCGACATGACGAATTTCTCTTTCGCGTTCGAAGCGGCGGCGCCGCGCGCAGGGCGCGTCATCTCTAGCCCATTTGCGGCGTGAAAGTCACGCGCGCCACACTTCAGGCGGATGGAACGGAGAGCGCCGCGCGCAAGGTTTCGGCTTGAGCTTTGAGCTTTTCGTCGTCGCCCATGATCCCCGGCGGCCGCAGCGCGACGCCTTCGAAGCGCGGCAGAATGTGGAAATGGATGTGGAAGATCACCTGTCCGCCGGCGCTCTCGTTGAACTGTTGCAGCGTGAGGCCGTCGGCCTTGAACGCCGTCTTCGCCGCCTTCGCCACCAGCTGCACGCGTTTGATGAGTTGGCCGAGATTCTCCGGATCGATGTCCATCAGTCCACGCGCCGGCTGTTTGGGGATGACCAGCGTGTGGCCTTCGGCGCGCGGCATGATGTCGAGGAAGGCGAACGCGATCTCGTCCTCGAAAACCTTATGCGCGGGAATTTCGCCGCGCAGAATCTTAGCGAACACATTTTGCGAATCGTAAGCCACGGACATGGGTCTTCCTCGCAGTCGGCGTCAAACTCATTCTGCGGAACCGTTACATCAAACGCCAAAGAGGCGCCATACGGCTCCAAAGGACGCGCGCCCGGCGAGATGAGCCCTTCTCACCCGCCGAACTCGAACGCCTTGATGTTCGTCTCGCGGAACGGGCTCGCCGGATAGACCCCCAGGATCTCGACCTCGCGCGAGAAGAAGCGCAATTCCTCGAGCGCTCGCGCCAGCGGCGGCTGTTCGGGATGGCCGTCGACGTCGGCGAGAAAGCGCGTCGCGGCGAATTCGCCGTCGACCATATAGCTCTCCAGCTTCGACATATTGACGCCATTGGTGGCGAAGCCGCCCAGCGCCTTGTATAGCGCCGCGGGCACGTTGCGCACGCGGAAGATGAAGGTCGTCATGGTCGCGGCGTCGCTGGGCCTTGGCCAATGCGCGGTCTTGGCGAGCGTGATGAAGCGCGTCGTGTTGTGCGCCTCGTCCTCGACATTCTCAGCCAAGATGTCGAGCCCGTAGATGTCGGCGGCGAGCTCTGGCGCCAGCGCCGCTTTCGTCGGATCGGCCCATTCGGCGATTTCGCGCGCGGCGCCCGCGGTGTCGCCCGCGATGTGCGGCTTCAGCCGCAAGGCGCCGATGATTTTTCGACATTGGCCGAGCGCATGGACATGGCTGTAGACCTCGCGCAGGCCCTCGCGCGTCGCGCCGGGCGGCGCCATCAGATGGAAGTGAATGGGGAGAAAATATTCGCCGACGATATGGAGACCGGAGTGCGGCAAAAAATGATGGATGTCGGCGACGCGCCCGGCGATCGAATTCTCGATCGGAATCTGCGCCAGCGCCGCCGCGCCGTCCGTCACCGCCGCGAAGGCGTCCTCGAAACTCGCGCAGGGCAGGGGCGTGAGCTGCGGATAAGCGTCGCGGCAGGCCATGTCGGAATTGGCGCCTGGCTCTCCCTGATAGGCAATATGATCGGTCACGCTGTTTCCTTGTCCGCCTGCGCCGCTCTGCGCGCGGCCTCCAGGCTTTGGCTTGTGTCGACCGACGGGCCGGCGGCGTCGAGAATGGCGGCGTCGATGCGCATGCCGTCTTCGAGCGCGCGCAACTGCTCCAGGCGTTCGCGGCGTTCGAGTGCGGACGGCGGCAATTTTGCGAAGCGCTCCAGCGCCGCGCGGCGAAAGGCGTAGACGCCGAGATGATGCAGCAGCGGCCCTTCGCCGAAGGGCGCCCGCGCGCGCGTGAAATAGAGCGCCCGCAAGCGGCGCTCGCCGGCCGGCGCGCCGATGAGTTTCACAGTGTTGGGGTCGTCGCCTTCCGCCTGCGCCATCGGCGCCGCGAGCGTGCCGATCTCGACTTTTGCGTCTGCAAGCAATGTGATGGCCGCCGCGAGCGCGCCGCGCGGCAGAAAGGGCTGATCGCCTTGCAAATTGACGACGACGTCGTGCCCGCCCGAAGGGTCCAGCAGATGCGCGGCTTCCGCGATGCGATCCGAGCCGCAGACGTGCTCGGCGGCGGTGATCACGATCTTCCCGCCCGCGCCTCTGACGGCTTCCGCGATCTCGCGCGAATCGGTCGCGACCGCGACCGGCCCCACATCCGCCTCCAGCGCGCGCGCCAGGACATGCGCTATCATCGGCTTTCCCGCGATGAGCTGCAGCGCCTTGCCCGGAAGGCGCGTCGACCCCATGCGCGCCGGAATGAGGAGCAGCGGTTTCATCTTCGACGCGAGCGCCTGGCCGTTCAGTAGGTGTTCTTGTCCTCGGCGAGCCAGCCCTTGTCGGTCTTCGAGAAATGCAGCGAGCCTTCGCTCTTCAGGATCTCGTTCTTCTTGAACGTCTGATCCGCGACGAGCCCCAGCAGCGCGCAGACGCCGCGCTCTTTTTCGCTGGAGCATTTGGCCTCGAACTCCTGCGGAAAATGGACTTCGGACTCATACCAATATTCGTAGACTTCGCCCTGCTTTGTCGGCACCGCGCGGCCCATCGTCTTTTTGAAGGAGACGACGTCGGCCGGCACGTTGCCGCGCGCGAAAATATTGCGCAGAACCTTGGCGCCCGCCGCCTCGTTGGGCTCCGACGGGCTGCACGCCGCCAAAAAAAGCAGACAGCACGCCAAGCCCGCGATCTTCACTCTACGCTTGTCCATTGATCACCTCCGCGCCCAGCCTTTGGGGGCGCCTCTCAATGCGGAAACTCTCCTGCAGACGGAACCCATTACATTCATCGCAGCCTTTGGAACAGGCGCCCTTGCAACGAAAAGCGACCTTTTAGGGACAAGACTGTGGAATCAGGCGTCATAGAGTTGCATTTCTATGCAGCATATGTATCTTAGGCTGGCCAAATTGGTTGCGCGTAAGAGGGCGTCTCTTCCGGCGACGTCCAAAGAGCGGTCGAAGACCCGCTCCGCTGAAGCGATGCGCATCAGAAGATATTGAATACCCTGCGGAGTGCTCAGGTCCGCCGCATCTCCTGGGTCCGTGGGGTTGGTCGGTCAGCGTCGGGTTGGAGTGGCCTCCTTGATGCCCGCGCTGGCCGACCGCCTTCTTGAGCAGCCGAAGCGTCTTTCTCGCGAAGCATCTTTTTCAAGCCAAGCGCCCTCCCCGCCCGAAGCGCCTTGCGCTCTTGCGACTTGAGGAGCCGCTCCGAAACACTCGCAGCAGCGCAGAAAACCGCTCGCGAAGCGCGACGGCCCTCTATGGGCGATCCCGCCTTACTTGATCTTGGTTTCCTTGAACTCGACATGCTTCTTGGCGACAGGGTCGTATTTCTTGAAGACGAGCTTGTCGGTCTTGGTGCGCGCGTTTTTCTTGGTGACGTAAAAGAAGCCGGTGTCCGCCGAGGACAGCAGCTTGATTTTGATCATGGCGGACTTGGCCATTGGTCGGTTCCAATCAGTGCAAAACGGTAAAACGGCCCCGTCCGTCGCTGCTCGCGCCGGCCTGGATCCGAATTTGGCCGCACCATAATCTCGCAAGCCCCTTTGTCAAGCGCGGCCCCTTCGCCATTGCGCTATCGAGGGGCCCGGCAAAGCGCTAAAAGTCGAGGCGTTGATTTGGGCGGAGCGCGCAAATGGACACCATCGTCGTTCGAGAAGACGCAGGCCGGACCATGTCGGCGGCGCAACGCATCATTCTCTCGGAAGGGTGGACGCGGCGCGCAATCGCTTTCGGCGCCGGAGCTCTCGGCGCGCTGGCGCTGGCGCCGGTCGGACTGTGGCCGGCCATGGCGATCCCGCTCACCGCGGCGGTTTGGCTGCTCGACGGCTCGGGCTCGCGTTTTACGCTCGCGGCGCTGCGGGCCGCGATGGCGGACGGGTGGTGGCTCGGTTTCGGCTATTTCGTCGCCGGTCTTTGGTGGCTCGGCGCGGCGCTGCTTGTCGAGGCCGATCAATTCGCCTGGGCGCTGCCGCTCGCGGTGTTCGGCCTTCCGGCCGCGCTTGCGCTTTTTACGGCGCTCGGCTTTGCGCTGGCGCGCGCGCTCTGGTCGCCGGGCTCGGGGCGCGTGTTTGCTCTCGCCGCGGGCCTTGGCGGCGCCGAGTGGCTGCGCGGCCACGTCCTGACCGGCTTCCCCTGGAATGATTTCGGCATGGCGCTGGCCGCGAATTCAACGCTGGCGCAAAGCGCCAGTCTCGTTGGACTGCACGGCCTCGACCTCGCGGCGATCCTCATCTTCGCCGCTCCCGCGACTGCGATCGACCGGGCCGATCGACGTTCGCCGGCGATCATGCTCGGCTTGGCGCTGATCGCGGCGATGGCGATCTACGGCGGGTTGCGCCTGGCGCGGGCGGAGCAGGGCGTCGTCCCTGGCGTCAAGCTGCGGCTGATGCAGCCCAATCTGCAACAAGACGCCAAATTCCGGCCCGAGAACAGACAGGAGATCTTGCGCCGCTATCTCGCTCTGTCCGATCAGGCGACGGGTCCGGCGCATACCGGCGTCGCCGACGCGACGCATCTGATTTGGCCGGAGTCCGCCTTTCCTTTCCTGCTCTCGCGCGATCCTCAAGCCTTGGCGACCATCGCCAGGTCGCTGCAAGGCAAGATTTTGATCACCGGCGCCGCCCGCGTCGAAGAGACCGGCGGACGTTCGAAAATCTTCAACGCGATCGAGGTCGTCCAGGGCGATAAGATCATCGCCGCTTACGACAAGAAGCACCTCGTGCCCTTCGGCGAATATCTGCCCTTCGCCGCGCTGCTGCGTCCGTTCGGCGTCCAGCATCTCGTGCCGGGAACCTGGGACGCCGGCGAAGGTCCGCGCGCGCTGAGCGCCCCCGGACTGCCGCCGATGTCGCCGCTCATCTGCTACGAAGCGGTCTTTCCCGGAGAGGTCGTGGACATGGGTCCGACGCGGCCGCTGTGGCTGCTCAACGTCACCAACGACGGCTGGTTCGGCGGGACGAGCGGCCCGTATCAACATTTCGCGCAGGCGCAGTTGCGCGCGATCGAGGAGGGGTTGCCGCTGGTCCGGGTCTCCAACACCGGCGTTTCGGGCGTCGTCGACGCTTATGGCCGCATTCTGGATCAATTGCCGGCGGGCGTTTCGGGGGTCATCGATCAACCCCTGCCCAAAGCCGCGCCGGAGCCATTCTTCGCGCGCAATACACGGTTGGTCTTTCCGGCGCTATGGGCGCCACTTTAGTCTTCGCCTTGATCGCGAGAATTCGGCGCTAGCGGATAAAACCAGACGGACGGTTCCCATTCGTCTGGATAATTTTATCCACCAGTTCAATGCGTTGGTGGGCCGACTTGTCCGAACGCTCAGGAATCGAGCGTTTGGGTCGGACCACTAGAGCAATCTGATAAAAAACTGACGGGCTTTTTCGGCAAGATTTTGCTGCAAGCTTTTGCTTTCGGATAGATTTCTTATCAACCGCCTTTGCAAGTTCGGTTTGCAGGGTCGCGCGTTGCGGCCCGAGCGGGGCGCTGCGCTCCGCCTTGTGGGGGCTTCCGCCGCTCGATAACGATCTCTCGGCAAAAGATTTTTCTCGCAAACCGATTTTGCGGGGGAAGGTTGTCGCAAAACCGCGCAATTCCACCAGCATTGCGCTAGTAGTTAAACAAAAGTTTCAACTTTTGCTAGAACTATTGCGGTTTCTTTGAGGCAAAAAAAGCTCTTCATATTGTTTTAAATAGTCTTATTTGCGGCGCCGTTTGCAAATGGGGTTCAAATCGGGCTAAAACATGTGTGGAGGTTGGTCACCCGTGAAAAAGACACCTGATCCGATAGACCGTCATGTCGGCAGCCGCGTGCGAATGCAGCGTGTGCTGATGAGAATGAGTTAAGAAAAGCTCGGCGAGGCTTTGGGGCTGACGTTCCAGCAAGTTCAAAAATACGAAAAGGGAACGAATTGGATCGGCGCCAGTCGCCTGCAGCAGATCTCTAAAACCCTCAACGTGCCGCCCTCTTTCTTCTTCGAGGGGGCGCCGACTTCCAGTCCGGTCGGGCTTCCGGGTTTCGCCGAAGAAGTCTTCGTCGCAATTCGTGGTCGATTTTCTGGCCACCGCCGAAGGTCTGCACCTCAACCGGGCTTTCGCCAAGATACGCGACCCGAAGGTGCGCAAACGCCTCATCGAACTTGTCGTCGCGATCGCCTCGGTGGAGAGCGAAGAGGCGGAGCCGCGCGGCGCGGAATTCGTCGAACCGCAAGCCGCTCAGCCGCTTCCCGAATAATCTGCAAAAGGACGCCGCATTTCGCCGCCTGTTTCTTGAAGCCTGCTTTTTTGCGGCCCGCGCTCGCCGGGGATTATCGCAGGGAGCGAGGCCTGTGCTTGACGCAAAGCCTTCCCGCTGGCAAAGGACGCTCGCGCAACCTGATGTCGCGAAGAGAGAGCCGGCGGCGGGTGATCGGAGGTTTTAAGTGACGCGGAAGAATTACCTTTTTACCAGCGAATCCGTTTCGGAAGGACATCCGGACAAGGTTTGCGACCGGATCTCCGACGAAATCGTCGATCTGTTCTTTCGCGAAGGCGCCAAGGCCGGGCGTCGATCCCTATCAGATCCGCGTCGCCTGCCGAGACTTTGGCGACGACCAATCGGGTCGTGATCGCCGGCGAAGTGCGCGGCCCGGCCATCTCGCCTTCGAGACGATCGAGGACGCCGCCCGCGAGGCGATCAAGGACATCGGTTACGAGCAGGCCGGCTTCCATTGGCAGAACGCCAAGAGTCGAAGTGCTGCTGCACGCGCAGTCCGCCGACATCGCGCAGGGGGTCGACGCCGCCGGCAATAAGGACGAAGGCGCGGGCGACCAGGGCATCATGTTCGGCTACGCCTGCCGCGAAACGCCGGAGTTGATGCCGGCGCCGATCTATTACGCGCACAAGATTCTCGAAATGCTGGCGCGCGAGCGCAAGCCGGCAAAGGCGACGCCGCCAAGCTCGGCCCCGACGCCAAGAGCCAGGTCACGGTCCGCTACGTCGACGGCAAGCCGGTCGGGCGACGCAGATCGTGCTCTCGACCCAGCATCTCGACGAGGACCTGAGCTCCGAGCGACGTGCGCGCGCATCGTCGAACCCTATATCCGCCGACGCTGCCTGAGGGCTGGATCACCCGCGAGACGGTCTGGCACGTCAATCCGACCGGCAAATTCGTCATCGGCGGCCCGGACGGCGACGCCGGCCTCACCGGGCGCAAGATCATCGTCGACACCTACGGCGGCGCGGCGCCGCATGGCGGCGGCGCCTTCTCCGGCAAGGATCCGACCAAGGTCGACCGCTCGGCCGCCTATGCCGCCCGCTATCTCGCCAAGAACGTCGTCGCCGCCGGCCTCGCCGACCGCGTCACCATCCAGCTCGCCTATGCCATCGGCGTCGCCGAGCCGCTGTCGATCTATGTCGACACGCACGGCACCGGCCAGGTCGCCGAGGAAAAGATCGAGGCGGCGCTGCCGCAGATCATGCGCCTGTCGCCGCGCGGCATCCGCGAGCATCTGCAGCTGAATTTGCCGATCTACGCGCGCACCTCGGCCTATGGCCATTTCGGCCGCGCGCCGGACGCGGAGGGCGGCTTCTCCTGGGAGAAAACCGATCTCGTCGACGCGCTGAAGGGGCATTTCGCCTGATCGACGAAGCGTCGCCTCTCGCTAAAATTGCGAGAGGCGCCGACCACGGTTAGATTGACTGAAGCGCGCAAGGCGCCTTATTTGTGGGTCATGAGCGCTCTGACGATTGATACGCTCGCTGTCGCCCAACTGCTCCAAAAACGCGGTTTTTCGGAAGATCAGGCGACGGGGGTCGTCGAAGCGTCGCGCGAAATCGGCACCTCGCAGCTTGTGACGAAAAGCGACCTAAGGGAAGCGATCTCCGATTTGAAAGCGGGCGTCTTGCGGTGGTTGGTGTTGACGCAAGTTGCACTTGGGGGGTCATCGTCGCGGCGATGAAATTTGCAAAATAAATCTGGATACAGAAAGCTTAAAAGCAAAAAGTAGATTACAGATCCTGTGATCGAAGCGTCGCTGGCGATCGGCATTATCTCACTTTTCCAGGACGCGGCATATTCCGCATGAACGAAATCGCGCTGCATCGCCGCCTTTATGGGCGCGCCAAGGGCAAGGCCCTGCGCAAACGCCAGGGCGAGCTCGTCGCCGATCTGCTGCCGCGACTGGCGCTCGATCTTACCCATCCCATCGTGTCGCCGGCCCGGCTCTTTCCGCGTCCGGTCCAAGAAACGCGGCTCGAGATCGGCTTTGGCGGCGGCGAACATCTCATCGCTGCGGCGGCGCAGGAACCCGATGTCGGCTTCGTTGGCTGCGAGCCCTTCGTCAACGGCATGGCGCGGCTTCTGGCGCGGATCGACGCGCTCGGCCTCGACAACATTCGTCTGCATCAAGGCGATGCGATGCAGGTCGTGGCGCAGCTGCCGCAAGCCGCGCTCTCGCGCGTCTATCTCTTCTACCCCGACCCTTGGCCCAAGCGCCGCCAACGCAAGCGCCGCCTCGTCAATGACGACACGCTCGGCGAGCTTGCGCGCGTCATGCGATCCGGCGCCGAACTGCGCTTTGCGACCGATATCGACGATTATTCCGCCTGGACCCTCGCGCGCTTGCGCGCTTGCCCGAGCTTTGAGTGGAAGGCGGCCACTGCGAGCGACTGGACCAACCCCTGGGACGGATGGACGCGGACCAAATATGAGGCGAAAGCGATAGAGGCCGGACGCAAGCCGATCTATCTGACTTTTGTCCGCGAGTAGTTTCGCCCGTCGAGCTGTTTCGTCGGCAAAGCCGAGCGCGCTGTTGAAAACAGGCGCGCTAATGCTTAACACTCCTCGGCAAGTCGGTGCGAGAAAAGAGGGGTCATGACTTCGAACGAATCCGCAATGCGCGCCGAGGCCGTCGCCGGCGACGGCGGGCCGATCGAAACGACGACCGCGCGATTTCGCGCCGATGTGCTGGAAGCCTCTCTGCGGCAAACGGTTCTCGTCGATTTCTGGGCGCCCTGGTGCGGTCCCTGCCGACAGCTCGCGCCGGCGCTCGAGCGCATCGTCGCCGCGACCAAGGGCAAGGTCCGCCTGGTCAAGATGAACATCGACCAGGACCCCGACATCGCGGCGCAGCTTGGCGTCAAATCCATCCCCGCAGTCGTCGCCTTCCAGCGCGGTCGTCCGACCGACGGATTTGTCGGCGCGCTGCCGGAAAGCCAGATCAAGGGCTTTCTGGAACGGCTGGTCGGCCCCATCGAATCCGACGCCGAAGCGCTCGACGCGGCCGAGGCGATGATCGCCGCCGGCGCCGGCGAGGACGCCGAAGCGCTCCTGCTGGAGCTCGTCGCGCTTGAACCGCCGCAGCCCAAAGCCCTGGCGCTGCTCGCCCGGCTCTATGTCGATTCCGGGCGTCTCGACGACGCGCAGGCCCTGCTCGAGGGCGCGCCGGAGCCGATCCGCCGCGACGCTCTCGTCGCCGCCGCAGCGGCCGCGCTCGAAATCGCCCGCGCGGCGAGCCGCCTCGATGAGATCGGCGCGTTGCGCCAGCGGGTCGACGCCAACCCGGATGAGTTTCAGGCGCGCTTCGACCTGGCTCTGGCGCTCAACGCCAAAGGGCTTCGTGAAGAAGCGGCGGCTGAGCTCCTTGACATAATTCGCCGCGACCGTAGTTGGAACGAGGATGGCGCGCGCAAACAGCTCGTGCAGTTTTTTGAAGCCTGGGGTCCGACGGACAAGGCGACGTCGACGGCGCGCAGAAAGCTGTCGTCGTTGCTGTTCTCCTGACAGTTGGATCGCGCGACCTTCGGGCCCAACGGGATAGCGTCGCGGGATGGGCATGAACAAGACCTATGGCTCGATCACGGAGCTGCCGCGGACGATGCGGCTGTTTCCGCTCGCCGGGGCTTTGCTGCTGCCGCGCTGCGAACTGCCGCTCAATATTTTCGAACCGCGCTATCTCGCCATGCTCGATGCGGCGATTGCGAGCGACCGCATGATCGGCATGATCCAGCCCATGCCGACCTCGACCGAAGATGATGAGCCGCGCCTCTACCAGATCGGTTGCATGGGACGATTGACGCACTTCTCCGAGACCGGAGACGGCCGCTATCTTGTCAGACTGACCGGCGTTTCACGCTTCAGGATCGTCGCCGAGAAGCCCAGCGACGATCCCTATCGCAGCGGCTGCGTCGTCTATGACGACTTCGTCGGCGATCTTGAAGCGGGGGCTGGAGAGTCTGACGTCGATCGGGAGCGCATGGTGTCGATGTTGCGCGAATTCGCGGTCGCCACCGGGATCGAGGTAGATTGGGGCAGCATCGACGCGGCGCCGACCGAGACCCTCGTCAATGCGCTGTCGATGATGTGTCCCTTCGGCGTGCGCGAAAAACAGTCGCTGCTGGAGGCGATCGACCTGCGGGCGCGTGCGGAAATCCTCATCGGGCTTGCCGCCTTCGAACTTGCGCGCGGCGACCTGCGCGGGCGCAAATCCGGCGAATCGCCGCAGTTTCATTGAAACAGATCGGTTAGAGCGCTTTCCGACCGAGTGGGATTATTTGGTCGATAAGAAATCGCTCCAAAATCGAAATGCTGGAGCAAAAAAGTCTGTCAGCTTTTTCGGGATTTGCTCTAGCTGACTTGCGCCGCGCTGGCTTGAAATGGAGCCGTCGCGGCCCTCATTTATGCGATAAAACAAATCAGCTCTCAGGGAGGGGTCATGTCTGAAGCCTTTATTTTCGACGCCGTTCGCACGCCGCGCGGCCGCGGCAAAGTCGACGGCGCCCTGCATGAGGTTTCGACGCTGGGCCTCGCCGTAACGGCGCTGAAGGCGATCAAGGACCGCAACAAGCTCAAAGGGCCCGAGGTCGACGATGTGATCCTCGGCTGCGTCGATCCGGTCGGCGAAGCCGGCGGCGACATCGCGCGCGCCAGCGCCATTGCGGCAGGCTATGGACAGCGGTTCCCGGCGTGCAGATCAATCGTTTTTGCGCGTCAGGTCTCGACGCGGTGAATTTTGCGGCGGGCGAGATCATGTCCGGCCAACACGACCTTGCGATCGGCGGCGGCGTCGAAAGCATGAGCCGCGTCGGCATCGGGGCCTCCGGCGGCGCCTGGCCGGTCGATCCGGCGATCGCGATCCCCTCCTATTTCATGCCGCAGGGCGTCTCCGCCGATCTGATCGCCACCAAATACGGATTTACCCGCGACGACGTCGATACCTATGCGGTGAGGTCGCAGCAGCGCGCCGCCAAGGCCTGGGACGAAGGCCGCTTTGACGCGCTCGGTGATGCCGGTGAAGGACGTAACGGCATAACGCTGCTCGATCAAGGACGAGCATATGCGGCCCGGCGACCACATGCAGTCGCTCGCGGCGCTGAAGCCGTCGTTCACGAGATGGGCGAAATCGGCGGTTTCGACGCGGTCGCCATCCAGGCGCATCCCGAGGTCGAATTCGTCAATCACGTGCATCACGCCGGCAATTCCTCGGGCATCGTCGACGGCGCCGCCGCCGTGCTGCTCGGCAACAAAGAGGCCGGAGAGAAGGCGGGCCTCAAGCCGCGGGCCCGGATGCGCGCCTTCGCCAATATCGGTTCCGATCCGGCGCTGATGCTGACCGGCCCGGTCGATGTGACCGAGAAGGCGCTGAAACGGGCCGGCATGAAACTTTCCGACATCGATCTCTTCGAGGTCAATGAGGCGTTCGCGTCCGTGGTGTTGCGCTATCTGCAGGCCTTCGATCTCGATCACGCCAAGGTCAACGTCAACGGCGGCGCCATCGCGCTCGGCCATCCGCTCGGCGCGACCGGCGCGATGATTCTCGGCACGCTGCTCGACGAGCTGGAGCGGCGCAATCTTGCCATCGGCGCTGGTCACGCTCTGCATCGGCGCCGGCATGGGCACCGCGACGATCATCGAGCGGGTGTGAGCGAGTTCAATTTTGACTTTCGACGGATCGACGACTATAATGACCATTATAGTCATAAATGGGGAGCGCCAATGCGGAATACGCGGCAAATAAGCAAGTCGAAAGGCACGACTGAGATTGGTTTTGTGATTCCAAGGGTCTTCCTGTTGAGCATTCTTCCTCGCCGTCCTCCACACCGTGGACCGTCGCGGACGCGAAGGCCCGCCTGTCCGAGGTTTTGGAAAAAGCGCGAAGCAATGGACCGCAAACAATCACCCGCAACGGCAAGAAGGTGGCCGTCGTTGTCGGGATCGAGGAGTGGGAACGAAAGACAAAGAGGCAAGGAACTCTCGCGGACTTCTTCCTTGCTTCGCCCTTGCGCGGATCGACCTTGATCTAGATCGTCTTATTGACGAACCGCGCGACGTTGCATTGTGAGCTATCTGCTCGACACAAATGTGCTGTCGGAGTTCAAAAGGCCGAGGCCGGACCGTAATGTGGTCGCCTGGGTGGATGCGGTCGACGAGGATGAAACATTCCTCTCCGTCGTCTCGATCGGCGAACTCCGGCGCGGGATCGCGCTGTTGCCGACTGGTTCGCGCAGGACCGCGCTCGATGCATGGCTTGGCGGCGAACTGCGCCTGCGCTTCGAGGGGCGCGTCCTCGACGTGACACCAATGATCGCCGAGGCTTGGGTGAACTCACCGGGACGGCGAAACGGCGGGGAGTTGAAGTGACATGTGATCGACGCCTATATCGCTGCCACGGCTCTGCATCATTCTATGACTTTGGTCACCCGCAATATCAAGGATTTTGAAGCATTCTCGATCAAACTCGTCGACCCGTGGCAAGCTCCCGCATAAGACGCATGAGCTACGCAATTGAAGTAAGGAGCACCCGTCATGATCACGCTTTATTGCTTTGGACCGTTTCAGGGACTTCCCGACGCCAGTCCCTTCGTGCTGAAGGCGATGGTGTTGCTCAAACTCGCGGGGCTCGACTACAAAGAGGACCACAACGGCCTCATGCGCGCGC
>CAWFZD010000109.1:0-74240 GCA_963820145.1 uncultured Alphaproteobacteria bacterium
GCCACATATTGCTCTGGCTCAATCGTGTTATCGCGTTTTCCTTCGGGCTCTTGGTCGCCGTCATCCATTGGCTCCGATGTCACGGACCCGCCGGCGGCGCCAACGCCGTCGTTGTGGCGCTCCTCGGCTCGGCGGCCGGCCGTCCGCCTTCGTCATCATCAAAAAGATCATCGTCGACGGTGCTCGGTTTTTTCCGTTCGCGGCGCGTCATCCGCATGTTCCTGGCTCGAACGCCGACCGAGTTGCCGCGGCGACGCGCCGCCGCTGAACCCGGTCGCGATTGTGATTTTTGCCGCTATCGCGCCGCCGAACTGACTTTTTCTCCGCGCGGCGCGACGGGCGCGCACTGTAATACGGAATATTTATCCAATCAGCAAATTGACTCGCGCGAGCCTATGTTGTCGTTTAGAGCGCTTTTCGTCCGCTTGCATATCAGGAGTTCTGTTATGTCGATCTCCCAAATGTCTCCAGCCTCCGGCACCACCTTCTTCGGACGCGCCATAGAGCGTTTGCGTAGCAAGTGGGGATGGTTCGTCGCCTTCGGTTTGGGGTTACTCCTGTGCGGTTTCGTGTCGTCGGCGTCGTCGGGTTGCCATTGCCGCGCTTGATGATTCCTCATCGGCGGTTTTCTAAATCTCGATCGGCAGCATCAGCGCGCATTCGCTGGAGTACTACTACTTCGTTATCCTGTCGGCCTGCGGTGCATATATCGTTCGTGCCCTCATCTTGCTCGCCAACCCGATTGTTCGGCGCGGTCCGGCTCGCAGCGGCCCCGATTGTCGGCGCGGCGATGCTGGCGACCGGAATCGTCCGCCTCACTTCGCGGACGCAGCTTCCAGAGGGACCGCGCTGGCATGTCGCTTTGGCGGGTGTCTGAGGGCCTAACCGGGGGTCGGAAGCTCCCGGCTGGCCCGCAACTTGGTGCACGTTCTGGGGTGTATTTTTGGGCTTTGATATTATCATGTATGGCGCGAGTTGGCTGAACTTCGGGCTGTTCTGCGCCGGCGCGCCGCACGCACCGCCTAGAGGCGACGCCTATGCCGCGCTGACGATTTGGAGCGACGTCGGATGCAGAAAGACCTTCCCAATGCGATCGCCTTGTCGCCGAGGCGACGGGGGCGGCGCGGCCGTGCGGGACGCAAAATGAGAAAAATGGCCTATAGTTTCGCCAAGGTGATGCGGAAAAGGCGATGCTGAGACGCTCGGCGGAAAAGGGGCGCGGGCCTTGCCAAAATGGCCCGTCTCTGGGGCTTCCCGTGCTGCTGGGGTTCTCTGACGCTCGCAACCGATCTTTGCCGCCCATCCGGTCGCACTCACAAAACCCCTGCCCGAAGCTGGACTGGAGGAGACTGGCGCGCTCGGCAAGGTCGTTGGCCACGCCTTCGACGATCCGCAGTGCTGCTGGTGTCCGCGGCGCTCAGTGCGCACCTCCATGCCCGGCATGATCTTGCACACAATCCTCAATCTCGGCCTCAACGACGTCAACCTCGCGAAAAAATGCGCCAATGCGCGTTTCGCCTTCGACTGCTATCGGCGTTTCATCGAAATCTACTCCAGCGTCGCGCTCGGCGTTCCTGAATCATGAATTCGAGGAGGCCCTCGAACAAGGAGGAAGAGCCGCGCGGCATCAACCCTCGACTTCTGAACTCACGCCGAAGATCGGCGCGCCGTCGTCGCGATCTTCAGTGACGCGCCGTTCCGGCAAGAGCTTCCTGAATATCCATGCAACAACCGCTGGGGCGCCATAAGGCGGCGCCGACCTCATGGATGAACCTCATTGCGCCATCGTCTATCGCGAGTTGCACAATATTCCGAGGATTGGGAGCGGCCGTCGTCGTGCAGGCGATGGTGTTCGGCAATAGGGCCTGGACCAGCCGCCGCGCGACCGGCGTCGCCTTCTCGCGCAGTCCTTCTCACCGGCGAACACGCGCTTGACGGCGAATTCTGTGCAATGCGCAGGGCGAGGACGTCGTCGCCGGATTGCGCATGCTGCAGTCCATCACGAAAGCGTGTGAACTCGAGAGTGGCGCCTTTTGGCGCTGTCGCTTGAAACTGCGATGCCCAAAGTGTCGCCAATCTAAAAGCCTATGCGAACCGGTCCGAAAGCGCATTATCGCGACATGCAGGACATGGAGTTCACGATCGAAGCCGGTGCGCTTGCCGGTGCGCGTCTGCAGCATCCAGAGCACGCCGGCTTCGATCGTGAACTCCATGTCCTGCATGTCGCGATAATGCGCTTCGAGCCGGTTCGCATAGGCTTTTAGATTGGCGAACACCTTGGGCATCGAGTTTCGAGCGACGGCGCCGAGGCGCCGCTCTCAGTTGCGCCGCTTCGGTGATGGACTGCGGCGTGCGCAATCCGGCGACGACGTCCTCGCCCTGCGCATTGGCGAGAAATTCGCCGTAAAGCGCGTGTTCGCCGGTTGAAGGATTGCGCGAGAAGGCGACGCCGGTCGCACAGCGCTCGTCCATATTGCCGAACACCATCGCCTGCACGACGACGGCCGCTCCCCAATCCTGCGGAATATTGTGCAACTCGCGATAGACGATGGCGCGATGGTTCATCCATGAGGTCAGCACCGCCCTTATGGCGCCCCACAGTTGTTCGCATGGATCTTGCGGGAAGCTCTTGCCGGAACGGCGCGTGGCGACCTCCTTGAAGATCGCGACGACGGCGCGCCAATCTTCGGCGCTGAGTTCGGAGTCGAGGTTGATGCCGCGCGGCTCTTTATATTGCTCGAGGGCCTCCTCGAATTCATGATGCGGAACGCCGAGCGCGACGCTGGAGTAGATTTCGATGAAACGCCGATAGCAGTCGAAGGCGAAACGCGCATTGGCGCATTTTTTCGCGAGGGCCTCCACCGTGACGTCGTTGAGGCCGAGATTGAGGATTGTGTCCATCATGCCGGGCATGGAGGTGCGCGGGCTCGAGCGCACGGACACCAGCAGCGGCCATTGCGGATCGTCGAAGGCGTGGCCGACGACCTTGCCGAGCCGCGCCAGCGCCGCCCCGGTTTGTTCCTCCAGTCCTTCGGGCAGGGTTTTGTCGTGCGACCAGAAATAGGCGCAAAGATCGGTTGCGAGCGTGAAGCCCGGCGGCACGGGAAGCCCCAGACGGGCCATTTCGGCGAGGCCCGCGCCCTTTCCGCCGAGCAGGACGCTCTTGCTCGCGTCGCCTTCCGCATCGCCCTTGGCGAAACTATAGGCCCATTTTGTCGTTTGCGTCCGCACGGCCGCGCCGCCCCCGTCGCCCTCAGCGAGGCGAATGGCGTTGGGAAGGTCTTTCTGCATCCGACGTCGCTCCGAATCGTCAGCGCGGCATAGGCGTCGCCTCTAGGCGGTCAGTGCGGCGCGCCGGCGCAGAAACAGCCCGAAGTTCAGCCAACTCGCGCCATACATGATCATGTCGAGGCCCAGAAATACGCCCAGAACATAGGCCGAGTTGTTCGGCCAGCCGGCGAGGATCAGGACTCCCGACCAGTACAGTCAGGACGCCCGCCAAAGCGACATGCCAGCGCGGTCCCTCTGGAAGCTGCGTCGCGAAGTAGAGGCGGACGATTCCGGTCGCCAGCATCGCCGCGCCGACCATGAGCGTCAGCCCGACCGCGCCGACAATCGGGTTGGCGAGCAAGAATGAGGCCGCGACGATATACAGCAGGCCGAGCAGGATGACGATGATGCGGCTGCTCCAGCGATGCGCGCTGATGCCGATCGAGATTTCAAAACCGCCGATGAGGATCATCAGCACGGCGATGAGATAGACCGACGTCAGCGTCGCAATTCCGACAACGCCGAGCGACACGAAACCGCACAGGATAACCCCCAAACCGAAGGCGACGAACCATCCCCACTTGCTACGCAAACGCTCTATGGCGCGTCCAAGGTCGTGCGGAACTGGATTTTGGGAGATCGACATAACAGAACTCCTCATATGCGAGCGGACGAAAAGCGCTCTAAACGACAACATAGCTGGCGCAAGTCGAATTTGTAGATTCGATAAATGCATATTAGCACAGTCGCGCCCGTCGCGCCGCGCGGAGAAAAAGCATCAGTCGCGGCGCGATGACAAGCAGAGTGCGAAAATCGCGATCGCGACGGGTTCAGCGGCGGCGCGTCGCCGCGGCAACTCGGTCGGCGTTGCGAGGCCGGGACGTCCCGGATGACGCGCCGCGAACGGAAAAAAGACCGACGCCGTCGACGATGATCTTTTTGATGATGACGAGGGCGAGCAGGCCGGCCGCCGAGCCGAGGAGCGCCACAACGACGGCGTTGGCGCCGCCGTCGCGGTGCATGACATGGGACCAATGGATGACGGCGACCGAGCCGAAGGAAAACGCGATGACGCCATTGAGCCAGGGGCCGAAGCCGCGCTGCTCGAACACCAAATGATAGATCCAGCCCATCGCCGACGCGACGACCAGCGCCCCGGCGACCAGCATCGCGAAGCCGCTTTCATTGACTTCGTCGATGCCGAGCGCGCTCGCGAGGCGCAGCATGAATTTGGCCAGGAAGCCGAGCGGTCCGCCGTCCTCGATGGCGTCGTCGACCCCGCCCTCGCGCAGCAGCCAAAACAGCACGCGCCGGAAGATGAAAAGAAAGCCAAAGCCGCCGATCGACATCAGAATTTTGTTCATGGTCAATCTCCTTGGAGATTAGCGTGGTGTTGAAGAGCGAAAGTTGGGTTTCCGGTCACTTGCGCCGGCGGGTCGCCGCGTCGATCCGATCGGCGACGGGGCCCCTGGAAGATTTCGTCGACCATTCGCCGCGCGCGAAATCGCCGACGCCCTCGAAGATCATCTTCTTGACGAGCACGAGGGCCAGCAGCGCAACCGACGAACCAAGCAACCCGACAATGATGGCGCCGGTTCCGGCGTCGGCCGGGGCGAACTGCGCCCAGTAGATCACGGAGAAAGAGCCCGCGGCGAACGCGACGAGCCCGTTGAGCCAGGGGCCGAAGGCGCGTTCGGCGAAGGCCAAGTGATACATCCAGCCGAGAATCGTCGCTGAAAACATAGCCGCGACGATCAGCATCAGGAACCCCGTTCCGTCGAGCTGCTCGACCCCGAGCGCGCCGGCGAGACGAAGCACGAGGGTGGCGAAGAAGCTTACGCGTCCGCCGCCGTCGACGGCGTCGTCGCCGCTGCTCTCGCGCACTATCCAGAAAAGCAGCCGCCGCGCGACGAAGAGGAAGAGAAAGCCGCCGAGCGAGATAAATAGTCTGTTCATGATCAAAGTCCTCCGAACAACCCGGCTATAGTAGGATTGAAGACTTAAAGTTTGGTTGTTCGGTATGCGCGTCGCCCGCATGTAGGTAAAGACGCGCAGAAATCGCTGCGGCAAATGTATAACGCGAAGAAAAAGCTCGCGGTTTTGGCGCTTCGGCCGGTTTCGAGCGACGCCCGCGCGCGGCCGCGCCTTGACAGAAGCCTGCCCCCATGCGCTTGTCCGCGCCGTCCGCGCTTTGGCGTTTCCCCACAAGAAGACCGATCCATGCACCGTTATCGCTCGCACAGCTGCGGAGAACTCCGCGACGTCCATGTCGATCAGGAGGTTCGCCTTTCCGGCTGGTGTCATCGCATACGCGATCACGGCGGCGTGCTGTTCATCGATCTGCGCGATCATTACGGCATGACGCAATGCGTCGTGGATCCCGATTCGCCGGCTTTCGCGCAGGCCGAAAAGCTGCGTTCGGAATGGGTCGCGCGGCTCGACGGCGTGGTGCGCAGGCGCACCGCGGGCACCGAAAACCCGGACATGGCGACGGGCCTCATCGAGGTCTATGTGCGCGAAATCGAGGTGCTGGGGCCAGCCGCCGAACTGCCGCTGCCGGTGTTCGGCGACGTGGACTATCCCGAAGAGACGAGGCTCAAATATCGCTTCCTCGATCTTCGCCGCGAGCGGCTGCACAACAACATCATGCTGCGCTCGGCAGGTCGATCAATTCGATCCGCAGGCGCATGAACGAGCGGGCTTCACCGAGTTCCAGACGCCGATCCTGACCGCTTCGATGCCCGAAGGCGCGCGCGACTTTCTCGTGCCGTCGCGGCTGCATCCCGGCAAGTTCTATGCGCTGCCGCAGGCGCCGCAGCAGTTCAAGCAGCTGCATCATGGTGGCGGGCTTCGACCGCTATTTCCAGATCGCGCCATGTTTTCGCGACGAGGACGCGCGCGCCGACCGTCGCCCGGGCGAGTTCTATCAGCTCGACTTGGAGATGAGCTTCGTCACGCAAGACGATGTTTTCGCTGCCGTCGAGCCGGTGCTGCACGGCGTATTCGAAGAGTTCGCGAAGGGCCGCGGCGTGTCGCCGGCGCCATTCCCGCGCATCGCTTACGACGAATCGATGCTGAAATACGGCGTCGACAAGCCGGACCTGCGCAATCCCGATCGTCATCGCCGACGTCTCGGACGATGTTCGCGCGCGACGACGTCTCGTTCAAGGCCTTCAAGGGCAAGACCGTGCGCGCGATTCCGGCGCCGGGCGCGGCGACCCAGCCGCGCTGCTTCTTCGACAAGCTCAACGACTGGGCGCGCGGCGAAGGCGCGCCGGGCCTGGGCTACATCGTGTTCGAGGAGGAAGGCGGCGCGCTGGCCGGCAAGGGGCCTATCGCCAAATTCATCCCGCGCCGAGCGCATCGGCGCGATGGCCGCGAAGGCCGGCGTGAAGGCGGGCGACGCGCTGTTCTTCTCCGCCGACGACCAGAGAAGACCGGCGGCGAAACTCGCCGGCGCGGCGCGCATGCGCCTCGGCCGCGAGCTTGGGCTGATCAAGAACGGACGAGTTCAAATTCTGCTGGATCGTCGACTTCCCGATGTATGAGTGGAACGAGGACGAGAAGAAGATCGACTTCTCCCACAATCCGTTCTCCATGCCGCAAGTTCGGCCTGCGAATTTCTGGCGCTCGATCCCGCCGACCGCGCGACGATCATGGCTCAAGGCCTAGCAATACGACATCGTCTGCAACGGCATCGAGCTGTCGTCGGGCGCGATCCGAAACCATCGTCCCGACATCATGCTGAAGGCCTTCGAGATCGCCGGCTATGGCGAGGACGTGCTGATCGAGAAATTCGGCGGCATGTATCGCGCCTTCCAATATGGCGCGCCGCCGCATGGCGGCATCGCGCCGGGCGTCGACCGCATCGTCATGCTGCTCGCGGGCGAAGAGAATCTGCGCGAAGTGACGCTGTTCCCGATGAACCAGCGCGCGGAAGATTTGATGATGGGCGCGCCGTCCGAGGCGACGAACAAGCAACTGCGCGAGCTGCACATAAGGGTGAATTTGCCTGAGAAGGGGTGAGCGGGGAGTTCACCGCCCCGTCTTCACCCGCGTCCACTCGCGCGTCACTGTCCGCTGCAGCGCGATGTCGGGCGCGGTGACGGCGAAGAGCTTGCTCATCATCGCCGCGTTCGGATAGATCGCGGGATTGTCGAGTATCTCCGGATCCACGAATTTTTTCGACGCCAGGACGCCATTGGCGAAATGCGTCGCGTTGGTGTTGCGCGCGGCGACGTCGGGACGCAACAGATAGTCGATGAAGAGATGAGCGTCGGCCGGGTGCGGCGCGTCTTTGGGGATGGTCAGCACGTCGAGCGTGATCAGCGTTCCCTCCTGCGGGATCACATAATCGATGTCGACGCCGGCGCCGGCTTCTCTGGCGCGGTTCCTGGCCTGAAAACTGTCGCCGGACCAGCCGATCGCGACGCATATGTCGCCATTGGCGAGCGCATTGATATATTCGGAAGAATGGAATTTTTTCACATAGCGGCGCAGTCCCGCAAGATGCGCCGCCGCGCGCCTGATATCGTCGGGGTTCTTCGAATTCGGGTTGAGCTTTAAAAAGGCGAGCGTGATCGAGAACATGTCTTCGGCGCTGTCGAGCATGTAGACGCCGCAGTCCGCGAGCTTCTTCAGATTCTCCGGGCGAAGCACGTCGTCCCAGCTCGAGAGCGGCCTGTCGCCGAGCCGCTCCTTCACCTTGGCGACATTATAGGCGATGCCGGTCGTGTACCACATGTAATCCACGGCGAAGCGATGGCCGGGATCATAGCGCGCGAGCTTGGCGCCGATCTCGGGCCACAGCCCTTTGGCGTTCGGCAGCTTGCTCCAATCGAGCGGGAGGAATACGTCGGCCTTGGCCTCGCGCGCAAAGAAGGTGGCGGAAGGCACGACGACGTCGTAGCCGCTGGCGCCGGAGAGCAGCCGCGTTTCCAAAATTTCGTTGGAATCGTAAGTGTCGTAGACGATCTTGACGCCGGTTTCGCGCGTGAAGTCCTCGATCGTCTTGGCGTCGATGTAATCGCTCCAGTTGAAGACGTTGACGACGCGTTCGGCGCCGCGCGCCGGCGCGACGAGGAGCAGCGCAAGAGCGATCATTGCAGCGAACCGCATCGTCATAATTCTCAGGCCCTCCGATACGACGGCATAGATACAGGCTTGCGCCGCGTCTGGCGACAGGCCATCATCGGGGTCGTAACCCGTAGACGTCGCCCATGTCGCCCGCATCCTCGTCGCCTGCATCGCCCCAACTCGCCGCAACCGCGCGTCCGAGCAGACCCGCGCGGTGATGCGCGGCGTCCGCATTCTGATGCGCGCCCAGGGCGCGAGCGTGCTGAGCGAATTTCCGCTCGCCAACGGTCGCCGGGCGGACGTCGCGGCTTTATCGAAGGACGGCTCGTTTCGCATCATCGAGGTCAAATCCTCGCTCGCCGACTTTCGCGCCGACGCGAAATGGGGCCATTACCGCGGCTTCTGCGATCGTTTTTACTTCGCGGCGCCGCTCGATCTTCTGGACGCCGTGGAGGCGCTGTTTCCGCTCGACGCCGGCCTCATCGTCGCGGACGCGCATGGCGCCATGGTGCGGCGAGAGGCGCCGATGCAGCCGATGGCGCCGGCGACGCGCCGGGCGTTGCTCACGCGCTTCGGCCAGACCGCCGCCGACCGTTTGCATGCGGCGCTGTATCGGGGCGAGTTTTAGCGACAGGCTATTTCGGCGCGCGCTTGGCCAGGATGCGCTGCAAAGTGCGGCGATGCATGTTCAGCCGCCGCGCCGTCTCCGACACGTTGCGGTCGCAGGATTCGAAGACCCTCTGGATATGCTCCCAGCGCACGCGGTCGGCCGACATCGTGCTGTCGCCGGTGTCGGGTTTTTCGAGCTGGGTCGCCATCAGCGCATGGTAGATTTCGTCGGCGTCGGCGGGCTTGGCGAGATAGTCAAAAGCCCCGAGCTTCACCGCGGTGACCGCGGTCGCAATATTGGCGTAGCCGGTCAGGATCACGCCGCGTGCGCTGGGCCGCCGCGTCATCAATTCGGAAATGACGTCGAGCCCATTGCCGTCGCCAAGGCGCATGTCGATGACGGCGAAAGCGGGCGCACGTCTTTCCAGCGCAGCGAGGCCTTCGGCGACCGAGTCGGCGACCGTCACCTCGAAACCGCGCGCCTCCATGGCGCGCCCGAGGCGGTTGAGGAACGGCTTGTCGTCATCGACGATCAGCAGCGTCATTTCGCTCGGCGGGTCTGCAGCGTTCCCTTCCGGCGCCGCTTCCCTGTCGGCTTCGCGCTCGTCTGCGACGCTCATCCCCTCGAATCCTTCCCCTGGCCCCTTTGATCCGCATCAACACACTTTAAACACGACGCGGCGCGCCGGCAAATCGAACCAGCCTCAACTTGATTGCCTGCGCTCGAAAATTTCGCGCGGCCATTGGACGGTCACACGCGCCCCGGTGCGCGGCGGCGGGACGTTGTCCGTGTCGAACAGCGCGCCCGAGCGTTCCAGCAGCGTCTTCGCGATGAAAAGGCCAAGGCCGAGACCCATGCCCGAATCAGGGTCGCCCTTCAGCCGGCGCAGGGTCGAGCCGCCGCTGACATAGGGATCGCCGAGGCGCCCCAAAATGCGCTGCGGGAAGCCTGGCCCGTCGTCTTGGATGAGAATTCTGACGCGCTTGTCCGTCCAACTCGCGTCGATGCGAACCGTGGTCTGGGCGAAATCGATCGCATTCTCGACGAGATTGCCTAGACCATAAAGAATGCCGGGATTGCGCAGGCAGGCGGGAGCCGGACTTGGTCCCGTCTTGGTCACGACCACCTCGACTTCGGGGTCGCGCAAGGGTTCTATGACCTCCTCGATCAGCGTGTCGATCGCGAGCACGTTCAAGACGTCGGCGTCCTCCGAGCCGAGCGAGTTGAGCTTGCCGAGGATTTCGCGGCAGCGCCGCGCCTCCTGCGCCAGCAGTGCAAGATCCTCTTTGACGCCCGGCGCGTTTTCATCGACGCTCTTCTGCATTTCCGAAACGGCGAGGGTGATGGTGGCGAGCGGCGTTCCAAGTTCATGCGCAGCCGCGGCGGCGAGCCCGTCAAGCTGGGTGAGATGATGGGCGCGTTGCAGCACGAGCTCGGTCGCGGCGAGCGCCGTCGAAAGCTGACGCGCCTCGTCCGAAACGCGCGCCGCGTAAATGCCGATGAAGGCGGCGCTGAGCACCAGCGCGGCCCAGACGCCGAGCCGATACAGCACCGGAAAATGCAGCGTTTCGTCGGCGCGCCAGGGCAAGGGCTCATATTCCACGGTGAGCAGCGTCGCCGCGCCGATCATCAAAATGCCGAGGATGACCGTCAGCTTGCGCGGCAGCGACACCGCCGAGATCATCACCGGCGCTAAAAACAGCATCGCGAAACTGTTGACGACGCCGCCCGTGAGATAGAGCAAAGCCGCAAGCTGCAGGATGTCGTAGCCGAGCAGCACGGCGGCTTCCAAATCCTCCAACCGAAAACTTCGCGGCGCGCCGGCGCGCAAGGCGAGGTTGAGCGTCGCGGAGGTCGCGATGGCGACGAAGCAGAGGCCGATCGGAAAGTCGAACTTCAAATAAAAATAGACATAAAGCATCGCGAAAGTCTGGCCGGTGATCGCGATCCAGCGAAGCAGCACCAGTGTCTCGACGCGCAAATGCCGCGCGGCGCCGCCGAAGTCGTCTTCGATCTTGTTCTTCATCGTCATTCGCCCTCCGGCTCTCTTCCGTTCAGAGGCCGGCGCGCGCGGCGCGCCACAGGCGCCATTGCCGCCGCCATGCGGACGGTTCTTCCGCCGGCCTCCTCTGGCCATAGTCGCACGAGCGCAGCTTTTCGAAATAGAGCGGCAAGGTCGCAGCCGGCAGCAGCGCGGCGCGGGTCGGATCGTCCAGCTCGCGCGCCGCCGCCTCCGCTCTGCCGAAACGCGCCTCCGCAAGCTCCAGAAGCCTCATGGCGGGTTCGCGAAGAGCGACCGCGCCCGTCTCGGGCGCAAGCTCGAGCGGCAGGAGTTGATGCGCGCCGCCCCTCGACAGTCGCCGCAAAACGCGTGTGAGGGCGAGGGCGGCGCCGGCGTCGTTCAGCGCCTGTCGCGCAAGCGCGGAGCGATCCCCGTCGAGGCAGCGCGCCGCCCAACGCAGCGGAAGCGCGCCAACGTTCTCGCAATAGGCGATCAGCGAGGCCGTCGTTTCCAGGCGATCGTCATAGAGTTCGAGATCATGCGCATCGAGGAAGCGCTCGAACTCCTCTCGCGGCAGATCGAAACTTCGGATCGTATCGATCAAGGCGTCGGCGACCGGATGCGCGTTGGCGCCGGCTTCGCCCGATCCCTCGATGGCGTCCTTCCACCAGCGCAGCCGCATCTCGCCGAGCAGCGGCTGCGAAACCTTGGCGCGAACCTCGTCAATCTCGAGCGCGAAGGCTTGCAGCGCGTGGAGATGGCGGCGTCGCTCCTTGAGCGCGAAAAGATCGGCGAGCCAAAGGTCGCGGTCCTTGCCGCGCAGTTCGGCCTCGCACAGTCCGTAATGCGTCGAAAGCTCCCGCGCGCGCCCGCTTTGGCTGGCGTCGCTCATCTCACACCGCGATCAGCAGCGCCGCGACGCGGCGGCCTTCGTCGACGAGGAGGTTATAGGTGCGCACCGCAGCTCCGGTGGCCATGGCTTCGCAGCCGACGCCGCGCGCGCGTAATTTGGCGCGCAAAGGGGCAGGCAAGGGGACGAGATCGGCGCCGCCGCCAAAGAGCAAGAGGTCGGGAGCGCCCGACGCATCGTTGAGGACGAGATCCAGGGTCGCAGCGTCGACGGCGCGCGCCTCGCTCAGCTCGAGGGCGCGCACGCCGGAGGGCGTCGCCAGGATCGAACCGCGATGTGACATATGCGCGAAGCGAAAGCCGCCGCCGCCATAGTCGTCGATCTTGTATCGACCTGGGACGAAGCCTTCGTTGGCCATCGCGCGGGCTTCAAGCGTTGGAGGGCTTGGGCCGGCCCGCCGCGCCGGATTTGCTTTTGGCGCCGCTCGCCGCGGTGACCGCGCGCTGCGTTCCGCCCTTGGCCCCGGCGCGCTCGCTGTCCTCGTTGCGCAGGCCAAGATAGATCAGCATGGGCGAGCAGATGAAGACCGAGGAATAGGTGGCGACGAAAATGCCCCAGATCATCGCGAGCGAGAAGGAGCGGATGACCTGGCCGCCGAAGACGACGAGCGACAGCAGCGCCAGAAACACCGTCGTCGCGGTCATGATCGTGCGCGGCAGCACGGCGTTGACCGACATGTCGATCAGTCTCGTCGGTCGGCATCTTGCTTGTATTTGCGCATCATTTCGCGGATGCGGTCGAGCACGACGACGGTCTCGTTCAGCGAATAGCCGACGATGGTGAGAATGGCCGCGATCGAGGTGGTGTTGAACTCGAGCTGGGTCAGCGAGAAAAAGCCGACGGTGAGCAGAAGATCGTGCATCGTCGCGATGATCGGCGCCGATCGGCGAACTGCCATTCGAAGCGAAACCACAGATAGCCGAGCACGGCGATGATCGAGAGCACGACGCCGAGCGTGCCGGACTGCACCAATTCGCCGGAGACGCGCGGGCCGACGACTTCGACGCGGCGGAAGTCGTAATCCGTCGCCGACCGCCGCCTTGACGCGCTCGACCGCCGCCTGCTGCGCCGCATCGCCGCCCGGCTGCAGGCCGAAGCGCAGAGTCGACGTCGGAGGGCGTGCCGAAACCCTGCACCTCGACGTCGCCGAGGCCGAGATGTCTCGGCCGATCGCGCGCAGTGTGGCGATATCGGCGGCGCCGCGACTTGGCGCGCAGTTCGATCAGCGTGCCGCCGGAAAAATCGATGCCGAAATTCATGCCGACGGTGAGGAACAGAACCACCGAGATGATCGAGAGCACGGCCGAAAACGGATAGCTCACGCGCCGGAAGCGCATGAAGGGGAATTTGGTGTTCTCCGGCGCGAGGCGCAGCAGTTTCATACGAGAAAGCCTTCTGGAGGCGCCTTTCGAGTTCAGATCGGCAGCTTGGTCGGGCGCGCGCGTAGCGATACCACAGCGCGATCATCATCCGCGTCATGGTCACGGCGGTCACGATGCGTGGTGAGAATGCCGAGCGCCAGCGACACGGCGAAGCCGCGCACCGGGCCCGAGCCCAGGAAATAGAGGATCGCCGCGGCGACGAACATGGTGACGTTGGAATCGACGATGGTCGCGAAGGCGCGGTTGAAGCCGGCGTCGAGCGCGGAGAGGATCGAGCGCCCGCGCATGGGCCTCCTCGCGGATGCGCTCGTAGATCAGCACGTTGGAATCGACCGCCATGCCGATGGTCAGCACGATGCCGGCGATGCCCGGCAGCGTCAGCGTCGCGCCGAGCAGCACGAGGCCGGCGAAGATGAAGGCGATATGGACCAGCAGCGCGATATTGGCGAAGACGCCGAAGATGCCGTAGGTGATCAGCATGTAGCCGACGACCAGCGCCGCGCCGACATAGGCCGCGCGCTTGCCGGCGTCGATCGAATCCTGGCCGAGGCCGGGACCGACCGTGCGCTCCTCGACGATGGTGAGCTTGGCCGGCAGCGCGCCGGCGCGCAGCAGGATCGACGAGATTATTGGCCTGTTCGACCGTGAAATGGCCGGAAATCTGGCCGGAGCCGCCGGTGATCGGGCCCAGGATGCGCGGCGCCGAGATGACCTTGTTGTCGAGCACGATGGCGAACGGCCGGCCGACATTCTTCGAGGTGACTTCGCCGAATCTCTGGCCGCCGCGAATGTTGAAGCGGAAATTGACGACCGGCTCGCTGCGTGCGCTGGTCGAAGCCGGGCTGCGCGTCGGTCAGATCCTCGCCCTGCACCATCACCTGCTTTTCGACCGGCAATCTTGTGCCGGGCGATTCGGTCTGGTCGAGCATCCTCCGTCTCGGCGGGGCTCTCGCCCGGTTCGGCGACGAGGCGGAATTCGAGCTTCGCGGTTGTGCCGAGGATTGTCCTTCAGCTGCTCGGTGTCCTGCAGGCCCGGCACCTCGACGAGGACGCGGTCGTCGCCCTGGCGCTGGATGGTCGGCTCGGTCGTGCCGAGCGCGTCGACGCGGCGGCGAAGCACTTCGATCGATTGCTCGACGGCGCGCCGGACCTTTTCGGCGATGCCGGCGTCGGTGACGGTGATGCGGATGACGCCGTCGCCGGCATCCTCGATGCCCAGCGGCGCCGCGCCGCCGAGCCGGTTGGCGTAGCTTTGCATCAGCGCCTTGAACTTCGGCGTGATCTTGCCGCGGTCGTTCGCGTCGGCGAGCCGGAACTGCACGCCGCGCGCCTGCTGGCCGACGCCGCCGACGATCGCCACCTTCTCCTCGCGCAGGATACGGCGCGCGTCGTCACGCAGGTTCATCGCCAGCGTATGCAGCACGGAGGGCTTGTCGACCTCCAGCATCACATAAGAGCCGCCCTGCAGATCGAGGCCGAGCGTGATGGTCGGCGGCTTCGCCCAGGCCGGAAGCATCTCCGCCAGCGCTTCGTAATGCGGCGCCGAAAGCAGGCTCGGCGCGATGATCATCAGCACCGAGAAAGTCATCGCCAGGATCGCGATGATTTTCCATCTGGCGAAACGCAACATTGCTTTGAGGCCCTTGGCGTTGGATGGCGGGGAGGCGATCGGCGGAGCGATCGGTTCGGCGGATCAGGTCTTGGCGGGCGGAGTTCTGGAAGCGGGCGGAGTCTTGGAGGCGGGCGAAGGCTTCGCCGCAGGCGCGTCCTTCACCGGTTCGCCCTTGGCGCGAACCTCAGTGATCGCGGTGCGCAGGAGACGCACGCGCATGTTAGGCCCGAGTTCGATCTCGACCTCATTGTCGTCGATCGCCTTGGAGACCTTGCCGATGAGGCCGCCCGAGGTTGCGACCACGTCGCCGCGGCGCACGTTGCGCAGCTGATTTTGCGCTTCTTTCTGCGCCCGTTGCTGGGGACGCAGCACGATGAAATAGACGATGGCGAGGATCGCCAGGAAGGGCACGAAAGCCTGGAGTTGCTCAATCAGCGCGTCCTGCGCGCCGCCGGCCGACTGCGGCGCAGGGGCCTGCGCGGTCGTCGCCGTCTTCGGCGCGGTCGCGGGCGTCGGAGCGACAACCGCCTGGGGCGCCGGAACCGGCGCTGCGGGTTGCGGCGCGGGCGCGGGAACGGGAACAGGCTGCGGCGCCGGAACCGTCTGCGGCGCGACCGACGGCTCGGTCTCGGCCAGGGCTTGCGTGACTAGCTGCATTTGCGATCTCTATTTTCTAGCGCCGGCGCCGGCTTTGCTGGACGGTCTTGTTGATTGCGCCTTCGAATTGGGCGCGGACTATAGACGCTAACCCTGCGAAAGCAATGGCGACGGGGCCTCGTCGCGCCATTATGCGCTCCAGCCGAAAGCCGCGGCGTCAAAAATCACCATATCCGGCGATATTCGCGCCAAAATCAGCCACAAGCCGGCGCCATGCTCTAAGCGTGGCGTTGGAACGCCCGAAGGTGTCTTGCGTTTCTAAGTCGGGGACCACGACAAGGAGATCCGTCTCCGCGGGAGGAACAATCGAGGTCATGGCGGGTTCGGAGAGTGAATTCAAATCCGCGATTTGCGGAAGCGATCGCCTAATTCGGGCGCGGCGGAGCATCGAGAGTTCCGAACGGTCGGCTAACTGGAGTGACAGTCAATGTTGCGCAAACTTTCAAACCTGGCGGCGATCGTCGCCTTTGCGGGAGCGATGACGCTCGCGACTGAAGCGGATGCGTTCCGTGGCGGTGGTGGTTTCCACGGCGGTGGTTTCCATGGCGGCGGCTGGCATGGCGGCGGCTGGCATGGCGGCGGATGGGGCGGCGGGAGATGGGGCTATGGCTATGGCCGTCGCGGCTGGTATGGCGGCGGCTGGGGCGGCTACCCCTATTGGGGCGGGGGCTATGCCTACGGCGGCGGCTGCTGGCAATGGTGGTACGGCCGGTGGGTATGGGTGTGCTGAGAACGCCTAAGCCTAATGTGGCAGCCGTTTGAAAAGAGGCCTCACGCGGAAAGTTCCCGCGCGAGGCCCTCCATGAATTCCACGCAGGCCGCGAGTTCGGCGATTTCCAGGAACTCGTCGGGTTGGTGGCCTCGTCGATGCGGCCCGGGCCGCAGACCACGGTGGGCGTTCCAGCGCGCTGGAACTGCCCCGCCTCCGTGGCGTAGGGCACGGCGATCGTCCGGTTGAGCTTCGCAAGGCGCAGCGCCAGCACTTCCGCGGCGGAGCCGGGATCGGCGTAAGGCCGGGAACATTGCCTTCCACCACAGTCTCGATACTGGCTTTCGGGAAATCTTTGAACTGGCGCGCCATCAGTTCGGCGGCGTAGGCGTCGAGCGCGTCCTTTGCGGCATGCGGCGAGGCGCTCGGCAGGCCGCGAAACTCCCAATGGAATTCGCAGGCGCGCGCGACGATGTTGCGGGCCGAACCGCCGCAGATCATGCCGACATGTACGCTCGAATAGGGCGGATCGAAACGCCCGGAGGGGTCGCCTTGCGCGCGAAACGCGTCGCCGATGCGTTCGAGTTCGCCGACGAGGCGGCAGGCGATGTGAACCGCGCTCAGACCCTCATGCAGCCGCGCGGAATGGATCTCGTGTCCGATCACGCGTGTCGTATAAGTCGTCACCCCCTTGTGCGCATCGGCGACTTTCATCGAGGTCGGTTCGCCGACGATGATGGCGCCGGGCTTCGGCAGATCGACGCCGAAGCGGGCGATTGCGTCGAGCGGCCCGACGCAGGTCGTCTCTTCGTCGTAGCTGAGCAGTATATGGATCGGACGCTTCAATCGCGCCGCCTTGAAAACCGGGATCATCGCAAGGCAGACGGCGTCGAAGCCCTTCATGTCCACCGCGCCGCGGCCGATCAACCGCGAGCCTTCGCGCCGCAGCGTGAACGGGTCCGCGGTCCAGGCCTGACCGGCGACCGGCACGACGTCGGTGTGGCCCGAAAGCAGCACGCCGCCCGGAACGTTCGGCCCGATCGTCGCAAAAATCGCGGCCTTGTCGCCGGCGGCGTTGGGGAGGCGCCAGAACTTCACGTCCTGCGCGCGCAAATAATCTTCGACCGCCGCGATGAGCGGGAGATTGCTCTTTGAACTTTCGGTGTCGAAAGAAACGAGCCGCGCCGTCAACTCAATCGCCGCTTCGAGGCTCATCGCAGTCCGTTCAATTGAGAGTTGGCCGCGACAGCGGGCAGTCGAGAGAGAACGCCGGCGTCTCGACGTCGAAAGTCTCGCCGTCGGCGGTCTCCATGCGATAGGAGCCATGCATGATGCCGGACGGCGTCGTCAAAGGACAGCCGGACTGGTAGCGGAAGGTTTCGCCGGGCTCGAGGATCGGCTGCTCGCCGACGACGCCGGCGCCTGCGACTTCTTGACGCTGGCCGTTGGCGTCGATGATGATCCAATGCCGGGAGATCAGTTGCACCCGCTCTTGGCCGAGATTGGCGATCTCGATCGTATAGGCCCAAAAATAGCGCCCTTCGTCCGGATCGGATTGCTCCATCACGAAATCCGGAAAGGCGGTGATCTGAATGTCTCGGGTGACGGCGATGTACATGTTGTTGAGTTTATCCGCGCCGGAGAGAAAGTGAAGTTTAATTTTGTGGCGGTGCAAAAAGGATTCCAAAGCTGAAAGGCTTGCCTCCGTTATTGAGATGGGCCACATTGCGCTATCAATTTTTTTGGTCGAGGCGGATGCGTCGTAACTGGCTCAGCACTGTTCTGTTCGCTCTGGCGCTGGCCGTGCAGGTCGTCGCGCCGGCGGTCGGACGGCTGTCGCATCCGTCGACCGAGACGAGCGGGCGCATTTGCCTCAACGCCGATCAGGGTCAGGGCGCCGGCAAAAACGACCGCGACGGACGTCCGGAGCGCCAGCATCTTTCCTGTCCGCTCTGCGCCTTGTCCTGCTCGGGCGTCGCCCCGGTCCTCGCGGCTGCGACGACAGTCGTTTTAGCCCCGTCGCATTGGTTTCGAACCGATTTTGCGGACCAAAGCGTCGACGCGCCGCATCCCGCGGACGAACGCGGGGTTCGCGCTAGGGCTCCGCCTTCATTGTTAAGCTAAAGCCACGTTCGCGCCGCGCCCGCGCCCGCATTGACGGGCTCTATATACCGCTCCGCGGCTCATAGCTCTCAATCTCTTGGTTTGGCTTCATGACGTCCCGCAAGGTAACTTTCGACGCCCGCTCGGGCGAAATCCCTCACGACGCGGCGTCGGCGCGGCGCTTTGCGCCTGTTGCTGAAACATCGCCCGCTGCGAACCCGCGCGCCGCCGCTTCGCCTTTCGCGAACAGCGTCTGCGACGCGCCTAGGCCGCCCGTGCGGTTGATCAATCTGGAGCGGCGGGCGCGTTTTTGCCGATTCGACGTCGCGTCGCCCTGATGAGACCACGGGTCTCGCGTCGCCGCCCGCGAAATTCTTTGGCGATGAGAGCGCTTCACCTTTTGCGAAAGACGCTCGAAAGGCGAGACCCACCTCTGTCGGCTGGGCGCCCGCGAGGCGGCGAGACGAGCCGCACTCGCGGTGGCGGACTGCGCCACGCCGACTTTCCGGCGTCCCGTCATGCGAGGCGGGACGCCGCCTTCAATGCGCACTCCAGATCGTAGACCAGATCTTCCGGGTCTTCGAGGCCGACCGAGAGTCGCAGCATGCCCTCGCCGATCCCCAAACGCGCGCGCGCCTCGGGCGCCAACCGCTGATGCGTCGTCGTCGCGGGATGCGTCACGAGACTCTTGGCGTCGCCGAGATTATTGGAGATCTTCACGACTTCGAGCGCATTGGCGAGCGCGAAAGCCCCCGCTTTGCCGCCGGCGACCTCAAAACTCACCAGCGTCCCGCCGCCCCGCATCTGCCGACGGGCGAGTTCGCTCTGCGGATGATCGTCGCGGAACGGGTAAAGCACGCGCGCGACGCCCTTCTGCTCCGCGAGGAAATCGGCGATTCGAGCTGCGCTCGACGCCTGGCGCTCGACCCGCAGTTGCAAGGTCTCCAATCCTTTCAGCATCACCCAGGCGTTGAAAGGCGACATCGCCGGCCCGGTCTGGCGCAGAAAATTGTGCAAATGCTCCTCGATCAGCGCCTCTGAGCCAAGAATCACGCCACCAAGACATCGACCCTGACCGTCGATATGTTTCGTCGCCGAATAGACGACGACATCGGCGCAAAAGTCGAAGGGCTTTTGCAACAGCGGCGTCGCAAAAACATTGTCGACGACGAGCTTCGCGCCGGCCTCATGGGCGAGATCGGCGAGGGCTCGAAGGTCGTAGATTTCGAGCGTCGGATTGGTCGGCGTTTCGAGGAACAGCGCTTTCGTCTCCTTGCGGATCGCGGCTTTCCACTGCGCGAGGTCGGCGCCGTCGACCAGCGTCGTCGAGACGCCGAAGCGCGGCAGCAGATCTTCGACGACATAGAGGCAGGAGCCGAACAGCGCCCGCGCAGAAACGACATGGTCGCCGGCCTTGACCAGCGACAGCAGCGCGGCGGTGACGGCGGACATGCCGCTCGCCGTGGCGCGCGCGGCGCCGGCGCCTTCCAGCAGCCGCATGCGCTGTTCGAACATCGCGACGGTCGGATTTGAGAAACGCGAATAGATGAAGCCGGGATCGTCGCCCTTGAAGCGCGCCTCGGCGGCTTCCATCGTCGGATAGGCGAAGCTTTGCGTGAGGAACAGCGCTTCCGACAATTCGCCGAAAGGCGACCGCATCGTTCCGCCGTGCACGAGCAGGGTCGCGGGCTTCAAGGCGGGGCGTTCGGCGTCGGCGGACATGGCTTCTCCTCGAGAACGGCGCAAACCGGGGTTTCACGAGGAGACCCGGTCTTTTAGCGCCTTGTTTAACGTGGCGGCAAGCCGACCGGCTCAAATAACCACGTCGCACATAAAGCGGTAAGCGCGCGGCGCTGTCAACGTCAACTCCGGCGGCAATGGTCAGCCGTGGTCGCAGCGGTTTAACGAAACGGAAACGACGTTCGCCAAAAGCTTCGCGCGGCGAAGGTGGATCGCGCGCAAAAATAACTGTGTGACGTTTGTGCAGCACTGTGTCGCGGCGATGAAAAAGCGCTTGACCAAAGCCGAATCTTGGAAGACGATACATCCATCGCAGTCGTTGATCGGCGCTGAGCGCCGCAGCGGAATACCAGTCGGGCGGGACCTCGACTTAGGGATGCGAATAACAATCGACGCAGCTTCGGCCGCCGTCGTTGGATGCTTGAGGACAGTTGGCGAGAGGAGCATGACGCCACCGGGTCAAAGGCGGTCTGCGCATCGCGCGTAGGGTCGCTGCGGTTCAAGGCATCTTGCGCAGATGTTGCTTGGGCCGTGCTTCAAAGCTCTCTTTACTCCAAACGAAGACATCTGCGAGTGGGCGTAGCGAAGGCCAAGCGTCGCCCCTCGTCTCTAAAAAACTGGCAATCCCCCCAGAAGGCTTCGCAGTGATCGAAGCATAGCGGCCCCGATCGCCCCCGTGCGACGGGGCCTTTGCTTTTAGTTTTTGAAGATTGAGCCAATCAGCTCAGCAGTCGCTTTTGAGAATGTTGGTGCGCCGTCGCGTGATGGCTTCGTTCAAGGGCGCGCTCCGTCCGCATGGATCGCGGGGCAGAACTCGTCCCCTTGATTTTTGGCCTGCAACCCGTTTGGCGGCGCCTGACAAGCGCGTCGGCTACGCCTATATTGCCGTGCAAAGCAATCCAAGATGGGAAATTTCGGCATATGCCAAGGAAAGGCCGCGATGACCAATATGACCGCCTCCGCTGAGGGACTGACTCCGGGAGCCGCTGCGTCCAAAGCGCCGGGCGCCCCGGGAATCAGCCATTTTGCTCTGGCGAACGGCATGGAGGTCGTGGTCATTCCGGACAATCGCACGCCGGTCGTCACGCATATGGTTTGGTACAAGAACGGTTCCGCGGACGATCCGATTGGCAAGTCGGGCATCGCGCATTTTCTCGAACATCTGATGTTCAAGGGCACGAAGCAAAATCCGCAGGGCGCTTTCTCCAATATGGTGGCCGAACTCGGCGGACAGGAGAACGCCTTCACCGGCTATGATTACACGGCCTATTTTCAGCGCATCGGCAAGGAGCATCTTTCGACCTTGATGCGCTTCGAAGCGGATCGCATGCAAAATCTCGTGCTCAGCGACGAGATCGTGGCGTCCCGAGCGCGACGTCGTGCTCGAGGAACGGCGCATGCGCGTCGACAACGACCCGAGTTCGCAGCTCGAAGAGGCGGTGCAGGCGGCGTTGTTCTCGCATCACCCCTACGGCACGCCGATCATCGGCTGGAAACACGAAATCGAGACGCTCTCGCGCAAAGACGCCCTCGACTATTACACGCGCTATTACACGCCGGAGAATGCGATACTGATCGTCGCCGGCGACGTCGCCGCCGAAGAGGTGCGCGAACTCGCGAACGAGACCTATGGGACGATCGCGGCGCGCGACCAAGCGCCGGCGCGTCGCCGTCCGAAGGAGCCGCCGCCGCTCGCGGAACGGCGCGTGACACTGACCGACGAGAAAGTGGAGCAGCCCTCGCATGAGCGGGTGTTTTCGGTTCCGTCCTATGCGACCGCTGCGCCCGGCGAGGCTGAGGCGCTGGAAGTCCTCGCGCATATTCTCGGCGGCGGCCAGACCAGCATTTTGTATGAGAAGCTCATTGAAGAGGACAAGATCGCGGTTTCCGCCGGCGCCTATTACATCGGCGCTGCGGTCGACGACACGCGCTTTTACGTCTTCGTGACGCCGAGCGAAGGCGTCGAACTCGACGAGATCGACTTAAAGCTCGACGCGCTGCTGCAAGAGGTCTGCGCCAAGGCGCCGAGCGAGGAGGTTTTGCGCCGCGCCAAGACGCGGCTTGTCGCCGACGCGGTCTATGCGCAGGACAGCCAGGTCGCGCTTGCGCGATGGTATGGCGAGTCTCTGTCGACCGGCCTGCGTGTCGCGGACGTCGCCGCTTGGACCGACCGCATCGACGCCGTGACGCCGGCCGCCATCGTCGAAGCCGCCGCCAAATGGTTGGACAAGAAGCGTTCGGTGACCGGCTTCCTGCTGCCCAAAAAGCCTTCCGCCCAAACGAACGGCGACGCCTGACCTCGTGATTGATCGCCTCAGGCGGATTGGAACAGAAGATGACCGCACACAATATCGTCGCAGCGCCGAAGTCGCGCGCTGAGCATGTGCAACAAGTCGCCGCCGCCTGCGGAGTCGAGGCGTGGCTCGTCGAAAGCTACGCCGTTCCGCTGGTCGCGCTCGAAATGTCGGTGCGCGGCGGCGCCTCGCAGGACCCTGTCGGCAAGGAAGGTCTCGCGACGCTGCTCGGCGGCACGCTCGACGAAGGCGCGGGACCGCTCGAGTCGCGCGCCTTTCATCGCGCAACCGAAGACTTGGCGATCCATCTTGGCTTCAACGCCGACACGGATGGGATTTCGGGACATCTGCAGACGCTCTCGCGCAATCTCGACGAGGCGTTCGCGTTGTTCAAATTGGCGTTGAACGAAGCGCGCTTCGACGAGGACGCGGTGACCCGCGTGCGCAGCCAGATCGTTTCGGGTTTGAAGCGCGACGCCTTCGATCCCGAGTGGATGGCCGGGAAGGCGTTCCGGCTCGCGGCGTTTCCGGGCCACGTCTACAGCCGCGCGACGCGGGGCGAACTCGACACGGTCGAGAGCTTGAACCGCGCCGATCTTACGGCGATGCGCGCGAAGCTCTTTGCCCGCGACAATGTGAAGATCGCCGCCGTCGGCGCCATCGACGCTCCAACGCTGGCGCGAAAGCTCGACGAGCTTTTCGGCGCCTGGCCCGCCAAGGCGGAGCTCGCGGCGACGCCCGACGTGCAAATGGCCAATGTCGGCGCGCGCAAAATCGTCGATCTCGACGTGCCGCAATCCACGCTGCGCTTTGGCCGCAACGGTCTCGCCAAGAGCGACCCGGATTATTTTTCGGCGGTCGTCGTCAACCACATTCTGGGCGGCGGCGCTTTCACGGCCCGGCTGTTCAACGAGGTGCGCGAGAAGCGCGGCCTCGCCTACTCCGTCTACTCGCATCTGCATGAATATGACCATTGCCCGACGCTGCTCGGCGCGGCGGCGACGAAGAACGAGCGCGCCGGCGAGACGCTGGCGGTGATCGAGGAGCAGTTTCGCGAACTCGCGAATGCGGGCCCCGGCGAAGACGAACTCGACAAAGCGAAGAAATTCCTCACCGGCTCCTATGCGTTGCGCTTCGACACCTCGACTAAGATCGCCAACCAGCTCGTGCGGCTGCAGCTCGACGGCCAGGACCCGTCCTATCTCGACGAGCGCAACCACAAGATCGACGCCGTGTCGATGGACGACGCGCGGCGCGTCGCCAAGCGCCTGCTCGGCGACGGCAAGCTGCTCGTCGCCGCGGTGGGCCGGCCGCAAGGGCTTGCGTAAAGGGCTGCCGCTCTCGCTGGCAAGGTAATCACTGCGGATACAAATGTGCTCGCACGCGCCATCGTTTGCGATGACGAAAAGCAGGCGAAGACGGCGAGCTTGGGTCGAAGGCGAGGCTATTACGGTATTATGGCGCAAACGCCACCCGGCCAAAGCGAGACTGTTCGACCCGTCCTCCATTCCTAGAACCAAGGGGAATGGAGTGAACTTACGTGCGCGCCGCTCGGCGCACGCTGACCGCGTTAATCTTTATTGCCGCCTTTGCCTCATCAATCGGCAAATGTGCCGACTTGGAAGTCTGGCTGGAGGATCAAATCCTCGGGAGGGGACGAGCCGTTTTGGCTTCTGTTTTTCGAGGAAACTCGCCAGATGAGAGCGGTTCCATGGCGCCGAGGCGACCCATAGAATTTGTAGCTGATTCCAATTACGATGATTGGGCTTATGGGAAGGTGAGTGTTCAAGAATTTAGTTGTTTTCTCAAGAACATCCGCTTGGATAGTGATGTCCCGCTCCCATTCATGTGTCTCGGAAGGGAAAATGGTATTGTTCGCCCAATGCGCAGGGGCATGGCTAGCAGTGTTGTAGGCTTCCGCACGAATCTCAAGGAAGTCTTGCGGCTCAGAATAAAATCTTGGGACAGCGACGACGTCAAATGCGGGAGATTTGCCGATGTTCTTCGCTGTGATCTTAATTTTAAGATGGATCCCCGAATTATCCAAGTAGAGGGGGCCGGAGAAAGACAGAGTTCCGGTAATCCATGGTCTTTGATCAGCTTCCATGACGTCCAATTGTCCCTTGATGGCCCAAAGAGTTCCGGCAGATATAATAGCCAAGACAACGGTGGCCAAGAACAATCGCTTGGTATAAACACCGACTACCGCAGTCCATTCCGCCGTTTTGACATCTATTTCTTCCTTTATGGCGCTGCGTTCATTTCTGTGGGAATATTTCTTGGCATTATGTCTGACATGAATATGCTTTACCGATCTTCTAATTATATTATAGAAGATGCGTTTGCTTTGTTGTCTTGGTTTAGTATTTTTATTGGAGCGGCATTTTTGATTTAGATAGCTATACACCCTCTTTAAATATCGCTTAATCGTATCGTATGACATCCAATAGCCTCTAAGCATTGGATCAGGAACGCAGCGGTAAAGCCGCCTCGGCTGATCTTATTGTTGAGATTGCGCTCAGTTTCCTGAACGCCAATTTCCGCAAGTTTTTCAGCCAAATTCGCGTAGGTCAATCCCTTCCGCTTCAGCTCCCCCTTAAGGAGGTTTTTCGCTTTCGCCTCATAGGCTTGAGTTCTCTGGTTTGTGCTTGTAGGTCGCTGCGGCCATAGGTCGCTCTGCCCGCACTGTGGCGGCGTTGACGCCTATGACTGCCGCCACCCCTCTGGCGCACCGCACTTCCGTTGCCGCGCCTGTGAAAAGGACTTTAGCATCACCAGTGGGACGCTTTTTGCCGCACAAGCTGCCGCTGCGCATCTATCTCGGCGCGATCGCGGTGTTCGCGAACGAAGTGAAGGGCGAAGCCGTTCTGGCGCTCTCGCGCGACATGGGCGTGTCCGGTATTATGAACAAATCTTTAGACTAAGGCGGAAATTGTCGCCAAGTTCCGCGAAATTGTGCTTCTCTGGCAGCTGATTGCCGGGAGATCGGGCTCGTCATAGGTCGCGTTCTTGCGTTCCACCAGCCGCCTTTCTTTGGGAGCCGCAAAGGGATAGATAAAGCAAAACGCGCCCATTCCCGAGGGACCTTCGCCTTGAACCAGCTCGCGCCCAACTCCTTCCGCAACGGCCCCGACGAGAACGGACGCTTCGGCATTTTCGGCGGCCGCTTCGTCGCCGAGACCCTGATGCCGCTGGTGCTCGACCTCGAGCGCGCTTACGGCGACGCCAAGACCGATCCGGCGTTCCACGCCGAACTGCAAGGTCTGCACAAGCATTATGTCGGACGCCCGAGCCCGCTCTATTTCGCCGAGCGGATCACAGAGTATCTGCGCGCGCAGGCCGGCGAAGGCGGCGCCAAGGTCTATTTCAAGCGCGACGAACTCAATCACACCGGCGCGCATAAGATCAACAATGTGCTGGGGCAAATCCTGCTCGCCCGGCGCATGGGCAAGGAGCGCATCATCGCCGAGACCGGCGCCGGCCAGCACGGCGTCGCGACCGCCACCGCCTGCGCGCGCTTTGGCCTCAAATGCGTCGTCTACATGGGCGCAGTCGACGTCGAGCGGCAAAAGCCCAACGTCTTTCGCATGAAGATGCTGGGCGCCGAGGTGATCCCGGTGCAGTCGGGCGCGCGCACGCTCAAGGACGCGATGAACGAGGCGCTGCGCGACTGGGTGACCAATGTCGCCGACACCTTTTACTGCATCGGCACGGCGGCGGGCCCGCATCCCTATCCTGCCATGGTGCGCGACTTCCAGTCGATCATCGGCAATGAGACGCGCGCTCAGATGCAGGAGGCGGAGGGCCGGCTGCCGGATTCGCTCGTCGCCTGCATCGGCGGCGGCTCCAACGCGATCGGCCTGTTCCATCCCTTCCTCGACGATCCGAGCGTCGAGATTTACGGCGTTGAAGCGGCGGGCCACGGCGTCGAGGTCCCAACGGCCACGCCGCCTCGCTGACCGGCGGGCGGCCCGGCGTGCTGCACGGCAACCGCACCTACCTGCTGATGGACGACGACGGCCAGATTCTGGAAGGCCACTCGATCTCGGCCGGCCTCGACTATCCCGGCATCGGTCCCGAGCACAGCTGGCTGCACGAGACGGGCCGCGTAAAATATCTCAACGCGACGGACAAGGAGGCGCTGAACGCCTTCCAGCTCTGCTCGAAGCTCGAAGGCATCATTCCGGCGCTGGAGCCGGCGCACGCCCTGGCGAAAGTGCTGCAGCTGGCAAAGCAAAAGCCCCGCGACCATCTGATGGTCATAAATCTCTGCGGGCGCGGCGACAAGGACATCTTCACCGTCGCCGATGTGCTCGGGGGCATGTGAGACTGGAGCATGTTCCCAAAAAGCGCGAAGCGGTTTTTGGACAAAAGGACATGCTCAAACAAAAAGCGGGCGACGGCGCTAACAAGGGCCGAGCGATCCGTCGCGGAAGATCTGACGCAGAGCATCGAGATAGCGCGGCGCCGCGCCGCGCAGCTCCTTGAGCGCGAAGTTCGCTCCCCGCCCGTCGTTCAGATCGTAGACGCCCTCCTTGACGCTCGACTGGCCGGAGGGCAGCATCGTCTCGACATGCACCAGGATCGCGCCGCGCGTGCCGGCTTGATTGAAGGCTGCGGGAAAACGCGGGTTGTTGCGATCGATCGAATTGGGATAGGGCGTGCGGCGCAGCCTGTCCACTTCATCCGCGGGCAAGCCGGCGAGCGCCGCGAACAGGGCGGGCGGCGCGGAGCGGCGGTCGAAGTCCGGGACTGCGCGAATGAACCGTCACGAAAGAACGGATCGTCGCGAAAAGCTCCGGCGTCATCGGCCCCACCTGATCGAGCTCCAGCACGCTTTGATATAATCCGTGTTTTGGTGGAAAGGGTTTGTCGCCATTGTCCTGTTCCGCCGCCTGCGCGCTCTGCGCCGGCGCGCGGAAGGCGACGATGGCGGCGGCCACCCGGTCGGCCTCGGGCGGGTCGAGACCGAAACCGACGAGCATCGCCCCCAAAAGATTCGGCGTCGCGCCGTTGAGGTCGATCTTGCCGGTCTCCTCTTCCAGGGAGACGGAAACGGCGGCGTCGTCGATGGCGCAAAACTTGGGCGCGCCGTCGTGCGGCGGCTGATGCGCGAAGGTGACCGGAACTTCGCGTTCGGCCAGCAGCGCCATGAAGGTCGCGCCGAGCGCGGCGTCGGCGATGAGGCCGGCCCTCGTCGCCCCGGCGAGATTATAAGCCGTTTGAAGACGCAGCCGCGCCGTCGTCATGAAGGATACGATCAGCAGCGCGATGATCGAAAGTCCCCAGATGACCGTGATCAGCGCGAAGCCGCGCCTGCCGGAGCGGCCTTTGCGCCGGGTCATTGCTTGCGAGACAGCGTCGCGCTTCCGCCTTCCTTGCCCTGCGGTCCGAGCGAGCCGACGTCATAGGGGCCGTTCTGGCCCGGCGCGCGATAGAGATAGTCGTGACCCCAGGGGTCGCGCGGCAAGCCGGCGGTCTTGAGATAAGGGCCGTTCCAGGCGCCGGCGTTGGTCGGCCGACGCACGAGCGCCGCGAGGCCTTCCTCGGTCGATGGGTAGCGGCCGGTGTCGAGATAGAAGAGGTCGAGCGCGCTGGCGAGATTCTCCATCTGGATTTGCGCGGTCTTGACCTTGGAGTCGCTGAGATAGTTCAGCACGCGGGGCCCGACGAGACCGACGATGGAGCCGATGATCGCCAGCACCACGAGCATTTCGACGAGCGTGAAGCCGGCCCGGGACAGCAGCTTTTGCCGGCGCAGGCCGCGCAGTCGCGAATAAGTCTTGTTGTGCATTTTTGTCTCTCGCTCTGCAATCTAAGGATGGGAGCGCCCCCTCCCCCTTTCCTTGTGACCAAGTTTTCGCGTGCTATCAAGTCGCGCGGCTGTTGCGCAATTGTGACGCTGGCGCGAATCCGAGAGGAAGATGCGCGGCGCGACTTGGATTTAGGCCGGTTCCGCCGGTTCGTCGCCGAGCGGATGCAGGTCGCGCACCATCGCGCGCATGCGTTCGTCCAGCACATGGGTATAGATTTGCGTCGTGGAGATGTCGGCGTGTCCGAGCAGTTCCTGCACGACGCGCAGATCGGCGCCGTTCTGCAGCATATGGCTGGCGAAGGCGTGCCGCAACGCATGCGGATGCAGGTCGGCCGCGCGCAGGCCCGCAGCGCCCGCCAGCGCCTTGAGATCGCGCGCGAAGGCCTGCCGCGTCAGATGACCGCTGTCGCTGTCCGACGGGAAAAGAAAAGGCGTCGTCGCCAGCGCCGGGAAATTCTCGTCGAGCATGGCGCGATAGGCGCCGATCGCTTCTTTCGCCTGCGGGCTCAAGGCTGCGAGGCGCTCGCGTCCGCCCTTGCCCTTGATCGTGATGAAGGGGTCGCGCGCTCTCGCGGCGCTTTTGGGCAGCGACACCAATTCGCTGACACGCAGTCCGCTGGCGTAGAGCGTCTCCAGAAGCGCGTTCATGCGCGCGGCGCGCAGACGCTCGCCCAGCGGGCGCGCAGCGTCCTCCAGCCCTTCCTTGACGACGCTGAGCAGGCGCTCCACCTCGGCGACGGACATGACGCTCGGCGCGGCCTGAACGCGGCGCGGACCTTCCAGCGCCGCCGCCGGATCGTCGCCCCGGTGGCGGTCGACGTAGAGGAATTTGTGAAATTGCCGCAGCGACGAGACGCGGCGTGCGATCGTCGCGCTCGACATGCCGCGTCCGCGCAGCGCGCCAAGATAGTCGCGCAGATTCTCAACCGTCGCCGTCGCCGGCTCCCGCCGCGTCTTGGCGAGATAGTCGATGTAGTCGGCGAGGTCGCGGCGATAGGCGTCTTGCGTGTTGCGGGCCGCGCCGCGTTCGGCCGCAAGCATGTCGAGAAAGCAATCGAGATGACGCAGGGCGAGCTTTGAGGCGGGCACGCAGCGGCCTATTTGTTGAGCCGGGCCGGCGAAATGGTTTGCGACATCTCGCGCGGCTGCGGCGTCACGAAGGCGACGAGCGCGAACATCGCCGCATAGGCGAGCGCGGCGAGCACGCCGACGAAAATCAGGAAGCGGATCAGACTGGGCAAATGTTTAGCCTCCGCGTCGAAGCTGCGCGACCTGCTATTGCGCGAAGCCGGCCCGATTGCAACAGTCATCGAATTGCCGCAGGGGGCTTCAAGGTAGACGTCGGTCTGCTTCGCGCCTTGGCTATTCTAACCCCGTCGCGGTTAGGAATTTCTAATCGAGGCGGGGCTTTCCTCGCCTTGGCCGACTGCAACTGTGGCGTTTAAGCAACATGCTAGCGGAATCTGCCTAGTTTGCGTCAGGCGCGATTGACCGTATGATTAACAATCCGTAATCGTCGTCTCATGACGACAAGATCGACCCCGCGGATGATATGGCGAGCCCTTGCGGCATGCCTCATCGCGTCGGTTCTCGTCATGCAGGGAATGGGCTTCGCCTGTCATTCCGGGTCGCCTTTCAAAGGGCATGGGGTCTCGCGGTCAGCCGACGCCTCGCTGAACGCGCATTGCGCCGGCGGCGACGCTTCGCAAAAGCCTGGCGACGGGCGGCATTCCTCCGACTGCTGTCTCTACTGCTCGGCGATTTGCCGCGAGATCATCGCGCCGCTGATCGCGTTCGTCGTCGTCGCGCTGCTCGGCGGATTGGTCCGCCGCGAGAGTTCAAAGCCGGACTACGGCGCCTACTCGCCGCACCTCGCGCCTCCGGGCTGGACCAGCAGTTGGTCGTCGCGCGCGCCGCCCGCGCTGGCGTAACGCGTCGCTGATCGGCGTACGCGCGCTGCGCATTCGAGCGCGGCCGAACATCCGATCCTCTCCAAGCCGAAGCTTCATACCCCCGCGTCGACGAGACTGCGGATGGCCGCGCCGCGTCCCAGCGGTCGCCAATTTCTGATCCCCACCCTCGCCGTGGGGATGGCGTCGAAGCGCCGCTCCAGCCCACAAAAATCTAGAAAAACTGAAAGAGGAAAGGTCTAAAATGCGTAATCGCCTGTCGCGCGGAGTTCTCAGCCTTCGTTCTGGTTCTTTTCGCCCCTGCGTGCAGTTACGCACAGCAGGCGCTGCCGTCGATCGACGTCGGCGCCGCCAAGCCGCATCATGTCGCGCCCGCGACGCATCATGTCGTGTCCACGCATCATGTCGAGACGACGCACCATGTCGCGGCCGCGCATCCCGCGCCGGCGCCGATCGTGCGGCCTCCACCCCCGCCCCCGCCCGCGCCGGTCGCAGCCCTGCCCGCCGACAGTCTCGGTCACACGGCGCAGCCCTTCAGCGGCTCCTACGTGCCGGCGAGCGTCGAGCACACCGGGGACGTAAGCTCGGTGACGAAGCAGGAGATCGATCGGACCGTAAACGTCATGACGTCGGCGGAATCGATCCAGAACCTGCCGAGCACGCTCGTGCGCGAGCGCTTCATCGGCGACCGCAACGCCACCGTCGAAGGGCGCATCAACAATCCGCAAGATAGCGCGCGCACGATGGTCTACGCCGACGGCGTGCTGCTCTCGAATTATTTGGGCAACAGCTACGCCTATCCGCCGCGCTGGAACATGGTGTCGCCGGTCGAAATCCAGCGCGTCGACGTGATCGAGGGACCGTTCTCCGCCCTTTACGGCGGCAACTCGGAGAGCGGCGTCTACACGATCACGACGCGGATGCCCGAGCATTTCGAGTTTCATGCCGAAGGTAATGCGGCAGTGCAGTATTTCACCTGGTTCCAGGACAAGGAGACCGATCTCTCCGGCCACATGGCGGCCGCGGTCGGCGATCGCAAAGAGAACTTTTCATACTGGGTGATTTACGATCGGCTCGATGCGCAGGGCCAGGCGCAGACCTTTTCTCAAAATCAATTCAGTCCCACATGTGGTTCAAAATGCCTATTGGGCTTCGGCGGCGTGTTCGCTCCTTTCGTGGGGGGCGGTACGGGTCCGAATGGATTCCCGACCCCTGGCGGCACCCTTGGCAACATCGCCGGCAGCGCCGGAGCAGATCACAGCGAGCAGCATTTCACTAAGGTCAAGCTCGCTTACGACTTGACTCCCGCCGTCCGCCTGAGCTGGCAGACGGGCTTCTGGTCGCTTGTCGACAACACTTTCGTAAATCCGTACATGTTACACGGCAACCGGCATTCCGCTTTACGGTCTCGGCAGCGGAGTTCAAAATCAATGACGGGCCGTTCGGCTCTTATGCGCTCGGCGCGTTGAACCCGACGCACTCGAACGCCTCGCATTTGATGAACACGCTCGAATTCAAGAGCGACACGAAGGGCGTGTTCGATTTCGATCTCGTCGGGACGCAGTATGATTTTCTGCGCGACTATACGAATACCTATGCGCAGTTCGGCGCCGTTCCCACCGCTGTGAACAAAGCGGGCCTCCCCACCGCATGGAGCATCAACCCGACGGGCTCGAACGTCAATCAGGGCGGCAATTTCTGGCGCACCTTCGACGCGCGCTTCATCTACCGCCCCGATTTCGATCTCTTCGGCAAGCACATCCTCTCGTTCGGCATGGCGGACTGGCTCTATTCGCTGAACAGCGTGCAAGCCAACACGGATGTCGCGACCTCGAACTATTATTACGATATCCAAACCATCAGCTACGGCAAGACCGACACCAAGAGCGCCTATATCCAGGATGAATGGAAGTTCCTGCCGCAATGGCGTCTCACGGCGGGCGCGCGCGGCGATTGGTGGACGGCCTTTGACGGCGCAAATGACAGTCTGGGCAATGTGAGCAAAGCAAGCCCAAACCCTCTCATCATTTATCCCAGTTCGTATAAGGGCGCCTTCTCGCCCAAGGGGGCGATTGAATATGAGGTCACGCCTGATTTCCTGATCAGGGGGTCGCTGGATCGCGCCTATCGCTTCCCAACCGTTGCAGAATTGTTCCAGGCGATCTCGACCTCGAATTCGGTCATCATCAACAACCCCAATCTGCAACCCGAATCCACGACCTATTACGATCTCACCGCTGAATATCATTGGCGCAACCCGTTCGACGGCAAGGTCGGCATGATTACGCCGCGGCTCAGCCTGTTCAACGCGGACAGCTGGAATTACATCTACAGCCAGTCAAATACGATCGGCACGACGACGCTCTCGCAGACCTTGAATATCAATAAGGTCAACTTCCACGGCATCGAGGGCGTCGTCAACTTGAACGACATCTACTGGCATGGGCTCGGCGCTCAAATGAGCGCAACCTTCACGAACTCCAAACTGCTTTCGGATTCTCTGGCGCCCTGGTTCGAAGGCAATCAGGTGCCTCGCATTCCGCGCATCCGCCTGCACGGCACCATCAGCTACGCCCCGGACGACAAGTTCTCCGTCGCGGCGACCATGCGCTTTGCGACGGGCTCCTTCGTGAGTCTTGCGAACACCGATTTCATCCACGACAGCTATGGCAGCACGGACAGTTCTTACCTCGTCTTCGACGCCAAGCTGCAGTATAAATTCGCGCCGAACTGGACCGCGACCGCAGGCATCAACAACATCGGCAACAATAAAGCTCTCGTCAATCCCAATCCCTATCCGGAGCGCACGTATTTCCTGGGCGTGAAATATGATATCGGCGGGCCGAACAACACCTCGGCGGCCGGACTTACAGTGCCCGGGTCAAGCGGAGGCATAGGCAATTCTGGCTTCACCACAGCGAGGCGGTGACGCTACGAAGCGCTTGCAGGGCTCCGGCCCGCGGGAGAAAGTCAAATAGTCAGCGAGGCGCGCCCTGGGGCGAGCCTCGATTTCGACAATCGGAGAACTTTCATGAGCGCAATCACGCAGAGGCTCGAGGGGCAGGATCCCGCGGCCAACGCCGGCGCCGCCTATCGCGTCATATGGCGCTGGCACTTCTATGCGGGGCTGTTCTGTCTGCCCTTCATCTTCGTGCTGAGCCTTTCGGGCTCGGTCTATCTGTTCAAGCCGCAGATCGACGCGTGGCTCGATCGCGGCTTCGATCATCTGCAACTCTCGAGCGCGCCGAAGACGCTCGACGAACAGGTCGATGCGGCGCTCGCCGCAAATCCCGGCGCGCGGCTGAAAGCGCTGCAGCTTCGGGCCGACCCCATGGATGCGGCGCGCGTGCATCTCATGACGGCGGAAGGACGCGAGCTGCGCGTGCTGGTGCGGCCCGATACGCTCGAAATCTTGACGACGCAGGCGCAGAAGAGCCGGCTCACGAATTTCATGCATGATCTGCACGGCGAACTGCTGCTCGGCGAACCCGGCGCGATCGCGGTGGAACTCGCCGGCGCCTGGGCCATCGTGATGGTCGTCACCGGGCTTTATCTGTGGTGGCCGCGCTCGCACACCGGCCTCGCCGGCATTCTTTACCCGCGTCTCGGCTCCAGCGGGCGCGCCTTCCTGCGCGATCTGCACGCGGTCACGGGATTTGGATGTCGTTCTTCGCGCTGTTCTTTCTGATCTCGGCGCTGCCTTGGACCAAGGTCTGGGGCGAGGGCTTCAAATATGTTCGCAGCGTCGGACAGGCGCGCGCCGTGCAGCAGGACTGGACCACGGGGCCGGCTTCCGAAAAGGCGCAACGCCTGCGACACTTACAACAAGGCGCCGCCGGCGCGCAGCGGAGCGTTCGACGAACACGCCGAGCATCACATGGCCGGCGGCGAACATGGCGGTCACGCCGGCCATCACGGCAGAACGTCCGCTCGGATCACGGGCTTCGACCAGATTGCGGCGCAGGTCGCGCCGTTTGGCGCTGGCCGATCCGGTGCTGATTTCTCCGCCCTCGCCGAGAAGCTCCAACTGGGTCGCGCGTTCCGATTCGCAAAACCGCACGCTGCGCAGCGACGCTGGAGTTCGATCCCAAGACGTTCGAACAGGTCAGGGAAGAGAATTCGCCGATCGCCCGCTGATCGACCGCGTCGTCAGCATCGGCGTCGCCGCGCATGAAGGGCAGTTCTTCGGCTGGTTCAACCAGTTGCTCGGGCTGTTGACGGCGATCGGCTATCTGACGCTCGTCGTCACATCCATTCCTGATGTGGTGGCGGCGCCGGCCGCAGGAGCGCTCGGCGCGCCGCCGGTGCTGGCCCAAGCGCCGCGGCTCGCGCCCTTCGTCATCGGACTCGTCGTCGTGCTCGGCGTGTTGTTGCCGACGCTGGGCATGTCGCTGATCGTCGTGCTCGTCGCGGAGTTCGCGGTCCGGCGAATTCGCTCCTGGCGCCGGCCGTTGGCTCGGCCTTCTGCCGACGAGGTCGCGCGAGACCGCGCAAGCCGAGGCGGCGAGCCTCGCATGATGAAAAAAGGCGCGTCAGCGCACGATGACCTTGGTCCCGACGCCGACGCGCTCGTAGAGATCGATCACGTCCTCGTTCATCATGCGGATGCAGCCTGACGAGACGTTCTGGCCGATCGTATAAGGCTCGTTGGTGCCGTGGATGCGGTAGAGCGACGAGCCAAGGTAAAGCGCGCGCGCGCCGAGCGGGTTGGCGGGGCCGCCGGCCATGAAGCGCGGCAGATCGGGCCGGCGCGCGAGCATCTCGGAGGGCGGCGTCCAATCCGGCCACTCGGCCTTGCGGCTGATGGTCTTCACGCCCGACCATTCGAAGCCGGGGCGTCCGACGCCGACGCCGTAACGGATCGCGCGTCCACGACTCTTGACGTAGTAGAGATATTTGTTCGGCGTATCGATGACGACCGTGCCGGGCGCGGCCTCGTCGTAGTCGACCTCGGTGCGCAAGAACATCGGATCGACTTCGCGCCGCAGCGGCTGCGCGGACGGTTCGACGGAAGCGACGTATCCGCGCGCGTCGACCTGCGCGCGCGGCGCGCGGCGCGGCGCCGGACCGCCGCCCGTCACCAGCATTTCGATGAAGCCGCCGCCGAGCCCGCTCTGCGGCTCGGGTTGCGCGGCATATTGCTCTTGTTGATTTTCCGGCGCGTTAAACGCGAGGACATTGGAGCCAGCCGTAGCGGCGCCGGGCATAGCGTCGCTATCGCGCCGAAAACGCAAGCGCGGCCGCGCGCGCCGATACGCGAAAAACCCATCATCAACCCACGCCCTGCCTGCCGGCGCCGAAGGCTCGGCGCAGTCATCCCTGAATTCTCGCAAGCATAACGCGTAAATTTTTAGCGTAAACGCGAAGCCTTTGCAGTGGTTAGCAAATAGCGAATTTTGCAAAAAAGATTAACGAAGCATTCACCAATATTCACGGCGGCGCGCTTCACCGCCCGAGCGCGCGCTCCAGCTCCAGGATGCGCAGCGTCGCGGCGAGCACGGTGTCCGGATTGAGGCTGATCGAATCGATGCCGAGCCGCACCAGAAACTCCGCGATCTCCGGATAGTCCGACGGCGCCTCGCCGCAGATGCCGCAATGGCGGCGGTTGCGCTGCGCGCCCTCGACGGCCAGCCGGATCATCTCCTTCATGCCCGCATCGCGCTCGTCGAAATCGAAGGCGACGATGTCGGAGTCGCGGTCGACGCCGAGCGTCAGCTGGGTGAGATCGTTGGAGCCGATCGAGAAGCCGTCGAACATGCTGCGGCGAAATGCGTCGATCAGGATGACATTGTTGGGGATCTCGCACATCACATAGATTTCCAGACCGTTCTCGCCGCGCTTAAGCCCGAGTTCGCCATCGTCGCGATCACGCTTTCGGCCTCCTCGACCCGGCGGCAGAACGGAACCATGAGCTTCATATTGGTAAGGCCCATGTCCTCGCGCACCCGCCGCATCGCCGCGCATTCCAGCGCGAAGCCTTCGGCATAGGCGGGATGGGCATAGCGCGAGGCGCCGCGAAAGCCCGAGCATGGGATTGGCCTCCTTCGGCTCGAACGCCGCGGCCGCCGAGCAGGCCGGCGTATTCGTTGGTCTTGAAGTCGGACATGCCGCACGATGACGGGCTTCGGATAGAAGGCCGCGGCGATCGTGCCGACGCCTTCCGCCAGGCGCTGCGACGAAGAAATCGGCCGGCGTCGCGTAATTGCGCGGTGAGCTTCGCGATCGCTCGCGCGTTCGTGCGCGTCCGGCGACCTGGTCGGGATGCAGCGAGCGCCATCGGATGCAGCCTTGATGTATTCGGCGATGATGAATTCCATCCGCGCGAGGCCGACGCCGTCGTTCGGCAGACATCGGCAGTGCGGAAGGCGATCTCCGGATTGCCGACATTCAGCATGATCTCGCGTCTTCGGGCGGGGCAGGTGCTCGCAGGTCGGTGCGCTCGACGTCGAAGGCGATCGTCGCCCTGCATAGACCTGCCGACGTCGCCTTCGGCGCAGGACACCGTGACCGGTCGCCGGTGCGTGATGACGCGCGTCGCCGTCATCGGTGCCGACGACGGCCGGAATGCCGAGTTCGCGCGCGACGATCGCGGCGTGGCAGGTGCGGCCGCCGCGGTTGGTGACGATCGCGGCGGCGGTCTTCATCACCGGCTCCCAGTCGGGCGTGGTGGTGTCGGCGACCAGGACTTCGCCCGGGCACGAAGTGCGCCAGATCGCTCGACGTGCGCGATGACGCGCGCGACGCCGGTGGCGATCCTGGTCGCCGACCGCGCGCGCCGGTCGACCACGCAGCGTGCCGCTGCCCTTCAGCGCGATATTCTTCGAGCGTCATTGCCGATCTCTGCGCGAGGCGACGGTCTCGGGCCGCGCCTGCACGATGTAGAGCTCGCCGTCGACGCCGTCCTTCGCCCATTCGATGTCCATCGGGCGCGGCTGCGCCGGCCTTGGCGCTGTAATGCTCCTCGATGGTGATGGCGTGGCCCGCCAGCGTCGAGCACCTCCGCGTCGGTGAGGCAGAAGCGCTCGCGCTCCGCCTGCGTCGGTCGGCACGTTGCGCGTCCTCGCCCGGCCGCGCCCTGCGACGTAGATCATCCTGATCTTCTTGCCGCCGAGCGTGCGCCGCAGCACCGCGCGGTTGCCGTGCCGATAGGTCGGCTTGAAGACATAGAATTCGTCCGGATCGACCGCGCCCTGCACGACGTTCTCGCCCAGGCCGTAGGCGCCGGTGATGAAGACGACGTCGCGAAACCCGGTTTCGGTGTCGAGGGTGAAGATGACGCCGCTCGCGGCGACGATCGGAGCGCACCATCTTCATCACGCCGACCGAGAGTGCGACCTTGAAATGATCGAAGCCGTTGTCGATGCGATAGCGAATGGCGCGGTCGGTGAAGAGGCAGGCGAAGCAGTGGCGGCACGCGTCGACAGACGCCGGCTTCGCCGCGCACGTTGAGATAGCTTTCGTGCTGGCCGGCGAAACTCGCATTCGGCAGATCCTCCGCGGTCGCCGAGCTGCGCACGGCGACGGTGAGTTCGCCGCCATACTGCGCGGTCAGCTGCGCGAAGGCTGTGCGGATTTGCGCGTCGAGGTCGGCGGGAAGGCCCACGCCATAGACGATGTCGCGCGCCCGCGCCGCACGTCGCGCCAGATCGTCGACGTCGTTAGGATGGAGACCGTCCAAGGCTTCGCGCAGGCGCGGCCAGGCGCTCGCCGCGTCGAGCGCGTGGCGATAGCCTTCCGCCGTGACCGCAAAGCCGTTGGGGACGAGGATGCCTCTCGGCGTCAGCTCGCGATACATTTCGCCGAGCGAGGCGTTCTTGCCGCCGACGAGCGGCACGTCGTCGATGCCGACCTCTTCGAAAAAGCGAATGAAGCGGCCCGCGCCGCCGTCGTTTCGAACTGAGCCCGACATGACGCATATCCTCCTCTTGCAATTTGAAGATAGAGGCTGCGCCAGACTTTAAGAAGACGCTCCGCGATCATGCGTGATCGCCAAATTGCCGCAGCAGCGGCCGAGCTAACCCTGCTCGCGACCCGACCACCACATATGCGCGATGAAGAGCCCTTTCGCCGGGGGCAGAACGAGCAACACGGTTGCGACCGTGGTCGGCAGCAGGATCGCGAGTTCGACGCCATAGGAGAGCGTCATCGAGGTCTCCATCGTCAAAAGCAGCCACCCGACGACATGCGCGGAGATGACGATGCCAAGCCAGGCCGGGCCGTCATCGGCGTCGAGGCCGTCGAAACTCTCCCCGCAGCTCGGACAGGCCTCGCGGCGCTTGAGATAGGACGAGAACAAAGAGCCCGCGCCGCAGGCCGGGCATTTGCCCTTTACGCCGTTCAGCAGCGTGTTCCAGAGTTTTGGCGCCGCCACGACGGGTTCGCCGACGATGACGCTCTCATTTGACGATATTTCGTTCAACAGCGGGCCCTCTCGCGGCAGGTTCCTGCGAGCCAAGCAAGAAGCCTGCTAGTCTCGCGCCGTGCGGGAAGATTATTGCGCCGCGAGCTTGATCTCGGGGTAAGTGCAGCGCTCGGCGCTGTTCGGATCGACATGCAGATGCGCCGGCGGTTCGACGAAGGCGATGCCGAGCGTTTGCCAGACATCGACCAGCGCCTCGACCAGCGCGCCGATCTGCTCGTGGGTGTGGCGCGGCGTCGGCGTGATGCGCAGCCGCTCCGAGCCCTTGGCGACGGTCGGGTAATTGATCGGCTGGATGTAGATCCCGTGCCGCTCCAGCAGCATGTCGCTCGCCGCCTTGCACAGCTGCGCGTCGCGCACCATCACCGGCACGATATGCGAGGCGTTCTCAAGCACCGGGAGGCCCGCGGCGCCGAGCGCATGTTTGGTGATGTGAGCCGTGCGCTGATGCGCTCGCGCGCAGATCGGGGCGGCTTTTGAGCAGCCGCACCGCGGCGCAGGCGGCGGCCGCCACCGCCGGCGGCAGCGCCGTCGTGAAGATGAAGGACGGCGCGTAGCCGCGAATGGCGTCGATCAACGCCGCGTCGCCCGCGACATAGCCGCCGAGCGCGCCAAAACCCTTGGCGAGCGTGCCCTCGATGACGTCGATTCGGTCCATGACGCCGGCCTGTTCGCAGACGCCGCCGCCGCGCGGGCCATACATGCCGACAGCGTGAACTTCGTCGATATAGGTCATCGCGCCGTAGCGCTCGGCGAGAGCGGCGATCTCGGCCACCGGCGCGACGGCGCCGTTCATCGAGTAAAAACTCTCGAACACGATCAGCTTGGGACGATCGCCCGCCTCCTGCAGCAGTTCTTCAAGATGCGAAAGATCGTTGTGGCGGAAGATTTTCTTTTCCGCATGCGAGCGCTTCACGCCCTCGATCATCGAATTATGGTTCGACGCGTCGGACAGGATGAGGCAGTTCGGCAACAGATCGGCGATGGTCGAGATCGCGGCGAGATTGGAGATCCAGCCGGAGGTGAAGACGAGCGCCGCCTCTTTTCCGTGCAGGTCGGCGAGTTCATGCTCCAGATCGACGATGGCCTGGCTGGTGCCGGAGATGTTTCTCGTGCCGCCGGCGCCGGCGCCGACCTTGGAGGCCGTGTCGAGCATGGCCTGGATCACGTCCGGGTGCTGGCCCATGCCGAGATAGTCGTTGGAGCACCAGATGGTGATCGGCTGCGCGCGCCCGTCCGGACGACGCCAGATCGCGTGGGGAAAAGTTTCGACATCGCGCTCGATATGGGTGAAAACCCGGTAGCGGCGCTCGGATCGAAGCCGAAACACCGCTGACTCGAAGTAGCGCCGATAGTCCATGGAAGGCCCTTTGCACCCAGACTGACCGCCGAAAGCGGATAGTTCCGTCGCGGCTACGCGACCTGCTACGCCTAAAAATTGATCGCCGCAATTCATGTCAGGAAAGCTACATAGACCATTAGCGCGAGGATTGCGAGCGGCGGAACGCCAGAAGGTAAGGAGAGAATGTCGCAGCCGGCGTTCGCGAAACGCGCCGGCGCCGTGACACCCCCGCGTCCCCGGCGTATATGAGGATTTCAGGCCTTGGAAGTTAAGGATATGACCAATGGGCGATCCGGTTCTTCGCGGCTTGACGGTCGACGAGTTCTTCGCCTGGCAGGAAGCACAGCCTGACCGCTATGAACTCGTTGACGGTTGCCGCTCAAGTTGATCGGCGCGGCGCAAAAACGTGCATGACGACATCGTCGTCAATCTGATTGCGAGTTGCGCGAGCAGCTTCGAGGCAGCGGATGTCGGCCCTTCACCAGCGACGGCGGCGTGGAGACGCCTCCCGGTCAGAATCCGCCGTCCCGATGTCGGCGTCGATTGCGGCGCGCGCAACCCCAATGCGTCGAAGGCGACGCTTCCCAAGCTCGTCATCGAGGTCCTGTCCCCGAGCACGCGTGATTTCAACTCCTTCGCGAAGCTGGAAGAATACAAGCAAGTCTCCACCATCGACTATGTCGTCCTGATCGAGCCCAATGAGCCGATCGCCGCCGTCTGGGCCAGGGACGATCAGGGACAATGGGTCGAAAAGCGCGTTCACGGTCTGGACCAGAAAATCGACATGCCGAGGCTGAGAGTGGCATTGAGGATGGACGCTATTTACGAGAGCGTCGCGTTTGCGGCGGGTCCGCGGATTGTTTCGAGTGACCTTAAATAAGGCCGCGGGCCGCGAGCTTTTCGAGAGGCCGCCAGCTTCACGCCGCCAGCGCCGCAAGAATCCGCGCCCAGCTGCGGGCGCCCTTGTGGAACGAGGTGAGCGAATATTTCTCGTTCGGCGAATGGATGCGGTCGTCGTCGAGCGCGAATCCGATCATCAGCGCGTCCATGCCGAGGTCCGTCTTGAAGTCGCCGACGATCGGGATCGAGCCGCCGCAGCCGACGAGCGCCGGCCTCTACGCCCCATTCGTCGCCGAGCGCGCGCGCGCGCGCGCTGCTTCAAGGGCTCCGAGTCGAAGGGCAGATTGAGCGCGCCGCGACGCGCCATGTGAGATGAACTCCGCCTTGCAGTCGTCTGGCAGCCGCGCGCGCGACGAAGTCGCGAAAGCTCTCGACGATTTTGTCGGGTTCTGCGTCTCCGACAAGGCGGAACGAGAATTTCGCGCCGGCCTTCGCCGGGCAGCACCGTCTTCGAGCCCTTCGCCGGTATAGCCGCCGATGATGCCGTTGACGTCGCAGGTCGGGCGCGCCCAGATCTGCTCGATCACGCATGCGGCCCTTCTCGCCGGCCGGGATCCGACAGGCCGACGCGCTTCAGAAACGCCTCTGCGTCGAACTCGAGCGTCGCGCCATTGCGCCGCGACGTCGTCGGGGCAGTTCCTGCACGCCGTCGTAAAAGCCCGGCAGCGTGATGTGCCCGTCGTCGTCGTGCATGCCGGCGATGATCTTCGACGAGCACATGGATCGGATTGACCGCCGGCGCCGCCGAACATGCCGGAATGCAGATCGCGGCTCGGCGCCGTTGATCGATGACTTCCTCATAGCACCAGGCCGCGCAGCATGGTGGTGATCGCCGGCGTCTTCGCGTCCCACATGCCGGTGTCGCAGACGAGCGCCAGGTCGGCGCTCAAGCTCCTGCTTGTTGGCGGCGAGGAAGGCCGGCAGCGAGGTCGAGCCGGATCTCCTCCTCGCCCTCGAACAGGAAGGTGACGTCGCAGCGGCAGGCCGCCGTTGGCGGCTGAAGGCGCGGCAGGCCTCGATGAAGGTCATCAGCTGGCCCTTGTCGTCGGCGGCGCCGCGCGCGACGATCTGCCTGCGCCGTCCGTGCGCTGCTGACGATGCGCGGCTCGAAGGCGGCCGCTGCCCAAAGATCGAGCGGATCGGCCGGCTGCACGTCGTAATGGCCGTAGAACAGAAGATGCGGCAAATCTTTGCGCTTGCCGGGCGCATGACCGACGACGATCGGATGCCCCTGCGTCGGCCGCGCCTCCGCCGCATAGCCGAGGCCCCGCAGTTGCCCGACCAGCCAGTCGGCGCCGCGCTGGCAGTCCCTGGTGTAGGCGGGATCGGTCGAGACCGACGGGATTTTCAGAAACTCCACCAGCCTCTGCGTCGAGGCCTCCAAATTCTTGTCGATATCGTCGAGAACGGCGTCGAGCGCGGCCATCGCAAAAAGTCTCCTGTTTCAACTAGAATCTAGAGCACTCCGGCTGAGAAGTCGAAACGCTTTCTTTGGCGCGATCCTTGGGCGTATGGACGCGCCGCTTCCCTCATGATAGGGCCGCGCTTTTGCAAGTCTAACCGGCGAGCCTGAAGATGATCCCCCGCTATTCCCGCAAAGATGGCCGACATCTGGGAGCCGCAGACGCGCTTTCGCATCTGGTTCGAGATCGAGGCCCACGCCTGCGACGCGATGGCCGAACTCGGCGTCATCCCGAAGGACGAGCGCCGAAGGCGATCTGGGACAAGGCCGGAAACGTCGCGTTCGACGTCGCCCGCATCGACGAGATCGAGCGCGTGACCAAGCACGACGTCATCGCCTTCCTCACGCATCTCGCCGAATTCATCGGGCCGGACTCGCGCTTCGTGCATCAGGGCATGACGTCGTCCGACGTGCTCGACACCTGCCTCGCCGTGCAGCTGGTGCGCGCCGCCGACCTTCTCATCGCCGATGTCGACGCGCTGCTCGCGGCGATCGAAGCGCCGCGCGCTCGAGCACAAGTTCACGCCGACCATCGGCCGCTCGCACGGCATTCATGCCGAGCCGACGACGTTCGGGCTGAAACTCGCCGAGGCCTATGCCGAATTCGCGCGCGCGCGCGAGCGGCTCGTCGCGGCGCGCAAGGAAGTCGCGACCTGCGCCATTTCGGGCGCCGTCGGCACTTTCGCCAATATCGATCCGCGCGTCGAAGAACATGTCGCCAGAGAAGATGGGGCTCGCGGTCGAGCCGGTCTCGACGCAGGTCATTCCGCGCGACCGCCATGCCATGTTTTTCGCGACGCTCGGCGTCGTCGCCTCGTGCGTCGAGCGGCTGGCGACCGAGATCCGCCATCTGCAGCGCACCGAAGTGCTGGAGGCCGAGGAGTTTTTCTCCGACGGGCAGAAGGGCTCCTCGGCCATGCCGCACAAGCGCAATCCGGTGCTGACCGAAAACCTCACCGGCCTCGCCCGCCTGGTGCGCGGCATGGTGATCGCCGGCGCTGGAAAACGTCGCGCTGTGGCACGAGCGCGACATTTCGCATTCCTCGGTCGAGCGCATGATCGGCCCCGACGCGACCGTGACGCTGGATTTCGCGCTGGCGCGGCTTGACCGGCGTGATCGACAAGCTGCTGGTCTATCCGGAGAACATGCAGAAAAATCTCGATCGCCTCGGCGGCCTCGTGCATTCGCAGCGCGTGCTGCTGGCGCTGACGCAAAAGGGCGTCTCGCGCGAGGACGCCTACGCGCTGGTGCAGCGCAACGCCATGCCGGTCTGGCGCGGCGAGGGCGACTTCCTCACGCTTGCTCGGCGCCGACAATGACGTGAGTGCGAAGCTTTCGGCCCAAGAGCTCGACGAACTGTTCGACCTCTCATACCACTTCAAGCATGTGGACACGGTTTTCGCGCGGGTTTTTGGGGCGTAGGCTTCTCCGTCATTGCGAGCCGCAGGCGAAGCAATCCAAGGTCGCGGGCGCCTATGGATTGCTTCATCTCTTCTCCTCGCAATGACGAGGATTTTGCTCTAGTCTCCCACCACTTCCAAGAACGCCTGCGCCGCCTCCTTGCGCTCGAAGACATGCGGCGAGAGGCCGCGCTTCGTCATCGCCTCCTTCATCTTGAGGCGGGCGAAGGCGCTCGTCGCATAGCGCGCCGTCGTCGAATAATAATGCTCCAGCATATATTGGATCATCTCGGCGTAATCGTCGTAGAGCGCTTCCGCGATCTTCGCGCCGTCGTGGTTGACCACCGAGCTGACGCGCTTGCCGACCTTCTGGCAGGCTTCGACCAAGGTCTTGCGCAGCTCGTCGACGTCCTTCTTGGTGCGCGCGTGCCAGCCTTCGAGATTGACGAAGAGGATATTGCGCTCCGGATCATATTGCACGCGTTCGTGCATGTTGAGATTGAGCAGTTCGGCGAGCAGTCCCATCGGCTCGTCGATGAAGATGCGCTTGTCCATCAGCTCGGGTTCTTCGATGATCGGCTTGAACGCCATATGCGCCAGAATGTCCTTCTCGATGTCGATTCCGGGCGCGACTTCGACCAGTTCGAGGCCCTTCGGCTGCAGGCGGAAGACGCAGCGTTCGGTGACGTAAATCACCGGCTGCTTGCGCTTTTGCGCGAATTTGCCGGAGAAGGTGATCTGCTCGACGAAGTTCAGGAATTTGCGATTGCGCCCTTCCTTGACGATCTTCACCCGACCGTCTTCGATCGCGACGTCGAGGCCGCCATTGGTGAAGGTGCCGGCGAAGACGACGCTGCGCGCGTTCTGGCTGATGTTGATGAAGCCGCCGCAGCCGTTGAGACGGCCGCCGAATTTGCTGGTGTTGACATTGCCCTGCACGTCGCATTCGGCCATGCCGAGACAGGTCATGTCGAGGCCGCCGCCGTCGTAGAAGTCGAACTGCTGGTTCTGCTGGATGATGCTGTCGGCGTTGGTGGCGCCGCCGAAGCTCGAACCGCTCGCGAGCACGCCGCCGATGGCGCCGGCTTCCGTCGTCAGCGTGATGTAGGGCGTGAACTTCTCTTCATTGGCGACCGCGGCGATGCCCTCCGGAGCGCCGACGCCGAGATTGACGACGCCGTTCGGCGGCAATTCGAAGGCGGCGCGGCGCGCGATGACCTTGCGCTCGTCGAGCGGCATCTTGGCCATGCCTTCGACCGGCACGCGAATTTCGCCCGAGAGGGCGGGGTTATACATGACGCCGTAATTCATGCGGTGCAGTTCCGGCGTCGGCGAGACGACGACGCAGTCGACGAGAATGCCTGGCACTTCGACGTCCTTTGGCCGGATCGAGCCCTGCTCGACGATGCGTTCGACCTGCGCGATGACGATGCCGCCATTGTTGCGCGCAGCCATGGCCTGGGCGAGATTGTCGAGGACCAGCGTCTCCTTCTCCATGCTGATGTTGCCGGAAGGGTCGGCGCTGGTGCCCCGGATGAAGGCGACGTCGATCTTGGTGGCGATGTAGAACAGCCACTCCTCGCCCATGATGTTATGATATTTGACGATGTCTTCCGTCGTCACGTCATTGACCTTGCCGCCGCCAAAGCGCGGATCGACGTAGGTGTAGAGCCCGACTTTGGAGAAGAGGCCCGGCTGGCCGGCGGCGCAGGCGCGATAGAGCTGCGAGATGACGCCTTGCGGCAGATTGTAGCCGAGGATCTTGTTCTCCTGCGCCGCCTGCGCGACCTTTGGCATGCGGCCGAAATTACCGGCGATGACGCGGCCGATCAATCCTTCGTGGTGCAGGCGGCCGGTGCCCAGGCCTTTGCTGTCGCCGGCGCCGGCGGTCATGATCAGCGTCAGGTTCTTGGGATGGCCGCTCTCGACGTAGCGCTGCTCGAGACCCATGTGCAAAGCTTCGGGAATGCAGCTCTGGACAAAGCCGGTCGTGGTCACGACGTCGTCGTCACGGATCAGCGCGATCGCCTGATCCAAAGTGGTGACTTTATTATTCGCCATAGCCCTTGGTTTCCCTCTTTGATCTTTTTTCCGCCGAGCGCGGTTTTTTAGCCTTGGACCTTTCCCCGCGACAATCGCGCCCTGGGAAGTCTCCTGAAATCTACGCGCCCTCGGAGCGCTTTTCGCTCGCATAGGCTCATGGGAGCGGAAAGCGCCAAAAACGCTTTCGCGCGCAAAACGCCCAATCTCCCGGCAGGCGCAAGGCTAAAGATTAGGGGCGGCCAGCGCAATAGGGCGCGGCGTCTCAGAGGGGGCGGCGGCCGTTCATTTCGCGGCGGCGAGGATCGATCCCCCGTGCGGAGCCTGCAGCAGGACCGCCGTGCGCAGGCCGACGTCAGCGGGCGGCAGCCGGAACGAGGCCTTGCGTCCGTCCCAGACCCCGATCTTCTCGATCGTGCGCACGACATTGCGGTGCGGCAGCGTGCGGCCGCTGTTCTCGCCTCTGCGCACCGGGACTTCGAGGGTGCGCGGGTCGTAACGGACCAGCCAAACATCGGCGCCGCCGCCGCCCGGCGCTTGGCCCTCGCCGATCGAGACGCTGCGGTCGGCGATCGCGATCGAGGCGGCGTCGCCGCGACGGCTGGCGGCGATAAGGCTCTCAATATCCGAACGGTCGTCGCCGACCGTGGAGAGGCGTCCGTCGACGACGATTTGCGGCGTGAAGACGCCGGGATTGCCGAGGCTCGCATCGTAATCGCGCTGGCGCTGGGTGTATTCGGGCTTGGCGAAACTGTCTTTCCAGCCAAGATAGTCCCAATAAGTCACGCCAAAGCTCAAGACCAGAAGATCGGGCCGCTCGCTCAAAGCGTTGGCGTTGGCGTTGGCCGGGGGACAGGATGAGCAGCCCTGACTCGTGAAAAGCTCGACCACGGTGACGGACCGCGACGGCGCTGCTCCGGCCAGAGTCGCGGCGCAGGCGGTGAAGACAACAAGCGTCAGGCGCGCGATGTTCATGAGATCGCTCCTCGGTGGAGGCCGCGCGGGGATAAAAATTGCGGCCGACGCAGCTGATTCGGTCGAGCGCAGGCTTTGTTACAGGTCCTTGCATCCTCGACTTGGCGCGCCGCTGCGGATTTGTGCCGGGGACTGGCGGGAAGTCGTCGGCTGGCCTATTGCTGCGCTCGCGAAAACGCGCCTTGGTCCATGACTTAACCTGCGTTGCGGCGCATTTGCGACAAATTTTAGCGTTTCGCTTTTGGAACACAGGCTAAGAGGAAATACGTCTGCCATGATCGCCTTGAAAGCGGCGCCGCGCCTCGCCGTCATGCTCGCGATGGCTTGCGCGCTGGGAACGAGCCCCGCCGCGGCGCACGCCATCGTCGTCTCCTCCACGCCCGCCGCGCAGGCCAGCGTCGCCGGGCCAGAACTCGACGTCGAGATCGTCTTCAACAGCCGTGTCGACGCCGCCCGCTCATCGCTGACCGTCGCGGGCCCTGCGGGAGAGGTTTCGCTTCTGACGGTGACGGCCGGGGCCGCAAGCAATGCTTTGCTCGCGCACGTCAAAGGGCTGGCGCGCGGGCCCGCATCGGCTGCTTTGGCAGACCCTGAGCGTCGACGGGCATATCACGCACGGCGAAATCCCCTTCACGGTCGGTCGCTGACGCCGTGGCTCTGTTCATCGAAATCTACGCCTTTCTCAGCGTTGTGCTGCGCGGCTGCATCCTTACCGCGCAGTCGCTGACCGTCGGCGGCCTCGCCTATCTTTGGCTGCCGGGACTTCCTTCGCCCGACGCCGAGACGGAGAGGCGGCTGCGGCTGCTGCTTGCGGCGAGCGCCGGAACGCTGCTCGTTCTCGACGCGCTCGCGGCCGCTTCGCTGCTCGTCATGCTGTCGGGAACGCTCAAGCTATCGCCGATGGAACTGCTCGACGTCGACGCCGTGCGCGTCGATCTCATTGCTTCGCTGCTCGCGGGCGCGGTCGCGCTTCTCATGCGTCGCGGCGGGCCTGACGCATTGCGCATCGCAGTCGCATGCGGCGTCCTGCTCGTTGCAATCGAAGCCGACGCCACCCATGCGGCGAGCCGGGTCGAGCTGTCGCTCGGGCTTTACCTCGCCGAATGCGCGCATATGCTTGGCGCGGCGAGTTGGATCGGCGGCATCCCTTACCTGCTGATCGCGCTGCTGCGGGCGCCGCCCGAAACGCTGGGACCGATCGTGCGCCGCTTCTCCGCCATTTCCATCGTCTCGGTCGCAATGTTGATCCTTGCTGGCCTTGCGATGGCGACGGATTATCTCGGCGATCCTTCGGCGCTCTATGGCTCGTCCTATGGCGTGATGCTTGGCGCCAAGATCGCTCTCCTCGCCGGACTGCTGATGCTCGGCGGCATGAATTTCCTGACCGGCCGCAAACTGCGGGGCGACTCCTCGCCTCGAGTGTCGCGGTTGCGGTTTTTTGCGGAAGTCGAGATCGGCGTCGGCGTCACCGCCCTGTTCTGCGCGGCGTCGCTCGCCTCACTGCCGCCCGCGAGCGATATGGCGACCAGCCGCGCGACCGCGTCGGAGGTGATCGAGCGCATCGCGCCGCATTGGCCGCCGCGTTTGGAAAGCCCCGACCACGCGTCGCTCTCGACCTCGGCGCCGCTCCCGATCGCGACCGAAGAGCCGCGCGCCTATGCCCTTGGCGAAGCGCCCGCGCCGCGGCGCAGCGCCGAGGACATCGCCTGGTCAGAGTATAACCACCATTGGGCCGGCATGTTCGTCTGCGCGTTGGGGCTGCTCGCGCTCGCGGAGAAGATCCACGGCTCGCGCCCGTGGCGCGCCATTGGCCGCTGGCCTTCCTCGTTCTGGCGGCGTTCCTGTTCCTTCGGGCCGACGAGGAAGTGTGGCCGCTCGGCCATCTTGGATTGGTCGAAAGCCTGCGCGATCCCGAGATCGCGCAGCACCGCTTCTTCATTTTGCTGATCGCGCTGTTCGGCCTTTTCGAATGGCGCGTGCGCATCGGCGCGATTAAGAGCGGCTGGGCCCCCTATGTGTTTCCGGTCACCACGGCGATCGCCGCGGGCTTTCTGCTCACCCATTCGCATGGGCTCGCCAATCCCAAGGAAGAACTGCTGATCGAGATCACGCATACGCCGTTGGCGCTGGTCGGCGTCGCGGCGGGCTGGGCTCGTTGGCTCGAACTGCGGACGGAAGGCGGAACCCGGCAAATCGCCGGCTTTGTCTGGCCGATCGCGTTCGTCGCGGCGGGCCAGTTATTGACCTTTTATCGGGAGGCGTAGTTCCAACTCGCATCGGGTTAATCCGTGAGTTGATCTTTGAGGTTGAAAGCGCGTCGGTCAGGCGCCCCAGGCGCATAGCGCGTCGATTGATCGGGCGAAACGATCGGTTCGGCAGCCCGACCGGCTTCGGTCAGCTTCGGCTCCGCTATAAACAAAAATTAATGTTATGCCGGGGCGCGATGTCGTAAAGGAAATCGCAATACGCGCCGGGCGCGCTCCGGCGTCGGCGGGCCCGCAATGACGAAAGGAGCTTCGCTGCGCCATGCTCGGCATCGTTCGCATCGCGCTGCAACGCCCTTACACTTTCGTCGTCATGGCGATGCTGATTTTGATCTTCGGCGTGAAAGCCTGGCTCGAGACGCCGACCGAATTTTTCCAAATATCGGCATTCCCGTCGTCAGCGTCGTCTGGACTTACAACGGTCTGCCGCCGGACGACATGTCGGGCCGCGTCATCTATTACTATGAGCGCACGCTCACCGCGCAGGTCAACGACATCGAACATATCGAATCGCAGTCGCTGCCGGGCTACGGCATCGTGAAGATCTATTTTCAGCCCAAGGTCAAGATCGACTTCGCCATCGCGCAGGTGACCGCCGCCTCGCAGACAGTCTCAAATATCTGCCCCGCCGGCATCACGCCGCCCTATGTGCTGAGCTACAACGCATCCAGCGTGCCGGTGCTGCAGCTTGCGCTCTCCAGCGCGAATTTGTCGCAGGCGCAGCTTTTCGATTATGCGCAGAATTTCATCCGGCCGCAGCCTCGCGACCGTCGCCGGCGCCGCCGTGCCTTCGCCCTATGGCGGCAAGGTGCGTCAGGTGCAGATCGACATCGACCACGCAAAGCTGCGCAAATACGGCCTTTCGGCGCAGGATGTCGGCGACGCCCTGGCCGAGCAAAATCTGATCATGCCGGTCGGCACGCAGAAGATCGGCGAATTCGAATATATCGTCGCAGCTCAACGTCTCGCCGACGCAGATCTCCGAACTCAACGACCTGCCGGTGAAGGTCGTCGAAGGCACCGTCGTCTATTTCCGCGACGTCGCCTTCGTGCATGACAGCAGTCCGCCGCAGACCAACATCGTCACGCGTCGACGGCGGGTCCGCGGTGCTGATGACGATCCAAAAGGCCGGCTCTGCCTCGACGCTCGACGTCATCAACGGCGTGAAGGAGCTGTTGCCCAAGATTCGGGCCTCGCTGCCGCAAGGCTTGAAACTCGTCGCGGTCGGCGATCAGTCGCTTTCGTCAACGCCGCGGTCTCCGGCGTCATCCGCGAAGGCGCCATCGCCGCCGCGCTCACCGGCCTGATGATCCTGCTGTTCCTCGGCAGCTGGCGCTCGACGCTGATCATCGCGATCTCGATTCCGCTGGCGATTCTGACCGCCGATCGCGGTGCTGTCGGCGATCGGCGAAACCATCAACGTCATGACGCTCGGCGGGCTGGCGCTCGCGGTCGGCATCCTGGTCGACGACGCGACGGTGACCATCGAGAACATCAACTGCCATCTCGAAGAGGGCAAGCGAGATCGATCGACGCCATCCTCGACGGCGCGCGAGCAGATCGTCATCCCGCGCCACGTGTCGCTGCTCTGCATCTGCATCGTCTTCGTGCCGATGTTCGGGCTTGGCGGCGTCGCCGGCTATCTGTTCCGCGCCGATGGCGGAGGCCGTGGTCTTCGCGCTGATCGCCTCCTACGTCCTGTCGCTGCACGCTGGTGCCGACGATGGCCCGTTATCTGCTCGCGGCGCGCAGCACGCTGCACGGCACGCGAAGCCGCGCCGCACGAGCCGCAATCCGCTGCTGCGCTTCCAGCGCGGCTTCGAGCATCGATTCGAGCGGTTGCGCGGCGGCTATCGCGAGCTTGCTGGCGCTCGCGCTGGCGCGGCCGCTGGCCTTTCGTCGTCGGCTTCCTGGCGTCGTGTTCTGCTCGCTTCGCGCTGTTGCCGTTCCTCGGCCAGAATTTCTTTCCCGCGGTCGAGCGGCGCAGATCAAGCTGCATGTGCGCGCGCCGACCGGCACGCGCATCGAGGAGACGGCGCGGCTGTTCGACCATGTCGAGCGCGACGATCCGCAGCATCATTCCGGCCGACGCGACTCGACAAGATCGTCGACAACATCGGCCTGCCGATCAGCGGCATCAACATCGCCTACGGCAATTCCGGCACGATCGGCGTCGGCGGACGCCGACATTCTGATCACGCTCAAGGAAGACCAGGCACGCAACACGCGCGACTATATCGAGGCGCTGCGCGAACGACTGCCGCAGCTTTTCCCGGGCACGACGCTTCGCTTTCCTGCCCGCCGACATCGTCACCCAGATCCTCAATTTCGGCTTGCCGGCGCCGATCGACGTGCAGGTCATCGGCAACGAGCCGACGGCCAACCGCGCCTATGCCGAGCAAGCTGCTCAAGCGCGATCGCGCATAGTTCCCGGCATCGCCGACGCGCGCATCCAGCAGGCGTTCAACTATCCGAAGCTCAACGTCGACGTCGACCGCATCGTGCGCGATCGACGTCGGGCTGACGCGAACGCGACGTCGCCAACAGCGTGCTGGACTACGCTGGCGGCAGCTTCCAGACGCGCCGACTTTCTGGCTCAACCCCAAGAACGGCGTGTCCTATCCGATCGTCGTGCAGACGCCGCAATATTGGATCGACACGTGGCGACCTGGACAATCTGCCGCTCACCGCAGCGGCAGCGCACCGCAATTGCTCGGCGGCGTTGCGCGACGATCGCGCGCGGGCTCGAGCAACGCGGTCGTCTCGCATTACAATGTGCAGCCGGTCGATCGATATTTACGCCACGATGCAGGGCCGCGACCTCGGCGCGGTCGCCGACGATATCCAGACGATCCTGCAGCGACCGCGAAAGACGCTCCCGCAGCGGCTCGACGGTCATTCTGCGCGGCCAGGTCGCGACCATGACCAGCGCCTATAGCCAGCTCTATTTCGGGCTCGCGCTGCGCCGATCGTGCTGATCTATCTGCTCATCGTCGTCAACTTCCAGTCCTGGCTCGATCCGTTCATCATCATCACCGCGCTTGCCGGCGGCGCTGGCCGGCATCGTCTGGATGCTGTTCCTCACCGCACGACGCTGTCCGTGCCGGCGCTGACCGGCGCCATCATGTGCATGGGCGTGGCCACCGCCAACAGCATACTGGTGGTCAGCTTCGCGCGCGAGCAGCTGGCCGAGGGCGCCGACGCCGCTGCGGCCGCGCTCGAGGCCGGCTTCACGCGGTTCCGCCCGGTGCTGATGACGGCGCTGGCGATGATCATCGGCATGGTGCCGATGGCGCTTGGCTCGGCGAGGCGGCGAGCAGAACGCGCCGCTCGGGCCGCGCGGTGATCGGCGGGCTGTTTTGCGCGACTGTCGCGACCCTGTTCTTCGTGCCCGGTCGTGTTCAGCCTCGTCCATCGCAAGCGCGGCCGCGCCGACGCGACGCCGGAGCGAAAGAGGACTTATCATGACCGAGAGCAAAGAGGCGCAAGGCGATGGGACGCAAAAGCGCGAAGGCGGCGGCCGCGTGGCGCCGGCGAACCGCATTCTCTTCGCTTCTTGCGCTCGCTGTGGCGGTCGGCGGCATATTGATCCGTGGACGCGACGCGACTCGGCTCGCCGAATGGACGCAGCAGCAGGCGATGGTCAATGTCGAGACGACGACCCCGCAAGTCGGCGGCGCCGAACGCGAACTCGTCCTGCCGGGCGACATGCAGCCGCTCTTCGACGCCCGCATTCGCGCGCGCGTCAGCGGCTATATCCGCGATTGGAAATACGACATCGGCGCGCATGTGAAAGCGGGCGACGTGCTGGCGACGATAGATGCGCCCGATCTCGAGAGCCAGCTGCAGCAGGCCAAGAACGAGGTGACGCGCGCCGATGCGGAACTCGCGCTCGCCAAGCTGACGTCAAAGCGCTGGTCGGCGCTGCGCGCCTCGACTGCCGTCTCGCAGCAGAGCGTCGACGAGAAGAGCGGCGACTATGCCGCGAAATCCGCCGCCGCCGCCGCCGCGCGTTCGAATTTCGACCGGCTGAAGGCGCTGCAGGGCTTCACGCAGATCGTCGCGCCCTTCAGCGGCGTCGTGACGGCGCGCAGCGTCGACATCGGCGTGCTCGTCTCTCCCGATCGTGCGCAGGAGATGTTCCGTGTCGCCGACATTCACCGCATCCGCATCTACGTCAGTACGCCGCAAAGCTTTTCGGCCGAGATCGTCAACGGGCTCACCGCGAATTCTAAGACTGCCGCAATTCCCCAACCGCGCGTTCGAGGCGAAAGTGGTGACGACGTCGAAGTCGATACCGAGAAATCGCGTTCGCTGCTCTCGAGCTGCAGGTCGACAATCCGGACGGCGTCTTGCTGCCCGGCTCCTATGTCGAAGCGCATTTCAAACTGCCGCCGCGCCCCGGCGTCCTCACCGTGCCCGCCGCCGCGATCTTTTTAGCGGCGCCGGCCTCAATGTGGCGACGCTGGGCCCGGGGAACAAAGTCGCGATCAAGCCGATCGTGGTCGCTCAGGATCTCGGAACCTCGATCGAAGTCGCGTCCGGCATAGCCGCGAAGGATCGCATCATCCTCAATCCGCCGGACAATCTGCGCGAAGGCGAGGAGGTTCGTCCCGCTGCGCCTCTGGCGGGCGCGCCGCCCCAGACCGCGGCGCGCGAGAGCAATGTGAAATGAGGCGGCGCATCCTCCTGCTGCTGGCGCCGCTTGGACTTTGCGGCTGCAATTTCGCGCCCGAATATCACGCGCCGCTCGTCGAGACGCCGGCGAACTTCAAGGAAGGCGGGAAATGGGAGGAGGCGCGCCCGCGCGATGAATTGCCGCGCGGACCTTGGTGGCGCTGCTTCAACGACAGGGTTTTGGACGAACTCGAGCCGCAGATCGAAATCGCCAATCCCGATCTCGCCGCCGCGGTCGCCAACTTCGATCAGGCGCGCGCCATTCTCGGCAAGGCGCAGTCGGCTCTATTGCCGACCGTCGATCTCAACAACGGCTTCACGGCCAACAAGGAGTCGCAACATCGCCCGACGCGCAAGGCCGACACGCCGTTCAGCGCCGCGGGCTATGCGCAAGAACTTATCGACAACCGGCCGCTGAACGAACCCGATCACTACGGCAACAATACATTGACGTTGCAGTCGAGCTACGAGCTCGATCTTTGGGGTCGCGTGCGCAACTCCGTCGCCGTCGCCGTCGCCAATTCGCAAGCCAACGCCGACGATCTCGAAAATGTCCGACTCAGCCTGCACGCGGAACTCGCGCGCGATTATATCGCGCTGCGCGGGCTCGACAGCCAGGAGAAGCTTCTCGCCGACACGATCGCCGCTTATGGCCGCGCCTATCAGCTCACGAAGACGCTGGACGAAGGTCTCATCGGCGCGCCCGCGGACGTCGCGCGCGCGCAGGTGCAGCTCGAAGTCGCCAAATCGCAACTCCTCGACGTCAAGGCGCGCCGCGCCGTGTTCGAACATGCGATCGCGTCGCTCATCGGCAAGCCGGCGTCGCTGTTCACGCTGCCGCCGGCGCCGCTTACGGCTTCGGGCCCGAAAATCCCGACCGGCGCGCCGGCGACCTTGCTGCAGCGCCGGCCCGACATCGCTTCGGCGGAGCGGCAGGTCGCCGCCGCCAATGCGGAGATCGGCGTCGCGAAAGCCGCCTTCTTTCCCAAGGTGACCTTCAACCTCTCCGGCGGCACGCAGGACACCGGCGTCGGCTTGCTGAATTTCCGCAACAGCATCTGGTCGCTTGGGCCTCAGACGACGCTGCCGATCTTCGACGGCGGCGCGCGGGCCGCGGATCTTGGCCGCGCCGAGTCCGCCTATCTCGAAACCGTGGCGCGCTACCGCTCCAATGTGTTGCGCGCGTTCCAAGAGGTCGAAGACGCGCTGGCGAACATTCGTCTGTTGACGCAGGAAGCGCAAAGCATCGACAAGGCGGTCGCCGCCGCGCAAAAGGTCGTGACCATCTCCTTTGCCCTCTTTCGCGACGGCGCCACGAACTATCTTGACGTCGTCGTAGCGCAGACCGCGCTCTACGAAGCGCAGACGACGTTGATTACGCTGAAGACGCGCAAGCTGCTCGCAAACGTCGGGCTCATGGTCGCGCTTGGCGGCGGCTGGAGCGAGCCGGTCATCGTCGAAGAGTTAAGACCCGTGCCTCTTGAAGCGGCGAGGCCGGTTCCGGTCGAAGCCGTCAAGGACGTCGTCGTCGAACATTGAGATGATTTTAAGCGAGGCGCCATGAGCGAAACTGCGCATCACCATCCTCTCTGCGGCGATTGCGCGCATTGGGTCCATGCCGAAGCGAAGAGCGGGCTCTGTCGTCTGCACGCGCCGTCGCCCGGCGACGAGCCCAACGCCCCCGCGCACTGGCCGCGCACGCGACGCGAGGATTTTTGCAGCTCCTGGCTGGCGAAGGGAGCCGAAGCGCCGCGCATGATTTGCTGCGTCGGTTGTCGCTATTGGGAGCATGTCGCCGGCGGCATCACGCCGATCGATCTCGCCGATCAGCTGATGAGCTGGTGGGCGAAGGCGGGGCATTGCAAACAGGCGGCTCCGTCGCCCTCGACGCTGCCCGGCCATCGCGCCTTTTGGCGCGCGACGCATGAGAAAGACGGCTGCTTTGCGGGCAAGCCGCGTTGATGAAGCCTCACTGCTTCGTGGTCATCAGTTCCAGCACATGTCCGTCGGGACTGCGGAAGTAAACGCCGCGTCCCTCGCTGCGGTGGTTGAGTTGGCCGTCTTCGAGGCTGAACGGCCCGCTGCCGAAGGCGCGCCCCTCGCTCCTCACATGGTTCAGGATCGCGTCGAATTCTGCGTCGCTGACGAGAAAAGCGTAATGACCGGGCGCGACCTTGTCTTCGTTCATGAACAAGAACGTCAACGAGTCGTTGACATGCACCGGCGCGAAATGACCGTTCGCGGCATCGCTCGGGACGCCGAAGGTGGAGGCGAACCAACGCGCCGCCTCGGCTTTGTCGCGCGCGGGCACGATGGTGTGGTTGAGCGTGATCGACATTCGCAAATCCCTCGCTTGCGGCGATAAAGCTAATCAAGCGCGCCGAGGCGAGGAAGTCACGAGCCTTGCGGCTCAAATCGTCTGATTATAGGCGCCGACTTCCGGATTTTCGCGCAGCACCTTGTCGACCGCCGCGAACATCTCGCGCATGCGCGCTTCCGAGGCCGGGCTCTCGACGACGACGACAAGCTCCGGCTTGTTGGACGAAGCGCGAACGAGGCCCCAGGTGCCGTCGCCGACCGTGATGCGGGCGCCGTTGACGGTCACAAGATCGCGGATCGGGCCGCCGAGCAGCTGCTCGCCCTTCGCCTGCATGTCCTTGAAGCGCGCGGTGACGCGCTCGACGACCTGATATTTGATCTCGTCGGCGCAATGCGGCGACATCGTCGGCGAGCCCCAGGTCTTGGGCAATTCCGCATAGAGCTGCGCCATCGTCTTGCCGGGGTTGCGGTCGAGCATCTGCAGCACATGCACGCCGGTGAGCAGCCCGTCGTCATAGCCGCGGCCGATCGGCGCATTGAAGAAGAAATGACCCGACTTCTCGAAACCGGCAAGCGCCTTGAGGTCCGTCACGCGGCGCTTGATGTAGGAGTGGCCGGTCTTCCAATAATCGGTCTTGGCGCCGTGGGCGATCAGCTCGGGATCGGTCGCGAACAGACCGGTCGACTTCACGTCGACGACGAAACGCGCGTTCGGATAGAGTTTGGAGAGATCGCGCGCCAGCATCACGCCGATCTTGTCGGCGAAGATCTCGTCGCCATTGTCGTCGACGACGCCGCAACGGTCGCCGTCGCCGTCGAAGCCAAGGCCGACGTCTGCGCCGGTCTCGCGCACCTTGTCGGCCATCGCATGCAGCATATGGAGGTCTTCCGGATTGGGATTGTAGCGCGGGAAATTATAGTCGAGTTCGACGTCGAGCGGGATCACCTCGCAGCCGAGGCGCTCCAGCAGCTGCGGCGCGAAGGCGCCGGCGGTGCCGTTGCCGCAGGCCGCCACAACCTTCATCTTGCGCGTGAGTTTCACGTTCTTGGCGAGATCGGCCAGATAGCGTTCGCCGAAATTCTCAATATAGCGATAGGAGCCGCCGCCGACCTCGCGATATTTGCCCGCGAGCACGATTTCTTTCAGCCGCGTCATCTCTTCGGGGCCGAAGGTCACGGGACGCTGCGCGCCCATCTTGACGCCGGTCCAGCCATTGTCGTTGTGCGAGGCGGTGACCATCGCGACCGCCGCGAGATCGAGGTCGAACTGCGCGAAATAAGCCATCGGCGAGAGCGCAAGGCCGATGTCGCTGACATGCACGCCGGCGCCCATCAGGCCGCAGATCAGCGCCTGCTTGATGGAGAGCGAATAGGAGCGATAGTCGTGACCCGTGGCGAGCTCCAGGGGAACGCCCATCTCGTGGAGCAGCGTGCCGAGACCAAGCCCGAGCGCCTGCACGCCCATCAGATTGAGTTCTTTCTCGAACAGCCAGCGCGCGTCATATTCGCGAAAGCCGGTTGGCTTCACGAGCGGCGTCGTTTCATAGCCGTAGGTGTTGGGGCTGAGTTCGGTCACGGGCTTGGGAAACATCTCGCCATCCTTGAACTTCGCTGCGCTGCGGGCTCTTTATCTTAAAAGGCGACTCCCGCCAAGGCGGCGCGGATGTCGAAAAGAGGGGCTTTGGAGGCGCTGAAAAGCCCTATATGAACGGGAGGATGTGGCGCGGCCGCAGAGCCTATGGTAATGCCTTCAGATGAACTTCCGTCCGCAAACCCTGCTTTCGCCTGCCCCGACGCAGCCGCTCGTCGACCCGTTCGGGCGTAGAATCGCCTACCTGCGGGTGTCGGTGACGGATCGCTGCGATCTGCGCTGCGTCTATTGCATGTCCGAACGCATGCAGTTCGTCCCGCGGCGCGAGCTTTTGACCCTCGAGGAACTCGATCGGCTCTGCAGCGCCTTCGTCGCGCGCGGGACGACGAAGCTGCGCATCACCGGCGGCGAGCCGCTGGTCCGCCACAATGTGCTGGAGCTGTTCCGCTCGCTCTCGCGGCACCTGGTCTCGGGCGCGCTGAAGGAGCTGACGCTCACCACCAATGGCTCGCAGCTCGCGCGTTACGCCGCGGCGCTGGCGGATCACGGGGTGAAACGAATCAATGTCTCGCTCGACACGCTCGATCCGGAAAAGTTCCGCGCCGTCACCCGCGGCGGCGATCACGCGCGGGTGCTTGAAGGGCTGGCGGCGGCGCGCCGCGCGGGGCTGGCGGTGAAAATCAATGTCGTCGCGCTCAAGGGAGTTAATGAAGACGAATTCGCGTCTTTGACGCGCTTCGCTCATGAGCGCGGCATGGATATTTCCTTCATCGAGGTGATGCCGCTCGGCGAGATCGACGGTTTTGCGCGCGTCGATCAATATGTGCCGCTCACGACGGTCCGCGCGCGCCTCGAAGACGAGATGACGCTGGAGCCGACCGACTATACGACCGGCGGCCCCGCGCGCTACTGGCGCGCCCGCGAGACCGGCGGACGCGTCGGCTTCATCACGCCGATGACCCACAATTTCTGCGAGAACTGCAACCGCGTGCGCGTCACCTGCACCGGGACGCTGTATCATGTGCCTCGGGCAGGAGGATGCGGCGGACCTGCGCGCGCCCTTGCGCGAAAGCCTCAGTGACGACGCGCTGCACGAGGCCATCGCCGCCGCCATTGCGCGCAAGCCCAAGGGCCATGATTTCGTGATCGACCGCGCGACCTCGGCGCCTGCGGTGTCTCGCCATATGAGTGCGACCGGCGGCTGATTTTCTTTGCAAGAGGGTCTTTGATGAGCGCCAAAGCCAGCGTCGCATTCATTGGTCTTGGCGTGATGGGCTATCCGATGGCCGGCCATCTCGCGCGCGCCGGACATAGGGTCGCCGTCTACAACCGCACCGCCGCGAAGGCCGAACGCTTCGCGACGGAGTTCGACGCGCGCGCGGAACCGACGCCGCGCGCTGCGGCTGAGGGCGCGGACTTCGTCTTCTCCTGCGTCGGCAATGACGACGATCTTCGATCGGTCGCTCTTGGCGAAGCGGGGGCGCTCCAAGGCATGCAGCGGAATGCGATCTTCGTCGACCACACCACGGCCTCCGCCCATGTCGCGCGGGAACTCGCCGTCGCGGCGAAAGCCTTGGGGCTCGGTTTCATCGACGCGCCGGTCTCGGGCGGCCAGTCCGGCGCCGAGCGCGGCCAGCTCACGGTGATGTGCGGCGGCTCTGCGGAAGATTTCGCACGCGCGAAGCCCGTCGTCGCCGCTTACGCCCGAGCCTGCGAACTGATGGGACCGAGCGGCGCCGGGCAATTGACCAAGATGGTCAATCAGATCGCCATCGCCGGCCTGATCCAGAGCCTCGCCGAGGCGCTCGCCTTCGCCGTCAAGTCCGGGCTCGACGCCGAGACGGTGGTCGCGCTGATCAAGAATGGCGCGGCGCAATCCTGGCAGATGGAGAATCGCGCCCAGACGATGCTCGAGGGCGAGTTCGACTTCGGCTTCGCGGTCGAATGGATGCGCAAGGATCTTGGCATTTGTCTGGAGGAGGCGCGGCGCAACGGCGCGCTTTTGCCGGTGGCGGCGCTGGTCGATCAGTTCTACGCCAAGGTCGAAACCGTCGGAGGGAAGCGCTGGGATACATCGAGCCTGATCGCGCTGCTGCGGGAATAAAGAGGGGCTAAGCCTCGAATTAGTCATATTCGTTAATTTTTTGATTTATGACGCAACCATTCGCGCGCATCCGGCGTTCCCCCGCCACGAGAGCTTTAGGCCTAGGCGCCAGGCGGGCGGGGGTAGATGCATGTTTGCAAGTCGTGATTTCAAAATTGCGGGCCGCTATTCGCGGCTCATCTTCGCGGTTACGGCAATGGCGAGTTTTTTCGCCGTCGTTGCGGCGACGCCGTCCGCCTCCATCGGCAAGGAGACGCTTCGCCCCGGGCTGAAGATCATGTCGGCTGAGCCGTCGCGCGGCGTCGAGTTTCGTCCGCTCGGCAAAGGTCCATCGCTGCAGGTCGGTCGCGCCTATGGCGCCGACGATGAGGATTGCACGGCCGTCGTGACCAAGGTCCCGCTTCCCGACGGTCGGGTCCGCGTCAAACATGCGATGACCTGCGCCGACTGAATCCCTTATAAGGGGCGGTTTGGGGTAGGTGGCCAAGAACTGAAAGCGCGACCTCAGAGTCGCGCTTTTTTTGTTCGCCGGACGAGGTCGGGTCGTGCCGGTCCCGCCTTTTTCCTTTATCATTGGTGCAAATCAAGCTCTGGCTGAGTTAGCCTTGACGGCGTTGGTGTGACGCATACCGAGGGAGCGGTGGCGCGGGAGATAAGCATGCGCACCATACATTCTATGCGCGTGGTCGCGTCATTCGCCCTTCTAGGCGCCGTTCTCGCTGGCTCTTTGACCGGGCGGGCTGATCATCAAAGTTTTGATTACCGAGCCTTTGGTGCTGTATTGGGCGCAATAGCAGCAATTAGCGCAAAGGCTGTGCACGTTCTTTGAAGAAAAGAAGTGGACGATCCAACAGCGATTTGGGCGTCGGCCTTTTTCCATTGCTTGTCTTAGCTCTCGCGAGCTTCTCATCGAGCGCTCTAACGGAACTTCTCCATTCAAATCGCCTTATCTTATCGGTCTGGCGTCGTCGCGCTTCTCGCAATTTTGGAAGAATGAAGATACTGCGAACGTCCCGCGCAAGTTGACGCCGGCTTTAGCGGTCCATAGGGTGCCGCTCCCGCAACGCGCGCTTGGCGCCGCCGACATCTCTCGCTCATGTCTCTCGATCTCTCCGACGAACTTCTCGAAGCCGCCCGCGTCTCGCCCGCCTGGCCGTTCGAAGAGGCGCGCAAACTCGTCAGGCGCATCGAGGGCGGCGAACAGAAAACCGTGCTGTTCGAGACCGGCTACGGCCCTTCCGGCCTACCGCATATCGGCACTTTCGGCGAGGTCGCGCGCACCAGCATGGTGCGTCACGCCTTCGAGACGCTGACGGAAGGAAAAGGTCGCGACAAAGCTGCTCGTCTTCTCCGACGACATGGACGGATTGCGCAAGATCCCGGACAACATCCCGAACAAGGAGCTGCTCGCGCCGCATCTCGGCAAGCCCCTGACGCAAATTCCGGATCCATTCGGCGAACACCCGTCCTTCGGCGCTCATAATAACGCGCGCCTGCGCGCCTTTCTCGACGCTTTCGGCTTCGATTACGAATTCGCGTCCTCCACGGCCTATTACACATCCGGGCGGTTCGACGCGGCGCTGCTGCACATGCTCGCGCGCTACGACGCCGTCATGGAGATCATGCTGCCGACCTTCCGCGAGGAGCGGGCGGCGAGCTATTCGCCCTTTCTGCCGATCCACCCCGAGACGGGCGTCGTGATGCAGGTGGCGCTGATCGACCGCGACGTGGGCGCCGGCACAATCGACTGGCGCGATCCTCAGAGCGGCGAGGTTTTCACGACCAAGGTCACCGGCGGGCATTGCAAGCTGCAGTGGAAGCCGGATTGGGCGATGCGCTGGTATGCGCTCGGCGTCGACTACGAGATGGCCGGCAAGGACCTCATCGATTCCGTCAAGGTCTCGGGCGCGATCGTGCGCGCGCTCGGGGCCAGGCCGCCGGAGGGCTTCAATTACGAGCTTTTCCTGGACGCCAACGGCCAGAAGATTTCCAAGTCGAAGGGCAACGGCCTCACCATCGGCGAATGGCTGACCTACGCCAGCAACGAGAGCCTCGCGCAATTCATGTATCAGAAGCCGACGGCGGCGAAGCGGCTGCATTTCGACGTCATTCCGCGCACCGTCGACGACTATCTCGCCTTTCTGGAGGCCTATCCGCGCCAGGGCTGGAAGGAGCGGCTCGGCAATCCGGTCTGGCATGTCCATTCGGGCGCGCCGCCGGCGCCGGAGTCCTTGCAACATGCAGGCGACGACGGCGCGCGCGGCGAGGCGCGCGGGACTGCGCTCTCCTTCGCCATGCTGCTCAATCTCGCGACCGTCGCCAACGCCGAGGACCCGGCGGTGCTGTGGGGCTTTCTGCGCCGCTATGCGCCGCAGGCCTCGCCCGAAAATCATCCGCGCCTCGACGCGCTGGTGCGCTACGCCATCGCTTACTTTCGCGACTTTGTGCGCCCGGCGAAGACCTATCGCGCCGCTGACGACGTCGAGCGCGAGGCGCTTTCAAAGCTGTCCGATGCATTGTCGCGCATTCCCGAGGGCGCGAGCGCCGAGGCGATTCAGGCCGCGCTCTATGACGTCGCGCGCGGCGAGCCGCGCTATCAGGATTTTAGCGCCAAGGGCGCGACTCCGGAGCGCCCGGGCGTGTCGAATGATTTTTTCAATATGCTCTATGAGGTGCTGCTCGGCGAAAAGAAGGGTCCGCGCTTTGGCTCCTTCGTCGCGCTCTATGGCGTGAAAGAGACGCAGGCGCTGATCGAGAAGGCGCTGGCCGGCGCGTTTTGCCGGGAGGCTGAATAGGGCCGCTGCGGCAAAGCCGCTATTCGCCCTTTGTGCAGCCTCAGCCTGAAATCCTGCCGATAACGACAAAAGACCCTCAGCCTTGCCGGGCTGCGAGACGGCGTCGGCGTCGCGCGAAGCGCCGGCGACGCGCCTCTTTCAGGACTCGACAGTTTGATGTAATGTTATAAAGTTACATTATGCGGCGACGGCCGTGGTTCGCAAACAGGGGCGATTCGATGGAAAGAAACCTGAAACGGCGATTGGCGCTCGCCGTTGGGGCTGGTCTTATCGCCTCCAGCGCCGCCGCGTCGGCGCTGGAGGCGTTGCCGAGGATCGAGGTCGGCGCCGCACGCAAACAGCGCCCCGCGACGAAAGCCCCTTCGAGCTCTCCTCGGCCTCTGCACGTCGCGTCAGGTAAAGCGGTCTCCCGCGCCGCGGCGCGTCATGCGCCTGCCGCAGCCCCTCCTGCGCCTCGACAAGAGGCAGTCGCCGCGCCGCCGCCGCCTCAGCCGGCGGAGCTGGCGAGCAAGGAGAGGCTCGACCGGCTGCAGCCCAAGATCGGCGTCAACGACTATTCGCTCGACCGCGCCGCCATCGACGCGCTGCCGCAGGGCAATGAGACGCCGCTCGACAAGATCCTTCTGCAGACGCCGGGCGTCGCGCAGGATTCAGCCGCGAGCGGCAATCTGCACGTCCGCAATGAACACGCCAATGTCCAATACCGAGTTGACGGCATTCTTCTACCGGATGGAGTCTCCGGCTTCGGGCAGGTATTGGAGACCGGCTTCATCGGCTCGATGTCGCTCGTCACCGGCGCGTTGCCGGCACAATACGGCCTGCGCACCGCGGCCCTCGTCGACATCGTCTCGCGCGAACCGCCTGCAACGCCCGGCGGCAGCGTCACGATCTACGGCGGCAGCCACGGAACCGGACAGACCTATTTCGAATACGGCGCCAAGAGCGGTCCCTGGGAGATCTTCGCGACGGGTCGTCTCACGCGGAACGATCTCGGCATCGAAAATCCAACGCCGAGCCATGAGGCGATCCACGACATCACCGAGCAGGGACGGTTCTTTGGCTATGCGTCCTATAAGATCGACGACGCGACCAAGCTGAGCTTCATTACCGGAACATCTGTCGCCAATTTCCAAATCCCCAATAATCCAAATCAACCGCCGCAATTCGAGGCTTTCGGCATAGGCTGGTTCGATTCGTCCAAGCTCAATGAAATCCAAGACGAGCGCAGTTTTTACAATGTGCTCGCTCTGACGCAATCATCCGCCGCCGTGGATACGCAGCTCTCCTATTTTTCGCGGTACTGTACTCTGCATTTCATTCCCGATGAGATCGGCGATCTCGTTTTCAACGGCGTCGCCTCGGACGTTTATCGCGCGAGCCTCGTCAACGGTCTGCAGGGGGATGCCGCTTATCGGATCGGCAACGGGCATACATTGCGTGCGGGATTCACTGTCAGCGGCGAGAAGACGCATGTCGTGACCAATTCGTCGCTCGAGCCGCTCGACATGAACGGCAATCCGATCGACGCGCCATATGGCGTTTATGATTTAAGCGCCAAGCTCGGCTGGATCGCCGGCGTCTATGCTCAGGACGAATGGAGGCTCGATGATAAGCTGACGTTCAACGGGGGCCTGCGCTTCGATCAGATGTGGCAGTTCGTCGACGCCAATCAGGTCAGCCCGCGCGCTTCGCTCGTGTTCAAGCCCACGAAGGCGACGACCTTCCATGTCGGCTATGCGCGCAATTTCACGCCGCCCCCGCAGGCGCTGGCGTCGCCCACGAACCTCGCGCTTTACAACAACACGACGCAGCAACCCTCGGTTCCGCTATCGAGCCCGGTTCGTGCGGAACGCGCGCATTATCTCGATACGGGCGTGACGCATAAATTTACGCCTGAACTCGAAGCCGGACTGGACGTCTATTACAAGCGGGCGCGCAATCTCCTCGACGACGGCCAGTTCGGGCAGGCTTTGACGTTGACCGCCTTCAACTACGATCGCGCTTACAATACCGGCGTCGAATTCAAGTCAAAATATGAGAGCGGCGATCTGCGCGCCTACGCCAATCTCGCCTGGGGTCGTCAACGCGCGACCCAAAATACATCCAATCAGTTCCTTTTCGACGCTGACGAGTATTCCTACATCGCCGGCCATTACATCTACACCGACCATGCGCAGACCTGGACCGGCTCGGCGGGGGCATCCTACGTGTTCTGGGGTGCGCGCGCGTCCGTGGACATGGTCTATGGCAGCGGCCTGCGCAACGGCTTCGCCAACACCACCCACGTCTCGCCCTACACGCAGGTCAACCTGGGGCTTTCGCGCGAAATCGGAACCGTCTTCGGCAAGCCTTTGACCGCCCGTTTCGATGTCGTCAATCTTCTCGACCACGCCTACGAACTGCGCGACGGTTCCGGCATCGGCGTCTTCGCGCCGCAGTTCGGGCCGCGCCGGGGTTTTTTCGTCGGGTTGAAGCAGGCGTTCTGAGGAGGGTAGACTGGCGAAAAGCCACTCCAGAGGAGCTGCGAAATATGCGCGTCGCCGAAGCCGACATATTGATCCTGCCGGGCCTTGGCGACAGCGGCGACGACCATTGGCAAACGCGCTGGCGGCAAAAGCTCTCCACCGCGCGCAAGGTCGAGCAGCTCGACTGGCTTAAGCCACTGGCGGCGGACTGGACGCAGACGATTGCGCGCGCGATCGGCGAGAGCGGGCGCAGGAAAGTCGTCGTCGCGCATTCGCTCGGCGTCGTCGCCTTCCTGCATGTCGCCGGGCGGGAGGCCGAAAAGATCGCCGGCGCCTTTCTCGTCGCGCCGCCCTCCGAGGAGGCGCTGCGCGATCTGGTCGAGCCCGGCTTTTTGCCGATCCCCCGCGCGCGCGTAAAATTTCCCGCGACGATCGTCGGCGCCGACAATGATCCGCTGTCGCCGGCGCCTTTCGCGCGCGAGCTTGCGGCGGACATCGGCGCGACCTTCCTCGACGCCGGCGCCTCGGGCCATATCAATGTCGAAAGCGGCCATGGTCCCTGGCCCGAAGGCTCGATGGCCTTCGCGCATTTCCTCGCCCCATTGTGAGCGCGCGCGTCGCTTCGATCGCGCTGGCGCTTTGGCTTTGCGCGTCTTTCGCCTGCGCGGGCGAGCTATACGGACCGCCGGCGCCGCCGCTCGCGCCCGACGGCTATGCGCGCGCCGCCGTCGACGGGTTCATCCTCTGGCGGCCATCCCGCGCAAGCGCGGGGGAACTCGTCGTCGCCGACGACGAGCCTTCGCCGAAGGATTTCACGGCGCCCGATCTGCTGCAAATCGCGCGCGCGAGGAAAATGACGATCCTGTTCCTTGGGCGCGGGCGCGAGATTTCGCGCGCCGAGGCCGTCATCGCCGCGCAAAGGCAGGCAAAACTCATTGGCGTCGGATCGGGCGAAGGCGCCGACTTCCTTGCCGATCTCGCGCGTGAGCGCAGCTCTTTCGACGCCTTGCTGCTCGCAGGCGCAGCGCCGCAAAATTTCGCCAAGGGCGGCCCTTTCGTGATCGAGCTTTACGGCTCGGACGCTTTTTGGCGCATGCCGACGCGCCCGCCAGCTTCAGCGCTCAAAGACGCAAAACGGCGGAGGTTCTTTCTCGCCGGCGCCGTCGTCTCGCCTTCGGCTGCGCAAAACTGCGCCGCGCCGGTCAATGCGCGCTCGATCGCCCCGGCTTTGCGCGCCCTGCTGGTCGCGCTGCTCGATCATCTGGCCGGCGGGCCGCCGCCGCCGCCGTCGCGCGAGGCCGATCTCGCGCAGAAAAAAGACATCGTCCTCCCGAAAATTCCGGGCGCCGCGCCGCCGCCGCCGGGGGAGGGGCCTGCGCCCAAGGTCGACGCCGACGGCAATGAGGCCTCCGGCCTGCGCCTTCCCGATCAGGCGCTGCCGCTCGCGACCTTCACGGCCTGGAACGCCGTCAAGGACAAGGCCAAGGGCGAGTGCGCGGCGGGAGCGCGCTACGATTTCCCGCCATCCCGCGCGGCGCGCGAGGCTGCGAAGGATCCGCGCCAGTCTCTGATTGAACGCTACGGTTCGCGCAGCTATTTTGTCGCGGCGTTGCGCTCTGTCGCCGACAGGCTCGTCAAGGAGCGGCTGCTGTTGCCGCAGGACGCCGACGCCTATGTCGCTGCGGGCAAAGAGGCGCCGTTTAGTGGTCCGACCCAAACGCTCGAGTCCCGAGCGTTCGGACAGGTCGGCTCACCAACGCATTGAACTGGTGGATAAAGAACTGGTGGATAAAATTATCCAGACGAATGGGAGCCATCCGTCTGGTTTTATCCGCTCGGCGCGGAGGGTCGAATCGCTTAATGCCCGAACTGCCTGAGGTCGAAACCGTGCGCCGCGGCCTTGCGAGCGTGTTCGAAGGCGCGATCATCGCGCGCGTCGACGTCAATCGTCCCGATCTGCGCTTTCCTTTTCCTGCGCGCTTCGCGCAGCGGCTCGAGGGGCGCCGCGTGGTGACGCTCGGGCGCCGGGTCAAATATCTCGTCGCCGAACTCGACGGCGGCGAAAGCCTCGTGATGCATCTTGGCATGAGCGGTTCTTTCCGCATCGCGCAGGGGGCGCCTGTCGGCGAACCTTATCACCCGCGCGGACGCCTCAAAGCGCATGATCACGTCGTGTTTCATTTCGAGGGCGGCGCAAGCGTCACCTACAATGATCCGCGGCGCTTCGGCTACATGCTGTTGTTTGGACCGAGCGAACGCGAGCGCGATCCCTTGTTTCTGGGCCTTGGCGTCGAGCCGCTCGGCGCGGAGCTCTCGGCGGAGGCGCTGGCGAAGATGCTGCAGGGGCGCAGGACGCCGCTCAAAGCTGCGCTGCTCGATCAGCGGATCATCGCCGGGCTCGGCAATATCTATGTTTGCGAGGCGCTGCACCGCGCGCGCCTGTCGCCGCTGAAACTTGCGGGCGAATTGGTCTCGGCTTCGGGCAAGCCCGCCGCGGCGCTTACGCGTCTTGTCGCGGCCATCCGCGAGGTGCTGCTGGAGGCGGTGGACGCCGGCGGGTCCTCCTTGCGCGATCATCGCCAGACCGATGGCTCGCTCGGCTATTTCCAGCACAGCTTTCGCGTCTATGATCGCGAAGGCGCCGCCTGTCCGGCGCCCCGCTGCACTGGCGAGATCGCGCGCGTCGTGCAGTCCGGGCGCTCGACGTTCTACTGCCCGAGGTGCCAGAAATAGATCAGCCGGCCAGCAGCGCCATCGCGGCCTCGTGCAGCCGCTTGTCGCCCGCGGCGATGACCGCGCCGCCCTTCGCTGCGCATTCGCCGGTCCAGGTCGTGACAATCCCCCCGGCGCCCTCGACGATGGGGATCAGCGCCACGATATCATAGGGGTTGAGGTTGGTCTCGATGACGAGATCGACATGGCCGCAGGCGAGCGCGCAATAGGCGTAGCAATCGCCGCCGTAGCGCGACAGCCGCACCTGGCGTTCGACGCGGTAAAAACTCTCGCGCAAGGCCGGATCGATCAGCGCCGGCGACGTCGTCATCAGCGTGGCCTGCGCAAGCTCGGCGCAGGGGCGGGTGGAAATGCGTCGCTTTTCCAGGCCGTCGCCTTCTCTGCGACCGACGCTCGACCCGCTCAGCGTGCGCCGTGAGGGTCCGCGCCAGTAAGCCGCGGCGCCGTCGCCAGAAAAGCGCTCGCGGGTGAAGGGCTGGTTCATCAGGCCATAGACCGGGGCGCCGTTGTGCGTCAGCCCGATCAGCGTGCCCCAAAGCGGCAGGCCGCAGATGAAGCTTTTGGTGCCGTCGATGGGATCGAGCACCCACACATATTCCGCGCCCTCGCGCCGCGCGCCGAACTCCTCGCCGATGACGCCATGTTCGGGGAAAGTGTTGGCGATAAGTCGCCGCATGGCGTTTTCCGCCGCGTGATCGGCTTCGGTCACCGGATCGAAGGCCTCGCCCGCCGATTTGTCCTTGGCGTTGAGCGCCGTGCGAAAAAATGGAAGGATCGCTTCCGCGGAAACATCGGCGAGCCGCTCGACGAATTTCTCGAAATCGACTGCGGTCATGCCTTTTTCGTCTCCAAGCGTCCACAGCGCGTCGCGCTTGAGGGAATCAGTAAGAGTGACAAAAACCGCCGCGGCCCTATTCCGCCGCCAATCGCACGGACAAGGAGGCGGGGTCGCCAAGCCGAAGCTCATGCGCCTGTCGGAGCTCCTGCGCAAGTTCGCCAAGCGCTTGCGCCAGATGATCGGCCACGCTGGAAAAGCCCGCGTTGGGCTCGAGCGTGGTTTCGTCCATATAAAGGTCGCGCGCGACCTCTATCTGCAAGGCGTGCCGGCCACTCGCGGGGCGCCCGTAATTTTCGGTGATGTAACCGCCGGCGTAGGGGCGGTTGCGCTGCACGACATAGCCGAAACCAGCGAGGCGGCGTTCGACGATCTCGACGAGACGCGCGTTACAGCTTGCGCCGAATTGGTCGCCGACGACGAAATCGACGCGGCGTTTTTCCGACTTCGCCCCAATCTGCGGGTCCCGCGCGAGCAGCCGCGGCATCGAATGACAGTCGATCAAAACCGCGACGCCGAAGCACGCCGCCGCCTGATCCATCAGCGCCGCGAGCGCAGTGTGGTAGGGCGCGTAAATCTCGTCGATGCGCCGCATCGCGTCTTCGACCCGGAGCCGCCCAGAATAGATCTCGCGGGCGTCGGCGACGACGCGCGGGATGACGCCGAGCCCCGCCGCGACGCGCAGGGATCGCGTATTGGCGACGCCCGGCAGCGCGCCGTCGAACATGCGCGGGTCGAGTTCGTAACGCTCGCGGTTCAAATCGAGATAGGCGCGCGGAAAACGCGCGCGCAGCATGGGCGCCCCAGCGACGCGGCGCAGCCGAACAAGGCGTCGACATGGGCGTCTTCGGATCGCCGCAGGGTCAGCTCGTCGAGCTGAGTTTGCGCGCGGAAGTCTTCGGGGTAGAAGCTTCCCGAGTGGGGCGAGGAAAACACGAGGCCGCTGGTGATTTGCGGCGGCGCAACGACGTCGAAAGGCGAAAGGTCGTTGTCTTGGCGAACGCCGCCGCGATTTTCCTGCGGCCCGTTCTCGGCGTCGTTTTCAGTTTCTGACCAATTCATCGCTCTGCGCCTTGCAAATTTCGCCGGGCGGGCGAAACTCGCTTAAGTTGGATCTTACATACCGCGCAACGGCCTCTTCGCCCTTGTCGGGGCTTGCGACGCCCGAAGGACGCTTGGTGTTTTAGAGTTTGATGCTAACGATAAAAGACAAGCCTTTCACCCGAAATTTACGAAAATTCTGCTTGATGGAGCGTGAAGGATGCGAGGAGCGAGATGAACGATCAGGCCGCCGCCAAGATTCTGCTTGCAGAAGACGACAACGACATGCGCCGTTTTCTGGTCAAGGCGTTGCAGCATGCGGGGTTCCAGGTGACCTCCTTCGACAACGGCCTCGCCGCTTACGATCAGTTGCGCGTGGAGCCTTTCGAACTGCTGCTGACCGATATCGTGATGCCGGAAATGGACGGCATCGAACTCGCGCGCCGGGCCACCGAGCTCGACCCGGACATCAAGGTGATGTTCATCACTGGCTTCGCCGCCGTGGCGCTCAACCCCGACAATCAGGCGCCAAGTCAGGCGAAAATCCTGTCGAAACCCTTTCATCTGCGCGATCTCGTAAACGAGGTGCAGCGGCTGCTTGCGGCGTGAACCGGCGCGACGGGCGCTTGCCGAAGCGCAGTTGATGCGCTAAGAAGACGGCTCAAGACGAGTTTTGAAAACCGGACGCTCCCGCGCCGATCGCGGGAGCGTCTGCGTTTCGCGTGAACAAAAGTCCAAGAGATCGAAGAAGATGAAAAAGGACATACATCCGCACTACCACATGATCAAAGTGGTCATGACCGATGGGACGGAGTATTTCACCCGCACGACCTAGGGCTAGGAGGGCGACATCATGCACCTCGACATCGATCCGAAGACCCATCCGGCCTGGACCGGCGGTTCGGCGCAATTGCTCGACCGCGGCGGACGCCTGTCGCGCTTCAACTCGCGCTTTGGCAACATGGCTTCGGCAACAAGAAATAAGATCGCGCAAATCGCGCAGCAAAAAGCCCGGCTTAATGCCGGGACTTTTTCGATTTCTGCTCATTTCCCTGGATGGGACGCGCTTACTCGGCGATGGCGAAGCCGGCGCGCAAGCAATTCGCGCTGCAATTCGAGCGGCTGTTCGACGGCCCGGCCGCGGGCGCTGAGGCTTCTTCCTGCGCGCGGATAGATCGCCGGTCGAGATGCAGGATGCGGCCTGCAGCCGAAGCGAATGCTCGACAGATCGCGCAATGGACTTTGGCGGCAACTGGTCGAAGATTTCGGGGCTGGAGGCGAGTTCCTGCTGCGAGAGCTTGACCCTGTGACGGTCGCTCGCCGCCTGCGATCGGGTCATCTCGCCATGATTGACCGCGCGCTGCAGCAGAAGCCAGGAGGCGATCTGCATCAGCCGCGTGGTGAGCCGCATGCTCTCCGCGGCATAGGCCAGCGCTTCGGTTTTCGGCAGGGCCTTGGCCTCCTCCCGGCCGGCGCCGTCGAGATAGGCGGCGGCGTCTTCGACGAGCGACATGCCCTCGCGAAACAGCGCGGTGAATGCTTCCGACCCCGCCAGTTTCTCGACAAAAGAAACGGTTTTTCTAGACTCGTCGGGATTATCCTTAAGACGCATGTCACGCTCACGCAGTTGTCGCCAGGGCCGGCCCCGCGAACCTCAACTCCGCACAATTTAAACCAGTTGCAGGCGGTTCGCTCGTTTAAGCGCCTTTTAACCTTAATTTAACTGTTTTTGAATGCGCCGCAGCTCAAACGCCGCCGCGCGGCGTGAAAAAAGTCGAACAAAGCTCGCGCTTTAAAAGAAAGAGCCGCGAACGAGGCGGCTCTTTAAGAAGTTTCAGGGAGGCGTCAGATGAGTAGGGGGATCCACCCGACAGTCCCATCGGAGGACCGATGCTTAATAAAACACAAGAAAGGTTAATGTTCGCTTAACGGAGCGGTTGCGGCGGCCGTCGTTTTGATGGTCGCGGTCGGCGTCTGGTCGACGCCGGTCTGCGCCAGGCGCGCGAGCGGCTCAGCGGAGCGGCATAGCCAAAGCTTGACGTCGCGCCCGTCGGCATAGACGAGGCCGGCGAGGATCACCGCCATCGCGCGCGCGATCTGAGCCGCCGTCACGCGCGGCGGCCGGCGGGAAGACAAGCTCGCGCCTCTGCTCTGGGTCCATCGGCGCCAGCGCGCCTCTTCGATCGGGGCTTCGGGCGCCAGCGTCGTCGGGCGCGCCATCGTCTTCGTCAGCATGTTGCGTTCTCGCGAATCCGGCGAGCGGCCATGCTTAATTTTGTCCTCAGAGTCTTTGCCAAAGGTTTAACGAGCCGCCACTTTCCCCTCGCGCTTGACGTCGGGGCCAAAGGCGTAGCAAGCGGTGGGCGCTATGGAACATCCGAGGCTTTGATGATTCGTTCGGCTTTGATGAATGTGATGACCGCCGCCGCCATGAAAGCCGGCCGCGGACTGAAGCGCGATTACGGCGAAGTCGAAAATCTTCAGGTTTCGGTGAAGGGGCCGGGCGACTTCGTCAGCGCGGCCGACAGGCGCGCCGAGAAGACCCTGTTCGAAGAGCTGTCGCGGGCGCGGCCCGGCTACTGCTTCCTGATGGAGGAAAGCGGCTCGGTCGATGGCCCGGACAAAAGCCATGTTTGGCACATCGATCCGCTCGACGGCACCTCCAATTTTCTGCATGGCTTGCCGATCTTCGCGATCTCCGTCGCGCTCGAGCGCGAAGGTCAGCTCGTGGCGGGAGTCGTCTACAATCCGGCGACCGACGATCTCTTCATCGCCGAGCGCGGGCAGGGCGCGTTCCACAACAATAAACGCATGCGCGTCGCAGCGCGCACGCAGCTTTCCGATTCCATGGTCGCCTGCGGCATCCCGCCGCTCGCCGGCGTCGCCAATCACGCGCGTTTTCAGACCGAGCTTGCCGCCGCCATGGCGAAGATCGGCAACATCCGCAGGCTCGGCGCCGCCGCGCTCGACCTGGCGATGGTCGCCGCCGGCCGTTTCGACGGCTATTGGGAGCGCGGAGTCCACGCCTGGGACATCGCCGCGGGCATCGTGCTGGTGCGCGAAGCGGGCGGCTTCGTCTCCGACTTCAGCGGCGGCGCGCAGATGCTCGCGAAGGGCGAAGTCATCGCCGGCAATGAAGCCGTGCAGCGGCAATTGCAGGACATGATGCGGAGACTGGCATGAGCGCGGCGCAGCCGGCATCCGCCATCAAGCGCGAGATCACGCTCCGGGCGCCGGGCGAAACCGAGGCGTTGTTGGAGGTATGGCTCGCCTCCTGGCGCGCGACCTACGCCGAGATTGATTTTAACGCGCGCGTCGAGTGGTTTCTCGGGCATTTGGCCAGTCTCGAGACGGAGGGGGCGCTCACCTTATGTCTGCGCGACGGGGACGCCGCCGCTCTCGCCGGCTTCGTCGTCGTCAATCCGAACAGCGGATGGCTCGACCAGCTTTGCGTGCATCCGGATTATTTCGGCGGCGGCGTCGGCGCGGCGCTGATCGAGGCGGCCCGGCGCGCGGCGCCGCAAGGCCTGCGCCTCGACGTCAACGCCGACAATAAACGCGCTTTGCGCTTCTACGCGCGCGAAGGATTTGCCGCCATAGGACCTGGGGCGCCGAGCCGCTCGGGACGCGCGACCCTGGTGCTGGCCTGGAAGCCGTCGACCAAAGCTTGACAAAGCCTGCTTTTTCGACGATCCGCTCGAGCTTGAGCGGCATAATTTTGGGCCGCGGCTGTTTTAATATTTCTCAAAGCCGCGCTATATTGCGGTGCAGGATAACGTCGCAGTTCCGGCTGGGAGAGCCGCACACATGGGTTTGGAAATTCGCAAAATCGGCGTAATCGGCGCTGGCCAAATGGGCAAGGGCATCGCGCAAGTCTGCGCGCAGGCCGGCTACGACGTGGCGATCAACGACATCAGCGCGGAGCGGATCGCCGCCTCCGTCAAGGATATTGCGACGCAACTGCAGAAAGCCGTCGATCGCGGCCTGATCGAGGCCGACGCGCGCGAGGCGGCGCTCGCGCGTCTCTTTGAGGCCCCGGCGCTTACCGACTTCGCCGATGTGGACATCGCGATCGAAGCGGCGTCCGAGAATGAAGACGTCAAGCGCAAGATATTGACCGAACTGGCGAAGGACCTCAAGCCCAGCGCTATTATCGCCACCAACACCTCCTCAATATCGATCACGCGCCTCGCCGCGGTCACCGGCCGCCCTGAGCGCTTCATCGGCATCCACTTCATGAATCCGGTGCCGAAGATGCAGCTCGTCGAGCTCATTCGCGGCATCGCGACGGACGACAGCACTTTCGAAGAGGCGCGCGGCTTTATCACCAGGCTCGGCAAGACCATCACGGTCGCCGAGGACTTCCCGGCCTTCATCGTCAACCGCATCCTGCTGCCGATGATCAACGAGGCCATCTACACGCTGTATGAGGGCGTAGGTTCGGTCGAGGCGATCGACACGGCGATGAAGCTCGGCGCCAACCATCCCATGGGTCCGCTGCAACTCGCCGATTTCATCGGTCTCGACGTCTGCCTCTCCGTGATGCAGGTCCTACACGAGGGTCTCGCAGATTCGAAATATCGGCCCTGTCCGCTGCTCGTGAAATATGTCGAAGCCGGTTGGCTCGGCCGCAAAACCCAACGCGGCTTCTACGACTACCGCAGCGGCACGCCGGTCCCGACCCGCTGATCTTCGGGCGTTTTCAGCTCGACGGAAAGAAATCGGCCCGGAAGCAGACGCGAAAGTCGTGCTCCGATCGCAAAAGCTTTCGTTTTTGCGGGTTGCT
>CAWFZD010000110.1:0-7154 GCA_963820145.1 uncultured Alphaproteobacteria bacterium
ATTCTTGAAAGGCGTCTCCGAGCTTGCGAGAGGCTTCAAGCGTCCCGTCAAGCAATTCTTTGAGCGGCCCTTTAATCGCGATCCCGGCGCGGCCCGCCGCCGCATAGATTTGGTCGATAGCTCCACCGCCTCGTTGCATGAGTGGATAAAGCTTCTCGAAGCTATCTTTCAGGAGTATTTGATATGCAGCATATTTATTCGCGGAATCTGCCGTTTTGTCATAGGCAGATTGCAGCCTGCCGGAACAATTCAGAAGGATCGTTCGTCTTGAGATCATTAAGCGAGAGCCCGATTGCAGAAATCGCATTTTTGATGCGGTTCGCGCCAAGGCTATTCCGGTCCGCCGCCTCGGTTACATGTCGCGACAGCTCGATAAATGTCTCTCCGAGCTTGTTGACATCGACACCGGCGCGCTCCGCTAGCGCCGTAAAGCGAGCCGCTAAATCGCCGACAAGACCGAACTTCGATTTGAGCAATTCCGCTTGCTCTGCAACCTCAACGGCCTTGGTCGAGAATGAACGCAGCTCTACTCCCGCCGCCGCAACAGCCGCCGCCATAACCGTAAAGGGCGTCACGAGGCTCAGGGCGATTTGTCCAACCATCTTCAGCGCTCCGCCTGCGCTCTTGTCGCCCTCAGTCAGCACTTGCCCGAGCCTGCCGGTCTCCTTCGAGAGCGCGCTAAAAACGGATTGTCCGGCCGCCATCTCATCGAAGACGGATCGCGCAACGTGGCCCAATTCCATTTGCTGAGCCCTATTTAGGCCGACCGCCGCCGTATGGCCGTGAGTCGCTTTTGTTAAGCTGTCGAGTTCTCTCTTTGATCCAGCCGCCCCGGCCGCTGCCGCGCGCATAGCCTTGGTCATGTCATCGGAAACGACCTTGCCGCTCTTCGCCGCCTCGGTCGCGAGCTTCTTTAGCTCGCTCTGGAAGCCGTTGAGTTGCGCTTTCGCGGTCGCGACCGCCGCGTCGAGGCCCGCGACGTCGCCGCCAAACCTTATAACAAGCGAACTTTCACCGGCCATTAGTTTGTCTCCTAAACATCGCCGCGCCGTAGCGTCGCGCATGGGCGAACGCCTCGAGGTCCAAGGCGGCGCAGAAGGTCTCAAGCGCGGCGCGTGTCAGTGGCGCCCGAAGCAGTGGTCCGACGCCATCCGCCGCGGCGCCTACGATCGCGGAGGCGGCGTCGGTCGTAAGGCCGCCGTCGATATAGCCGGCGACGGCGGCGCGGCGCCAATCGGCGAGCATCTCGACGCGGTGAGGGGTCATTGCATGGCTCTCCATCCGAAGACGAGGGCAGCGGGACGCCGCGGACGGTGGGACACGGTGCCCCGCTTCTCGCCTACGCGCGCTTGTCAAGGCGCGCGAAGTCCTTGCGGCGCATCATGCGCCAGCAACTCGTCTCTCGACCTTCTCTCGGAAGATCGCCCGAATTTGCGCGATCTCGTTTCGGGATAGACCTTGCGCGCTGGCGCGCTCAGCAAGCTCGGCCTCGCCCGCGCGCGCCGCCGCGTCGAAGTTGGCGCGCGTTAGAGAGTCGCCGCCGTAGATCAGCCAGCGCGCTAACAGCTTCGCGCTTTCGGTCTTCGCTTCGTCGAGCAGATCGGAGAACGCGCCTGGCGGCGTGAGCGCGCCGGCGATCCTCCTCGCCTGTGTGCGCAATTCGGGAGACCTGGCGCTCAAAGATGCGGAGCGCGCCCACGCAGCAATTGGTTCAAGGTTCAGCCCAGCGCCGCGAGCGGTAATCAACGCAGAACTGAGAGCTGGGCACGGAACAATACTACATTCGACCAATCTGCATTCAAGAAAGTTTAGACCGTCCCGGCCGGTTCTTGTCGCGCGCCCGCTCGTATTTTATTGGCACCCATGAAATACTAACCGCATTGAGATAGCCTCCGCGGATTAATTTATACACAACATCAGCGAACTCATATTCGTCAGCGGTCGCAAACTTCATTAGACCCATGAGCGCCGTCCCGCGCTTCCAGATTCGCAACATTTTACCAACAGGCGGCTGGTCAATTTGGTGCGCCCAAGGAATAACGGGATTGCCGTTGAGATAGTCTAAATAATCAATTCCATCTGTTACGATGACGTGATTGTCCAGAGCGACTTTTTCATCGCTTAAAACAGCCTCAACCGTCCGCTCTTTCGAGTTAACTGTCGCCGTTGCTTCGGATGTGCGCGTGTAAGTCGTCATTCTTCGCTCACTTTCCGCGAGCAGCTTTGATCGGCAACACAACGGCGCTCGGCTCGTCTTCGGCCTCAGCGCCGAGGCCGGCGAACAGCTTTTCCGCGCTCCTGGTCGCGTCGTCGATCGCGGCTTCGGTCGCTCGGCGCCCGCCGTCGCGATCTAATCCAATCTCGACAAATTTTTCGGCGCTCGGCGCGGAGGAGATGACCAGCTCTCGGATGCGGAACAGCGTCGCGTCGTCGTCGTCGCGTTCGAGGAAATATTCTTGCGCGAGAATTTCCCGCTCGCTCGATGAAAGCGGCGCGAGCGCGGATCGAAGGCGCGGTAGCCCGATGCGACTTGGCGACGCGGCCCGGCCGGTTCGCATCAAAATCGGTTTCGACCATCGGTTTCGTCGCGTGCGTTTTTTCGGTTTCTTCGCGAAGCGGCTGCAATAAGATTTCTTGCCTTTTTGCGTTGCTCACCTCGAGCACGGCGGCGAGCGCGGAGCCCTCCGATCGCTGATGTTCGTTCCAAGTCTCGTCGAGGCGACGCTGCGCGCCCCAGAGCTTGCCGGCGGCGGCGCCGAGCGCCGCTTCGCTGCTCGCATAGCCCTGACGCGCTGCGGCGATTTCCGCTTCGAGCGCCGCGGCGGCCTTCTCGACGAGCGGCGCGCGCGCCCTGACGGCGCGCAGCGCTTCGATATGCTTGCGGCGCCGCGAGAGACGGTCGCTCTCCGCGTCGGCGGCGAATTGCTTCGCCTGCGGCGAGGCGATGAATGTTTCGAGTAGTTTCGCGGTCTTCGTGTCCATAAAAATTACACTGCCGCCGTTCGACTGGACTTCTCAACCATTCAAATGTCCGTTTCGGCCCGGCGCCGGATGCGGCGCAATTGCCGCTCGCCGAGCGGCCCATTTTTCAGGCGCAGGATTTGCGCGATCTCGGCCCCGTAGGCGCTTTTCGCGCCTTTCGACAACTCTTCCTCGAGCCGCGTTGTCGAAAGGCCGCCGGCAAGCATAAGCATGGCGCAGCGGCGATCTCCGTCGCGGACTCGCCAATCGCTTGGCAGGCCATGCGCCTCGCCCCACGTTGCGCCCGCCTGCGCCTTACTCATCGCCTCGAGGAGCAGCGCCCGGCATTCTGGGTCAGGATGCGTCGCGGCGGCACGCTCGAGCAGGCGCAGCGGAGCCAGCCGATCGTCCGCCAAACGGCCCACGAAGCCCGCTGGCGCGCTCTTGCCGCTCGGCGGTCCCGATGTAGCGCCCGGCTTCGCTTCGTCGAAGGACGCCCTGTTTCTGGCGTGCGACGCGGCCATGGTTATTCGACTCCCGCGCGCGCGCGTTTTTTTAGGGGGAAAAAATCAGAAAGCGCTCGAGCGGCTCGGAGGCGATCGGCTTTGCGCGATCCATTGGTCGCGATCTCCTGCAGGCGGCGCACCACTGCGGCGTCGCGCTCTGCTTCCTGCGCCTCGTCGGTATCCGAGAGGCGCGCCGTCTCAGGAGGCCGAACCGATTTCTTGGTCATTTTTCCGACTGTTGTGAGAAAACACCCGCGTTTTTCAGGCCGCAGAAAAAAATTCTGCGCGTGAGAGCGCACCCGATTGCAGCAAAACGGAGCGTTGGTATGATCAAACCCCCTTACCCCTCAATGACTTACGCACGCCCCCCTACGCGCGCCCGGCGGGATGCGCCGCGGATCAGAATGGAATGCAGTCGGGGTCATAGTCGCCTCCGTCGTCGCCAGCCTCTGCCATTGCGATGATATCCTCTGCGTCCAACCGGAAGCCGAGAAGCTTGTCGGTCGCATGGAACGCACGCCAGTAGTCGAGCCAAATCGCGCGCGCCTTCGTCAGAACCTCCGCCACTGACGGCGTGAAGGTTGCGGTCGCGATGACGCGTCGCGCTGTGTCGAACAGCACCCAACACGAGAACCCCCGCCAGCCTTGGTAGTGCTTGAACCCATGCTCGTCGTACTCGCCATCGGCGTTCGCCAGCGCGTCGACAAGGCTATCGATATAGGTCACCGTCGCCCCTGACTTCGCTGCGGGAATCGCGTCCAGCATCGTCGCCACAATTAGTCGCGCCTCAGCATCGCTCGCCGGGGTCCACACCGCCGCTCGCAGCGCATCGAGTTGCTCTTGCAGCATGTCGCGCTCGGGAAGGCGCTCGAGCCGCCGGCGCGCCCTCTCCTCGTCGCCCAGGCGGAGCGGAAACCAGTCGCGCAGCGCATTCTGCACGGTGTAGGAGTTGCGGCGCGCGACGATCGGCGCAAGCGTCCCGAAGCGTTCGGCGAGCTTCGCGACCACGTTTGCTTGGGGCGCGATCGGCTGCGGCTTGCCGGCTTGTTCTCGGATGGCAATGGTGCGGCTCATTCGGGCAATCTCCCGGCGAAGGCCATCTCGAAGATGCTCGGCTTTTCCCTTCGCGTTTGTGCTTGTGGTGCGGCGAAAGGCGACGACGGCGGCGCGGGCTCGTCAGTCCATCGCCCGGCGTTCAGCCACGTTGCAGCGTGCGCGGTGAATTTGTCGCGCTTGGCTGCATCAGGCTCTTGAGCGCGTTCCGCAGCGTATCTCTCGGCGCCGGCGAGCAGTTCGGCGGGCCCCGCGCTTTCGAGCGCCTTGCCATAGGCGCGCTGCGCCGCCGCTTTGCCGACCTTGCGCGGAAAAGCGGCCCAGAATGATTCCCAGCCGTCGAGGGCTTGTTTTCTTGCCGGCGAGGAGCGGCTTTTGACGTTCCGCCTCGCCGGCTTTTTTTCTTCGATCGTCGGGGGCCGATCTCGCTCCTCCGCGAAGCGGAGAGAGAGACCCTTCCCGGAGTTCATTTCCCGGAGCTTAATTCCCGGAGTTATATTCCCGGAGATTGTAGGCTCCCCCTTAGCCTGGGGGGGTGGCTCGTATTTAGCCTGGGTGTCACCCAACCCAGGCTCGTCTTGAGCCTGGGGGGGAGCCGACCTAGCAGGCTGTGGTGCGCCATCAAAATAGCGATCAGCGATGCGATAGCGGGTCGTCTCGCCGGCTTTCCGCTCGGCGACAAGATGACCGCGTTCTAAGAGCGCATACAGCGCCTCGCGGACGGCGCGTTCGGACGAAACGCCAAGCTCGCCACAAAGTGTTTTAACAGCGGGCCAAGCGTCTCCGCCCCGGTCGGCCTTCATGTGCCTTCCAACGAACAGCCCGACAATGCGAAAAGCGAGCTTCGGAAGCTTGGGGTCAAGCGCGGCGCCGAAAACGAGGTTCAATTTCGCCGTGGCGAATTCTCTGGGGTCGAGAGGCGCGGTCATTGCTCTGCCTCACTGGCCTCGCCGCCGTGCACGCTGCAAAAGCAAACGCGATGAAGGCGCAGCCAATCGGCGGCGCTCCGCTGAATCGGGCCGACGGCGTTGCGGCAAAGGGTTTTCCTACGGGTTATCGCAGCGCAAAGCGGCGTTCCATCCGTTTCGACCCATTCGCGATAGGCCGCCTTTTCAAGACCAAAATAACGCGCGGCAAAGAGGTCCGGATCGCGCTTGAACCGCTTTAGGTCCGGCCCAGAGATGGAAAGAGTATCGCCTCCCCCTGGCTGAGCGAGACACACGTAGGTATCTGTCCACGGCCCAGAGGAAAGCGGCTCGAGCTCGTTCTTTTTCGTCATCGGCGCGCCTCCCCGATGACGAGGAAAGCGAGCGCGGCGAGCGCGGCCGGATCGAGCTGCGCAATGAAGGCGGCGCAGAATTTCAGTTGAGCGGCGAAGATTTTCGCGGTATCGAGAACGTGATCGCCGCCAAGCAGATCACCCTCCTGACGCCCGCCGTCCGCTTCACGCGGGGCGGGCGTCTCCGCTTCTGGAGACGCCATCGCTCAAGCGGCCTCGCCAGAAATTCCGAGCATTTTGCGCAGCGGCGCGGTCGGAACCTCAATCCGGCGCGGACCAAGCCTCAGGGAGGGAATGTCGCCGCGCTTGACCGCATCATATCCGCCGTTTTTTGAGAGATTCAGCGCCTGCGCCGCGACTGGCACAGGTACTGTAAGCTTGGTCATGATCGCCTTGCGAATTTCCTCATCCGTCATGCTGAATCTCCTATGTTCCCGGGAGGAGCTATTTAGCGCTCCTATAATCACGTGCGTTAATTAGATACGATGGGAAAAAACGGGTTGTCAACCTTTTTCGCATGATTTATCGTGTGCGGAAAATAAGCCATGGGGAATGCAATGACTGAGAGCCAGCCGAAAGCAAAACGTGGTCGCCCGCCAAAGCCAGCCGAAGACGTGAAGGCGAAGAATCTCACGTTCCGAACGCGCGGGGCTCTGCGCGATCAGCTCGAGGAAGCCGCAAACGACGCTGGCAGATCAATCAGCGAGGAGGTTGAATACCGTCTCATCCGATCATTTGACCGCGTCGACGAGGAGTTTGGCTCAGCCGCGCTCTACGGGATAATGAAGGCGGCGGCGATCTCCATGCAGGTTACGGGAGAAAGCGCTATGGGCGCGCGGCTCGACGCCGCGACAGCTTGGTTAGATGATCCCTACGCCTATGATCAGGCAGTCAAGGCCGCGCAAAAAATTCTAGAGGCGTTCAGGCCGGAAGGCGAAATCAAGCCGCCGAAGACGCTTCGATTCGTAGGCGGAAAGCCGGAAGAGGACGCCGAACGCACCGAGCTTTTCAAAGATTTTGCCGAGAGGCGGGGCGAGATGTGGGCCGGTAGCATGATAAATGAAATTTTGACCGGCGAACCGATCGGTCCCGGCGCCGTCGAAAGGGATTCGCAAATGCGCCGCCGTCTTGGAAAAAGCCTTGTTGATCGCCTTCAGAAGAAAGTGCAGGGCGCGTGAAGGGCCATATCCGCGAGCGCTCGCCCGGCAAGTGGGCGATCGTCCTGGACATAGTTGATCTGGAGACGGGGCTGCGGCGCCGAAAATGGCACTCTTTCGCCGGAACGAAGCGCGAGGCGCAGACCGAATGCTCTCGCCTGGTCACGGAAATGTCGCAGGGCTCATATGTCGAGCCAG
>CAWFZD010000111.1:0-37946 GCA_963820145.1 uncultured Alphaproteobacteria bacterium
TAGTCCCGATGCTGAAAGGACGACGCTGCATAGGTCGTGACGGGGAGAAGCACGCTCACCACTTCCTGCGCCAGGATTGTGGCGAGCCGCGGCTCGTCGTCGTTGTTGGCGAAGGAGAGGATCAGCCGCTCGCCGTCGGGATGCACGCAAAGCCCTGTGGCGCGCTCCCTGCCTCTGCGCTCCAGATAGAAAGGGCGGCTCACGCGTTGAAGCGCAAGCATGGCGTTGAGCCAGACGAAGCGATGGTAATGCGTCGAATCCTCGTCCAACTCCACGCCGAGCGCCTCGCGAACGAGCCCCAGCCAGCCGCGATCCAGAGGCGCCAATTGTGATGCGCCCAGAAAGGCGTCCGCGGCGAGCGGCGCTGTGATCGACGACATTTCACGCCCGTTCGCGTCGGCGACGACCGTCGGATCGTAGCTTTGAACGAAGCGCAACAGCTCACCCTCCGGGATCGGCGTCCATTCGATTTGTCGCGCGTCTCGTCCCGGCTCTCGTCCCGACGCCGGGAAGCTTCGCAATTCGGCGAAAACGCATCTCTCGTCCTCCTCGATGCGCGCGAACGTCGCGGCGGCCGAGGACTGGGCGCCAGACGCCAGAGCTCGCCGCCGCAAGCGAAAACACGAATGTCGGCGCCGTTGGCGAATCCCCTTCCCGTCGGCGTCGACGGATCGGGCGCCCCCGAAATCTCCCTGCAGCTCATGACGGCGAGCGCCTCGTCGAGCTCCAGAAGGAAATGGCGCTCCGCGCCCGTCCACAGCGCCACGATTCTCGCGCCGTGACGCGCGACGGAGACGCGCGCGCCTCGCTGTTCCTGATGCGGCGGCGCTTGCAGCCGGCGCCAGGCGAAGGACGGCATGGAGGCTGCGGCCGGCTCAGCATAGAACTGCAAGTTTCGTCGCGCGAGGCCCCGGGAACTTTCGGGCGCCTCGCGATGGAGCGCGAGCCAGTCGCAGGCCGCGAAGCCCTGCGCCTTGCGTTGCGAATCGCGCGCATAATTCGCCGCGATCGAATATTCCTCGGCGAGCCCGAATCTATAGACGAAATCCTCAATGAAGAGGACGTCCTGCGCCGGCCACTTCACATTCAGCCCCGCTTCGGCGAACAAGACGCTCGCTTCGTTCATGCCGCGCTGACGATAGAAGCGGGCGAGATCGTAGAGCGGCTCGGCGCGATGCGGCCGCCGATCGAAGGCGGAGACCGCCTCGCGCACGAAGCTCGCTTCATCCTCCAGCCGCCAAAAGCAGCGGGCGCGCTGCATGCAAGAATACCAGACCTCCTCCTCCCATCCTCCCATGGCGATACGTTTCGCATAAGCCTCCGCCGCCTCAGCGGGCCGACCCGCGTTCAAAAGGGACTCGGCAAGATAGAACTGGTAGCGCACATTATCCGGCTCCGCCTCGAGGCCCTTCCTCAGCAGGCGGATGTCGCGCTCGAATTTCTCGACCCGGTTCGAGCCGGTCGCGTGATCAAATATCCAGACGCCCTCGAGCCTGCCGACCCCGCCGGGCAAGTCGAGATACTCATGCGTGACGCCACGGTAGCGCGTGCCGGAATCGCGGCGCACGAGGCGCGTAAGCCAGTAGCTGATGCCGGATCTGATCTGAAACATGTAGCCCGGCATATCGAGCTTGCTGCGGAAATCGGGGTCCTCGACGACGACTTCCATGTCGGCGTCGTTGAACAGCAGATAGTCGAACTGCAGCGGAGAGGCGTAGGCGTAATCGAGCGCCTGATTGCGGGCCTGTCCGAAATCGATGAAGGGAAAGCAATGCAGCTCGCCCGGGATCCCGCGCTCGGCAAAAAAAGCCTTGATGAAATCTTGCGTGCCGTCGGTCGAGCCCGTGTCGCCGATGACCCAGCACGAAATAAAGGGCGCGACCGAGCGCAGGCAAGGCTCGAGGCTCCGGATTTCGTTCTTGACGATCATGTTGAGGCAGATGCGCTTCGCCGCCGCCATCTTCTCCCTCGCCCCCCTCGCACCCGCCGCGTCATGGCGATTGACAATACCAAACGTGTCAATGCGAGCGAAGCGATCCGGGAGTCCAGGGCGCAGCGGCGACCGCTGCTCCATCCTGCCGGGGTCGGAGCGATACCACGGACTGGCGAGGCCCTGTAATGCATGGCTTCGCTCGCAATGGCGCCGCCACTTCGTCGCTGCAGCTTGTAACGCGACAGAGCGGGGAAATTCCAGCACAATCGGACGCGAGGGCGAGGCGCCCTCTTCAAGCGCCGCGCCATTCGAGCTCGGTGAAGAAGGCCGTCGGCTCGCCGATTGGCTCGAAACCGAGTCGACGGCAAAAGCGCAGCGAGCCCTGGTTGCCGTTCAGGACGCTCACGCGCAGAGGAATCTTGCGGCGCTGCGCTTCCGCAATGAGGGGCTTCAGCACCGCCTCGCCGAGCCCGGCGCTGCGGCGGTCGGGAAGGATCGCCAGATCGACGACGCGCATTTCAGTGTCGGCGACGTCGACGACGACATGACCGACGAGCGCGCCGTCGAATTCGATGACGTCGAAGCGCGCGTTGGGAAAATCGGCGCGATAGCTGTAATTTTGCGCGCGAAATTGCTGACGCAGCAACTGCTCTCGCAACGCCGGCTCCATAAAGGCGAAATCCTGGCCGGGCGGGCGCGACGCGCAGAACAGCGCGAAGCGAAAGTCCTCATCCGCTGGTGTGCCGGGACGCAACGCGAGCCGACCCCGCCCCGCGAAGGCGATCTCGCGACGCTCCAACTGCGCCTCGCGCACCGCCGTCAGCTCTGAGTCGGATAAACGCCCTGGTAAGCGATGAGGTAATTCAGCGCCAGCACCGGCTGAATGTTTGGATGGGGGAGGCCGTTGCCCGTCACGCCAACGGCGTTGGCCGCGAAATTCGAGGTCGCGTTGGGCGAAAACGCGGCGACCGGATTGGTGCGATTAGCGACTCCCGCGGCAAAGTAACCCCCGGCCGGCGTTTGCTGCAACGCGGCGGGCGCGCTGTCCGCGTTGATCAAATGGTAATGCGTCGGCATCTCGTTTTGAGACAGCGTATGCGTCTCCTCGCCCGTCACCTGACCGATGACGAAATTTGGCAGACCGGCGCCTTGTCCCATGTGAACGGGAATTCGGCTCTGCAAATTTGGCAGGGCGAAAGTCGTTTGGCCGTCGCCGCCATAGGTCGTGCCAATCAAGTTGAACAGCACGTCGTACTCCGCGATGGACACTAGCTGACCGTTGCAAAAGAGCCAGCCTTGGGGCTGGAAATTGAAGCCGGCGAGAATGATCTGCCCGACGTATGGTTGAGACATGGCGCCACCTTCATGGTTTGCCGAGACTCTGGCGATCGTAGCTCATGCGCTAAGCGGGAGTTTTATGAGCGCGGCGGGTATATCCCCGTCAGCGCGATGATAAAATTGAGCGCGAGCACCGGCTGGATGTTGTTGTGCGGTCGCCCGGTTCCGGAGATCGCGATCGCGCCGGCATTGAGCTGGGCGCCCGACGAAGCGGGAGAGTAAGCCAACGCATTGTAGCTCACTCTATTCTCAATGACCGCGGCGCCGGCGGGGTAATTATTCCCCGGCGCTTGCACGGAGTTGGCGGAAGACGAATCGACCTTGATTTGGTGATTGTGGGCCGGAAGCTGGGTGGCCAGCAGAGTTACGGCCTCGGCCCCCGCCTGTTCTCCCATGTCATAGGAAGACAGTCCGGCGCCCTGCCCCATGCCGATCGGAACGCGGCTCTGCAGATCGGGAAGCGCGAAGTTGCTCGTCCCATTGCCGCCAAATTGCGTGCCGAGCAGCGAGAACAGCGCCGTATTTTGTGAGATGGACAAAAGCTGCCCGTTGCACAGCGCCCAGCCTTCAGGCGCGAAGTTGAAGGGGACAAGAATAATCTGTCCAAGATACTGGTCTGCCACGACGCGCTCTCCCAAAGTTCGGCCCGAGGCTCGGCTGCTCGCCATGCGGTGCGGCGATTAGGTTTCGCGAAGGGAAAATACCTTGCAGCGCGATGATGAAATTCATGGCCAGCAGCGGCTGCAGATTGTTGTGCGGCCCTCCGCCGCCGATCGAGGTCACGGCGCCCTGGTTGAGCGTCGTCGGCGACGTCAGCGACGGCGAAAAGTCGTCCAAGGGGAAGTTTCCCGACCTGCCGAGCGTCACATTGCCCGCCGCAGGATAGGCGCCGGCCGGCGATTGCTGCGGAGACGCGGGCGCATTGTCGGCGGCGATCGAATGGCTATGGCTCGCCATCTCGCTTACGTTCAGCGTATGCGTCGCCTCGCCAGCTTGCTGCCCGAGCACATAGGGAGAGAGACCCGATCCCTGCCCGACATGAAGTGGCGCGCGGCCGCGAAGATCCGGCAGCGCAAAAGTCGTTATGCCGTCCCCGCCATATGTCGTGCCGAGCAGCGAGAACAGCGCCTGATTTTGCGATTGATGGACAAAATCTGCCCGTTGCACAGCGCCCAGCCTTTGGGCGCGAAATTGAAGCTCACCAACATGATCTGTCCGAGATAGGGTTCCGACATGATGCGCCCCCCAAAAATGCAGATACGGCCGTCGCACACCAGCCGAAACCGCTTTGCAAATCCTAATAGCTTTTCAATGTATCATAGCCTTTTTGACGCGCAATGGAGATTGCGTCGACTTCTCGCATTTTTTTGACGTGACGCGGCAATCCGACCTGGGACCAGCAGAAACGCCTCGAACCGCGAGGACAAGTGTCGCTGAGCGAACGTGCTGCGCCCGATCGCAAATGACGCTCGCTCGACGACCCCAGGTTGAAAGCCCGTCCGCTGATTGAGCGACGCGCCATGAGCCGGCGCGCCGCGCTCGATGAGGGTCGCCGCGGCGCCGAGGATTTTACGGCAGCCCCGGCGCCGTGAGCGTGCCAATTCCCACCGGCACGTAAACATTCGCGCCGTTCGCCTCCCAGATGTAGCCGATGTTGGGAATACCACTGCCGTTCGTAATGGTGCCGTTCGCGTTGAAGACGCTTCCTGCGCCGGCGCCGGTGAGACTGGGGAGCGCAGCCGTCTGGCTCGTCGTGAAGGGGATGCTGCTGCCTGACGTGATCCAGGCCGTATTCACCGTGCCGTTCGCGCCAATCGCGATTCTCGTCAGCGTCGTGGAGGTGCCGGTGCCGGTGTATTCATACAGGGAGCTGGTCCCAGTCGTGCTGATGCTGGCCAGGCTTGGGAGCTGGTAATAGATCGTTCCTTGCGGCTGGGCGGGCAGCGAAGTGAGCGTGCAGTTGGTGCCGGCGCACGTCGGAACCGCGGTGTTTTCGTAGAGGCTGAATGTCGTTGCAGCCGCGCCCGTGGCGCCCGTCGCGCCCGTGGCTCCGGTTGCTCCCGTGGCGCCGGTCGCGCCCGCGGCTCCGGTTGCTCCGGTCGCGCCCATGGCTCCCGCGGCTCCCGTCGCGCCCGTGGCTCCGGTCGCGCCCATGGCTCCGGTTGCTCCGGTTGCGCCCGTGGCTCCCGCGGCTCCCGTCGCGCCCGTGGCTCCCGTGGCTCCGGTCGCACCTGTGGCGCCGGTAGCTCCCGCGGCTCCGGTCGCGCCTGTTGCTCCAGCGCCCGTGGCTCCCGTGGCTCCGGTCGCACCTGTGGCGCCGGTAGCTCCCGCGGCTCCGGTCGCGCCTGTTGCTCCAGCGCCCGTGGCTCCCGTGGCTCCGGTCGCACCTGTGGCGCCGGTAGCTCCCGCGGCTCCGGTCGCGCCTGTTGCTCCAGCGCCCGTGGCTCCCGTGGCTCCGGTCGCACCTGTGGCGCCGGTAGCTCCCGCGGCTCCGGTCGCGCCTGTTGCTCCAGCGCCCGTGGCTCCCGTGGCTCCGGTCGCACCTGTGGCGCCGGTAGCTCCCGCGGCTCCGGTCGCGCCTGTTGCTCCAGCGCCCGTGGCTCCCGTGGCTCCGGTCGCACCTGTCGGCGCCGGTAGCTCCCGCGGCTCCGGTCGCGCCTGTTGCTCCAGCGCCCGTGGCTCCCGTGGCTCCGGTCGCACCTGTGGCGCCGGTAGCTCCCGCGGCTCCGGTCGCGCCTGTTGCTCCAGCGCCCGTGGCTCCCGTGGCTCCGGTCGCACCTGTGGCGCCGGTAGCTCCCGCGGCTCCGGTCGCGCCTGTTGCTCCAGCGCCCGTGGCTCCCGTGGCTCCGGTCGCACCTGTGGCGCCGGTAGCTCCCGCGGCTCCGGTCGCGCCTGTTGCTCCAGTGCCCGTGGCTCCGGTCGCACCTGTGGCCCCGGTAGCTCCCGCGGCTCCGGTCGCGCCTGTTGCTCCAGTGCCCGTGGCTCCCGTGGCTCCGGTCGCGCCTGTTGCTCCAGTGCCCGTGGCTCCCGTGGCTCCGGTCGCACCTGTGGCGCCGGTAGCTCCCGCGGCTCCGGTCGCGCCTGTTGCTCCGGTGCCCGTGGCTCCCGTGGCTCCGGTCGCACCTGTGGCGCCGGTAGCTCCCGCGGCTCCGGTCGCGCCTGTTGCTCCGGTGGCGCCGGTTGCTCCCTTGGCGCCTGTTGCTCCCGTCGCGCCTGTGGCTCCGGTTGCGCCCGTCGCTCCGGTTGCGCCCGTGGCTCCCGTCGCGCCCGCCTGCCCACGCAGCGCTTGCGCGAAGACGAGTTTCTGCACGTTGCGTTGCAAATTCGCGCGTGGCGTGAACTGCGTCACCTGATGCTCTTGGCCCAGGAAGATCGGCGGATCGTCCTCGCGGTGACGGCGGATCAGCGTCTTGTCGTCGCTGAAATAGACCTTCAGGCCGCCCATGACCGAGCGGTAGTTTTGCTGGCCGACATTGCCTTCGACGAAGAGCGACAGATTGTGATAGCCGGCGAGAGGCAGCTGGAATTCCGTCTTCGCGGTGGCGATGTGGATGCCTTGCGTGTAGCGATGGCCGACGCTGACGCGCCAGTCCTCGGTCGGGTAGAGCGCAAGGTCGATCTGATCGAAGGGGCGATTCTTATGTCCGGCGGCGCCGAAGTCCCAAAGCCAGTTGTTGCGCGGCCCGCCGGTCTCCCAGCCTCCGATGCCTTCGATCGAGACCGCTCCGAGATAGGCCTCGATCCTGCCGCCGGCCTTGACGTAAGCCTGATTGGCCGGAATGAACGGCCCGACCGCCGAAGTGTTTTCGGTGAAGCTGCCATAGGCGCCGATCAGGCCGATCGCCGGATTGCGCCAGAAAGCGTGCCCAGCGGCGCCGTAGAAAGCGGTCGAGCCCACCCCGCCGGTGATCGCGTCGACCTGCGCGCCAAAAGAGTGACCCAGCGGCACGGTCACGGCGCCGGCGGCATAGCCGCCGCCATGTCCCGTGTCGTAGCCCGCTGCGCCCTCCACCTTGCCGTTCGGGCGCGAGACCGCCGGAAGATTGTAGTCCGGGACCACGAGCGCGGGCGTGAAGGGCGGGGGCGGCGGCGCGAATGTCGTGGCGACCGGAAGGGCGACGACGGGCGCCGGAGCAGGGCGCGCCACAACCGCCGGCGGGGGGGGCGGCTCGAAGGGCGGCGCGCCGTGATTCTGCTGCGCGAGCTTACGGCGTGCCGCCGCGAGCTCGGCGCGAATGCGCTCGTTCTCGGCCTTAGTCCGAGCGTTCTCCTCGTGCAGCTTTTGCTGATTGGCCTCGAGGTCGAGCAGCATCTGATAGAGCTCGGCGTTGCTAGGCGCCTGCTGGGCGTGGACGGGGGCCGCGGCCGCAATCATGGCGACAGCCGCCACGCTGGTGTGGAGTCTCGCGCGCAAGGAAGTCGCTCCTCAAGAGTCGAGCAATCGGACTGCATGAGGCTATGCGAGTCGTGTTTGGATTTAAACGCCGCACAGGCGCAAATCGCGCCGTCCGCGTCGCTTTTGCCGACACGTGTGGCGCCCGAGCAACAGTTGGATTGCGAAAATCCGAAGGCCGGCTCATGTCGCCTCCGCGCATTCCGGCGGCACTGGGCGGTCCGGGGGATGCCGACATATGATCGCCGCCGCAGGCAAAGCGGACGCCCTGTTTTCGGCATCTCCAAATTCAAAGTGGAAAATCGCTGTTCTCGGCAGTCTCGACGATTGCGGCGTGCAACGGCTTGGAAAATCATAGCGCCACGGCGTAGGCATATTGCCCATCTTCATCGACCGTGGCGCGCCAAATCTGACACCACTCAATATACATCTGCGAGCACTTGCCCGGCTTGCGCAGAGCGTTAGATCACGCGAAGTTGTCTGGATGAGCGGAAGAAAGCCGCTTGCTTGGCCAGTGCACTTGCGGGGTCACGTAACCGGAACGCTGCGGTGCGGCTCAAATTTGTGTCCAGCCGCGCGGCCCGCGACATAAGCGTCGGTCGCCACCTTTCGCTTTCGGTTTTGCGATTTGGCGCGAAACGACAACCCAAGCTTTTCCATTTCTTCCTCGACGACCGAAGTTTTGAGGGGAACGAGGTCGCGGCCGGTCAACCGGCAATTCGCGGCGTCGCGCTCCGCCTTGACGCCCGTCAGCTTCTCGCAGATTCCATGCGCAGAGTCCGATCTGGAAAGAGCGCGTCGACACGCGCCGTCCGCTGGACGCGCGCGTTGCCTCCGCGTCCTTGAATCGCGCCGTTTCGGTCGCGAAAGTCGCGATGACAAGGTCATGGAGGTAATGCGCCGCCTCGACGTCCGCAGGCAAACCGAAGAAAACGACGCGGATGGTGTTGTCCGCGGCGGTCTCCATCCACACCTTGCAGTCGCAGAACAGGCCGACGACCGGCATGCATTCGTCGATCGGCGCGCGCCGCTGCCGGCCGGTGTCGATCCCAAAACCCTGGCAGGTCTGATCGCGCATCTCGACTTCGCTCAGCGACAATCCATAGCGGTCGAGCAGTTCCGCCACTTTTCGGGCGGAGGCGAGCGCTTCCTGCTCCGTGCAGCCCTGTGCGGTGGTCTTGCCGCGCAAAGCCTGAATTCGCTGCAACACGCGCATCAGCTCCGCCTCGCCTGCGCCATCGGCGGCGCCGGAGCGCTTCGACGTCACGAGGCGGCGGCGCAAGGCGTCGAACAGCGCGCGCGTTTCTACAGTCGCGCGCCTTTCCACGATGGTTCGATCAATCGCCGCCGCGAGCAAGTTCGAGCGACAGTCCATCGCCGCCGGAGCCGATCGCGGCGCGGCGATCCAGGGTTTCCATCATGATGAAGCCGATGCGCGAAAAGGCGTCCGCCAGGTCTCCGCGACCCTGCCGGCGCGCGTTGACGCTTCGGACCAGCGATTGGATGAGGGGAAACGGTGCAGCGATGTGTCGCGTCGCTTCCATGATGTCGGCGGGAACCGCATCGCCCTCTCCCACTGCCTTCATGGCGATGGCGAGCCGATCAAGGGCGTCGCCGTCGTTCTCCTCCTCGACCCCGACGCCTTCGTCGAACATGTCCTCGGGGAAAGCATTCAAACCCTCTATGCGCAAACCGCCGTGGCGCATGACATGCCGATATACGGCGGCGGCGCAGCGCCGCGAATTCACTATTCCCTTGCCGGGACGCACGAAGGAAAGGCCTTCTCCCAGCGCGCTTGGGTCAAGCGGCGTCAAAGGCCCAACCGCGACGAACTCGCCATTCGGCAAAGGCGCGAGCCAGGCCGCGACGCAGACCGACAAGACGCCATCGGGAAGGTCGCGGTCGAACAGCGACAGGCTTTTGCCGTTTGTCATGTCCTCGACGACGACTCGTTGCGGCGCGCTGCGCGATCTCAACCGAATGAGGTGGAAGTTCGTTTGCGCCAGAGCATCCAGCGCTGCGCGCGTCAAATCGTCGGCGTTGGCGTGGCGCTGGCGGGCAAAGCGTTCGACCGGCGCGACGCCCAGCAGTGAAGGCGAGAACAGGGTCAGATAGCCCGCAAGCGCGAAAGCTTCCGTGATCAGCCGGGCGCTCGAAGAGGCGTCGGGATCGAGGGGCTTTTTCGAAAGCCATTGCCGCGCTGTGTCTTTGATCTTGGCCGGAGTCAGGCTTGCAACAGCGTCGAGGCAAACGTCGCCGATTCGCTGCGCGAGACGCGCGATCCCGCGATCCGCGCCACGAATTTCCGCATGACAGGCTTGAGATTTCGCCGTTGACTTCGCTACCATTCCGCCCACTTCGCTATTGCTACTTACGTTGCGAGAATAGCATCGTCGGCCAAAGTCGTCGGCCCTCAGCGCGGTTTATGCACCGGGATTTGATGCGGGCTTCGTTCGCACGCGCCGCTCGCCCCTTCCCGCTCAACCCGGTAGGGTTTCCTGTGGGCGCCATTGCAGATTATAGCTGAAGACGAACACGCCCGCTCCCCGACTGAAATTCTCGCACATGCCCGCTTTGCCTGCCGTCGTCGCGCCTTCCGCTCCTCAGCTGCTTCAGATTGAGAAATTACCCGCGTGGGAGCGGGACCTCCTGTGCCTGAAGGCCCTGTTCGCTTGGCCTGCCAACAAGACCGATTTTCATACGGTCGCCGCGCGCGCGAAACTTGCCGGTCCTGGAGGCCTGGCCTGGACCCACAAGACGCTGACCCCCGTCCTGGAGCGGCTCGTCTCGCTCAAATTGCTCAACGCTGATTTCTCCTGCGTTACGGCCTTGTGGCACCCGCTGACCGTCGAATTTCTAGCCACTCCGAAGGGGCGGGATGCCGCCGCGGCCATGGCCAATTTGCCGCTCTCCGACGATCGCGGGTTCTCCTACGGCTACAATCTGACTGCGGACGCCGCCTTCTTGCGGCGGTTGCGCTTGCGGCTCTATGAAAACGAAATGGACACTCTCGGCCCATTGTTGGCCAAATATGACAAGGCTTACAGCCCGATCTTCGGCCCGCATGTTCTTTCGACCCTTTTCGGCGAAACATCCGTGTCGTTGGACTGGCTGACCGGCCGCGAACTCGCCATTCAAGCACGCCTCTTCACGGTCAAGATAGATCGATTGATGTTGACCGGTCAGGCGACGCCCGAAGTCGCTGCGATGATTGCGTACTATCGCGAAAAGGAAAGCGATCCCGTTTATCGGCGCTTCGCCCTGCACTTGCTGAGCTGCGACCTGCTGTCCGGGCGGCTCGACGTCGCGCGTCGCAAGATCGACGCGTTATCCGAAGACGAAGTTGACGTCTTCTCTCGTCCGCTCTTGCTTGGCGTGGTGGATTTTCTCGAAGGTCATAACGACCAAGCTCTGAGGCATTGCCGGCTCGCGCTCCAGCTCTGCAAAAAGGAGCGGGGCAAACGCAAGATTTTTTTCGACGGGATGCACGGGCTCATCTTCCTGCTCGCCTTGATCCGCGCCAACGATCCAAAGCTTTATCGTGAAGCGCAAACATACTTGGATGCGGCCCCCCTCGAAGACAGCCTCTACTCCCCGGGTTTCATGGCTATTCAGGCTCTCCTTTGGCTCTTGCAGGGACTGGAGCCCAAGGCGCGGTCGACCCTGGATATGTTAAAGGTCGGCATTCCCGAGCCATTTTCGGCGGCTTGCGCGACCCTGGTGAAATTCTTGTTCGACTCCTCGCTCAGTCCGTCCGAACACGCCCTGTCAAAAGCGTGGTTCTCGTCCCTGCGCGATACCCTGCCGCTGGTCGCCCGCATCCATTCCGAGATTCTGGCGAAAATCGACGCCGATCCCGGGACCTACCGGCAATTCCTGCGCGAATTCCCGGCGGAGGGCGAGCTGATCGCCTTCACGGAGATTGTGCAACTGCGCCAGACCTGGGAGCGCAGCTTCGACAGTCTGACCAATTTGCTGGCGGCGAACGCGACGCGTCCGGCGGTTTCAGAGGCAAAAAAATCCAAGCGGCTGGTCTGGCTGCTCGATCCGGAGGCCAAATTTGTCGAGGTCTTGGAGCAATCGGTCAAGGGCGGCGGTTGGACGCCGGGCCGCTCCATCGCCATGAAACGCCTTTATGAACAGGACCCGCGCCTCGATTACCTGACCGACCATGACCGCCGGGCCTTGCGCACCATCAGCAAGAGCTCCGTTGGCTGGTATGGACATGAGGAATACGCCTTCGACGTGACTCGCACCTTGCCCGCGCTGGTCGGCCATCCCCTGATCTTTCACATGCGCCGGCGCGATCAACCGCTCGAGCTGATCTACTATCCCATCGAACTGGCCGTGACCGAACAGAACGGCGGCTACAAATTCGCGCTCACTCATCGCGCCGAGGAGCCGACGGTCTTCCTTGAAGCGGAAACGCCGACGCGATGGCGGGTGTTGGAGTTTTCGACCAAGCTGCGCCAAATCCAGGAGGTCTTGGGCGAGAAGGGCCTAGTGGTTCCGGGCGCCGCGCGCGAAAAGGTGCTGGCGCTTGTCAGGGAGAAGGTCGCGGCCCTGCCGATCCGCGCCGAACTCGCCGAGGCCGACCTGCCGGCGCTGGAGGGGCGCCCGGACCCCGTGCTGCAGATCGCGCCGCTCGATCAGGGTCTGAAAGTCGCCATGGTGGTGCGCCCCTTCGGTCCCACTGGCCCTTATTATCTGCCGGGGCTTGGCGCCGCCTCGGCGCTGGCGGTGGTCGAGGGAGTCAGCCAGCGCGTGAAGCGCGACCTCGACGCCGAGCGCGCCGCCGCAGCCAAAGTTCTGGCCGCACTGCCGGCCTTGCGTCAGCAAAACGCCTCGGGACATGAATGGCTGATCCCCGACGCCGAAAGCGCGCTCGAATTGCTGGTCCAGATCGGCTCCGTTCAGCCACCACCGACAGTGGAATGGCCGGAAGGCAAGAAATGGGTGGCGCGCCCCGAGGTTTCGACCTCTCGCCTGAGCCTGAACTCGGCCGAGCGCGCGACTGGTTCCAGATCGAGGGCAAGGTTCAGGTCGATGACGATCTGGCGCTCGACATGCGGGACCTGCTGAGCCGCCTCGACCAGGCGCAGGGACGCTTTGTGCCGCTAGCCGACGGCAGCTTTCTTGCGCTGACCCGGCGCTTCCAGAGCCAATTGAACCGGCTGCGCGGCATTTCGGAGGACCACGCCAAGGGCCTGCGCCTGCCCATGCTCGGCACGCTGGCGATTCAGGACCTCTGCGAGGAGGCCGGCGCGGTCAAGGCCGACCAGGAATGGAAGGCTTTTGTCGCGCGGCTGAACGCGGCGGAAAGCCGCGAGCCGCAGCCGCCGACAACGCTCCAGGCGGAGCTGCGCGATTACCAGCTGGAGGGGTTTCAGTGGCTGTCGCGCCTCGCGCATTGGCAGGCGGGCGCGTGTCTTGCCGACGACATGGGTCTGGGCAAGACGGTGCAGGCAATCGCGGTCATGCTCGAACAGGCGCCGCATGGACCTTGTCTGGTGATCGCGCCGACCTCCGTCTGCCACAATTGGGAGAACGAGCTCGGGCGTTTCGCGCCGAGCCTGGTCCCGCATAAACTGGGCGCGGTGGCGGGGCGCGCGGACATCATCGCCGGGCTCAAGGCGAGGGACGTGCTCGTAATCAGCTATGGTCTGCTGCATCAGGAGGCCGACCGTCTCGCCGAGGTCAACTGGCGCATGATGGTGTTCGACGAGGCCCAAGCGATCAAGAACGCCGACACCCGCCGCGCCCAGGCCGGCCAGCGACTGAGGGCGCATTTCCGCCTCGCCCTCACCGGCACGCCGATCGAAAATTATCTCGACGAGCTTTGGAGCCTGTTCAACATCATCAATCCCGGCCTGCTCGGCTCGCGCGAGAGTTTTTGCCGGCGTTTCGCCACCCCCATCGAACGCAACCGCAAGTCCCGGCCCTTGCAGGCCCTGCGCGCCCTCATCCGGCCGTTCATCCTGCGGCGCACGAAAAGCGCTGTGCTCTCCGAACTGCCGCCGCGCACCGAAGTGACGCTGGAGATCGATTTGCCGGAGGATGAGCGCGCCTTTTACGAGGCGATGCGCCAACGGGCGCTGGAAGCCCTTGCGCAGTTGCGCGAAGGCGGCGCCCAGGGCGGGCAGAACCGCATCCATATTCTCGCGGAAATCACCAGATTGCGCCGCGCCTGCTGCCATCCCGCCTTGATCGATCCCGCGACGGAACTGCCCGGCGCCAAGCTCGAAGCCTTTTTGGACCTGGTCGCGGACTTGATCCGCAACCACCATAAAGCCCTCGTGTTCAGCCAGTTCGTCGGCCAACTGGAGCGGGTCGCCGAAGTTTTACGCAGCCGGAACATCGCCTTTCAATATCTCGACGGCGCCACGTCCACGCCGGAACGCGCCCGGCGCGTCGAGGCTTTTCAGGCTGGGGAGGGCGACCTGTTCCTGATCAGCCTCAAGGCGGGCGGCGCCGGCCTCAACCTCACCGCCGCCGATTATGTGATCCATCTCGATCCCTGGTGGAATCCCGCCGTCGAGGATCAGGCCAGTGACCGCGCTCACCGGATCGGCCAGAGCCGCCCGGTGACGATCTATCGCTTGATCGTTCGGGACTCGATCGAGGAAAAGATTTTGGAGCTGCACCGCTCCAAGCGCGACTTGGCCAGCGATCTCTTGGAAGGCGCTGAGATGAGCGCGCGCCTCACCGATGAGGACTTGCTGAATCTGATCCGGGGATAACGCTTGAGGAGGATTCATGACGTCTGCCAGCCTCTCCCCGTATCCCGTCCCGTCGCACCCGTATTTTACAACGCAACTTCAATGACATAGGTGTTCGCATTTTTATCCTAATTGGCGCGCCAACAGCGTTCTGGCGCGCCGTCGCTGACAGTTTGGAGGAGGCCGGTGACAAGCTGTTCACGTTTACGCGCTTCCCGCAAAGCCAGTGGAAATCGATCCGAACCTCGAATGCTATTGAGCGGCGGCGCGAGGAGTTCAAGCGCCGCATCGAGACGCAAACGGTGCTGCCCTGTCCCGAAACGGCGGCCACGCTGTTCTGGACCCTGCTCGCCTCAGGCCAGATCACGATGCGAAAGGTGGACGGATGGGAGAGCCTCGCCGAAAAGCCTTCCGATCAGAGCATTGACCTCGCAGCTTGATCAAATAGCATCATCCCGCTCGGAACTGCTCCGGCCAATGCCAACACAATCCGCGACGGGACCAAGTTCGCCGCCGCTCCCGAGTGATGAGGGTCGATGGAATGTTACAGACAATCGTCAAAGAAGCTGGGTTGCTGGGCGAAGACAGCCGGCGGGAGATGTACAGTCTCTTTGCGCGCTATTATGACGCGACGACTTACGACCGATTTGTAGGAGACCTATCGGCCAAGGATTTCGTGCTGCTACTTTTCGACGAGCGCAGCAAGCTTCGTGGCTTTTCTACGCTGGAGATCAGCCGGACCTGCGTCCTGGGCCACGAGATACAGGTCGCTTTTTCCGGCGATACGATCATCGAGCGCGAGTTTTGGGGATCGCAAGCGCTCGCCTTCGCATGGCTGCGGCACATCGGCCACGAGAGCGCAGCCGCGCCAGACCTCCCGATGCTCTGGCTGCTCACCGTCAAGGGCCATCGCACCTATCGCTACCTGCCGACCTTCGGCCTTCGATTCACGCCCGACTGGCGGCGGCCCGACCAGCCGCGGTTGACAGCGATGAGGGATGCGCTCGCCGCGGGGCAATTCGGCTCGGCTTACAATCCGGCGACGGGACTTGTAAAATTTCCGTCTCCGCGCGGACATTTGGCGCTCGAATGGGCGGTCCCGAGCGAGCGCGAGCGGGCCAGACCGGATGTGCGCTACTTCTTGGAGAAAAATCCCGGCTACGCCCAGGGTGACGAACTCGTCTGCCTTTGTCATCTTTCGGAAGACAACATGTGGCCATTGACCCGACGTGTTTATCGACAGGGGTTCAAGGGGCGAAAGCTTGAGGGGTTCGAGGGTGAAAGCCTGGGCGGAACTGATCGGCGCGGCGCAGCGCCCGACCGCAAAATTGCGAAAGGCTTGTGAAAGCCCGCGTCACACGCAAGAGCGCCTTCTAGCCGCAATTCTCAAGTCGAATGAAGCGAGCGAATTTGGTCGCCAATACGGGTTTGCGCGACTTCGCGGCGCTGAGGATTTTCGCGCCGCTGTTCCGGTTTCCGCCTATCAGGACATCGAAGGTCTAATCCGTCGAATGGTCGCGGGAGAAGATGGCGTGCTCACGAGTGCTCCGCCGATCGCGTTCGAAGAGACCGGCGGCTCATCGTCCGGGAGGAAAATCGTCCCCTACACCCAGGCGAGCCTCGACAGCTTCCGCAGTGCGGTCTTGCCGTGGCTGAGCGACTTGCTGTCGCGAAGACCCTTGATTGCCGAAGGGCGGGCCTATGTCTCGATTAGTCCGGCGACACGCGCGCCAAGCAAGACCGCCGGAGGCCGCTCGATCGGCCTCGGTTCCGACGCCGACTATCTCGGCCCCGATCTCGCCCAAGCGTTCGGCGCGCTCGTTGCGGTTCCGCCGGACGTCGGCGCGTTCGCGGCGCTCGACGCTTGGCGCGAAGCCACGCTGCGACATCTCGTCGCCTGCGAGAACCTCAGTTTTGTCTCGGTCTGGAGCCCAACTTTTTTTCTTGAGCTGGTCGAGTCCATTCCCTCTTTCGTGGACAGCGGCTCGCCACAGCTCGGGGAGGAGGCGCGGACACGGCTCGCCGCCGCGACGGCTGGCGGAGCTCTGGACACAAGACTGCTTTGGCCGAAGCTCGACACCATTTCGTGCTGGGTGGACGGCGCTTCCAAGCCGTTCGCCGACCGACTTAACGCAACGATCCCGCACGCTCACATTGATCCAAAAGGTCTGCTCGCGACCGAAGCGCCGGTCACGATCGGCTGGAGCTGCGGGAGGGGCGCGATTCCCGCGTTGACCTCCGTCTTCATCGAGTTCGTCGGAGTGGACGGCCAGTCGCGTCTCGCGGACGAACTCGTCGAGGGCGAAACATACAGTGTCGTCATCACAACATGGGGCGGACTCTATCGCTACGACCTCGGGGACGAGGTCCAGTGCGTCGGATTCTGCGGTCCGACGCCACTGCTTGCCTTTGTTGGGCGCAACGCATTGTGCAGTGACCTCGTGGGCGAGAAACTGACCGACGCCTTCGCGGCGCGGATCCTCGCCCAAATCCCTGCGACCGTGGCGCTTGCGGCCGTCAGCGAAGGCAAGCCTCATTACGAGCTGTGGCTCGACGCGGGCGCGCCGCTTCCTTCAGAGACGCTGGCGCGCATTGAGCAAGGCCTTTGCGGCAATCCCCAATACGCTTACGCCCGCGATCTCTGTCAGCTTGGACCACTGTCCCAAATCGTGCGACCAGGGTTTTGCGCGAGGCTCGTGGATCTCGGGCTCGGAGAAGGACGCCGCCTGGGCGACATCAAGGCCGCCGCTTTACTAACCCCGCAGCAGAGGAACAGTCTCATTGCGCATCCTCCTGATCCGCGATTGTGGCAAAGACGCCGGGGGCATACTTCGACGTGGTCGCCGAGCAATTCTTCCCTTCGGAGAAACGTCCCATGAAGGTTGCGCTGATTTCTCCAAAAGGCCCGCTCTATCGCAATCGGGCCGGAATTTTCCGCAAATCGCTGCGCTATCAGCCCCTAACTCTCACGACGCTCGCGGCTCTCGCCCCTTCGGAACTCGACATCGAATTCGTTCTTTACGACGAAGCGTCGGCGGATGCGCCCGGCGCCATTGACGCCGATTTGGTCGGGATGACCGTGATCACGGGCACCGCGCTGCGCGCCTATGAGCTGGCGACGAGGTATCGGGCGCAGGGCAAGCGCGTCGTGCTTGGAGGTCCGCACGTGACGCTCCTGCCCGAAGAAGCCATGATGAACGCCGATGCGATCTGTACCGGATACGCTGAGGAAACCTGGCCGCAATTGCTGCGAGATTTCGCTGCCGATCGGATGGAGCGCCGCTATTCGCAAGCCCCCGGCTTTGAGCTAACGAACCTCCCTTTTGCGCGAAGAGATCTGCTTGACAGCCGAAATTACCTCACTCAGGCCGTATTCGAGGCGACGCGAGCCTGCGCGCATGATTGCGAGTTCTGCGTTGCGCCGACGGCGTGGGGACGCAAGCAGCTTCAAAAGCCCGTCGAACATGTCGTCGAGGACGTTCGCCGAGTCGGCGCCAAGAAAATACTCTTCATTGACCTCAATCTCATTTCCGATCGCGCCTATGCGCGCGCGCTGTTCATGAGCCTGGTGCCTTTGAAGGTGCGATGGTTCGGCCTTTCAACGAGTTTGATCGGGCGCGACATCGAGCTCATGGATCTGATGGCGCAGAGCGGTTGCACGGGCCTGCTGATTGGCTTTGAGACGGTCTCGCCTGCTGGGCTCGGCGCGATCCGCAAGAAGTTCAACGACCCCGACGCTTACGCCGCGACGATCAGGGAACTGCATAAGCACGGCATATCCATCCAAGGCTGCTTTGTCTTCGGCGGCGACGAGGACACGGTCGAGACCTTCGACCGTGCGGTGCAGTTCATTCTCGAGACCAAAATCGACCTGCCGCGTTTTGCGATCGTCACGCCGTTTCCCGGCACGCCGCTGCATGCGCGCCTCGCGCGCGAAGGACGCATCCTGACCAGGGACTGGAGCTTTTACGACGGCCAGCATGTCGTGTTCCGGCCCAAGGGAATGAGCGTCGCGGAGCTTCAACGGGGACATGAACAGGCTTGGCGAAAGGTTTACTCCTATCGAGCAATCTTCTCGCGAGTCGCCCAGGCGCGGATGCAGGTACCGCTCTCTCTCGCCGTCAATCTCGGCTATCGCTACTATGCGCGGCGTCTGCATACGCACTACAATTGCGACTGGCTGGAAATGCAAAGCGAGGCGGCCTGATGCGGCTCACTTTCGTCCACCCTGCGATCGGACGGAAACCGGGCGCAGCCTACATTCGCTCATGGCAGATGGAGCCGTTATCTATCGCCGCGCTCGCCGGCCTGACGCCCAAGAGCGTTGAGATCGCCTTCTATGACGACCGAATGGAAGCGATCGACTATGACCGGCCGACCGATCTCGTCGCCATTTCCATTGAGACTTACACGGCGAAGCGCGCCTATCAGATCGCTTCTGAGTTCCGCAGGCGCAAAGTTCCCGTCGTCATGGGCGGTTATCACGCGACGCTCGCGCGCGACGAAGTCGCAACCTACGCCGAAGCGGTCGTGGTCGGTGAGGCGGAAGAGATTTGGCCGCAGGTAGTCGCCGACGCGGCGGCAGGACGCCTTGAGAAAATCTACAAGGCGAGGGAGCAGCCTAACCTGGCCCGCGTGCGCTATGATCGAAAGCTTTTTGTCGGGAAAAACTATCTGCCCATCCGTCTTGTCGAAACCGGACGCGGGTGCCGCTTTCCTTGCGACTTTTGCGCGGTACAAAGCTTTTACGAACGCAAGGCGCGTCATCGTCCCGTCGACGCCGTCCTCGCCGACATTCGCCAACTGAAAGACGGAACAGAGCTTTTCTTTTTCGTCGACGACAATTTCGCCGCCAACATCGAATTTGCGGCAGAACTCGCCGATGCGCTCGCCCCGCACGGGGTCCGCTGGGTGACACAAATGAGCATCAATGCGGCGCATGACGAGACCTTGCTGGCGAAGCTCGCGCGAGCGGGCTGCGTCGGCGTGCTGATCGGCTTCGAGAGTCTAGACGAAGCCACACTGCGCTCGATGCGCAAGAGCTTCAACACCATGAAAGGCGGCTACACTGCGGCACTGGGCAGTCTACGCCGCCACGGCATCCGTGTCTATGGCACCTTTGTTTTCGGTTATGGCGAAACGCGCGCCGACGCCTTCGAGGAAGCGGCGCAATTCGCAATCGATAATCGTTTTTACATTGCAGCCTTCAACCATCTGACTCCTTTCCCCGGGACCCCGCTTTATTGGCGTCTCGCGGAGGAAGGCCGTCTGCTTTACGAAAGCTGGTGGCTCGACGAGCGCTATCGTTACAACGATCTGCCATTCCTGCCGGCCGGGGCGGAACCGGACGAGGTGCGGCGCTTATGTCTCTCCGCCCGCCACAAATTCTACGGCTGGCGCAGCATCGCGCGGCGCATGGTTGACCGGGTCAATCGGGGCGATCCGATCATGTTCCGCAATTTTCTTCCCATAAACGTCATGCATCGCGCCGAGCTTTCCGCGCGCGATCGTTTCTCTTTGGGAGATCCAGAATGGCGCGGCCGGCTCCTACCTGCGGATTAGGGGACGCCGTCCATGGCGGCGATCTCCTCTTCTCCCTCGCCGGGCCGGGCGACGAGCCCGACATTCGTCGTCTGCTTCGCGAAATCCCGCTCGGCGGAGAGTTTCAAATCACCCTAGAACGCGAACCCAACGCTTTCGCGGGTGATTTCGGCATTGCGCGGGCGCATGTCTTTCTGATCGCGCGCGACCGCTCGAGCGGCGAAGCGATCGGCCTTTGCGAACGCGTCGTGCGCGACGCTTATGTCGACGGGGAAATTCGCGCCCTGCCCTATCTCGGCGCGCTGCGCCTCATGCCGCATCGGCGCGCCCGCATCCGTGTCTTGCGCGACGGCTTCGCGGCGCTGCAGTTACTCGCCGAGCGCGCCGACGAAACACCCTTTGCACTTACGTCGATTACGTCTGACAACGCCGTTGCGCGGAGACTTCTGACGGCGGGCGTGCCGGGACTGCCCAACTACCGCTTCGTCGGCGATTTCTCGACGTTCGCGCTGCGGCCGCGGCGCGCGCGGACTGCGCCGGAAATCAGCTTCGCCGGTGCCGACGACATTCCGGCTCTCGCAGCCTTTTTGCAGCGCCTCAATTCATGTCGCCAGTTCGCCCAGGTCTGGACTGCCAACGATCTGCGCGGTCTGGCGGCTTTCGGGCTCCCGGCCGAGCGCTTCTTGCTGTTCTGTAATCGCGGAGAAATCTTGGGCTGCCTCGGCGTATGGGACCAGACTGAGTTCCGGCAGGTCGTCGTGCGCCGCTATCCTTCCTATCTTCGCAGCCTGCGCCCGCTGGCGAATATTTTAGCTCCGGTCACGGGCCTTCCATGTCTTCCACAAGAGGGTGAGCCGCTGCGGCAGATTGCATTCACGCATCTTGCCGTCGAACAGGACGATCCCGAAATCTTCCTTTCTCTTGTCGAAGCGGGCCTCGATCTTGCGCATCGTTTGCATTTCGGAGTGGCGGCGATTGGCTTCGCTTCGTCACGGGTCTGGACAAAGGCGCTGAAGCTGCGCAGTCGTGCGATCGAATATCGCACCAGCCTTTATCTCGTGCACTGGCTGCAGGCGGTTTCGCCGCTTCCTTCGCTCGAAGAGTACGCGCATCCAGAGATGGCGCTTCTCTAAAAATCCAAACGGCGATGCTGATCGCGAATTGACTTTCAATGGTGCTTCCTTCTAAAAAGCAAATTCACTTCTACGAAAAGGAAAAGCGTATTTGACATTGGATACGATAGGCGCAACAGGGGGAGGCAAAAATATGGCTCGCAAGCCGCCTGTATTCCTAGGATTGTTGGCAATTGTTACAATGCTAGCCGTTGGTTTTCGAGAGGCGGGGGCGCAGGGTAACCTTCCGTCCCAGCAGAAGGTTAGGATACCGGAGTCCCCCGCGTCTCCGCAGAAGGCCAGGACGCGGGAGAGCCCCCCGTCTGACCAGAAGGCCCGGGCGTCGGAGAATCTGCCGCCGGACCAAAAGGTGACGGGCCAGGAAACGCTTTCCCCCGAGCAGGCGCACGAGCAGCTTCGCGCCCTGAAGGAGCGGGCCGTCGATGCTGTCAACAAACATAGCAGAGATGAGCTTTTTAAGGAGCTGGCGCCCGATGTCACTTTCACGGCGATGAACAACGACGTCGTGCATGGGCTCGATAAGGTTCAAGCTTATTACGACCTCATGCTGACAAGCTCGGGCCGCCTCATCGAGGACATGTTGCTTATCAGGGTCGAAGCAGATGAACTGAGTCATCTTTATGCAAACAACCAGGTCGCAGTGGCGTCGGGCAAGGCGGATGCTCATTTCAAGCTGGTGACTGGAAAGGAATTCGAGTGGCCATTGCGGTGGACAGCGACGCTGACCAGAAATGACAGCAAGTGGTCCATCGTTGACTTGCATTTCTCGGCCAACGCAATCGACAACCCGCTTCTCGCGGCGGCGACGTCGACTACCCTTTGGACTGCAGCAACGGCCGGACTCGGCGGTCTAGTGATTGGCTACGTCATTGTGCGATTCCGGCGCCGACCGGTTTCAGCGAGCTAAGGGTTCGTGCCGGACGGGAAGAAAAGTGTCTGCGGTATCGACGGGAATGATTTCAAGGCGCACCCGGCTGCGGGACTGATCAACATCGCTCTTCTCGCCGGCGCGGGAGCGGCCTGTGTCCTGTGCCTTTGGGCGGCCTCGCAAGCGTTTCCCGTGCCGCTTCGAATTTTGGCAGCGGTATGCTTCTCATTTCTCGCCAATACGACATTTTCGCTCATGCACGAGGCAGTGCATGGAGGATTTCATCCCGAGCCGAGGCTGAACGAACTCGGTGGTCAGATCGCCGCAGCCTTTTTCCCGACGGCGTTTTCACTGCAAAGAGTGTTCCATCTGTCGCACCATCGCAACAATCGCAGCCCGGCCGAGCGCTTCGATTACTATTCGAAGAACGACAATTACCTTTTAAAGGTAGCACAGTGGTATGGCATCCTCACAGGCCTCTATTGGGCGGCGTCGCCCGTGTTCTGCGGGGTTTATGCTTTCACAGCAGAGATGTTTCCGTGGCCGCGCCTTTTGAGGGCCGGAAATCAGTTCGGCGACCAAACAAGCGCGCGGGCTTTCCTCGAAAGCCTTGACGGAGTCCCAGTTTCACGCGTGAGGAGGGACGTCGCACTAAGCGTCGTCATTCAGTTTCTCATCATCCGGATCGGTGATGTGAACCTTGTCGGTTGGTGTCTTTGTTACGGCTTCTTCGCAATTAATTGGAGTTCACTGCAATACGCCGACCACGCATTTTCCAGTCTGGACCGGCAGGAAGGCGCGTGGAACCTGAAGGTCAACCGCGTTGTGAGATTGCTGTTTCTCAATTATCACTACCATCTGAGCCATCATCGCTGTCCGTCGGTGAGCTGGATGAACCTGCCCAGGATTGTGCGGCCCGAAGATCCGCTATTGGATTATTGGCGGGTCCTTCTTTGCATGTGGACGGGACCGCGGCCGCTTCCAGATGGCGGACAAGGTGCCGCCAGCAGGCGCTCCTGGAGCGAGGCTTTGACCGTCAATCTCGTGCTTTCTTTCGTTTTCGCGGCGTTTTTCTGGTTGGTTTACGGAAGCGCTTCGCTGCTGTTCCACTCGGTGCCGGCCGTTCATCGCGTAGATTTTGCTTTTGAGCAAGCCATCCCCTTCGTGCCTTGGGCGTCGCTGGCCTATCTCACGGTCGTGCCGTTCCTGGCGCTGGCTCCTTTCGTGTTTAAGACGCCCGAGCAACTCGTCCCTTTTGGTGTGGCGCTTGTCCTCGAGGTGTTCATTGCCTGGTGGGTCTTCCTAACCTTTCCGGTGGAAGTCTCGTTTCCGCGACCCAACGTGACCGGCGCCGCCGGGTTCTTCTATTCGGTGGCTCGCAGCGTGGCGCTCGACGGTAACAGTGTCCCGTCACTGCATGTCGCTTTGACGATGTCTGCGGCATGGGCTTATGCTGTGCGCAAGACTAAAATCGTTCGCGCTTCCTATTGGGTGTGGGCCGTGGCGATCTCGGCGTCGACCATTCTGACGCACCAGCACAATGTCCTCGACGTCGTGGCGGGTGCAGCGCTTGCCATGCTGACGATGGGCTTTGTCTATCCAGGACTTCAACATCGTCTCTGCGCCAGTCTGGCCGTTTTACATTCCGGCGAGGGAGTTTCGACTCTTTGAATGGCTAGCATCGGCGATCCCCGCTCCTGGTACCCAGTGGCGCTCGCAAGGGACCTTGGTCCACGGCCGCTGTCCATCTCCGTTTTCGAGCGCGATTTTGTCCTGTTCCGTGGTGCGGGAGGCGCGCCCGCCGCGGTCGGCCGTTATTGCAAGCACATGGGAGCCGATCTCTCATTGGCGCAAGTGACACAAGAAGGACTGCGGTGCCGTTTACATGGCTGGGAATATGACCCTGACGGCCTATGCCGGCGCATTCCAGGCGCAGTCGCTCCGGATGGGGCAAATTTGTCGCGGATTGCCTGCATCGAGTTTGGCGGAATTGTTTTTGTGTGGCCGGGATCAGAACCCGAATGGCCATTCCCCGATGTTGTCGGACTTCGCAATCTCCGCGCCGCTCGGCCGCGGACGTTGGAGATCGACTGTCCGTTCATGGCGATCGGATTGAATGGTTTCGATGTCTGGCATTTCGACACCGTTCACCATCGCCAAGTCCTTTCAAAGCCGCTATTGCGCAGCCTTGCGCCTGAGCATCTCGGCATATCTCTTACAGCGGCTGTCCGTCGCGGCCGCCTTTATGACAATCTACTGATTGCCTTGGGTTATGAAACGCTTCGGGTGCAGTTCGATTATTGGGGAGGCAATCTAGTTTTCGTTCGCAACATGAGCGGGGGCTATGTTGCGATGATTGCAATGACGTCGACAACTGCAGACAGTTGCCGCGTTTACATGACAGTTCTGAACGAGGCGTGCGAGGGATGCATTGGCTATGCACTCCAAAGCATGCGGCTCGAAATTTATCGCGTAGTGGCTTGGCAGTTTGTGAAACTCGACGTGCCTGTCGTATCGGGAATGCGGCCACAACAGGGCCACTTTATCCCCGGGCGGGATGATGCCGCAAAGGTTTTCTGCGAATGGTGGCGGGCGCTGCCACGCATCGGAGTGTTGCCGACATGAAGCGGCGTCCTTTCTATCTTGCGGCTCCCGGGGACGTCGTGGCGCTTCATGCAGAGGCTGAGTCGATTCTCGATGTGGTGCTTCCATGTAGCATGCCAGAATTAATAGGGGCGGCGCGGGGCCGGGGGGACCTCAGCGTGATGCTGCTGCATCGAGCCTGTTACCGCGGAAGCAATGGGGCTTTTTTGGAGCGCGTCGAAAAGCTTCCGATCACAGTCACTCCGCTGCAGAGGTCCACGCTGCTATTGATCGCACCGGGTTTAAATTCTCGCGAACACCCCGAAATGGGTGCCGATGGTTGTCTAGTAACCCAGATCGCGCGGCGGTTTGGCGCAAGGACGGAGGTATTCGACATACACCCGAGCGGATCGCCTAGTGCCAACGGTGAGAAGATCGCTCAGAGACTTGAGCGTTTGAAGGGGGAAAAGGCCTGGATTATCTCCATCAGCAAAGGCACGGCCGATGTGCGGGCTGCCTACAGTCTTATCGGCCACTGGCCGAGAGGCGTTTCGGGATGGATCAATCTGAGCGGCGTATTTCAGGGTACCCCAGTTGCAGATCGGATTACAAATTCGGCATGGCAACGGTGGTTAGGCCGTATCTTGCTCGCGCTCGGAGGAATTGACTTCGACGGGATCGAAGAAATGAGAACGGACTGCTCTTTGTGGCGTTTGCCGGTTGAGCCGCCAATCTCGGAACGGATGGTACACGTCCTGGGATTCCCTCCCCCGTGGGCAGTGGAGATGAGAATATCGCATCACTATCTCAGGCTCTCCGAAAAGTTTGGACCCAATGACGGCCTAACGCCGCTGGCTCATTGCTTCAACTACCCTGGGCGGGTCTTTCCTGTGTGGGGAGCGGACCATTTCATGCGTGTTCCTGAGGTCCCTGCGCTACTGTACCGATTGCTCAATTTTGTTGCTGCAATTGAGAGCGACGTTTTTGTGACCGACGCGGCGTGAATGGCGATAACACTTGAACTCTTCTGACCCATCCTATTCATGACGCGCTGGTTTCTGGGGTGACGTAGCCATGCAGTCGCGCGGGATCGTTCCGTCTTTTTCGCGGCGGAGCGGCTGGAACCTGGACACCTTCTGTAATCGGTCAACGGGCTCTCCTTGACGCGCCGGGTCGTCTGCGGGTTTCACGCTTCCGTCCGCGGTCGCCGCGAGGGGTGCCGCATTCTGGGCCCTGCGAGCGGCGGGTTTGAATGCTGCAAGCTCTAAAGCGCGCCTTTCGGCGCAAAGTGTCCAACGCAGTCATTCTGGCCCACACACTCTCCGCATGCTCACGACAATCTGGCCCTGGTCGGCCCGAGTCGAACCGGCAAAAGTTGGCTGGCTTGCGCCATTGGCCAGAAGGCGCGCCGCGACAGCCGCTCCGTCGTTGGCCGAAGCTCTGCGAAGACGTCGCGCTCGCGCGGGGCGACGGGCACCATCGGCGTCTCATCAAGGCTCTCGGCCGCGCCGATCTCTTGATCCTCGACGACTTCGGCCTCGAGCCGCTCGACGCCGGAGCCCGCCATGACTTCCTTGAAATCCTCGAAGAGCGCTACGGGCGCCTATCGACGATCGTCACATCCCAGCTTCCCGTCACGGCTTGGCATGAGGCATGAGGTCATCGGCGATCCGACCTACGCCGGCGCCATCCTCGACCGCCTCGTCCACAATGCGCACAGCATTGAGCACACAGGCGAAAGCCTACGCCGCGCCCGCGCCAAAGGGGCCAAAAACGCCTTGACCGAAAACCGGAACGTGTGAGACAAATCTCGTCGGTCAACGACCGCGGCACCCGGGCGGGATCATTCCGTTACAGGGGGGCGCCATTATCCCGGAATCCCCGGGCGGCATTATCCCGTTATAGACGGGCGCCTTCGTCGGAATCCGCACTCTCGTCATCCGCACGATGATCCCGTAAGAGATGATGGAGAATTTTTTATAGGCGGCAGCAGGTCCCCGGCAAGTCACGACGGGCGGGAAGCCTCGGCTTCTCGAGATTACGACGCCGGGGAGCAGCTACTTGCGCATTCTGTTGATACACGGAGCGCGATCGGCCCTGCCGGGTCTGGCGAGGACCGGAGACGCGTCTAGCCCTTCCTATTCACCTCGGGCTCTGATTTTTCGGGGCTCGGGCGCTTTGTGAACCGAGGCATGCCGGATCGTTCGGCGCTTGCGCCGTCGTTCGAGCCATGACTTTTGCGAACGCGCTGGAGGGGAAGGAAGCTGGTGGACGGGATGGATGCCCGGCGTTCACTGGCCCGGCGGCGCGAGCGCTTCGGGGCCAAAATGAACACGACGCTCGCAGTCGGGGCGGGACATGCCTTGCATGTGGCCGGACGCCCGGGCCACGCCGGATTTCCTTTGATGCTGCTCCCTGAGCCCGACGGAAAAATCCGTCGCGACGGATCCGAAATCGCCTGACTTTTGCAGCTGGACGGCGAAAAACCCCCCTTCGACGAGCGCGGAAGAGTGCACGGCGCGCCAGGATTCTCACAGTTCGCAGAGCTTCCTCTTGTGGCGAAGAATGGAATATAATGTCGCAACACAACGGAGAAACGACGATGTCGAAGAAGTCTTGCCAAGGACACCCGATTGAGACGGCAAGATAAAGCGAACTGAGCTTCGCGGCTCGCTGCGCTCACCAAGGCTTTGTCTGCACATTATTTTTTGCACCTCGTAGCGAGGCTGTTTTGGCTTGTCGCGAGGTGCCTGAGCCGCTCTCACAAGGGCGTCCGCTCATCCTTTCAATGTGAAGCGCGCGAACGCGCGCGATGTGCATCTTCAGAGATCCCGCTCCTTGCACGCTTCTGCGCGCCATCGTTCGATTTCCTGCGGCCATCATTTTTGAGCCGTTGCGACACGCGGTCCGGGCTCGGATCCTTGCGTCATGGCGAGCGATGACGGCGATGATTTCCACCTGTGGCCCGGGCGTATCCGAAGCGAGGGCGGCCGCGTCGGCGCGCGACCGCAATCCTTTGTCAAGCGCGTCGAGGCGGCGGTCAGGAAGGCCGGCGGCGATCTGGGTCGGATCGGTGGACCGGCCGAGAAGAAGGGCGGGCGGTTCAACGCGCGGGGTCGTGGTGCAACGGTCGCGAAGTCTCTATCCGCAAAGAGCGGCGCATGGCGGCGCGACTCCGCCGGCTCGTTCCGGGTGCGACGCGTCGTCGTCAAGGCGCGGGTGGTGAAGCTCAACCCGCATCTGCATGGTGGAAAGCCCGGGCCAAAATTCCGAGGCGTCCCGAGCCGCGCGATCGACGCGCATCTGCGCTATCTCGAACGCGACGGCGTGACCCGGGAAGGAGAGAAGGGGCGCGCCTATTCGGCGACCCGGAACGAAGCGGACGGTCGCGCCTTCATCGAACGCGGACGAGAGGACCGGCATCAGTTCCGCTTCATCATCGCCCCCGAGGACGCGTCCGAACTGGGGACCTACGCCGCTTCACCGGCGACCTCATGCGACAGATGGAGAGGGACCTCGAGACGCGGCTCGACTGGATCGCCGTCGACCATCACAACACCGGCCATCCCCATACCCATGTCATCGTCCGGGGCGTCACTGATGAAGGCAAAGATCTCAACATCGCCGGCGACTACATCGCTCATGGCGTGCGCCAGCGGGCGAGCGAGCTCGTCACCCTGGAGCTCGGCCCACAGAGCGCGATCGACGTCGCCCGCAAGCTTGCCGGCGAAGTCGACGCCGAGCGACTGACCCGGCTCGACAAAATGCTGATCGCAGAGCAGCGGGAGGAGGGCGTGGTCGATCTGCGTCCGGGCGAGGGCGCTTCCTATCCCATCCGCGAGAACCGGCCCCTTCTGATCGGGCGAGCGAAGCGGCTGGAGCGCTACGGCCTTGCCACCGAGATCGAGCCCGGACGCTGGGTCGTCGCTGAACGGACCGAGGCGACCTTGAAAGAGCTTGGCGAGCGGGGCGACATCATCAAGACCATGCATCGGGCGCTTGCCGACCACGGCCTCGCCCAGGCGCACGGAGCGGACCAATATCTCCTTCACGGGGAGCGGCTCGGCGAGCCAATCACCGGCCGCGTCCTCGGCAAGGGATTGGCCGGCGACGAGATGGGGGAGCGGGTCTATCTGATCGTCGACGGCGTCGACGGGCGTGTCCATCATCTCGAGTTCGCCGATCCCAGAGCCGTGGAGAACGTCGGCCGGAGCATGATCGTCGAAGCGGCCCCCCTCGTTGCCGCGCCGAGAGCGGCCGATCGCAACATCGCCCTCGTCGCTCAGAGCGAGGGCGGCGTCTACCGACCGAGCCAGCATCTCGAAAGCATTCGCGACAGCTTCGAGCGACAGGGAAAGGACCCGGAGGCATTCGTCCGTTTCCATGTCCGCCGCCTCGAGACGCTTCGCCGGTCTGGCCATGTCGAGCGGCTCGACGCCGACCATTGGCGCGTCCCGGGCGACATCGTCGAGCGGGGAATGCGCTACGATCTCAGCCGAGGCGGCGGCAGTCCGTCTATTCGCGTCCTGTCGACACTCGACCTCGAAGCGCAAATCGGCAGCGACGGCGCAACTTGGCTCGACCGGGAGTTGGTCGCATCCGGCCCGACGCCGATCGTACAGGCCGGCTTTGGCCGCGAGATCGCCGAGGCGCTGGAGAGGCGCAAGGGGCTGCTCATCGAGCGAGGCTACGCTGACTGTCTGCCGGGCGGCCAATTTCGCGCACACGACAGCGTGCTTGAACGCCTCGAACGCAACGAGATCAATCGGGCCGGTCGCGCCCTCGCCGCCGAACGCGGCCTGACATTCAAGGAGACCAACCTCGGCGATTACGTCAGCGGCAAGCTCGTCGGCGCGACAAATCTCGCCAGCAGGCGCTTCGCCATGATCGATGATGGTCTCGGCTTCAGTCTCGTTCCCTGGCAGGCCGTCCTCGACAAACGTCTCGATCAGCACATCACAGGCGTCCTGCGCGTGGGCGGCATCGATTGGGATTTCAGCAAAAAGCGCGGGCTCGGATTGTGAGACGTGCTCTTTCGAGGTTCGCACGGCAGAGCGCCGCTGGTGGTGCATCCGAGAAATGGAGTTTAGGCTCTTCCGCCGCCAGCGGGGAAATGCCGCCGATTACCTGTCTTTTTCGCCGCCAATGCGAGGCGATCCGAAAGGCGTGGTTAGGCTGTTTCGATCGCGATCGACTCGCCCCATGCTCCCGGGATGACCTCCGATCCGGATTTGCGAAGCCGCGCAACTCGTCCTCGGGCAGAGGACGCCGGCGATCGTTTCGACTTCACTGAAACAACGGCGGATCGTCGCGGCTCTTTTGCCCGTGAAAAATTTCTCTGGCTTGAACAGGTGCGCGCCGATCCCGAGTTGACGCCGCTCGCTTTCATGCTCGCCTATGTCCTTGCCGACTTTGTCAACGAACGAGAAGGCTGCGCCTGGCCCAGCGTCGCGCGGCTCGCCGCCGAATGCTACGTGACCGAGCGTGGCGTTCAAAAGGTCATTCGGCGTCTTGTCGAACGCGGACATCTGGCGGTTGAACTCGGAAATGGTCGCGGGGAAACCAACCGCTATCGCTGGATTCTCAGAAACGACGGCGGGGCGCGAGGAATCGCAGATCGACGAACGGGGCGGCAAGGAGAGCGCGGCGACGCAGATGATCATTCGGCACCCGGTACTTCGAGTTGCAAAGGACGAACGGCCGTTCACCCAATCGAGCCAGAAAGGGTGAACCACGGTTCCGAAAAGGGTGAACAGCGGTTCCAGAAAGGGCGAACGCCCGTTCACCCAACCCTATTTAAAGAATCTATCTATGATCCACTTTATCGAACTCTCGCCAGGACGGAGCGCGCGAAACCCGCCGACCAGCTTCGAAGAGTTCTGGCGCGCCTATCCGAAACGAGTCGGCCGCGCTGACGCAATGCGCGCATTCGCCACGGCCACGCAAAAGGCAACGCCCGACGAAATCATTCGTGGCGCGATCCGCTATGCCACGGATCGTCGAGGCGAAGACCCACGCTACACCAAAAATCCGGCGACTTGGCTGAACAAGGGTTGCTGGAACGACTCATCGCCCTCGGTCCGCGCCTATCCAAAAGACGGCCCCCGCCAGTCCAATCCCTTCGAACGATCAATCGTTACGCAGTTGCATGACGATGATGATTTCGAAGAGGTGCTTTCTCGCCTTCAGCAGCAACGCGACCAACGAGGCTGAAAATGGAAGAACTGACACTCATCACTTCGATGGAACCGCGCAGCGCCATCCACGCTACCAAGCGCAGCACCAATCGAGCACGCGCTCTGCTCGAGCCGCTCTTGATCCACCAACGAGTCTTGCGTCAGATCGTCGACGCCGGCCTTGGGGAGTGGATCGGCGTCAAACTGCTCGACTTGCGCGATCCCGAAGCCGTCCGAGATCGGGCGTTCATCCGTCGTCAGCGGTTGCCGGCACGAGAGACGCTCCAAGCCTGGGACGACGAATTCTTCCGCGCGCTCGACGGCAAAGCCGACGAAAAAGCGCTTTCCCTGCTGCTTGCGACCCTGCTTGACGGATTTCCGCGCGGGATGGTCCCCAATGTCCGAACTTATGTCGAAGCGGCGTTGCTGGTCCTTGGCGATCATGCGCCATCGCCCGATATCTTCGCCGTCGCGATTATTCGAATTTGGCGCAAGGACAGGTTCCCGCCGACCATTGCGGAACTGTTGGAAGAGTGCGACCGCGCTCAGCAGAGCGCGGCAAACGCACGGCGCGTCGTCGCGAAAATGATCGCGCTGCTGGATAATGCCGAAGAAGTTCTTATCGCGACGAGGGATTCCGACCTGGGCAGGGAAGAAAAAGGGCCGTGAGCGGCATCCAAATTTCTCCAACGCCGGTGTCCGATCTGCGCGATGGAGTATCCGTCTCTTCGATGCGCAGTGCGAGCAGCTTTTGGCAACGACATTGCTCAGCCATGATCAGAGGATGGACAATGCCGGAAGAAACACGCGGCCCAGGAGAGCTCCTGACGCTGTCGCGGTCCTCGAGAGCAGCGCGAACATGCGATTGCGTCCTGCCGAGGACAAGGATTCGCGACCGGCTTTTCCTCATTCACATGTTCAGCAATCTGGCGCGAAACATCTAGAAAAACAGCTCTTGCAAGTCGAACCGGATAGCGCGATTCTCCGCCTTGCGCGCGCCCTTGCTCGCCAAGCTGCGCGGGAAGATCATGAGCACGAATGCGCTGACAAGGTCCGAGAACATGAAACGCGCCGCAATCTACGCTCGCTTCTCGACCGATCTTCAGGATGAACGTTCGATCGAAGATCAGGTCAGTCTCTGCCGAAAGTACGCCGAGCGCGAGAGCCTCGAGGTTGTTGCGGTCTTCGACGATCGCGCACGTTCCGGCGGATCGATCCTCGGCCGCGATGGTTTGCTCGCGCTGATGGACAAAGCGCGCGAACGCTCGTTTGACGTGATCGTTGTCGAAGCGCTGGATCGTCTCTCTCGCGACATGGAGGATCTCGCAGGCATCCATAAGCGCTTGTCGTTCTTGGGTGTCGAAATTCGGGCGGTTCACGAGGGCGTCGTCAACACCGTTTTGGTTGGCCTTCGTGGCTTAGTCGGACAGCTCTACCGCGAGGACAATGCGCACAAGGTTCGAAGGGGACAGGCGGGACGCGTCGGCAAGGGCCTCAATGCCGGCGGTCTCACCTACGGCTACGAGCCCGTGCCCGGCGACCCGGGGAAGCGCGTGATCGTCGAGGCGGAAGCGGAAGTGGTGCGTCGAATCTTTCGCGACTATGTCGATGGACGCACGCCGCGCGACATAGCTCATGACTTAAACGCGGAACGCCTCACTCCGCCTCGCGGCAGGGCGTGGAACGCTTCGACGATTAACGGGAATATGCAGCGCGGAACCGGGATTTTGAACAACGAGCTTTACGCGGGCCGGCTCGTTTGGAACAAGGTCCGCATGGTGAAGGATCCGGACACGGGAAAACGGCTCTCTCGCCCCAACGCCGAGACTGACTGGCAAGCGACCGACGTTCCTGACCTTGCAATTGTCGAGCGGGAGCTATTTGATGCTGCCCAGAAGCGAAAGAAGGCGCGCAGCGTCACGCATCCAAATCAGCAACGTCGGCCCCGACACATCTTGTCAGGGTTGTTGAAATGCGGGGCGTGCGGCACCGGGATGGCAAGTAATGGGAAGGATCCATCTGGACGTATTCGCATCCGATGCTCTGCTGCGACGGAGAGCGGCATATGCCCCGATCCGAAGACCTTCTATCTCGACACCGTTGAAGCGGCTGTACTCAACGGATTGACATCCGAACTCCGCCACCCCGAAGTCATCGCCGAATACGTTCGAACTTATCACGCCGAGCGCAAACGGCTTGCTGGCGAGGCGAATCGCAAGCATCTGCGCCTCGAACGTCGGCTTGGCGAGCTTAACCGTGAAATTGACCGTCTGGTTGACGCCATCGCGAAGGGTCAGGGAGACCCGGCCATTCTTGGCCCGAAAACGACCCTCTTGGACGGCGAACGCAAACAGATCACCGCCGAGCTTGCCGAGACGGCTCCAACGACCGAGGCCATCGCCCTGCATCCGGCCATGCTGGCCCGCTACGAGGAGCAGCTGACACGTCTGCAGGCCGCTTTGGCAGGCGGGATCAGAAACGGCGACACGGAATGTTCGGAGGCCATCCGGGATTTGGTCGAAACAGTCACCGTGTTCCGGGACAACGTCCGTGCCGGCGGCGTCCAGGTCGAGATATCCGGCCGGTTAACGGCGCTGCTGGGTGAGCAGGCGTACCCCAACAGGGTCCGTGGAGTGTGGGGTAAGATGGTAGCGGAGGAGGGATTCGAACCCCCGACACAGGGATTATGATTCCCCTGCTCTGGCCAACTGAGCTACTCCGCCACGCCAAGGCTCTAGCGCCACGGGCGGCAGCTATAGGCGGCGCGCTTCTTGAGTGTCAAGCGCACGCCGCCCAGCCTATTCGGATCACCCCTTTGCGCCGCGCAGCAGCGTATAGAAATGCGCCTGCTCGCCCGGATTGTCCCGGAAGGCTCCGGAAAACTGAACAGTCACGGTCTCGGAGCCCTGCTTCAGCACGCCGCGCATCGACATGCACATGTGCTGCGCCTCGACCAGCACCGCGACGCCGCGGGGAGTGAGCTCCTGCTCGAGCGTGTTGGCGATGAGCGCCGTCATGGCCTCCTGCGTCTGCAGCCGCTTCGCGAAGACGTCGACGAGGCGCGCGAGCTTGGAGAGGCCGACGACGCCGCCCGTCGGATAATAGGCGATATGCGCCCTGCCGACGAAGGGCGCGACGTGATGCTCGCAGTGCGAAACGAAGGGAATGTCGCGCACCATGACGAGATCGTCATAGCCTTCGACCTCCGCGAAGATGCGCTCCAGCACTTCCCGGGGGTCCTGGTTGTAGCCGCTGAAAATCTCCTCATAGGCTTTCACAACGCGCCGCGGCGTCTCGCGCAGCCCCTCCCGATCGGGATCGTCGCCCGCCCAGCGCAGGAGCACGCGCACTGCGGCTTCCGCCTCCGCGCGCGTGGGTTTTTCGACTTCGCGCTTCAGCGCTCCGAGCGGTTGTTCAATCAAGGTCTTAACCACGTCATCCATGTGGAGCCTCCGGCGGGGGGGAGCCGATGTCTCCGGCCGACATGCAACACCGGCTCCAAGGCCGGTTCAAGCGCGTCGCGGAAAACCTGACGCGCCGTCGTTCGGGCGGGAACGGGAGCGGCTTCGTTTCGAAAAACTCCGCGCTTTCGCGCGGAGCGACAGACCACTATATAGATGGTCAGGACGGCCAAGATAAGCCCCCGGCCGGCTATGCCATGATTGACGGTGTCTATAACAAGCGCATCCTCGAGCTCGCAGCCGACATCCCGCGGCTCGGCCGCCTTGCCGATCCGCAAGGCAGCGCCACGGCTCATTCCCGGCTTTGCGGCTCGACGATCACTGTCGATCTGAGCCTCGAGGAAGGCAAGGTTTGCGAATTCGCCCAGGAGCTGAAGGCCTGCGCGCTCGGTCAGGCGAGCGCGTCGATCCTGGCGCGCCACATTCTCGGCGCGACGCCGGGAGAGCTCCGGGCGCTGCGCGAGACCATGCGCAAAATGCTGAAGGAAGACGGTCCGCCGCCCGAAGGTCGGTGGGCGGATCTTGCGGCGTTGGAGCCGGTTCGCGACTACAAGGCGCGTCACGCCTCGACGATGCTGCCCTTTGACGCAGTCGTCGGCGCCCTCGACAAGATCGAAGGCGCCGGGCCTGCCTAAGGCGATCAGGTCATTGGGCCGCGGCGAGCGAGGCGCTCGGGGCGGTCTTGCCGGCAGCGGCCGCATGGGCGGGAGAGGGGAGACGCTTCCAGGTCTCGCCACCGCACAGGAAGCCCATCAGGCAGCCCTGCACCGAGAGCTCCGCGCCCTTCGCCTTCAAGGAGATGCGGCCGTCATAGCTCTTGCCGTCCTCGGAGTTGAAGAGCGTGCCGCGCCATTCATTGGCCGCGACCTTCTTGGCGCCGCGCAGGATGACGGTGCCCACGCCGGCGCGGTCTTCCGGGTTGTCCGCGCCGACCACCTTGGCGCAGAGCAGGCCCGCGCCGCAGTCGTAGAAGCTGAACTGCACGCCGCCTTCCTGGCGCAGCCAAAGCCCCCGCGGATCCATCGGATCGGCCGCGCGCGCCGCGCCGGATAGCACCATCGCGCCGAGCGCGAGGCCGATGAGGAGGCTCGAAGAATGAGACAAGGTTTTCATGGGGCCGCTCCTGATCGTTGAAGACTGCAAAACTCTATCTTCGCATCTGGGCGAATGTTCGGCTTCCCGAAGGCCATTAGACGACGAGCTTGGTTTCCTTTCCCTTAAGCGCCCGAGAGTGAAGCAAAAGATGCCGTCTTCTCGTCCGAGCGCCACAATTGAGCCGCCTTTTTCGACGCGCAGCCGAGGCTCGCTCGCGCAGGCGCGCGTCGCAGGACGCCTCAGCGCCTTCCCGCTGGACAGCTACCTCCGCGAGCGCCGCTTGCAGCTCCTTCTCCCGGGCCTGCGGCGACTTTCGTCAGCCGTCGTTTGGCTGTCTGACGCTTCGGCGCGGACACACCGAGATCTGCAGGGCGGTCTCGGCGGCTGCGTCAGGCGGCGGACTGATCTGCGCCTATGACGACGGGCGCGCGCCCGAACGCAGGCGACCGCTCCTGCCCGATCGCGGCTCCGCAGCCGGGATCGCGAAATCCTGAGGTTTCAGCGGGCGCGGGATGCGCGTGTATTGGTAATGCCACCACTCGGCGCCTATGCCTTTGAAGCCATGATCCTTCATGAGCGTGAAGAGTTGCAGCCGCCGATCGCGCTGGTCTTTCGGGATTTCCAGCGGCGGAGCGGCGAGTTCCGGCTTTTCAGCGCTCTTTTGCGCCTCAGCGTCGCTTGAACCGAGGAGCGCCGGATTGCGGCTATTCAGGTCGAAGCAATCGAAGCCGGTTCCCATGTCCAAACTCTCGTCGGGCTCGCGCTCGTCCTTGGGGGCCACGCAGGCGCCATAGTCGTTGCGCCGCGCGGCTTGCGCCCTCTCGCTCGGCAAGGCGATCAACGTCAGATCGACTGCCGTTCCGTAGCTGTGGTTGGAAGCCGCGGAGATGTAGCCGAGCTTGACGAGATCGCTGCGCTGCGTGCGGGGGTAATGGCGATCGTCGCCTTTCGAGCCCGGCTTCCTGACCCAGTCGACGAAGGCGCGGACCGCGCGTTGCGGCCGATAGCAATCATAGACTTTCAACCCGAGATTTTGCGGGCGCAGCTCTTCCTGCGCGTCCTTCAATGCGAGCGCGACCTCGCGCAGGAGCACACATTCGGCGGCGCCATAGCCTTGGACCGGGGCGCCGGTGAAATTGAAGGGCGTCGCGTAGCGAATGTCCTGAACGATCGTGGGATCGATGTCTTTCAGATAGACGAAGCCCGGCGGCAGCGACTTTCGCGCTTCAGCGAAGGCCGCCCCTGGACCCCCGTCCAGCAGATAAAGGGTGGCGGCTCCGATGAGCAACATCGCCGCGCGCGTCATGAATGCATACAGGCCGCACCAACGCGATCCGACCCAGTCCTTTGAAACGAGGAAGAGCACCGCCTGGCATCGCTCCGCCGCCGCCTTCAGAGCCTCCTGCCAATGCTCTCCGGGCGCGAGCCCGCGCTTCGGGTCAAGGTCGAGGAAAACGTCGTTCCAGCCATTGGAGACGAGCCAATCTTTGACGGCGATCGCCTCCTGGTCGTTTCGACTCGAATGACCGATGAATATCTTCGACATGTCGTCAACGTCAGCTGAGCCTTAAGGCTGGCAAGCAATTGAACGCCAGCATTTGTGATGATGCAAGGCCCCTCAAAGCGAGCGCTACTCAGAGCGTGATGGCCAGACAGTTCAAACCTTCAGACAGCAGCGAGCGTGGATTAAGCGCGAGCCTTCGAGCTTTCCGCCCGATCCCCGCATCGCAAACAGTGCGCCTCGGCCAAACTTCTGTTAAGGCCGTCATTTAGAAATCGACAAATCAGCTTGAGGCCACTCATGAGCTTTTCACCTTCCAAACCTGTCGCGCGCCCGAAAAATCCGTGCTTCTCCTCCGGCCCTTGCGCCAAGCGGCCCGGCTGGTCGCCGCAAGATCTAAGCGGCGCGGCGCTGGGGCGCTCGCATCGAGCGAAAGCGGGCAAGGAAAAGCTCGAGCGCGCCATTACGCTGACGCGCGAGGTTTTGCGCGTTCCCGCCGACTATCGCATCGGAATCGTGCCGGCCTCCGACACCGGAGCCGTCGAAATGGCGCTCTGGTCGATGTTGGGGGCGCGCCCCGTCGACGTGCTGGCTTTCGAGAGCTTTTCCAGCGGCTGGGCGACCGATGTGCAAAAGCAGCTCAAGCTGCCACAGGCGCGCGTCTTGACGGCGCCCTATGGCGAGTTGCCGGACCTCGCCCAAGTCGACGGCGACCATGATCTCGTCTTCGCCTGGAACGGCACCACCTCCGGCGTGTGCGTTCCGAACGCCGACTTTATCGTCGCCGATCGCAAGGGCCTCACGATCTGCGACGCGACCTCCGCGGCCTTCGCGCAGCCGCTCGATTTCACCAAGCTCGACGTGACGACCTTCTCCTGGCAGAAATCGCTCGGCGGCGAGGCGGCGCATGGGATGATCATCCTCTCGCCGCGCGCGGTGGAGCGTCTCGAGTTCCTATACGCCGCCCTGGCCCCTGCCGAAGATTTTCCGACTGACGAAAGGCGGCAAGCTGATCGAAGGCGTTTTCGCCGGCGAGACCATCAACACGCCCTCAATGCTTTGCGTTGAAGACTATCTCGACGCTTTGCAATGGGCGCGCTCGATCGGCGGGCTCGACGCGCTTTTCGCGCGCGCCGACGCCAATGCGGCGGCCGTCGCGCAGTGGGTCGGGCGCCAGCCGACCTTCGCTTTCCTGGCGAAGGATC
>CAWFZD010000112.1:0-23161 GCA_963820145.1 uncultured Alphaproteobacteria bacterium
ACGTCCAGGTGCTGTGCCCCATGCAGCGCGGCGCCCTCGGGGCCCGGGCGCTGAATGGCGATCTCCAGAATGCGCTCAATCCGAACATGGCCGAGAAGATCGAGCGGTTCGGCTCGAGCTTCGCCCCCGGCGACAAGGTGATGCAGACCGAGAATGATTACGATCGCGAGGTGTTCAACGGCGACCTTGGCCGCGTCCGGCGCATCGATCAGACCGAGGGCATTCTCGTCGCCGACTTCGACGGGCGTGAGGTCGAATACCCCTTCGGCGAACTCGACGCGCTCGTTCCCGCCTATGCGACGACAATCCACAAATCACAGGGCTCGGAATATCCCGCGGTGGTGATCACCATCGCCACCCAGCATTATACGATGCTCGCGAGAAACCTCGTCTACACTGCGGTCACACGCGGCAAGCGGCTCGTTGTCATCGTCGGACAGCGCAAGGCGCTAGCCATCGCCGTTCGGACCCACGGGCGCAAGCGGCGGTGGACCAAGCTCAAAGAATGGCTGTCGGTCGAACTCGGGCCCGCAGCGCCGCGTCGAGTCCGGGAGCCATCAACGCGCTGTGGTTCCAAATGCGACGCGGACAGGCTAGCCTGCTCTCGTCCTTTATTCGCATCGGATTGATCCATGACCGCGCTCGTCGTTTTCGATATCGAGGCCGTTCCCGACTTCGAGATGGCGCGCCGCCTCCTCGAGCAGCCCGCTGACACGCCTGACGCCGACATCAGGCGGATGTTGTCGGCGTTCCTCTAATTGCATCGCGAGCGCTTCGCTCTAACGGGTCCGCTAAACCCCAGATTCCCGCCGTGACAAACGCATCCTCAGGCGGCAGCTTGGCGCCACAACCGGTCATAGGGAGCCCCACGACGCCAGCGTGGTGACCAGCATCATCGGGGAGTCGTTATTCCGTAACTTGGCGCGTAAACTTGGCGCGTAACGCTCAACATGGAACTTGCGGCGCCTCCCCCTCGCGGTCTCTTGAGCTCGGCATTTCTCTGCGTGACGCCGGCGTGGCAACGGAACTCCTCTTTTACAAAATAAGGGCCGCCGCGAACGACGACCCTTCGTTGATAACCCGGTCGCGACGAAAAACCGCCGCGAACACTTCGCCTTCCACCGGCGCGCGCGCTATCTTGTCCAGCGACGCGCTGACAGGCAGGGATGAGGATGACCGTGCAAAGTGATAGGGCTGGAAGGGTAGTAGCGCACCTTGTGCGGCTTCACCTCGTGCTGATCGAGGATCTTGCACACAGTGCCTTGCGCCAGATGGGCAAGACAGGCATGGCCTGCCGCCGGCCCATGCTCCCGCGCATGGCGCGCCAGCAGACGCGTCGTCCAAACTTCATGTGGATAGCCAAGCTCCTTGGCCTTGCGGCAGGCCAGCGACACCACCCAGGCCTTGGCCTCGGTCGTGATGAGGGGCGCCTTGCCTGGCCGCGGACGCTCGTCGAGCGCCGCCAGCGGGCCGAGGGCCACCGCCCGTTCGACGCAGCGCTGCACGGTCTGATGATGCAATCCCAGCGCCCGGCCGACAGCGAAAAACGACGGCTCGTCCCGATAGGCCAGCAAGATCCGCGCGCGCTCTACACGCCTCGCCGGCTCCGTGCGCGAGCGAGCAATCGTCGTGAGCTGAACCAAATCCTCAATTTCGATCACCAACGCCAACGCTTGTCGCCATGCCGCCATCTTCGTCAACTCCATTACGAATCAAGCAGAAGGCTACACCGCAGCCGCGCCAGAATGAATCCCGCACAAATGACGACCACTACGGAATCGATGTACGAGAAGGTAGCGACGCACACGAAAAGGCCGCTTCGTGGCCGCTGTCCGGCGGGCGGGCGGGGGCCGCTCACCCCCAACCAGCCGCGCCGCCCGCGCTGGCTCTGAGGCCGACGATGCACTAACATTGGGCTGGACCCGTCGCTGGGGGCCGATCAACGCCCCGGCGACGACTTCACGCCACGTTTGCAGGGCCAATGCCCTTTAAAACCATAGGAAGGTGAGTGAAGCAGGGGCTGAAACAATGTTCCTTAGTCCCAGCAAGCCGGTGGTAGGCAGATCGAGCGTTGTCATCCGCAAGCCTGCGGAAGAAGTGTTTCGGTTCATCGGCGAGGATTTCTTCGAAAATTATCCGAAATGGTCCCCCGAGGTGAAGAACCTGAAGGCCTTGTCCGACGGCCCCGTCAGGGTTGGGACCTTGGCAAGGCAAGTCCGGGTCGATTTCGGGTACCGTTCGGAGTCCGATTTCAGGGTGCTGGAGTTTCAAAAATACCGGCGCTTCGTTTGCGCCGGGGTCGGCCATGTGGGCGACGTTTTGCGCATGAGCGCCTTTCGGTGCGTTTATGACTTAAAAGCGGCCCCATTTTCCGAGTCTTGCACCCGCGTCGCCTTCACGTTCGAGATTCCCGAACTTGACTTTATGATGCGTCCGTTCGAAAGGCTGGTCCGAGTAGTTATTCAGAAAGGTGCTGAACACAGCCTATGGAATATCAAGGGCCTGATCGAGAGAGGCAAGGCGCGATGATTTTTTCTCAGTGCCGCCGCGTCGTCTAGCGTGTATCGCCACTCCGTAACTGTAACTTGGAAGAGGCGTTAGCATTGAAGCGTCATTTAGTCGAACGGCACATTGAAACGCGGATCATGGCCCGTTCGATTTTTATCGGCCACTGAATAAGCTCGCACTCAACATTGGCTCTCACAAAGAGCATCACGACCCCCACGAAAATTCTCTCTGGGCGTGCCTGCTGGAACTCAGGACAATAGTGCCGGAATTCTATGATACCCTGCATTGTCAGCGATCCTGGGTCGCGCTGCTTGCAACTTTCGTGTTCTATCCCACCTATTCACTCGGCAGCGCTTCGAAAATGTGACGCAAGCCGCCGAGTGCGCGACGCCCCCGCCGCGCCCGCGGAGTGAGCAGATGACGCAAGACATGGGGCCCCAGACCGATGAGGCGCTCGACGCCTCGCCGCGCCTTTTTGAGAGCGAACTGCTCGACAGGCTGTCGCGCGTGCATCATCTGACGCCGGTGATCATCAATACGCCGATCATTGTCGGGCTTCTCTTCTATTCGCTGATGCTGAACGGTGTCTCGTTCATGCTGTTTGGCCTCGTCATTGGTTACTTGGCGTGGACGCTGACTGAATATTTTAGCCACCGTTATCTCTTCCACACAATCTTTCCACTGCCCTTCGGGCTCGGACCGCGCTTTCACTTCCTCATTCATGGCGTGCATCACATCTATCCCAACGACCCGCTGCGGCTAGTGATGCTGCCCCTCTTGTCGGTACCGAGCATGCTGATCGCGTTGACGATCATACGCCTGCTCTTCGGCGCGAGTTTCGCCTGGCCGGTGCTCGCGGGCTTCATGGTGGGCTATGGGATTTACGACTGGGTGCATTACTGGACGCATTACGGCCAGCCGAAATCCCATTTCGCCAAGCAGGTGAAGCGGCTGCACATGCTGCATCACTTCCGCGACGCCGAAAAAGGCTTCGGCGTTCACGCGATCTGGTGGGACTATGTGTTCGGCACCGCCTATCAGAAGGCTGACACGCCCGGCTCGAAGGTCGTTTAAACCACCATGATGCTTGGCCGGCTCCCATAGGGTGAGCAAGCCGTCGAACGAGGGGTCGAGCGAAAGCTTCCTGAGGTCGCAAGGCGTCAAGGGCACGGCGACCGACAACAAGAGGCCGCGACGTTGATCGAGCTTCCCGAGACGTCGACCAGCTCCAAGGCTCGCGGTCATCGGGGAGGGCGGCGGCGAGGTCTTGAGCAATCTCGTCGTCGCCACCATCTTCAAGACAAAGGACAACAGCATGAAAGCCAAAACCGTTTTCATCGTCGCCTGCATCCTCGCCGTCGCGGTGGCGCTTGCTGCCGTCATCGTCGAGATCGGCCTACGGTAGCACTGATGCGGCCCGAGACACTCGCCCTCATTGGCCTTGCCGTCGGCGCGTCGTTCTTCTTGTTCACCATCGCCGCCGTAGTCGAGCGGAAGTGGCGATGAGCGCGCTGTTCGACATCGCCTGGGCGGCGGGCGTCGTCGCCTTCTCGGTGTTTACGCTGTTGTGTGTCGTGTTGGCGTTGCAGTAGGAGCGAACGACAAGCTTGCTCAATCAGATTGCGCGCCGAGCGAAAGGCAGGCGAATTGATAGCCGCCATGGAAAAGGCTAAAGGCACAAAAGGACAATTAGCCGGACGGGACCTTTCTGGCGCTAGCATTGTCCGAGCGCCAGAAAGAACAAAAACCCTTGCTGACCTTGGCGTTTCTTATCAGCAATCTTCTGACTGGCAAAGGCTGGCGGCGGTCCCGCAGGATATTTTTGAGCGTGAATTAGCGAGTGTCTCAGTTTGAAATTTGACGCCCTTGACGCCAGCTCCCGTCGCCCTCATTCCGTGGTATGCTTAGCGGAAAGCAGGAGGCGGTCGTAATGGAATTCACCGACCGAGAATTAGAAGACAGGGTTGAGGCGCTTATCCGCCGCAAGTATCCCAGATTGAAACTGACTGAGGAGGACATCTCCGAAATGCTTTTTGGAGACTCTTTCAACCGACCTCACGTGAACAGGGCATGTCGCCGGCTTATGGACGAAAACCGCCTCACGCGCGAAGGGGGCGGCGTTGCCCATAATCCTTATTGGTATCGCCCGTGGACAGAATCATTTGTGAGGAGAATTCTGAAAAATGCCCACAGGCCCTAAAGGCGAGAAGCGCCCCGCCCGGCAAGGTGTCGAAGGTCGAATTGCTCACGCTCCGCAAGGGGCCGCACCCCGACGCTAAGAGCCTGTGCCTAAATTACCGCTTCATTTGAGCGGTCGCTGCTTGTCTTGACGGTGTAGTTCCACTCGCCGTGAAAATGGTCGCGCTCGATGTTGAGGGCGGCCATTTGCTCATCGGAGACGGTTACGCCTTTCTGGTATTCGTTGGCGTCCAGTTCGCAATGAACCTTCAACCCGGTTTTCGTCGTTGTCGAGGAGATCATGTCGATGATCACCTGATAGGTGGCGAGCGGCGTGGCGCGCCAGTTCATGCTGATGAAGGAGAACAGCCGGTGCTCGATCTTGTTCCACTTGCTGGTCCCGGGCGGAAAATGATGGACCTCGATAGCGAGACCGAGTTCGTCGGCGAGGCGCTGGAGCATCAGCTTCCACAAGCGCACGCGTGAGCCATTCGATCCGCCGCCGTCCGCCGTGATGACGAGACGCGTTGCGCCAGGATAGCGCAGCCGCCCAATCTCGAGCCACCATCTTCTGATCGTCGCAACCGCAAACGCCGCGGTGTCGCAGCTCATGCCGACGCTCACCCAGCCTGCGTTGTCCGCGAGATCGTAAACGCCGTAGGGTGTCGCGCGCCCGAGCTCCTTGATCAGAAAATCATGAACGCGAACTTCCTCGGGCGAGCCCTTCGCGCGCCATTCGCGCCCATTGTTCTTGAAGTCGCCGACGAGCTCCTTCTTCTTGGCGTCGACCGAGATCACCGGCTCGTTGGCGGCGAGCGCGGCGCTCACCTTTTCATTGAGGTGCGCAAACTGCGCGTCTCGATCCTCGTGATCCGAGCCCTCGCGCGTCTTGCTGTTGGCTTGCAGGCTGTAGCCCAGCTCCTTAAGGATCTTCCCGACCATGCGATGGCTGACCTTATACCAACGGCTCTGTCGGGTGACTCATGGGGGGATTCCCTCGGCGCGGGGTTTCTGACTCATTGGGCGCGAAGGAGATTCGCGCCATGCCCGCAGCGGTGAAATTGCGAGACGACTTTTCGGCTCAAGAGCTTCGGGCCTTGGCCCGACGCGCGAAGGACGTCAATCAGAGCCGGCGCTTGCTGTCGCTGGCGGCGGTCCGCGACGGCAAGGACCGGGCTGAAGCGGCCCAGATCGGCGGCATGGATCGGCAGACGCTGCGCGACTGGGTTCATCGCTTCAACGCCGCCGGGCCGGAAGGCCTTTTCGATCACTGGACGGAAGGCCCCAAGCCGCGTTTGTCGGCGGAGCAGCTGACCGAACTCGCAAGCCTCGTCGAGGCTGGGCCGGATCGCGAGAAAGACGGCGTTGTGCGTTGGCGACGCGTCGATCTTCAGCGCGTCATCAAGGAGCGCTTCGGCGTCGATTTTCACGAGCGCTACATCGGGACGCTTTTGAAGAAGCTCGGCTTCTCCCACATCAGCGCAAGGCCGCGCCACCCCGCGCAAGACGAGCGGATCGTCGAGGCTTACAAAAAAACTTCGAAGCGACGCTGAAGGCGCATCTGGCCGCCCTTCCGCCGCAAACGCCGGTCGAAATCTGGTTCCAGGACGAAGCGCGCATCGGCCAGAAGAACGGCCTCGTGCGGCAATGGGCGCGGCGCGGAACGCGTCCGCGTCAGCCTGCCGACCAGCGCTACGAGAACGCCTACCTCTTCGGCGCGATCTGCCCGGCGAAGGGCAAGGGCGCGGCGTTGGCGCTCCCCTACGCCGACACAGCGATGATGCAACTTCATATCGACGAGATCGCGCGCCATGTCGAAAAAGGCGCGCATGCCGTGCTGCTGCTCGATCGCGCCGGCTGGCACACGACGGGAAAGCTCGACATGCCGAAAAACATCACGCCGATCCTGCTGCCGTCGCGCGCGCCAGAACTCAATCCGGTCGAGAACGTCTGGCAGTATCTGCGGCAAAACTGGCTCTCGAACCGCGTCTTCGAAAACTATGACGCCATCATCGACGCCGCCTGCGACGCCTGGCGAAGGCTCACCGCCCAGCCAGAGACAATCACCTCAATTGGCATGCGCGACTGGGCTCACGTCGGTCATGCCTCGTAGCCTTTGGTATTATGCCCGAGCTTCCTCAGCTCGTCGGCCAGCCGGCGCAAGCTCTTGCAAGTCCAGCGCAAAGGCGACATCGGATCGCCGCGCTCGTCTGGCGCGATGAGGGCGAGCAGGTCGCGCACGAGCGTCGCATCTTTCTTCGTCAGCGGCTTGCGGCCGGCGCCCGACCGTCGCACCCGGCCCACGGCCAAAGGCGGCGCTTGCGCCGAAAGCTCCTTTAGCCCGCGTCCAATCGTGGATGCCGCCATCCCGGTGATCCGCGACACCGCCGCGATCCCGCCACGACCGATTTCCTGCACCGTCGTCGCCGCGAACAACCGCCGGCGACGTTCGTCCAGATGCGGCGAAAGCGCTTCAAAGCGTCGCCGAATCAATCCCTCGTCGATCATGACGCTTCATACGATCGACGCCGCAAAATCGGAATCCCGTCGCCGCGCGTTTCGATTCAATTATTCCTGCACGGGCCCTAAGCATAACGAGGCAGCGCTAAACAAGGCCGCGGCGCTGGCTCAATGCCCTGATCGACGTGAAGCGGATCAGCGGTCCTCGAGCCCGACGCGCCGGCCGCGCCCGAGGCCCCGCTGCACGCGCAAACGGCGAGGCACGCACCATTGACGGCGGCGCATGCGGCGCATGCGGGCGGCTCTCCCTAAACGCTCTTCGCTCAGCTCTCCGCGAGCAGAGCGCCGACGAAGCCCCCGACCAGCGCGCCGACCAGGCCCGCCGTCGGGCCCATTATCACGCCAAAAACCACGGCGCAGACGAGAGCCCCGACCAACGCACATCCCGTCATTACAGCGGCTGAGTGATCGCTATCCAAAGGTTGCGACATCGAGTCCCTCCCTCGACGCGCCGCGCGCGACGACTCGCGGCACGTCGTCATCTCTATTGATTTGTGGATTGCCCTCTCATATGTAGCGCGCCGTCGCGGCGGCAAGGGAGGAGTTGCGATCGCCCTGCGCGTGATTGAATTAAAAACCCCTCGTGAAATCGCGCCAGCGGGCTCCCCTGAAGCGATAGCTGGGCGGCTAGTTGAAATTAGCCCATAGTTCTACTAAACTACTGGACATTGCCGCGCGCTCTCGCGAGCGCCGGCCTAACGAAGCGCCCTGAGCCCGGATGTACGGCCAGGGCGCCTTGCGTTTGGGGCGCGCCTAAAGCGTCTCGCTTTGGGCTACATTGAAGTTGCCCTGCGGCTTTCCAGCTCTTATGAACTGCACGCCAACAACGATTGCGATCCAAACTAAAGCGGCGATCAGAAGGCATTCGTCTAAGGTGACGCCGGATTTGTGCTTTGAGAAGCGGGAAGGGAAAGTCTTCATTGCCTCGTCTCCCGTGACGGCGCTTCGAAGAAAAAGATATGGACATGTTCCGCAAGATGGCAATCAGAGTCGAGTGGCTTTCTTTCGTATTACCATCCTTCCGTATTATTATCCTTTCATATTATCATCCTCTCGTATGATCAGCTTATTGCCAACCTGAAGGCGTCCAACGCTGCGCTAGTGTTTGCGCTGCCCGGTCAGCAATGGCCAGGTTTTTTGCGCGATCATCGCCCCATCCCCGCCGCCCTGTGCTCGCGCCAGTCCGGCGCACACGTCGACGCGTCTCGACCCGCACGCCGACCAGACGAAGCGCCTCGCAAAGCCCGGATGAGCGGCTTGCGGGGCGCTTTGCGTTGTGCTGGGCTATTTCGTGGCGGCCTGCAGATGCGTCAACGCTTCCTCGGCGTGTCCTGTGGCGGCTTTGGCGTCTTTCTTCTTGCCCTCCGCGATCGCCGCATTTAGGTGCGTAATCCCTTCCGTCGTATGCGGATTGGCTTTCGCTTTCTCTGCAGCATTGGCGTGCGTGAGCGCGGCCTCGGCGTGGACCACGAGGCCGTCGGCGTCTCCAGCCCCGCCCACCGTGATCGCCTGTTTTGTATGGGCGATGGCTTCGGCCAAATGATCCTCCGCCATTGCAAAAGGCGGCGCCAGGAAAGCAGCGAGGCCCAAACCGATAGCGAGAACAAAAATTCTACGGTTCATTTTGACGTCCTCCCCTTTGGCCATTCCTCGTTCGATTGAGAATGGCACGCCTGTTAATTAGGCAAGAAGCTCCGGTTGTCGAATCGGGATCATCGCCCGACTCCCCGCCACTCTATGCCCCCGCCAGTCTGGCGACACGTCGACGCGCCTTGAGCCGCACGCGGCGCAAACCAAGCGCCGCGCCCTCTTGCGGCGGCGAGCCGTCTTGCATTTTTCCGAGAGTCACCCGCAGGACACCTCGTCGCCGCTCTTTGCATCGAATTCCCGGCTCTCCCCTGCGGCGACACAACTCCAGTATTCCCAGAACCCTTCTGGAACGAAATACCCCGCGTCGTCACTCCAAGGCAGGCGATGCAAATCGTCGCGGCATTCTTCGATAAATTTCTGCCAAGCTACGCATTTGCTGTCTGAAGTGACGGCGTGATTATAGCTCTCCATCTTGTGCGCTAGTGCGATGAGGGTCGTCATGACTCCCCTCCTTTATGAGGGAAACAACTTTCGGGCATTGAAAGTTGCATCAGCGCACGAAGAAACTGGCGCAAGGCCAAGCGCCTCGAAGCCTATGGGCCTCGACCGCAGGCAAAGCGGATTGCGGCACGTCACCCAAGCGCCGGCGACGCCATGGGATTAAAGATCGGCGAAGGTGGGCGGAGCGAGGCCGTCCATCGGGAACTTCTCCTCTCAGCACGACCACGTCGAGGCAAAGCTCATGATGTTTGCGACGAGCAAGTCATGATGAGCGTGAGTGGTCCGGACAAGCTCAAGTAGAACTGCCGGTACCTTTCTACCTTTATCCATCTAATTCAAATATCTAGAACAAATCTTCTTGGTGCCAATTGTCAATCCGCTAATTTCAGGTTATAATATAAAAGAAGATGAAAATCTTTATCTCAAACGACAAAAACCAGGAACAGGAGGGAGAAAATGGCAAATGTCCACAGCGGCGCCGAAGTCGGCAAGATACTCATGTACCTGGCGGGGGCAGTGATCTTCGTTGTCGTCGCCCTGACGTGGGTTCCGGACTGGATCTCGCCGGAAGGCACGAACGGCACGGGCAATCAACCTGGCAGCCCTGGCGTGGGCCGCACGACCAGGATGGTTGAGTAACACGAACCAGCACCGTCACGCCAAATTCCCCCGGCGTAATGGAATCAAACTTGGTCGCGCCCTCTTTTAGGGCGCGTTTTTTTGCGCATGCCTTGGGCTTCGGGCGGGGTCGACTATGATGCGAGAGTATCAAGTCCGGTTCTGTGAGAGGCTCGGGGTGAAATTCCCCGAGCCTACCAACTTGCCCCGCCGCGTTGGAAAGTCGACGAAGAATTTCAAACTGTCGTAGTCGCGATCCTTCGAAGCCTGCCTTTACGTCGACCGTCAGCGCTCTCCGCCCATAGCCTGCGCACGCTTGCGCGCGTGACCGATGGCATAACCGCACCGGCGCAGTTTGTGCTACTTGTAGAGTTTATATCAACTTTTAGAGGATCTGACATTATTCCAGCATTTTTGAAGGGGCTTAATGAATCCTTTGCCCTCTTCAGTTGATTTAGGAGTTTCAAAACAAGACTCATCACCTTGTTTAACATTGAATGGTTGCAGCCCGTTTTCTTTCAAACACCGCTCAACATACTCTCCAATTGCGAAGTGCTTCTTTTCGTCCGTTAAAGGCGATGAGTCCATCGCATTATGAGCATTCAACTGGCAATCTATAATTATCAGTCCGAGCACTTCATCTTTTTTCTCACTCCCGCATCCCGATAATATTACTGCGATCGCCATAAAGACGAAAGCAGTTATTGGGGCTGAGTTATGATACATGATCTCCTCCCTATTTTTTGCCCCCCGAGCTTGGAAGCGAAGTTATAAATTAGCTTACGGCATTCGAAAATTGGAGCAAGTTAAATCCGCGACTTCAGCTGTGCCTACCGGAACTTCAATCCGACTGGATTGAGACGGCGAATTGGGCGATCCTCTCCCCCATGATGGTGCTTTTCAAACTCCTGTGCTCTGCCTTCGTCGGGCGCTTTCGGTCGCGGGCCTCGCTGGAGGCCGAAAACCTCGCGCTGCGCCATCAACGACCAGCACGATACGACTGAAGACATATGTCGCATCGATCGGGCGCACGCCACGCCCGCGCATATTGGGGAGGTCCCTCGCGGGCCGTCGAATTGGCGGGGCCAGTCCGGCGCGCCCGAATTGCAATGCACGGAAAAAGCGGCCGAGCTGGCGAAGGCAGGCGTGCGCTTGGGCTAATGGCGAGGGGTCGACGGACCGGCATCTTCTGTGAAGTAACGACAGACGTCGTACCCGCAGATTTCGCACACAAACTCTGCGGCGATTACCCGGTATGCGCGCCGCCACTGCTCGGCTCTCGGCGGTTTCCACAGGACCTCACGCGATTGCTCATCGCGGAGCCCAGTCGCGGCCGCCCGAACAATGGCCGAACGCGGTATTCCCTCCGATTTCCGTTCGCTTCGCGACAGATAGTTACAAGAGCTGGCGCTTCTCATCGTCGCCTCCCTCTCTGGGTGCCTCCACTTAAATTCTATCAAAGATCGCGCTGGGGGGAAGGGCAATCCCTGCCATTCGCCACGCGGCATTGGCCGTTCTTCACCCGCGCCGCCTCCTCCCGCCGCCGACGGCGGTGAGGCGTGCGAGCCCGGTGCGCACCGGCGATCTGGAAGGCGACGTAGCGGGCGTGGGCTCACGACCTTCGCGCCGATCTTGATCAGCTTCTCCATGAGCGTCGTCCGTGACCATTCCTTGATCGGCAGCGGCGTCGCTAGGGCACGCAGGAATTTGTCGAGATTAGAGGCTAGCGCGTGAAGCTTAGGCTTGATGGCAGGGACGGGAGACGTGACTTCTGCTCTGGGTCAGACTGCGCCGAGAGTGCTCTCTTCAAGCGAGTCCGCTCATCCCCGCATTGCCGCCGCACACGCGCGGTGTCGCGTTTCGGCTTCGCGCCGCAAGCCGCCGATGGGATCAGGCCGCAGATTGGGCGTTGGGGTACTCGGAAAGAAATAGCCGCAGGACAAGCAGCGCGTCTGCGGCCCGCTCCAGCGCGTCAAGTTCCCTTAGCCGCAAAAAATCACCGATGATCATGCGGCAAACGGCTTTCTCGCCCCGCTTAAGACTAAACCGATAGGTTTCAAGCAGTGATTTATGTCTGGCAGACGGCGCAGTGCACAGATCCAGCTCATTCGGCGCAACTCCTGCCAATTCAGCGCATTGTGTCAAGGTAATCATAGCGCTTTCCTCCCCCGCGTTTCCGCGCATCTTTTGGAAAACTGTTTAGCGCATCTCCACCTTATTTTTATGACGATTTTATTAACATGACAGTTATTTAATGTTGCTGCAATGCGCTCATTTCGTATTGCGCCGCGCCATTCCAAAACTTGAGACCATGGCGCGCTGAATCCCTTGAGGTCCCGCCGCCCTGTGTTCCCGCCAGTCCGGCGACACGTCGCTGCGCACTGACTCGCAGGCGGCGCACGCCGGAGCGGCGCGTCCTTGCGATAGCGGGAAAGGGCGTTTCCGGCGCGAGGCTGATCGTCTTAAAGCGCACAGGCGTCGATCGCAGGCAGATCGGATTGCAACACGTCGGCCTCGCGATCACAGCCACGGAACGCGCGCTGGATGCTCTGTCATTCGAGGAGCCTCGCCGCGATCTGCCCGGGCTTGCCCTGGTGCTTTTCCGCTTCGAGCGCGTTGACGAGTTCGACGGTGGAGAAGAACCGGACGCGCTTGCGGGCGAGTGGGCGGCCCTATCCAGCGGCGACGCCTCGGGCGCGCGAGCGCCTGGCAGGAAGAAACCGAGCGCCAGCTTGTCGCCTGGGGTCTGCATCGAGACACGGCGCGCGCCTGCGCTGGCGGAGTTGCGGCTGGCGCTCTGAGGGCGCTCGGCGCGAGCAGAGGTGACGCGGCGACGAAGCATTGAGAGGCACGGGCCCCCAGGGTCGGCATAGAGCGTCACAGGGTCATTCCGCGCAATCGTTAACTATGATGAGACTTCACCGCCGACCACTTTCGACTGTTATCGCCCCGTTTAGGGGCTCCGTGGTTTTCGCGTCCCCTCTCGGTCACGGAATACCGCGATGCTCACCCGCGCTATGCTTTCTCGCCTCCTTCTCACTCTCGGGCTGCTTACGATCTGCGCCCTTATGGCTTCAGCCTTGCGCGCGCCGAAGCTCCGCAGACAGCCATCCGCCAATTTCGCCCTCGCTCTCGCGATAGGCGAGCGTTAGCGGCCCTCGTTTGATCGACGGGACAATCGGGACGAAACCCCGAAATATTCTCGAAAGGATTTTAGGCGACGATGATCCGCCGGATCTCCTGATTTGTCCGGCATCGCCCAGGCGAGGGGCGGCGTTGGATTCGAGCCCCCGGCACCGCTCCGCCTCCGCGATCTTCCGCCCGACGAGCGGGGGCGGAGAACTGATTTCTGTGAATTCTAAGTAACATCCCGTATTTTTCCAGCGCATAAATGATGCGACCGTGCCTACACGCCCTGTAATTCCGATTCGTGTTGGTCTTAGGCGGTATCCCGTAGGCTGTGCTGAGACGGCCGAACCGAATTACAGGGCGCCCACGAGAGTTTGCCGCGGCGCGGGATTAGGACGAGCGCACGATCCGCCGCGCCGCCGCCCGCGGGGAAGCGCTCGGCGACGACTTAGGTGCGCTCGCCGGCACGAGCCTCGATAAAGGTGAGACATGGGCTAGAAATCCGCCTTCGGCGCTCTACGTATTTCCCCAGGCTATAGCCTGACCCCCCTGCCCGGCGCGAGCTGGGCATTTTTTTGTAGCGGCGGTCTACTCGTCATTGCAGGATTTCCTTCCGCAGCCTCACCCCCGCCCCGCTGCCGTTCTCCGCGATGAACTCGATTTCAGCTGATTTGGAGCGGCGATGATCCACCCAAGTTTGCGGATCATTTCAGGGGACGCTTGGCATTTACGCCGGGCCGGGCTTGGTCGTCCTTCTTCTCAGTAAAGCAAGACGCGCTTCCGCAAGGAAGATCATCAAAATCCGGCTTGTATCCCTGGTCGCGGTATTCCTGCTCAGAGACTTCAAAACCGAGCGTCCCAGACTCGACCAAAGCAGTATTTGGCTTTTCGTCCGTTCCAAGCGTCCGATAAACGCCTCGGGGTTCGCCTGTCATGTCATCTCTCCCCTGCTTTGCGCCGAGCATCATAGGGAAATTGCCCCAGGGCGCGCGCGGTCAAGAGGTTCAGATTCCAAACTAATACCAGGCCGCGCTGATTAGAACCCATGGGCCCATTCGCGCAGTCCGATGGACATGATGCGCCAAGGGTTGGTCGACGAGCTTATTCCAGGCATCGCAGCAGTGAGCGACGATGTCGTCGTAGCCTTTGAACACGCGGTTGGAGAGCCAGTTGTCGCGCAGGAACTGCCAGACGTTCTCGGTGGGGTTGAGTTCGGGGCATTTGGCCGGCAGCGGCAGTGTGGTGATGTTTTCGGGAACGTCGAGCTTGGCGGTCGTGTGCCAGCCGGCCTGATCGAGCATCAGCACGGCGTGGGCGCCGGGCGCGACGCGCTTGGAGATTTCCGCCAGGTGCAAGTTCATCGTAAGCGCCGTTGCTGCCCCATTGATTTTTTGGGTTCTTGCGGATTTTCGGATGTGAGATTCTTCGGAGGGAGAGCCCTGCCTCTGGAAGGACCCGAAGATGAACGAGCACGCGAAGGCCGATGCGATTGATGGCTCTGGATTTGTCGGACGCATGGATTTTCGTCGTTCACATTCGGGCCATCGGCTGTGGTCGAAGGAGCTGAAGGGCCGGATCGTACGAGAGAGCCTGGCGCCTGGCGCGCGCGTCGCGGATGTGGCGCGCAAATACGGGATATGCGCGCAGCAATTGACGCAGTGGCGCCGCGCGGCGCGCTCGGGGCGGCTTGCGCTCGTGACCGACGATGCCGCCGAGTTTGTGGAGATCGAGCTCGAAGAACCCGTCGCTCGTAGAGAGACCGATGCGAAGATCGAGATCGTCATCGGCAAAGTCGTGCTGCGTCTGGAGAGAGACACCGTCTCGACGCGCATCGCCGAGATTGTGACAGCGTTGGAGCGCGGCGCATGATCATCCCGTCGCAGGGGCTGCGGATCGTGCTCGCCGTTCGTCCTGTTGATTTTCGCTGCGGGCATGATGCGCTGGCCGCTCTCGCGCAGAACAAGCTCGGGCTTGATCCGCATTCCGGCCTCATCGTCGTGTTCCGTTCGAAGCGAATGGATCGCTTGAAGATCCTGCTGTGGGATGGAACCGGACTCGTGCTGATTTACAAGCGTCTGGGTGAAGGCGGCTTCGTATGGCCGCAGATCAGCGCCGGCGTTCTGCAACTCACCCGGGTTCAGTTCGAAGCGCTATTCGACGGGCTGCACTGGAAGCGCGTCGGCGAGCGGATCGTCGCGGCGCCGACCGCGGCGAACTGACTCAGTCTGACGGATTGGCTTCAATCGGCGTCGCGCATGCGATAGATTCGCTAACATGACGCAGAGCTTCGATTCGGTCCGTTTCACAGAGCTTCCTGCCGATCTACGCGCCTTGTTCGAAGCTCAGCACGCCATGCTCGAGGCCGAACGGATTCGCGCCGATGGCGAGCATCGCCGCGCCGAGCATGAACTTGCCGCGCGCGTTCACGTCGAGAGCGAGCTGGCCGCATCCAAGGAGACGGTCGAACGCCTTCAGCTTCTCGTCAAGGAATATGAACGCGCGCGGTTCGGCAAGCGTTCGGAGAAGTTCGATCCCGACCAGTTGCAGCTCGTTCTCGAAGATATCGAGATCGCGATCGCCGAAGCAGAAGAGCGCGAGGACGAGCGCGCGCGCCGCTCGGGACGCCCGGTCGCGCGGGAGAGAGCCGGCCGCGCCGCGCGCGCCTTTCCTGCTCATCTGCCGCGCGTCGAGCGCGTGATCGAACCGTCAAGCCTCTCCTGTCCCTGTGGCTGCGGCCAGATGGTTCGGATCGGCGAGGACCGCTCCAGCCGTCTCGACGTGACGCCCGCGCAATATCGCGTCATCGAGACCGTGCGGCCCCGCTACGCCTGTCCGAAGGGCTGCGCGGGCGTCACCCAGGCGCCGGCGCCCGCGCATCTGATCGAGGGCGGCGTGCCGACCGAGGCGCTGCTGGCGCAAGTGGCTGTCGCGAAGTTCAGCGAGCACATGCCGCTCTACCGCCAGTCGCAGGTCTTCGCGCGCCACGGAATCATCCTCGACCGCGCCGTTTTGGCCGACTGGATGGGAACAGTCGCCTTCCACCTCGCGCCGCTCGTCGAGCGCATGAGCGCGCTGATGAAGCTATCCGGTCGCCTGTTCATGGACGAGACTCGGGCCCCGGTGCTCGATCCCGGCCGCGGCCGGACGAAGACGGGTTATCTCTGGGCCGTTCTGCGCGACGACCGCGGCCATGGCGGCGCCGATCCGCCGATCGTTGTCTATCATTACGCGCCGGGGCGCAGCGGCGAGCACGCCGAGCGGATCCTCGAGGGATTCGATGGCGTCCTTCAGGTCGACGGATATGGCGGCTATCATCGGCTGGCGCGCCCCGAGCGCCGAGGCGGCGCCCCGCTACGGCTCGCCTGGTGTTGGAGCCATGGCCGGCGCGAGATCATCGCCGCCACGCCGAAGGCCGGCTCGCCCGTCGCCGCGGCGATCCTTGCGCGCATCGCGGCGCTCTATGCGATCGAGGCGGAGATCAGAGGCAAAGACGCGTCGATCCGGCAAATGGTTCGCAGCGAGAGATCGCGACCTCTCGTCGCCGAACTCGAAGATTTCCTGCGCGCCCAGGCGGCGCGCCTGTCCGGCCGCAGCGAGATAGGAAAGGCCATCGCCTATCTTCTGAACCATTGGGGCGGGCTGACGCTATTCTTGGAGGACGGCCGCGTCGAGATGGATACAAATCTCGTCGAAAATCAAATCAGACCGCTGACTCTCACGCGCAAGAATGCACTGTTCGCGGGTCACGATGAAGGTGGCCGTTCGTGGTCACGTCTCGCTTCGCTCATCGCCACCTGCAAGCTCAACGGCGTCGATCCCTATGCCTGGATGAAAACGACCTTCGAGGCGATCGCCGACGGCCATCCGCAATCGCGCATCGACGAGCTCATGCCCTGGGCCTTCAAATCCTCGACCGCGGCGCCGGCCGCCTGATCACGCGTCCGAACGCCAAACCAATCGTTCGCAAAGTTTTGCGCCAAAGGCGTGCAACGCCTTGCCGCAATCGATTGCAAGCTATTCCCGCAATTCAATTGATATGGGAGATAAACGGCGCTTACGATGAAGGTGGCCGTTCGTGGTCACGTCTCGCTTCGCTCATCGCCACCTGCAAGCTCAACGGCGTCGATCCCTATGCCTGGATGAAAACGACCTTCGAGGCGATCGCCGACGGCCATCCGCAATCGCGCATCGACGAGCTCATGCCCTGGGCCTTCAAATCCTCGACCGCGGCGCCGGCCGCCTGATCACGCGTCCGAACGCCAAACCAATCGTTCGCAAAGTTTTGCGCCAAAGGCGTGCAACGCCTTGCCGCAATCGATTGCAAGCTATTCCCGCAATTCAATTGATATGGGAGATAAACGGCGCTTACGGTTCATCGCGTAGGTGTCGCATTTCGGCAGGACGAGCGCGGCGCCCTTGCCGTCCTTGGGGGAGATCGCGCCGAAGATGTAAGTCGAGGCGGTGCGCTGGTCCTTGGGCGCGGAGGGGCGCGAGCCGCGTTTCGCCCAGCGCCGCGTGATCTTGTTCTTCTGGCCGACGCGCGCCTCGTCACCGAACCATATCTCTATGTCGCTCCTCGCGACGCCTTTTTCGCGGGCGATCTCCTCCAGGCGGGCAGGGAAGCTTTTTTAAAATCCTCGATCGCGCCTGCAGCCTGCGCATGGTGGCGCGGGCGCGCGGAAAGCTTGCGATAGCCCAACTTGCGCAGCTCGCGGCTCACCGTCGTCTCGGAGACGCAGATGCGGAACGTCTCGAACAGCCATTGGCAGAGGTCGACGATGCGCCAGCGCACAACGCCGTGGATCGCCGGCGTCGGGCCCTCCTCGACGATGTGGACCAAGGCGGTGCGCTGCTCATCGTTGAGGAGCGCCGGCTGCCCCGGCGCCTTGCGGTCCACGAGACCTTCGGGCCCCAGCGCGTTGAAGCGCAGGACCCAGTCGCGGACGATCTGGAGCGTCACCCCGCCGATCTTGGCCGCCTCGCTGCGCGTCGCGCCGTCGTAGATCGCCGCCAGCGCCAACAGACGACGCGCCTGCGGCCCATCCTTCGCGCGCTTGGCTAGAGCCCGAAGAGCCTTTGCGTCAAAGTCTTCCCGCAATCCAATCGCAGCCGACATGGCGAACCTCCTCCGGTTTGCCATGTCGAATCAGAAACCCACCGATTCGGGAATCCCCCGCATGAGTTTGCCTCAGTGTGGGTTGGTATAAGACGCCACCGTCACTCGTCATTCTCGGCGCTCAAGACTTCAATTGGGATTGACGCGGCCCTGGCGGCGACTGCCGAGCGCATGCGCAACCTCACGCCCGCGCCGCCGCCTTTCTCGGCTGGCGGCAAAGGCCGGCACGGGTAGACCTGCGTCGCGAGTGCTTCGTTCGATCGGGTCCGCTGAACCCCAAATTGCCGCCGCGACAGACGCATTCGCGCGCGGCAGCTAGGCGCCAATAGCGGTCGTCTTAATTCCAATGTCGTCCGCCATCCTGCGCGCTCCGGCGGCGCCCATCGGGACGGCTCCGCCTTGTCAAAGACGCCAAATTGGGGAATCCTTGCATCTGAACCTGGGCCCGTCCGGCGAATTCCGGCTAAAGAAGAAAGCGCGAACCGCAGCCTGTCGAGAGATGATCCACCATGTCCCCCTCGCAGCCGCCGACGCGGCGAAGGCAGTATGAAGACCTCGGACGCTGGAGGCTTGTAGCCCAATGGGGTATGTCGGCGCTCGGTGGTGTAGTCCCTCATTAGAAGAAATTTGTGACGAAGTAACCTACGGGCCTCGCACAGTTGCGAGACACTCATGCAGCCGCTTTTGTAAATGGCGAGCGTCGAGGCCGCGGCCGATCAGGACCAGTTTGTTTCTGATGGGGCCGGTCCACTGGCTCTCGTCCAGAGTAAAGCGCTGGCTGACGAGGTGAAATATGTAGCGCTTGTCGCTGCCGGCGATTGCCAGAACGCCTTTGGCTCGAAAGACGTTGACGGGCAACTGCTCGAGGAAGAGCTGAAACGCTTCGGCCGCAAAGCACCGCTCGCTCTCGAATGACACGGATTCGAATGCGTCGGCCAGCAGATGGTCGTGACCTTCGTGGTCATCACCGCAGGCGTCGAGTAAACGGTGCGGCGAAAAAAGGTCAATGCCAAGGATTAAAGGAAGCGCGATCTGAGCCCCAGTCGTGCGCAGGATTCGCGCACTCTCTCGGACATGGCGGATTTTTTGCTCGATTTGGTCCAGGCGCTCTTCAGTGACGAGGTCGCATTTGTTCAGCAGTATGATGTCGCCGTAACGCAATTGATTGGCCGCCGCTTCGCTTGAGAAGCGGTCGAGGCTGAAATTTTCCGCGTCCGCCATGGTGATAATCGAATCGATGCGCATCAAATCGCGAAACTCGGAGCGCAACAACGTGAGCGCCACGGGTAACGGGTCCGCGACGCCTGTCGTTTCGAGGATCACGTAATCCAGTTGAGCATTTTGGCGCAGCACGCGATAAAGAGCTTCAACAAGATCGTTGTTGATAGTGCAACAGATGCAGCCGTTGCTCAATTCCACCATCTCGCCGGTGGCAATGACCAACTCATTATCGATCGCAATTTCGCCAATTTCGTTGAGCATGACTGCGATTCTCAGCCCATGCTGATTTTCCAAGATATGGTTTAGCAAAGTCGTCTTTCCGCTGCCGAGAAAGCCGGTAATGATCGTGACCGGTAGACGCGCCTGTGTTTTCATCGGCCCTCTAAAGCGACGGATAGTGGGCTTGCGCAAAAGTGTAAGTGGTGCCCACCGCCGACTGGCTAACAGTGTCGCCGAACGCCTCGGCGAGCGCGTGCAACGCACGCCAACCGGTGCAATGGCCGGTGATGATATTTTTGATATTGAACGCCTTCAATCCCTCCACCGTTTCGGGGATGATGCGCTCCATGACGCCGCCGAGGTGTAACCCACCCATCACGCAATGGATTGGAATCTCGGGAAAGAGCCTGCGGGCTTCGGTGCAGACATTGACGATCCCGGCATGCGAGCACGCACTGAAAACGATCAATCCCAAATGCCGAACATGAGCCACGAGCATGCGCTCATCCATCAAAAAAGGATCAGGCTCCCATGCGGCATCGGGACCCGTTCGGCTGAGATGGTCGACACGACCTTTCTCAAAGGCGCTCACCCGCGGGATCTCGCCGCTGTAATAAAAATGCCCGTCGAGCAGCAGCTGCTCCGCAGAATTGTTCAGCACTGTCGCCCCCACCGCTTCCATTTCAGAAGGCAGCGGCACCTTGGCGACCGGGATGATGGTTCCGTCTTTCAGCTTGACAGCTCGCTCATTGAACATTCCTTGATTGACATGCACCGTTACTTTCCCGCCCTGTTTCACGATAGAATCTCATCGCGGCCGGAAGAGCGGCCATGTGATCCCAGTGCCCGTGGGTCACCGCAATGCATTCGATATTGGCGAGCTGGATGCCGAGGTTTGCGCAGTTGCGTATGAAAATAGCTCCTTCGGGTCCAGTATCGAAGAGCATGGTATGCCTTACGCCACCGACCGTGGACACCAATCTCAGTCCAAAGCCGAGGTTCGCGCAGAGCAGCGTCTCACCTGAGATCACCTTTGCTCCACCAAGAACGATATTGGAGAATTCGGAGACGGCGAACAGTGTTTTGCTGACGTAAGCGTCACTGACATCGTCGGTCAACACGTCGACTTCTGAGCGAGTCAAGCGGCTCGAGAGAGATCCCCGGCTGATCAGACATTGATGCCGCTCCCGGCACCGGACGGGCCGCAACCGCATGCGACCCGCGCGCACGGTGAGGCTACATCACAAGTGCGGGTATTTCAATTTGTGTTTGCGAGTTCTGTCGCGACTTCTTCGCAGCGCTGGGCTTTCATATGATTTGCGCAAGAAACTCAACGAGGTTGCGCAACTGTTGAAATCAAAGGCTTGCGAGCGGATTTCTACTTTCGACAAGGGCATGGGCTCCCTGGCGACGAGGCGCCGACCGAGCCAGGTCGCCCCTGCTCTCCTGGAATTGATCATCGATCGAAATATCGGAACGCACTGCGAGGACGAGATGTAATGATCCGCTCTCGCGCTTTGGAGCGTCTTCAGCCGCGCGCCTTGCTCCATACTCCCGCGAGGACGAAGAACGCCAAACTGAGCAGGCCAGCGCCGGGGGTCGGGTCCGCTCATTCCCCACATTGCAGCCCCGACACGCGCGTTCTCGCGCTTCGGGTTCGCGCCAGAAGCTGCTGCACTCCGAAGTGGCGAAAGCACTCTTTCCCGCCCCGTCAGTCTTTTTCCATAGGGGGAGAACGCCGGCTTCCGGCGCATCGCCCATTGGGCGGCGTGGTCGAGGCGGAACAGCTCCAAGGAGCGGATGCGGCAGAAATCGATGATGGCCTGGAACACGCCGTAATGATAGCTATCGCGCTCCGTCCAGGCGTCGTCTCCGAAGGTGACGCCGTCCTCCTTCAGCTTCGGGCCCAGCCGCAGCAGCTCTTTAACGCGGCCTCGCCCTGATCGGCTCGGGCAAGCTCAACGCTCCCGAAAATACCACCCTCCTGCTGTTGCCGCCCAAAGCCAGAAAACTCGCAGCGCCCACACCGCGCGCTTCACCGGAGGCTTACGGCTTTCAGGTCAACTTCAAATTTGCATCTTCGATCATTTGAGCGTCCCCTTTCAACGATAGAAGGCGAACTCTTCGCTTCACCAAGGCGGAACTCAGTATTTGGCAAGGACTGGAGCCGGCCCGAGGTTGAAGTGATAGTTCACTCCGAGGCGCGCGACGTTGCCGTTAAACTGGCTGCTTACTTGTGAGCCATTGATAAAATTTATTCCCTGAGGCGCGCCGTGGATTTGGGCATCAACTGTATATCCGGCGTTGGTGCGCACGGACCCCAGGTCGTAGTAGATAAATTCGGCTCTTGCGGACCAATTCGGCATGAACATCCACTCGACGCCGCCGCCAGCCGTCCAGCCAACCTGAGTTCCATTCAATGAGCTATAGCCCGGTCCGACCCCCAGGAAATCAGGGTGCACATTGAAACCAGTTTGCGAGCCGTTTAAGCTTAGGCTTACGCCACCAAAGGCCAAACCGCCGGTAACATACAAAAGCAGCGCCGGTCTAACCAGATAGCCGATTTGACCGCGAACTGTGCTGAGATAGGTGAGGTTTTTACCGACCGAGGTTCCTGTCAAATAGGCATGATGGAGGAGATTCGCGCCGGTAATTGGAACATTTATCCAATAGGGTGCGCTCGTACCGTTTGAAAAAGCGACGCCTTGAATATCAGCTTCGACGCCGCTCACCAGAACTTCATTAAATTGTTGCTTGTATCCGGCTTGACCTCCACCGAGAAAGCCAACCCCGCCTGGAGTTGAGCGCGTTCCGGTGATACCCAAAATCGCGGCGGCAGAATAATCGGGAGGCGCTGATGGATTTGGCGGCGGGTTGAAGGGGCTGATGTAAGACGGCCATGAAGAGATATAGGAGTTGTTGCTTAATCCCAAATACCCCCGGCGTTCAGGCCAACATAAGCGCCCGTCCAAACGACCGAAGCAGCGTCATCGATCACCGGAGTTTTTTGAGAGGGAAGATCAGCAGCAATGGCGGCTGATGGGGGAAGCGCAACGAGAAGCGCAAACAGCGATGAGGACTTTTGCATAGTCCGTTTCTCTTTGATTTCAGGAAAGATTTCAAACGCCGGTCAATACACAACGCATGAGGAATGAGCCAACTCGTCAGCTGCTTCCTATTCTGCAGTAATACAGAATCATGGTAAACTAAACTTTAAGCGCCGGCCGAGCCGTGGGAATCGACCGCGCCTTCGATGGCGATAAGCTGTTGTGCGCCGTAGCCCCGAAGTGTTCCAAGGCCGCGGACAAGCGGCCCTGGATGACGCCTGCCATCGACGTGTTCACTCGCATGGTCGTTGGATTCCATTTGTCAATGATCGAAAGCTCCGCCGCATTCATCACCGCGATCTGATCCGGGATCGCCGGATAGGCCCCGGTTCGGATGCAACTTTCCCGTGGTTTGGCTGGAACTCATGACACGCGAACGCCCTATGCTGTGACGCCAAAGGCGGCGGCCGCAAGTCAGCGATCATCCGCGAGATGTCGGCGACTTCTGCATTGG
>CAWFZD010000113.1:0-170557 GCA_963820145.1 uncultured Alphaproteobacteria bacterium
GAAGGACATGGCGGTCGAACGTCTGGGATGAGCGGCGCTGCTTGCCTCAAAGAACGCGGTCTGCGCATAAGCTTGCGCAAATTTCGCCGCTCCTGCGCATCAGCTCCGCCATGGCCAAAAACCTGTTGCTTTCCGTCGAACACGCCTCGAAACGCTTCGGCGCCGTCGTCGCGCTGGAAGATGTGTCGATCGAAGTCGGCGAGGGCGAGTTCTTCGCGCTGCTTGGTCCTTCGGGTTGCGGCAAGACGACCTTGATGCGGCTCATCGCCGGTTTCGAGACCGCCGACGCCGGCCGCGTGCTCCTGCGCGGCGGCGATATCTCCGCTGCGCCGCCCTATCGGCGTCCGATCAATATGATGTTCCAGTCCTATGCGCTGTTTCCGCATCTCAATGTCGCGGACAACATCGCCTTCGGGCTGCGCCGGCAGGGCTGGAGCGGGAGAGACATCGGCGCGCGCGTCGAAGAGCTGCTCGACATCGTGCAGCTTTCGGACCTCGGCAGGCGCAGGATCGAACAGCTCTCGGGCGGCCAGCGCCAGCGCGTCGCCCTGGCGCGCGCGCTCGCGCCGCGGCCCGCGCTGTTGCTGCTCGACGAACCGCTCGCCGCGCTCGACCGCAAGCTGCGCGAAGAGACGCAATTTCAGCTCAAAGACGTGCAGCGGCGGCTGAATGCCAGCTTCATCATCGTCACCCATGACCAGGACGAGGCGCTGGCGCTCGCCGACCGCATCGCTGTGATGCGCGCCGGCCGGATCGAGCAGATCGGCGCGCCGATCGACATCTACGAGCGTCCCGCAAGCCAATTCGTTGCGGGTTTTGTGGGTGCGAGCAATATGATCGAGGGACGCATCGCGCGCGATCGGGACCGGACTTGGTTCGAAACGTCCTTCGGGCGGTTGCCGCGCGCCTTTAGCGAGCTTGCAAACGGCGCCAAGGCGGTCTTGTCGCTGCGTCCCGAGGAGATCGTTTTGTCGCGCGACGGCCGACCCCATGCGATCGGCGGTCTCGTAGAGGACGCGGCCTTCCGTGGCGAAACGATACAGCTTCGCGTCAAACTCGCGGACGGGACGCGGCTCGTCGTCTCTTGCGCCAAGAGCGCGGGCTTCAAATCGGGCGAGACGGTCTTCCTCGACATCGCGCCGACGGTCGGCGCGCTCTTTGCCGAGGGCGCGTGATGCGAAAGGCGCTCTCGATCGGCCAGCGCGCGATCCTCGCGTTTCCTTATTTTTGGATCCTCGCCTTTTTCCTCGCGCCGATGGCGTTGATTTTCAAGATTTCAGTCTCGCGCCCGGTCGAGGCGCGCCCGCCTTACGAGCCGATCTTTTCGCTTTCCGAGGGCGCCACGGCCTGGCTCGCAAAGCTGCGGATGCTGACGCTCGAACTCTTATGCCTATGTCTTCGACGATCCACTCTATCGCGACGCCTATGTCTCTTCGCTCGCCATCGCCGGCGTCTCGACGCTGTTGACGCTGCTGGTCGCCTATCCCTTCGCGCTTGCGATGGCGCGCGCGTCCCGCGCGCAGCGCCCGTTGCTGATCGGGCTCGCCGTCGCGCCGTTCTGGACGAGCTTTCTCATCCGCGTCTACGCCTGGATCGCGCTCCTCAAGGACGAAGGCTTCATCAACCACGCCTTGATGGCGCTCGGCCTCATCTCCGCGCCGCTCGGCGTTTACGCCACCAATGTCGCCGTCGTCATCGGCATCGTTTACAGCTATCTGCCCTTCATGCTGCTGCCGCTCTATGCGGCGCTGGAAAGCCAAGACGCGAGCCTGCGCGAAGCCGCCGCCGATCTTGGCGCCTCGCCGATGCAGGTCTTCCTGCGCGTGACGCTGCCGCTCTCGCGCGCCGGCGTCGTCGCCGGGTGCCTGCTGGTGTTCATTCCAGCGGTCGGCGAATTCGTCATTCCCGATCTTCTCGGCGGCTCGGACACGCTGATGATCGGGCGCACGCTGTGGAACGACTTCTTCTCCAATCGCGATTGGCCGGCGGCGAGCGCTGTCGCCATAGTGCTGCTGGCGCTGCTGATCCTTCCCTTGCTGGTCGCCGAACGTCTGCGTCTGCGCACTGAGCGCGGCGCGCCATGACTGCGCTGCTGCGCGCGCTCGCGCTGGTTCTACGGTTACAGCTTTCTCTATGGGCCGATCGCGATCCTCGTCGCGATGAGCTTCAACGCCTCGAAGCTGGTGACGGTCTGGGGCGGGTTTTCGACCAAGTGGTATGCGGCGCTGCTCGAGGACCAGGCCATGCTGGCGGCGGCGAAGATCAGCCTCGGCGCGGCGACGCTTTCGGCGAGCCTTGCGACGCTCCTCGGCCTTTGCTCGGCGATCACGCTCGCGCGTTATGGCGCCTTTCGCACGCGCAGTTTCTTTTTCGGCGCGATCCACGCGCCCTTGGTGCTGCCCGAGGTCGTGCTCGGCCTCGCGCTGCTCAGCGCCTTCGTCGCGCTCGGGCTGGAGCGCGGCTTCGTCACGCTGGTCATCGCGCATGCGACCTTCACCATGTGCTATGCGACGGTCGCCTTGCTCGCGGCGCTGCGCGGCCTCGATCCCGCGCAAGAGGAGGCGGCGATGGACCTCGGCGCGACGCCGCTGCAGGCCTTAGTCTCGTGGTGCTGCCGGCGTTGGCGCCGGCGCTCGCCAGTGCTTTTCTGATGGCCTTCACGCTCTCGCTCGACGATCTCGTCATCGCGAGCTTCTCCACCGGCCCTGGCGCGACGACGCTGCCGATGCGGATCTATTCGCAGGTGCGTCTCGGCGTCACGCCGCAGGTCAATGCGATCTCGACGCTGATGCTCGCTTTCGTCTTCGCGCTGCTCGCGGTTTCGGCGCTGCTGCTGCGTCGGCGCGCGGCGGAGGCCCCTTCAGCTTAGGCCTGCAGCAGCCTTCGCCATTGCCCGGGCTTTCCCAAACGTCTATTCCTGCCCCAGGGCGGAGGAGGGCTCGCGATGTCATCAGGATCTGGCGCAAACCTTCAAAACGGGGCCAAAGCTCAGCCTCGAGCGGCAACTGCTGATTGGCGCGCTGGCGCTCGCGGCTTTCGGTTGGCTGCTTTACCTGCTCAGCCCGGTGCTGACGCCCTTCATCGCCGGCGCGGCGCTCGGCTATCTGCTCAATCCGTCGCGCAAAAGCTGCAGGCGCAAGGGCTGTCGCGGCTCGGCGCCGCGCTTTTGCTGCTCTTCGTCTTCCTCCTCGTCGTCGCCGTCTTCGCGCTGCTCGTCGTGCCCGTGCTGGCGCGCCAGCTCGAAAATTTCGTCACCAGCCTCCCCGGCTATGTCGCGGCGCTGCAGGGGCTGTTCTCCTCCTGGAGCGAAAGACTCACCGCCGACTACGACACATTGCTGAAGAAGCATGGGCTGGAGGCCTCGCTGCCCTCCCTCGATCTGCAAAAATACGCCAACGACCTCATCGGCGACAACGCCGCGGCGCATGTCGGCGACTTTCTGCGCTCGCTGGTCTCGCGCGGCGTCGCGCTCATCAACATCGTTTCGGTTATCGTCGTGACGCCGGTCGTCGCCTTCTATCTGCTGCTCGACTGGCATTCGATGATCGCCGTGCTCGACGGTCTGGTGCCGCCCCGTCACCGCTCGGAAGTGCGCGAACTCGCGCAAGAGATCGACAAGGCGATGGCCGGCTTCTTGCGCGGACAGTCGGCGGTCTGTCTTTTCCTTGGCTCCTGGTATGCGCTCGGCTTTTCGATCATCGGGCTCAATTTCGGCTTTCTCATCGGCGCCGTCGCCGGTTTCCTGAGCCTCATTCCCTTCGTCGGCTCGATCACCGCCTTCGTGCTTTCGGTCAGCGTCGCGCTCGTGCAAGCGTGGCCGGACTGGCGGCGCCTGCGGAGGCGGTCGCCATCGTTTGCTGCGGCCTGTTCCTCGACGGCAATGTGCTGTCGCCGCGGCTCGTCGGCGCCTCGGTCGGGCTGCATCCGGTGTGGTTGATGTTCGCGCTGTTCGCCTTCGGCACGCTGTTCGGTTTCGTCGGCATGATGATCGCGGTGCCGGTGGCGGCGGCGCTCGGCGTCATCCTGCGCTTTGCACGCGGCGCTATCAGGCGAGCCAGTTCTATCGGCAGGGCGGCGAACCGATCGCGGGCTTGTGACGCGCATGGCCGAGCCGCAACTCGCGCCCGAATTTCCGGTGTCGGAGAGTTTTCTGCGCGAAGAATTCCTGTCCGCGCCGGCCAACGCCGAGGCGCTGGCGATGGTCGAGCGCTGGCCGGATCGGCCGGACCGGTCGATCCTCCTCGTCGGGCCCGAGGGCGCCGGCAAGACGCATCCTGCGACGATCTGGGCGCGACGCGCCGGCGCCGCAGCGCTTGCGCTGAAAGATTTGCCGAGCCCGGCCGAGTTTCCAGACGCAACGCCGGCGGCGCTCACGCTCGACGGGCTGGAGCGCGTCGCCGACGAGGCGGCGCTGTCGACGTCTGATGCGGCCCGGGCAGGCGCGCTTCGCGCTGATCACCTCGCGCCGGGCGCCGCGTGCCGACCTGATCCGCCTGCCGGATTCGCCGTCGCGCCTGCGCCGCGCGCCGCTGCTGGAGCTCGGCGTTCCGGATGACTCGGTGCCGCCGCGCGCCGCGCTGGACAAGCTGTTCAAGGACCGGCAAGTTCAGATCGAACCCGGCCTCGTCGACTATCTCGCGCTGCGGCTGGAGCGCTCGCTCGGCGCGGCGCGGACATTTGTCGATCGGCTCGACCGGGAGGCGCTGTCGCGCGGGCGCCGCCTGACACGGGCGCTGGCGGCCGAGCTTCTGGAGCGGGAGACGCGCTTTGATGTCTGAGGGCTGCAAAATCTGCTGGCGCTCGCGCGCAGCTATGTTATCCCGGCTGGTCCGTAGCGCGCGTCCGCTCGGAACGAATTGATTCGCGTCGATGAGGATAACGCTCGATAATTCGCAACATTGGGGACAAAAGTGAATAAGCCGGTGAAGGATGCGGTCAAGCGGGCGCAGAGCGCCGAAACGGATATTCTGGCGCATCCGGAGGATCTGATTTCCTCGCCAAAGCGTTTCATCAACCGCGAATTGTCCTGGCTCGAATTTAACCGCCGCGTCCTCGAAGAGGCCTCCAACCAAAATCATCCGCTGCTCGAGCAGCTGCGTTTCCTGTCGATTTCGGCCGATAACCTCGACGAATTCTTCATGGTCCGCGTCGCCGGCCTTCGCGGTCAGGTCTCGTTCCGATGATTCACAGCGCTGTCGCAGGACGGGCTCACTCCCGCCGAGCAACTGGCTTGCATCAACGAGCGGGTGGGCGGAGCTGACCGCAGCTCAGGCGTAGGCGCTGGCGTGAGTTGCGGCGGGATATCGAGGAGGTCGGAATTGTCAATCGTCGAGCCCGGCGATTTGTCCAAGCGGCGGACCGGCGACTGGCTCGAAGATCATTTCCTGACGCGCATTTTTCCGGTTCTGACGCCCCTCGTCGTCCATCCGGCGCATCCCTTCCCCTTCATTCCTAATCTAGGCTTCACGCTCGCGCTTGAGCTCATCCGCCCCGGTGACCGCAAGACGCTGCATGCTCTGGTGCGCCTGCCGGCAGAAGATCGATCGTTTCGTGCGGCTCCAGGGCTCCGCCGCCCGGGCCGGCGACATTGACCCACGCCGCCAAGGCGACGGCGCGCGAGCGCTTCATGCCCGCTGGAAACGTTGATCGTGATGCCGGCCCAGCGTGTGTTCCCCGGCTATATCTTGCGGGGGCAGGGGCTGTTCCGGGTCATTCGCGACAGCGATATCGAGGTCGAGGAAGAGGCCGAAGATTTCGTGCGCCTGTTCGAGACGGTGTTGAAGCGCGCCGCCGCGGGTCGGTCGATCGGTCGAAGTCGCCACCGACACGCCAATGATGCTGCGCGAACTCGTCGCTGAGGAACTGGACGTCTACGAGGACGAAGTGCACGAGCTCGACGGCATGCTGGCGCTGAACGATCTCCTCCGAGCTGGTCGGGCTGGACCGTCCCGAACTGAAGTTCAAGCCTTACAACCCGCGCTTCCCCGAGCGCGTGCGCGCAATGGCGGGGACTGCTTCCTCGCCATCAAGCAGAAGGACCTCGCGGTCCACCACCCCTACGAGTCCTTCGACGTCGTGGTGCAGTTCCTGCACAGGCGGCGCGCGATCCCAACGTCGTCGCGATCAAGCAGACGCTCTATCGCACCTCATCGACAGTCCGATCGTGCGCGCGCTGGTCGAGGCGGCGGAAGCCGGGAAATCGTGACCGCGCTCGTCGAGCTGAAGGCGCGCTTCGACGAAGAGGCGAACATCCGCTGGGCGCGCGACCTGGAGCGGGCGGGCGCGCAGGTGGTGTTCGGCTTCATCGAGCTGAAGACGCATGCGAAGCTTTCGATGGTCGTGCGGCGCGAGGGCGAGGGCTCGCCACCTACGCCATGTCGGACCGGCAACTACCATCCGGTGACGGCGCGCATCTACACCGACATCTCGCTTTTCACCGCCGATCCGCGATCGGGCGACGAGTCTCGCGGATATTCAACTTCATCACGGGCTACGCCGAGCCCGCGGGGCTCGAGCGCATGTCGGTGTCGCCGATCTCGCTCAAGAAAAAGCTGCTCGAACACATCGAGCAGGAGATCGGCTTCGCCAAGGCGGGCAAGCCGGCGACGATCTGGGCGAAATGCAACGCGCTCGTCGATCCCGAAATCATCGACGCCCTCTACCGCGCCTCGCAGGCCGGGGTGACGATCGACCTCATCGTGCGCGGCATCTGCTGCCTGCGCCCTGGCGTGCCGGGATTGTCCGAAAACATTCGTGTGAAGTCGATCATCGGCCGCTTCCTCGAACATGCGCGCGTCTACGCTTTCGGCGGCGGTCACGCGCTGCCGCATCCGCGCGCGCATGTCTATATTTCCTCCGCCGATCTCATGCCGCGCAATCTCGACCGGCGCGTCCAATCCCTTGATGCCGATCACCAATAGCACCGTGCATCAGCAGGTGTTGGATGATATTTCTTGCTCGCCAATCTGATCGACAACGAACAGAGCTATCGCGTGGCGTCGATCGACGCGGATCAGTCCTACAGGGCGAGGATCGCTTCAATGCGCATAAATATTTCATGACCAATCCAAGCCTGTCGGGACGCGGCAAATCTCTAAAGGAATGGGCGTCCCCTGCTCTCTGCTCAAGCGAACGGAAGATGCCTGACGGACGCGGCGCGCGACCGATGGCGATCGTCGATATCGGCTCCAATTCGGTGCGTCTCGTCGCCTATGAGGGGCTGACCCGGGCGCCGACGCCGATCTTCAATGAAAAGGCGATGTGCGGCCTCGGCAAGGGCGTGGCGACCAGCGGCCGCTGGCGGAAGAGGGCATGGCCCGGGCGCTGAAAGCCCTGCGCCGATTCCGAAAACTCTGCGAGCTCATGGAGATCGATGATGTCCGCCCGGTGGCCACGGCGGCGGCGCGCGACGCCGCCAATGGCGCGCTATTCCTCGACGCGGCGAGCGAAGCGATCGGGTGGCCGATCGAACTGATTTCCGGCGCGCGCGAGGCCCAGCTATCGGCGCTCGGGGTGATTCCACGGTCCACAAGCCGACGGCGTGGTCGGCGATCTCGGCGGCGGCTCGCTGGAGCTGATCGACGTCAAGGACATGGCGTCGGAAGGGCGTGTCGCTGAAGCTCGGCTCGCTGGCGCTGATGGACGCCTCCGCCGCTCGCTCAAGAACGCCAGCGCATCGCCAAGCTCGATGGCGGAAGCGGCGCCGTTCGACTCTCGCGGCCGCACTTTCTACGCCGTCGGCGGCACCTGGCGCTCGCTCGCCAAACTGCACATGCGCCAGTGCAATTATCCGCTCGAAGTGATGCATGGCTATGTCATCCCGGCGCGCGACGCCGTCGATTTCGCCTCATTGGTCGAGCGCGTCGATACCGAAGCCCTGGTCGCCGTCGGCGCCGTTTCGGGCTGCGCCGCCCGCCCTGGCCTATGGCGCGGTGGTGCTGGAAGAGATCATCCGCGGGCGCAAGCCGCGCAAGGTGGTGATCTCAGCGGCGGCCTGCGCGAAGGGCTGCTCTACGAACCTGGCGCGTGGAAAGCGGCGCGTCGATCCGCTGCTGTAGGCGGCGCGCGTACATGTTGCGCTGTCCGCGCGCCCGGGCTACGGCGAAGACCTGATCGCCTGGAGCGACGCCTTCATGGCGTCGAGCCTATCGACGAAACCGTCGAGGAAAAGCGGCTGCGCCACGCCGCCTGCCTCCTTTCGGAGTCGCCTGGCGCACCCCTCCCGATTACCGCGCGCGTCAGGCGCCAGGCATCTCCACGCAGGCGGCGCTCCATCGGTGTCTATCATCCGGGCCGCGCCTTCGTGGCGCTTGCCGTGGTGTGCCGCCATGAGGGGGTCGACGCCGACACGGGTTTTGCGGAGTTGCGCGGGCTGCTCTCGACGCGCCTCTTGCTACGTGCGCGCGTGTCCGGCGCCGCGATGCGCGTCGCCTATCTCCTGTCCGCGTTGATGCCCGGCGTGCTGCCGGGCAGACGCCGACGAAAAGTCGGAGCGCGGCAAGCTTAATCTGAGGTTGCCGGCCGTGCGCGCCGCGCTTGTCAGCGAGCGCCTCCTCAGCCGCGTGAAGGCGTTGAGCCGGTTATATGGTTCAGGTCTGTGTCAACATCGAGCAATAGACCGGTGCCACTGCGGTCTGAGACGCAGCAAAGCGAAAGATCAGGTCGTGGAAGAACAAAAAAAGTGACGGCTTTGCCGCGGACTTTACGACTGCGTTTCGGTCGCCCTTCGATGTGCTAGCGCATGACGTTGGACGGCTTGAACACGACGACCAGTCTTGCGGTGTCTTTCGCTCGTTCGCCCGTCTTGGGGTTACGGTTTGCGCGTTCGCGTTTCTGGCGCACGGTGAAAATTGCCGAAAGACGACAGCTTCACGTCTTCGCGGGAGACGAGGCGTTTGAATATCTCTTCGAGAACCTGTTCGACGAATGTATCGCCTTCGGCGCGCGAAACCCCGACCGCATCTTGCACGACCTTCGCAAGATCGGCGCGCGTAAGAGTAGCGCCCGAAGAAGCGGCGGCTTCATCATCGAAGGCCGAGTTGTCAAATCGATTGAAGGCGCCCAGTGCGCCAAAGTGTTCTGCTGCCATTTCCAACCGTATAGTCCCTAGCTAAAATAAAACGTGGTTTCTCTAAAACTGGCTTTTTCTCCTGTCCTTCGGAGAGGCCGACGCGTTCAGGTTAGGTATAGATTTTTTGAGCACATCCGGTCCTGCGAGAAGGTATGATGTAATTAACGGTCTCTTAATTTGAATTTTCGAGAAACTGTACACAAAAATCAAGCCCTAGTTGTATCGATGTGTAGATTTTAGTTTAAAGAGAGGAAAACGAGGAGAAAAAAATTCTTTTTTCGCTAAGACTTACCTAGCGAATATTGCGTTGCCCCGGTGAAGCCGCCGCCCATGGCCTCCAAGCACGAGGTCGCCTGGCTCGATGCGGCCGTCAGCCACGGCGTCGGACAACGCCAAGGGGATCGACGCTGCGGAGGTGTTTCCGTGGTTCGACCGTCACGACCACTTTTCCAGGCGCGATCCCGATCTTCTGCGGCTGACATGTCGATAATGCGCCGGTTGGCCTGATGTGGCACGAACCAGTCGAAATCCTGGGCGCAGTAAGCCCGTCATTTGGCAACGCGTCGGCCATCGACGTCGGTGACGATGCCGACGGCGAAGCGGAAGACTTCCTTGCCCTCCATGCGCAAATGCCCGACCGTCTGCGTCGAGGACGGGCCGCCGTCGACATAAAGTTGTCGCGATGGCGGCCGTCCGAGCGCAGATGCGAGGCGAGCACGCCGCGATCGCGCTCCGGTTCCTTCGCCCTGCCCGGCCTCGAGGACTGGCGCCGCGCCGTCGCCGAACAGCACGCAGGTGGTGCGGTCTTCCAGTCGAGAATTCGCGAAAAGGTCTCGGCGCCGATGACCAGCGCGCGTTTAACGTGACCCGCAGCTCAGGAAATTATCCGCCGTCGCAAGCGCAAAAACGAAACCCGAGCACACCGCCTGCAGGTCGAAGGCGAAGCCGCGTCATTCCGAGCCCCGCTTGAACTGGGTCGCGGTGGACGGAAAAGTAAAGTCGGGCGTCGAGGTCGCGACATCGACCTCGTCATCGTCGCGACCTCGACGCCCGACTATACCTTCCCTTCCACCGCGACGCAGATTCAAGCGCGGCTCGGAATAGAGCGCGGCGCCGCCTTCGACCTGCAGGCGGTGTGTTCGGGTTTCATCTTCGCGCTCGCGACGGCGGATAATTTCCTGCGCTGCGGGGCCTTTAATCGCGCGCTGGTCATCGGCGCCGAGACCTTTTCACGCATCATCGACTGGAGCGACCGCTCCACTTGCGTGCTGTTCGGCGACGGCGCCGGCGCCTTGGTGCTGGAGGCCGGGCAAGGCGAAGGAGACCGGAGCGATCGCGGCGTGCACACCACGAAGCTGCGCTCCGACGGCCGTCGCAGATCGAAACTATACGTCGACGGCGGTCCATCCTCGACGCAGACGGTCGGGCATCTGCGCATGGAGGGCAAGGAAGTCTTCCGTTTCGCCGTCGGCATGGTGACCGACGTCGTCGCCGACGCGTTCAAGGCGACGGGCTTCTGCGCCGAGGATCTCGACTGGTTCGTGCCGCATCAGGCCAACCGGCGCATCATCGACATGTCAGCCGCCAAGCTCGGGATCGCGCCGGAGAAGATCGTCATGACGGTGCAGAACCACGGCAACACCTCGGCGGCGTCGATACCCTTGGCGTTGTCCGTCGCCGTGGCTGACGGCCGCATCAAGCCCGGCCACCTCGTCATGCTGGAGGCGGTCGGCGGCGGGTTCACCTGGGGATCGGCGCTGATTCGCTGGTAAGTCTTAGCGAAAAAAGAATTTTTTTCTCCTCGTTTTCCCTCTTAAACTGAATCTTCGCATCGATACAACTAGGGCTTGATTTTTGTGTACGTTTCTGGAAAACTCAAATTGAGCAGTGATTACATCATCCCTTCTCGCAGGACCGGATGTGCTCAAAAAATCTATACCTAACCTGAACGCGTCGGCCTCTCCGAAGGACAGAAGAAACGCCAGTTCTCGGATCGCCCAGCGTTTTTAGCTAGGGACTATACGGTTGGAAATGGCAGCAGAACACTTTGGCGCACTGGGCGCCTTCAATCGATTTGACAACTCGGCCTTCGATGATGAAGCCGCCGCTTCTTCGGGCGCTACTCTTACGCGCGCCGATCTTGCGAAGGTCGTGCAAGATGCGGTCGGGGTTTCGCGCGCCGAAGGCGCGACATTCGTCGAACAGGTTCTCGAAGAGATATTCGAACGCCTCGTCTCCCGCGAAGACGTGAAGCTGTCGTCTTTCGGCAATTTCACCGTGCGCCAGAAACGCGAACGCGCAGGCCGTAACCCCAAGACGGGCGAACAAGCGAAGATCACCGCAAGACTGGTCGTCGTGTTCAAGCCGTCCAACGTCATGCGCTCACGCATCGAAGGGCGACCGAAACGCAGTCGTAAAGTCCGCGGCAAAGCCGTCACTTCTTCTTCCACGACCTGATCTTCGCTTTGCTGCGTCTCAGACCGCAGTGGCGCCGGTCTATTGCTCGATGTCGACGCAGGCCTCAAGTCCAAGCACCCGGCTCAACGCCTTCACGCGGCTGAGGAGGCGCTCGCTGACAAGCGCGGCGCGCACGGCCGGCAACCTCAGATTAAGCTTGCCGCGCTCGACTTTCATCGGCGTCTGCGGCAGCACGCCGGGCATCGACGCGGACAGGAGATAGGCGACGCGCATCGCGGCGCCGAGCACGCGCGCACGTAGCAAGAGGCGCGTCGAGAGCAGCCCGCGCAACTCCGCAAAACCCGTGTCGGCGTCGACCCCCTGATGGCGGCACACCACCGCAAGCGCCACGAAGGCGCGGCCCGGATGATCGACGCCGATGAAGGCGCCCTGCGTGACGATGCTCGTCGCCTGACGCGCGCGGTAGTCGGGATGGGCGCGCCAGGCGACATCCGAAAGCAGGCAGGCGGCGCGGCGCAGACGCTTTTCCTCGACGCTTTCTTCAAGCGGCGCAGAGGCCATGAAGGCGTCGGTCCAAAGAACGAGATCCTCGCCATAGGCCGGCGCGCGCGCGAGCAGCGCGCCCTGCGCCCGCGCCGCGTAAAGCAGAGGATCGACGCGCCGATCGCCAGGCGCGAGGCGTTCGTAAAGCAGCCCTTCGCGCACGCCAGCCGCTGAGATCACCACCTCGCGCGGCTTGGCGTTGCGGATGATCTCGTCGAGCACCACCGCGCCGTAAGCGAGCAGCGGTCGCCGCGCCGCCGAGACGACGCCGATCTCCGAGAGGGCTTCGCTGTCGGTGCGCTCCACCAGTTCAGCGAATTCGACCGCCTCGCCGCTGAGAATGCGGTAATTATGCATCACGTCGAGCGGATAATCGTGCTGGCGCATGTGCAGTTTGGCGAGCGCGCGCCAGGTGCCGCCGACGGCGTAAAAGCTGCGCCCGCGCAGACTGTTCAACGGCGCCGCGTCGATCATCGCCTTGCGCGCGATGCGGCTCGCTTCGCGCGGCGAGCGCTTCGAGGCGTCCATCAGCGCGAGGCCGCCGAGCGGCAGCGTGACGCCCTTGCCGCAGCTATGTCCCTTGACATCGATGAGTTCGAGCGAGCCGCCGCCGAGATCGCCGACGACGCCGTCCGGCGCATGGATCGCGGAGATCACCCCGAGCGCGGAAAGTTCGGCCTCGCGCGCGCCGGAAAGCAGCGCGATCTCGCGCCCGATCGCCTCTTGCGCCGCGGCGAGGAACGCCTGACCATTGGCGGCGTCGCGCGCCGCCGCCGTGGCGATGACCGTGACGTCGCCGATCTCCATCGTGTCGCACAGCGCCCGGAAACGGCGCAGCGCTTTCAGCGCCTTATCGATCCCGTCTTCGGACAAACGGCCGCTGGTGACGACGCCCTTGCCGAGCGCGCACATCGCCTTTTCGTTGAAGATCGGCGTCGGCGCCCGTCCAAGGCTCTCATAGGCGACGAGACGGACCGAGTTCGAACCGATGTCTACGATCGCGATCGGTCGCGCGCCGCGTCCGTCAGGCATCTTCCGTTCGCTTGAGCAGAGAGCGGGGACGCCATTCCTTGAGAGATTTGCCGCGTCCCGACAGGCTTGGATTGGTCATGAAATATTTATGCGCATTGAAGCGATCCTCGCCCTGCGGGACTATCCGCGTCGAGGAGCCGTCCGACGCCACGCGATAGCTCTGTTCGTTGTCGATCAGATTGGCGAGCAAGATCTGGTCCAACACCTGCTGATGCACGGTGTGATTGGTGATCGGCATCAAGGATTCGACGCGCCGGTCGAGATTGCGCGGCATCAGATCGGCGGAGGAAATATAGACATGCGCGCGCGGATGCGGCAGCGCGTGACCGCCGCCGAAAGCGTAGACGCGCGCATGTTCGAGGAAGCGGCCGATGATCGACTTCACGCGAATGTTTTCGGACAATCCCGGCACGCCAGGGCGCAGGCAGCAGATGCCGCGCACGATGAGGTCGATCGTCACCCCCGCCGTCGACGCGGCGTAGAATGCGTCGATGATTTCGGGATCGACGAGCGCATTGCATTTCGCCCAGATCATCGCCGGCTTGCCGGACTTGGCGAAGCCGATCTCCTGCTCGATGTGTTCGAGCAGCTTTTTCTTGAGCGAGATCGGCGACACCGACATGCGCTCGAGCCCCGCGGGCTCGGCGTAGCCGGTGATGAAATTGAAAATGCGCGAGACGTCGCGCCCGATCGTCGGATCGGCGGTGAAAAGCGAGATGTCGGTGTAGATGCGCGCCGTGACGGGATGGTAATTGCCGGTTCCGACATGGCAGTAGGTCGCGAGCCCTACGCCTTCGCGCCGCACCACCATCGAAAGCTTGGCGTGCGTCTTGAGCTCGATGAAGCCGAACACCACCTGCGCGCCCGCGCGTTCGAGATCGCGCGCCCAGCGAATATTCGCCTCTTCGTCGAAGCGCGCCTTCAGCTCGACGAGCGCGGTCACCGATTTCCCGGCTTCCGCGGCCTCGACCAACGCGCGCACGATCGGGCTGTTCGAGGAGGTGCGATACAGCGTCTGCTTGATCGCGACGACGTTTGGATCGCGCGCCGCCTGCTGCAGGAACTGCACCACGACGTCGAAGGACTCATACGGGTGGTGGACGACGAGGTCCTTCTGCTTGATGGCGAGGAAGCAGTCGCCGCCGTTTTCGCGCACGCGCTCGGGAAAGCGCGGGTTGTAAGGCGTGAATTTGAGTTCGGGACGGTCGAGCCCGACGAGCTCCGAGAGATCCTTGAGCGCCAGCATGCCGTCGAGTTCGTAGATCTCGTCCTGCGAGACGTCGAGTTCCTCAGCGACGAGTTCGCGCAGAACGTCGGGCATGCCGGCGGCGACTTCGAGTCGAATGACCGAACCGCGGCGACGGCGCTTCAACGCAGTTTCAAACAGGCGCACGAGATCTTCGGCCTCTTCCTCGACCTCGATGTCGCTGTCGCGAATGACCCGGAACACCCCTTGCCCCCGCAAGATATAGCCGGGGAACAGCCGGTGCGCGAACAGCGCGATCAACGTCTCGACCGGCATGAAGCGCTCGCGCGCCGACGCCTTGGCGGCGTCGCTCAACGCTGCCGCCGGCGCGGCGGCGGAGCTTTGGAGCCGCACGAAACGATCGATCTTCTGCGGCAGCCGCACCAGAGCATGCAGCGTCTTGCGGTCGGCCTGATGGATGAGCTCCAACGCGAGCGTCAAGCCGAGATTAGGGATGAAGGGGAAGGGGTGCGCCGGATCGACCGCAAGCGGCGTCAGCACCGGAAAAATGCGGGTCAGGAAGTGATCTTCGAGCCAGGCCTTGTCGCTGTCGGAGAGATCGCCGGGCTCGACCAGCACGATGCCGACGTCGCCGATCTCGCGCCGCAATTCGCGCCAGCGCAACATCTGCTCGGCGGTGAGTTCGACGACGCGTTCGCTGATGCGCGCGAGCTGTTCGGCCGGCGTGAGCCCGTCTTGCGACAGCGCGGAATATTCCGAGCGCATCTGACCGCGAAGCCCGGCGACTCGCACCATGAAAAATTCGTCGAGATTATTGGCGGAAATCGACAAGAAGCGTAGCTGTTCGAGCAGCGGATGATTGCGGTTCGAGGCTTCCTCCAGCACGCGGCGGTTGAATTCGAGCCAGGACAATTCTCGGTTGATGAAGCGCTTGGGCGAAGCGATCAGACTTTCCGGATGCGCCAGAATATCCGTTTCGGCGCTCTGCGCCCGCTTGACCGCATCCTTCACCGGCTTATTCACTTTTGTCCCCAATGTTGCGAATTATCGAGCGTTATCCTCATCGACGCGAATCAATTCGTTCGCGGACGCGCGCTACGGACCAGCCGGGATAACATAGCTGCGCGCGAGCGCCAGCAGATTTTGCAGCCCTCAGACATCAAAGCGCGTCTCCCGCTCCAGAAGCTCGGCCGCCAGCGCCCGTGTCAGGCGGCGCCCGCGCGACAGCGCCTCCCGGTCGAGCCGATCGACAAATGTCCGCGCCGCGCCGAGCGAGCGCTCCAGCCGCAGCGCGAGATAGTCGACGAGGCCGGGTTCGATCTGAACTTGCCGGTCCTTGAACAGCTTGTCCAGCGCGGCGCGCAGCAGCGCGTCATCCGGAACGCCGAGCTCCAGCAGCGGCGCGCGGCGCAGGCGCGACAGCAGATCCGGCAGGCGGATCAGGTCGGCGCGCGGCGCCCGGCGCGAGGTGATCAGCACGAAGGCGCCGCTTTCCCGGGCCGCATTCAAGACGTGGAACAGCGCGGCCTCGTCGGCGACGCGCTCCAGCCCGTCGAGCGTGAGCGCCGCCGGCGTTGCGTCTGCAAACTCGGCCGGGCTCGGCAAATCTTGCGGCGCAAGCGCTGCGGCGCCGGCGCGTCGCGCCCAGATCGTCGCAAGATGCGTCTTGCCGGCGCCCTCGGGCCCAACGAGGAGGATCGACCGGTCCGGCCAATCCGGCCAGCGCTCGACCATCGCCAGCGCCTCGGCGTTGGCCGGCGCGGACAGGAAATCTTCGCGCAGAAAACTCTCCGACACCGGAAGATCGAGCGCGAGTTGCCGCTCGGTCATGCGCGTCACAAGCCCGCGATCGGTTCGCCGCCCTGCCGATAGAACTGGCTCGCCTGATAGCGCCGCGTGCAAAAGCGCAGGATGACGCCGAGCGCCGCCGCCACCGGCACCGCGATCATCATGCCGACGAAACCGAACAGCGTGCCGAAGGCGAACAGCGCGAACATCAACCACACCGGATGCAGCCCGACCGAGGCGCCGACGAGCCGCGGCGACAGCACATTGCCGTCGAGGAACAGGCCGCAGCAAACGATGGCGACCGCCTCCGCAGGCAGCCGCCAGTCCGGCCACGCTTGCACGAGCGCGACGCTGACCGAAAGCACGAAGGCGGTGATCGAGCCGACGAAGGGAATGAGGCTCAGGAAACCGGCGACGGCGCCGATGAGAAAGCCGAAATTGAGCCCGATGATCGAAAAGCCGAGCGCATACCAGGAGCCAAGGAAAAGACAGACCGCCGACTGTCCGCGCAAGAAGCCGGCCATCGCCTTGTCGATCTCTTGCGCGAGTTCGCGCACTTCCGAGCGGTGACGGGGCGGCACCAGACCGTCGAGCACGGCGATCATCGAATGCCAGTCGAGCAGCAGATAGAAGGCGACGACCGGCGTCACGACGATAACCGAAACGATGTTGATGAGCGCGACGCCGCGCGAGACCAGCGAGCGCAGAAAGTCGCCGACATGCGCCGCGGCGTTGTCGCCGATGAGGTCGTTGGCGTATTTTTGCAGATCGAGGGAGGGCAGCGAGGCCTCCAGCCCATGCTTCTTCAGCAATGTGTCGTAGTCGGCGGTGAGTTTTTCGCTCCAGGAGGAGAACAGCCCCTGCAGCGCCGCGACATAGCCGGGGAGGCTGGTGACGAAATTTTCGAGCTGGCGCGCCAGCACGGGCACGACGAGCAGCGCGAAGACGGCGACGACGAGGAGGAAGACGAAGAGCAGCAAAAGCGCGGCGCCGAGCCGCGACAGCCCTTGCGCCTGCAGCTTTTGCGCGACGGGATTGAGCAGATAGCCGAGCGCCGCGCCGGCGATGAAGGGCGTCAGCACCGGGCTGAGCAGGTAAAGCAGCCAACCGAAAGCCGCGAGCGCCAGCGCGCCAATCAGCAGTTGCCGCTCGAGGCTGAGCTTTGGCCCCGTTTTGAAGGTTTGCGCCAGATCCTGATCCGACATCGCGAGCCCTCCTCCGCCCTGGGGCAGGAATAGACGTTTGGGAAAGCCCGGGCAATGGCGAAGGCTGCTGCAGGCCTAAGCTGAAGGGGCCTCCGCCGCGCGCCGACGCAGCAGCAGCGCCGAAACCGCGAGCAGCGCGAAGACGAAAGCGAGCATCAGCGTCGAGATCGCATTGACCTGCGGCGTGACGCCGAGACGCACCTGCGAATAGATCCGCATCGGCAGCGTCGTCGCGCCAGGGCCGGTGGAGAAGCTCGCGATGACGAGATCGTCGAGCGAGAGCGTGAAGGCCATCAGAAAAGCACTGGCGAGCGCCGGCGCCAACGCCGGCAGCACCACGAGGACTAAGGCCTGCAGCGGCGTCGCGCCGAGGTCCATCGCCGCCTCCTCTTGCGCGGGATCGAGGCCGCGCAGCGCCGCGAGCAAGGCGACCGTCGCATAGCACATGGTGAAGGTCGCATGCGCGATGACCAGCGTGACGAAGCCGCGCTCCAGCCCGAGCGCGACGAAGGCGCTGAGCAGCGCGAGGCCGAGCACGACCTCGGGCAGCACCAAGGGCGCGTGGATCGCGCCGAAAAACAGCCCGCGCGTGCGAAAGGCGCCATAACGCGCGAGCGTGATCGCCGAGCAAAGGCCGAGGAGCGTCGCAAGGCTCGCCGAAAGCGTCGCCGCGCCGAGGCTGATCTTCGCCGCCGCCAGCATGGCCTGGTCCTCGAGCAGCGCCGCATACCACTTGGTCGAAAACCCGCCCCAGACCGTCACCAGCTTCGAGGCGTTGAAGCTCATCGCGACGAGGATCGCGATCGGCCCATAGAGAAAGCTGTAACCGAGAACGAGCGCGAGCGCGCGCAGCAGCGCAGTCATGGCGCGCCGCGCTCAGTGCGCAGACGCAGACGTTCGGCGACCAGCAAGGGAAGGATGAGCAGCGCCAGCAGCACTATGGCGACAGCGCTCGCCGCCGGCCAATCGCGATTGGAGAAGAAGTCGTTCCACAGCGTGCGCCCGATCATCAGCGTGTCCGAGCCGCCGAGAAGATCGGGAATGACGAATTCGCCGACCGCTGGAATGAACACCAGCAGGCACCCGGCGACGACGCCGGCGCGCGAGAGCGGCAGCGTCACGCGCAGGAAGACCTGCATCGGCGAGGCGCCAAGATCGGCGGCGGCTTCGCGCAGGCTCGCGTCTTGGCTTTCCAGCGCCGCATAGAGCGGCAGCAGCATGAAGGGCAGATAGCTGTAAACGATGCCGATGACGACGGCGACATTGGTGGCGTAAACGCCGAGCGGCGCGGAGATGAGGCCGAGCGCCATCAAGGCGTGGTTGATGAAGCCTTCGTCCTTGAGGAGCGCGATCCAGGCGTAGACGCGGATGAGAAAGCTCGTCCAGAACGGCGCGACGGCGAGCCCGATCAGCAACGGGCGCTGCGCGCGGGACGCGCGCGCCATCGCAAGCGCGAAGGGATAGGCGACCAGCAGCGTCAACAGCGTCGAGACGCCGGCGATGGCGAGCGAAGAGACATAGGCGTCGCGATAGAGTGGATCGTCGAAGACATAGGCATAAGAGTCGAGCGTCAGCATCCGCAGCTTTGCGAGCCAGGCCGTGGCGCCCTCGGAAAGCGAAAAGATCGGCTCGTAAGGCGGGCGCGCCTCGACCGGGCGCGAGACTGAAATCTTGAAAATCAACGCCATCGGCGCGAGGAAAAAGGCGAGGATCCAAAAATAAGGAAACGCGAGGATCGCGCGCTGGCCGATCGAGAGCGCCTTTCGCATCACGCGCCCTCGGCAAAGAGCGCGCCGACCGTCGGCGCGATGTCGAGGAAGACCGTCTCGCCCGATTTGAAGCCCGCGCTCTTGGCGCAAGAGACGACGAGCCGCGTCCCGTCCGCGAGTTTGACGCGAAGCTGTATCGTTTCGCCACGGAAGGCCGCGTCCTCTACGAGACCGCCGATCGCATGGGGTCGGCCGTCGCGCGACAAAACGATCTCCTCGGGACGCAGCGACAAGACCGCCTTGGCGCCGTTTGCAAGCTCGCTAAAGGCGCGCGGCAACCGCCCGAAGGACGTTTCGAACCAAGTCCGGTCCCGATCGCGCGCGATGCGTCCCTCGATCATATTGCTCGCACCCACAAAACCCGCAACGAATTGGCTTGCGGGACGCTCGTAGATGTCGATCGGCGCGCCGATCTGCTCGATCCGGCCGGCGCGCATCACAGCGATGCGGTCGGCGAGCGCCAGCGCCTCGTCCTGGTCATGGGTGACGATGATGAAGCTGGCATTCAGCCGCCGCTGCACGTCTTTGAGCTGAAATTGCGTCTCTTCGCGCAGCTTGCGGTCGAGCGCGGCGAGCGGTTCGTCGAGCAGCAACAGCGCGGGCCGCGGCGCGAGCGCGCGCGCCAGGGCGACGCGCTGGCGCTGGCCGCCCGAGAGCTGTTCGATCCTGCGCCTGCCGAGGTCCGAAAGCTGCACGATGTCGAGCAGCTCTTCGACGCGCGCGCCGATGTCTCTCCCGCTCCAGCCCTGCCGGCGCAGCCCGAAGGCGATGTTGTCCGCGACATTGAGATGCGGAAACAGCGCATAGGACTGGAACATCATATTGATCGGACGCCGATAGGGCGGCGCAGCGGAGATATCGCCGCCGCGCAGGAGCACGCGGCCGGCGTCGGCGGTCTCGAAACCGGCGATGAGCCGCATCAAGGTCGTCTTGCCGCAACCCGAAGGACCAAGCAGCGCGAAGAACTCGCCCTCGCCGACTTCGATCGACACATCTTCCAGCGCGACGACGGCGCCGAAGCGTTTCGAGGCGTGTTCGACGGAAAGCAACAGGTTTTTGGCCATGGCGGAGCTGATGCGCAGGAGCGGCGAAATTTGCGCAAGCTTATGCGCAGACCGCGTTCTTTGAGGCAAGCAGCGCCGCTCATCCCAGACGTTCGACCGCCATGTCCTTCATCTCGGCGATGGCCTTGGCAGGCTCCAACCCCTTGGGGCAGGCCTTGCTGCAGTTCATGATCGTGTGGCAGCGATACATGCGGAACGCGTCATCGACATAGCCGAGGCGCTCCTCTCCGGCTTCGTCGCGCGAGTCGGCGATCCAGCGCTTGGCCTGCAGCAGCGCGGCGGGGCCAAGGAAGCGATCGGCGTTCCACCAATAGCTGGGGCAGGCCGTCGAACAGCAGGCGCACAGGATGCACTCGTAGAGTCCGTCGAGCTTGGCGCGCTGCTCCGGCGACTGCAGCCGCTCCTTCTCAGGAGCGGCGCCCGCCTGCAGCCACGGCTCGATCGCCGCGTGCTGGGCGTAGAAGCCGGTCAAATCCGGCACGAGGTCTTTCACCACCGACATATGCGGCAGCGGATAGATGCGGACGGCGCCATCGATCTCGGCCAGGCCCTTGGTGCAGGCGAGCGTGTTGGTCCCGTCGATGTTCATCGCGCAGGAGCCGCAAATGCCCTCGCGGCAGGAGCGCCGGAAGGTCAGCGTCGGATCGACGTTGTTCTTGATCCAGATGATGGCGTCGAGCACCATCGGCCCGCAATCGTCCATATCGACGAAGAACACGTCGATGCGCGGGTTTTGGCCGTCGTCGGGATTCCAGCGGTAGATGCGGAATTCCTTGACATTCGCGCCGTCGGGACGCGGCCATGTCTTGCCCGGGGTGGGCTTGGAGTTTTGGGGGAGCGTGAATTCGACCATCTGCCTAGCCTTCGCTTTCGCTGCCCGATCCTCGCGATTGCCAATTCGCGAGGAGGATGATGCGGCCTTGATGTCCGTTTACGACGGCCTTTTCCAGGAATTTGCGATCGTCGGTCACCAGGATCGCGTCGTTCATAACCGCGCAAGCGAGATAGACGCAATCGGGAAGAGGATGGCCAAGATCGAGGGCGGCGACGCTGGCGTCGACGATCACCACTGGTCGCGAGCCTCCCGGATGATCGCTGTGCTGTCGCTTTGCGACACCCCCTTCGGCGTCATCGCGGCGATGCGATCGATGGCGGCGAGACGCGCGGCGCGATCATGGCCCTCCCCAACCGCCCTCTCCGCCGCCTCTTCCTCGACGCTGCGATGATGACGAGCGGCAAGTTCTTCAATCCGGGCGATCGCCTGGGCGCTGATGGTTCGGATAATGATCGCGTTCATAGCGGCGAGTCCTCGATCGTTCCCCGCAAACGAGAAACCGGCCTATAGCATATGATCGATATCTGGCGAAGAAGCGTTGGGGCGTGGGGCTTCGGCCAGACCGTGCCGGTCACGCGCCATGGCGTCCTCAATACACCCGCGCCTTGGGCTCGATATAGGCCACGTCGTTCGACATGGTGTAGGCGTGCACCGGGCGGTAGTCGATGGCGACTTTCTTGGCCGAAGCGTCGATCGAGGCCAGCGTGTGCTTCATCCAGTTCTGGTCGTCTCGCGCCGCAAAATCCTCGCGCGCATGGGCGCCGCGCGATTCCTTGCGATTCTCGGCCGAGACGATGGTGACCGCCGCCTGCGCGATGAGATTGTCGAACTCCAAGGTCTCGACGAGGTCGGAGTTCCAGATCAGGGAGCGATCCGTGACCTTGACGTCGGCGCTCTCGCGCCACACCGCCTCGACCAGCTCGACGCCCTCTTTCAGCACCTCGCCGGTGCGGTAGACGGCGCAATCGAGTCTGCATCGCCCGCTGCATCTTGTCGCGCAGCACGGCCGTCGAGACGCCGCCGTCGGCGTAACGGAAATGGTCGAGCCGCGCGATCGCCGCCTCGCCCGCGTCTGCGGGCAGATCGGGCCGGCTTTCGCCGGGCTTCACCAGTTCCGCGGCGCGCAGGCCCGCGGCTCGGCCGAAGACGATGAGGTCGATCAGCGAATTGGAGCCGAGACGATTGGCGCCGTGGACCGAGACGCAGGCGGCCTCGCCGATCGCCATCAGACCCGGCACGACGGCGTCGGGGTCGTCGCCGAGTTTGCGCAAAACCTCGCCGTGAAAATTGGTAGGTATGCCGCCCATATTGTAGTGCACGGTCGGAATGATCGGGATCGGCTCGCGCGTCACGTCGACGCCGGCGAAAATCCTGGCGCTCTCGGAAATGCCGGGCAGGCGCTCGTGCAAGATCGCCGGATCGAGATGTTCGAGATGCAGTTCGGCGTGGTCCCTGAGCTTGCCGACGCCGCGTCCCTCGCGCACCTCCATGGTGATCGCGCGCGAGACCATGTCGCGCGGGGCGAGGTCCTTCACGCTCGGGGCGTAACGCTCCATGAAGCGCTCGCCTTCGCTGTTGGTGAGATAGCCGCCTTCGCCGCGCGCGCCCTCGGTGATGAGGCAGCCGGCGCCATAGATGCCGGTCGGGTGGAACTGCACGAACTCCATGTCCTGCAGCGGCAGTCCGGCGCGCAAAACCATGGCGTTGCCGTCGCCGGTGCAGGTGTGCGCCGAGGTCGCCGAGAGATAGGCGCGGCCATAGCCGCCGGTGGCGAGCACGGTGAGTCCGGCGCGAAAACGATGAATGGTGCCGTCGTCGAGCTTGAGGCAGATGACGCCGCGGCAGGCGCCTTCCGCGTCCATGATGAGGTCGAGCGCGAAATATTCGACGAAGAATTGCGTGTCGTGCTTTAGAGCCTGGCCGTAGAGCGTATGCAGCATGGCGTGGCCGGTGCGGTCGGCGGCGGCGCAGGTGCGCTGCGCCGGCGGTCCTTTGCCGTAATCGGTGGTCATGCCGCCGAACGGGCCGCTGATAGATGCGCCGTCGTCGGTGCGCGAGAACGGCACGCCCCAATGCTCCAGCTCGTAAACCGCGTCAGGCGCGTTTCTGCACAGATACTCGATCGCGTCCTGGTCGCCGAGCCAGTCGGAGCCCTTGACGGTGTCGTACATGTGCCAGCGCCAGTCGTCCTCGCCCATATTGCCGAGCGCCGCGGCGATGCCGCCCTGCGCCGCCACCGTATGCGAGCGGGTCGGAAACACCTTTGTAACGCAGGCGACGTTGAGCCCGGCCTTGGCGCAGCCGACGACCGCGCGCAGACCGGCGCCGCCGGCGCCGACGACGACGACATCGAAACTATGGTCGACGATCTCATAAGCCCGGCCATTGACGCCGACGCGCGCGGTGGCCCCGTTCTGTGCAGCCATGCCCCTCTTGCCTTTTTTAATCGAAGCGGCGCGTTAGTTCGGCGCGGCGATGAGAAGGATCGCCAGCGTCCACAGGACCGCAATTGCGATCGCCGCCCATTTGTTGATCTTCAGCGCGAGTTCCTTCGTCGCCGGTTCGTGCAGATAGTCGATGATGATCAATTCCGCGCCGACGCAGGCATGCGCCATGCCGACGACGATGAAGGCGATGAGCGCCAGCGCCGGGAAAGGATGCGCGAGTTCGGCCCGCGCCGCCTCGAAGGACTTGCCCGACAGCGAGACGACATACCAGGCCGCCAGCAGCGAGAGCGGCATGAGCGCGTATGAGGTGGCGCGCATGAACTTGTCGTGCTCGGCCCCGGACAGGTCCGAGACATAGGCGCCGCCGCGCCCCGTCCTGCCGCTGATGAATTTCGTTTGCGTCATGAACATGGCTCCTCGCGCTTCAACCGGCGAGTGTGGAGAAGATCCAGGTGAGCGCCGTCAGCAGCGCGCCGCCGATGAGAGTCGCCTGCGCGAGCAGTTCGCGGCCCTTCGGGTCCATCATCAGACCCCGGTCCCAGATCGCGTGGCGAACCCCGCCAAGCAGGTGATGGAAAAGCGCCCAGCTGAAGGCGATGGCGACGAGATGGCCGACGAAGCCGTTGAGCAGCCAGGAGAAGGCCGAGAAAGCCCCCGGTCCGAAGGCGAGCGCCAGCAGATAGATGGCGATGAGCGCCGCGCCAAGATAAAGCGCCGCGCCGCTGATGCGATGGGCCATCGACATGGCCATCGTCAGCATGGGTTTGTAGACGCTCAGATGCGGCGAGAGCGGGCGGCGCGCCGCTGCGTCCGAGTTTTCGGCCTGCGACATGGCTCTTCCCCTTTCACAGGCGAGATATGGTTATCTGTCTGTTAAATCAATCGACGCGGCGCCGCAACTGCGAAGACGCAGCCAAGTTGTCGCTAGGCCGTCAAAGTCACCAGTCGTTGCGATAATAGGTGCGATAAGGAAAGAGGTCCGGATAGACCCAGGCCCCCGGCGCCGGATAACCGTAGCCGACGTAGCACGGCCCGGAGCCGCGCGGCCGATACGGCACGGGGCGATAATGCCCAAGATAACAGTAGAGTTGCGGCTCTACAACATAAGCGTAATAGGATTTTTCGATCTGGCCCTCAAGCCGGGGGGAGTCCATGCTCAAAACGCCGGCGACGGCCGCGCAAGGACCCGCCGCCATCAGCGCGCAGAAGACGATAGGGAGGGCGAACCTCGCCCGTATGCGATCGTTCGACATTTCATCCCCGCTTTTAAAGGTCGCGACGCTTCCCGAAGCGCGACCCTTTATACTAGCGCGAGCCGAAGAGGAGCAAACCTCGCCGAAGCTTTTTTGGTGACCAAGGTGATTTGCTGCGCCTGATGGGCGGACGCGCGTCCGCGAGATTCAACCCTGATGCCCCGCGCCCAGCGCCGGCGCCCAACGCTTGGCGAGCGCGAGGCCCATAAGCGCCAGCGCCGCGAAGGCCGCCCCGACCCAAAAGGTCGCGCCGGCCCCAAACCAGTCCCATAGCGCGCCGGCGACGAGGCTCGCGGCCAGCGTCGCCACTCCGCCTGCGAGGTTGAAGACGCCGAAGGCCGTGCCGCGAAGCTCCGGCGCAGCGACGTCGGCTACGAGCGTCGCCAGCAGGCCTTGCGTCAGCCCCATATGCAGCCCCCATAAAGCGACGCCCAAGGCGACGCCGGCGAGCGAATTCATGGAGGCGAGGGCCGCGTCGGCGCCGATCAGAATCGCCACGCCGGCGGCGAGAATGGGAATCCGGTCGCCGCGGTCCGACAGAGCGCCGGCGGGGTAGGAGGAAAGCGCATAGACGACGTTCATCGCGACCAGCACCAGGGGCGTGAGCGCCAGCGGCAGGCCGGCGTCGCGCGCGCGCAAGATGAGGAACGCCTCGCTGAATTTCGCCAGCGCGAAAGCGGAAGCTATGAGCGTGACGAGCCAGAAGGCGGCGGACAGCCTCGCGAGTTCGGACCAATGCAGCGGAAACCGGAGCTTGCGCGAAGCGGTCTGGCGCTTCGGCTCCTTCACCGCCAAAATGATCAGCAGCGTCGAAAGCGCGGCCGGGATCGCGGCGATCCAGAAGACGAATTGGAAATTGTCGCCGCTCACCCACATCAGACCGATCGCCAGCGCCGGGCCTATGAAGGCGCCGATGGTGTCAAGCGACTGCCGCAAACCGAAGGCCGCCCCGCGCAGGGCGGGCGGCGCAAGGTCGGCGACGAGCGCGTCGCGCGGCGCGCCGCGCATGCCTTTGCCGATGCGGTCGACGAAACGCGCCGCGACCAGCCAGTCGAGGCTAGTGGCCAGCGGAAAGGCCGGCTTCGTCAGCGCCGCCAGCGCGTAGCCCGTCACGGCGAGCAGCTTGCGCCTGCCGAGCCAGTCGGAAAGCGCTCCAGAGAAAATCTTGACGATCATCGCCGTCGACTCGGCGATCCCCTCGATCGCGCCGACGTCGATCATCGAGGCGCCGAGCGCCGACACGAGATAGACCGGCAACAGCGCATGGATCATCTCGGAGGAGACGTCCATGAGCAGAGAGACGAAGCCGAGCGCCCAGACGCCGGCGGGAATTTCGCGCAGGCGCGGCGCGCCGGAAAGTCCTCGCGCCTCCGCCACTAGTCCCCTCCGCGAATGTCGCCGCGCAGCGCTTTGACGCCGGAGCGTAGCTTCTTTCCAGTCAGGCGACGCTCCTTGGAGGCCAGCGTCGGCCGCGTTTTGCGGCGCGGCGGCGGCGGCGGCGCGGCGGCCTCGCGGATGAGTTCGAGCAGGCGCTCCAGCGCGTCGGCGCGATTGCGCTCCTGCGTGCGCCAGCGCTGCGCATGAATGACGACCACGCCCGCCTTCGTCGCGCGCCGACCGGCGAGCTGCAACAGCCGCGCGCGGACGAGCGGCGGCAAATTCGGCGAATTCGCGGCGTCGAAGCGCAGCTGCACCGCCGTCTCGACCTTGTTCACATTTTGCCCGCCGGCGCCCGAAGCGCGCAGGAAATCCTCGACGAGCTCGCTGTCGTCGAGGGCTATGGCGGGCGTCACTCTGATCACGATGTCGTTTCCGCGGGTTGCCGGCTCTCCCCTAACACATGCCGGCCTCGCAGGTCGCGTTCGATCCGCCGCCAGAAGCGCCCCAAGCAGAAAATTATGCGCGGCGGCTCCAAAAACGCTATGCAAAGCTTTGACCCGCGACCTGCGCCGCGCAACACCTGTTGAAAAACCCCGCGAGACCCCATGACCGCCTTTTTCATCTCGCTGCTCAGCCTCTTCATCTGGGTTTATCTCATCGCCTTTCGCGGCGGTTTCTGGCGTCTGTCCGAGCAAGACCGCAGTTTCGCGCCTCAGGACGCGCCGGCGCCCGATGGCGTCCATGTCGTCGCGATCGTTCCGGCGCGCGACGAAGCCGAAGTCGTCGCCGACAGCCTCGGCTCGCTGTTCGCCCAGGAATTTTCGGGGCGTCTCGACGTCGTGCTGGTCGACGACGAGAGCAGCGACGGCACCGCCGACGTCGCCCGCGCCGCAGCGGCCGCGCGCGGCGCGCAGGATCGCCTGACGATTCTCTCCACGCGCGGGCCGGAGAGCGGCTGGACCGGCAAGCTCGCCGCCATGCAGCGCGGCTTCGACCATGTCCGCGCGCAGGAGAGCCAGCCCGATTTCGTGTTGTTCTGCGACGCCGACATCGCCTTCGAGCCGCCGGCGCTCGAGCGCCTCGTCAAGGGCGCTTTGGCGCGCAATACGGTCCTCGCGTCGCTGATGGTGAGATTGCGCTGCGCGAGCCTCGCCGAGCGCTGGTTCGTCCCGGCCTTCGTGTTTTTCTTCCAAAAACTCTATCCTTTCGCCCTGGTGAGCGACCCCAAGAGCAAAGTCGCCGCGGCGGCCGGCGGCGTCATGCTGGTTCGCCCGGCGGCGCTGGCGAAAGCCGGCGGCCTCGCGGCCATTCGCGGGGCGCTCATCGACGACTGCGCGCTCGGCGCCCTGATGAAGTCGCAAGGGCCGATCTGGCTTGGGCTCACGCAGGAGGTTCACAGCCTGCGCGCCTATGCGGGCTTCGCGGACATCCGGAAAATGGTGACGCGCTCGGCCTATGCGGAGCTGCGCTACTCGCCGGCGCGCCTCGCCGGCGCCGTCGTCGGCATGGGGGCGTCCTATCTCGCGCCGCCGCTTCTGGCGCTAAGCGCCGAGCCGCTCCCCGCCTTCATCGCGCTCGTCGCCTATCTCGTCATGGCGCAGTCCTATATGCCGACGCTGCGCTTCTATGGGCTCCCCCGCGTCTACGGCTTCGCCTTGCCCCTCATCGCCGCCTGCTATACGTGGTTCACCATGGAGTCGGCGATACAACATATGCGCGGTCGCGGCGGCGCTTGGAAAGGCCGTTATCAGGCGCCAGCGAAGCACGAAGCGCTGGGCGAAGCTGGGGAGCGATGTCGATGAGCGCAGCCACGGCGGTCGACGTGAACGCAGCGTCTTCGGGAAAGACCCACCAGGACGAGAATTTCCCCGTCGCCTCCGCGCTGATCGCGCCGCGGCATCGACCGGCGATCCTCGCCTTCTATAATTTCGTGCGCGCCGCAGACGACATCGCCGATCACGCCGAACTCGCTCCGGAGGCGAAGCTCCACGGTCTCGATCATTTGGAGGCGGCCCTGTTGGGCCAGGGTCCAGACGAGCCGGTCGCCGCGGGTCTGCGCGAAGCGCTGCAGGAGCGCGCGCTGCCACCGACCCATGCGCAGGACCTGCTGACCGCCTTCCGCCGCGACGTGGTGCAGCTGCGCTATTCGGACTTCGACGAACTCATCGACTATTGCCGCTATTCGGCGATGCCGGTCGGCCGCTTCGTGCTCGACGTGCACGGCGAAAACCCGCAGACGACCTGGCCGGCGAACGACGCGCTGTGCGCAGCGCTGCAGATCATCAACCACCTGCAGGATTGCGCCAAGGACTACCTCGCGCTCGACCGCGTCTATCTGCCGGAAGACATGCTGAAAGCCTGCGGCGCCAGGGTCGAGATGCTGCGCGAGCCCAAGTCTCCCGCGCCGCTGCGCGCGGCCATCACGGCGGTCGCGCAGCGCACGCGCGATATGCTGGAGAGCGCGCAGCCATTCGCGCTGCGCATCGCGGATACGCGGCTTGCGATGGAGGTCGGAGCGATCCAGAAAATCGCAGAATATCTGACGCAAAGGCTGCTCGTCGCCGATCCTCTCAGCGAGAAGGTGCACGCGGGCAAGCCGACATTTTTGGCGCTGGCGGGGACCGGCGCGCTCGGCGCGTTGTTCGGCCGGCTCTCGCGCAGGGCAGGAGGCGCCGCATGAGCATGACGGAGTGCGTCGCGACGCTGCGGCAAACCCAGGCCAGCGCCAGCAAGAGCACATTCTATCTCGCGATGCGTTTGCTGGCGCCGGCGCGCCGGGACGCCATGTTCGCCATCTACGCCTTCTGCCGCGCCGTCGACGACATCGCCGACGAGGAGGGCGACCGTGACGATCGTCGACGCCGTCTCGACGAATGGCGTCACGACCTCGACGATCTTTACGCCGGACGCACCCGCCAGCGTTGCGCGCAGCTCGCCGAGCCGGTGCGACGCTTCAAGCTAGACCGCGCCGACTTCGAGGCGATCATCGACGGCATGCAGATGGACGTCGCAGAGGACATCCGCGCCCCGGACTGGGCGACGCTCGACCTCTATTGCGAGCGCGTCGCGAGCGCGGTGGGCCGACTGTCGGTCCGCGCCTTCGGCTTCGTCGATGAGAACGCCGGCGCGCCGCAACCGGCCGCGCTCGACCTCGCGCATCACCTCGGCCGCGCGCTGCAGCTGACCAATATTCTGCGCGATCTCGACGAGGACGCGGAGCGAGGCCGCCTGTATCTGCCGCGCGAGGAGCTCGAGAAGGCGGGAATGACCGACTTTACGCCGAAGTCCGTCCTCGAGAACCCGCGTCTTGGAGAAGTTTGCGCCGCGGTGGCGGCGCGCGCGGCGGAACATTTCGCGCAAGCGCGGCGGATTCTGGCGACGAGCCCGCGCAGCGCGGCCAAGGCGCCGGCGCTGATGGCCGCGGCCTATGGCTCGATCCTCGAGCGACTCGTCGCCCGCGGCTTCGCGCCGCCGCGCGCCCGCGTGCACGCTTCGAAGCTCAAAGCGCTCGCGACGGTTCTGCGCTACGCGCTGTCATGAGCGGGATCGTCCATGTCGTCGGCGCCGGCCTCGCCGGCCTCGCCTGCGCCCTGCGGCTCGCCGAGCGTGGACGGCGGGTCGTCGTGCATGAGGCGGCGCGCATGCCCGGCGGCCGCTGCCGCTCCTATTTCGACCCGGCGCTCGGCCTCACCATCGACAATGGCAACCACCTGCTGCTGTCCGGCAATCGCGCCGCGCGCGATTTTCTGGCCCGCATCGGCGCCGCGAATGCGCTGGAAGGCCCTGAGCACTGCGCCTTCGACTTCATCGACATCACGAAGGGCGAGCGGTGGCGCCTGCGGCCTAACGACTCGGCGCTGCCCTGGTGGATCTTCGCGAAAAACCGCCGCGTTCCCGGCAGCAAGCCGCTGGATTATCTCGGCGCGGCGGGACTCTTGCGCGCAAAGCAGGGCGCGACGATCGGCGAGACGATGCGCTGCTCCGGTCTGCTCTACGAGCGGCTCTGGGCGCCGGTGCTGCTGGCGGCGCTGAACACGGAGCCCAAAGACGCGAGCGCTGCGCTGGCCGGCGCCGTGCTGCGCGAGACGCTGGCGGCGGGAGGCGCCGCCTGCCGCCCGATGGTGGCGAAAAACGGGCTTGGCGCCGCCTTCATCGAGCCCGCGGCGCAGCGCCTGGAAGCTCTCGGCGCCGAGCTGCGCTTCACCGCCCGTCTGCGCGGGATCGATTTCGACGGGGCGCGCGCGACGCGGCTCAATTTCGGCGACGCGGCGGTCGATCTTGGTCCCGAGGACTTCGTGGCGCTCGCGGTCCCGTCCTGGACGGCGAGCGAACTGCTGCCCGGTCTCGACGCGCCGGACGACTACCGGGCGATCGTCAACGCGCATTTCAAGCTCGCGCCGCCGCAAGGCCAGCCGCTGCTGCTCGGCATTGTCGGCGGCTTGAGCGAATGGCTGTTCGCCTTCGAAGACCGGCTCTCGGTGACGATCAGCGGGGCCGACCGGCTGATGGAGGAGCCGCGCGAGGACCTCGCCGCCCGCATCTGGGCCGAGGTCGCGCGCGTGACCGGGTTGGCGCAGCACGTCGCGCAAGACATGCAGCAAGACATGCCGCCCTGGCAGATCGTCCGCGAGAAGCGCGCGACCTTCGCCGCGACGCCGGCGCAAGAGCGCCGCCGTCCCGGGGCGAAAACGCAATGGCGCAATCTGGCTCTCGCCGGCGACTGGACCGCGACGGGCCTTCCCGCGACGATCGAGGGCGCGATCCGCTCCGGCGATCGCGCGGCTGAGATTTACTTCGCCGGCGCGTCCTCGAAAGGCGGGAGAGGCGCGTAATTGCCGGGGACGGGTCCGGTGAGGCTGCCGAGAAATGCGACGATCTCGGTGACGTTCTGATCGGAGAGATCCCGGCCGAGCTGCACTTTGCCCATGACCCGCACCGCCTTAGAGAAGATCCGCGACCGAGCCGTCGTGGAAATAGGGCGCGGTCCTGGCGACGTTGCGCAGCTGCGGAACCTTGAAGACATAAAGGTCGGCGTCGTTCTTGGTGACGTCGGCGCGACCCTTGTCGGGCTTCTCAGAGCCGGTCTCCTTCCAATAGTCTTCGACGACGCCGAATTTCTGGAAGGACTGGCCGCCGAGCCCCGGCCCGTTGTGGCAGGCGACGCAGCCGGTGTCGATGAATGCGCGCAAACCCGCCTGCTCCTGGGGCGATAATGCCCTGGCGTTGCCGATCATGAAGGCGTCGAAGCGAGAGGGCGTCAGCAGCGTGCCCTCGAAGGCGGCGATCGCCGCGCCCCAGTTTTTTGTCGTTACGGGATCGGCGTCGCCCGGAAACGCCGCCGCGAATGCTTTGGGATAGGCTGGGATGGATTTGAGTTTCGCCACGACCGAGGCGTAGTCGGCGCCGAAACTCGCCGCTCCGAGCAAGGACTTTTCCGCCTGATCCGCAAGCGACTCGCGGTCGCCGCGCCAATGCTGCTTGAACTGCAGGCTGGCGTTGAAAATCGACGGCGCATTGCGCGGATTGACCTTGCCGAAGACGCCGACCGCCTTGGGCAGCCCGTCGCTCGCGGCGAGATCAGCCTGATGGCAGTGGCCGCAACTCACATTGCCGTCCGCCGAAACGCGGCTTTCGTAGAACAGCCTGCGCCCGAGCTTAATCTGCGCCTTAGAGGCCGGATCGGTCGCGGCGGGCGCGGAAGGCAGCGCCGCAAGTCCTGCGTCTTGGGCCTTCGTCATCAATTGCTTGGCGGCCGCGGCGTCGCCCTCCTCGGCGTGCGCGCCATAGGACGCGGGCGCGACGACCGAAGCGATCAGGATCGCGGAAACGGCGACGAGGTTTCGCATGCGCATAGCCTTTGGTCACGGGCTCGCATGAGGCGGACCCTTTTGCTTGAGGAGAAGCATTTTAGGGCAAAAAAGAGCCGGCGAGAGAAGCGCCCCGAACCCTTAGGTTCACGGACTTCGCGCCGGCGTCATTTCGATTGCGGAGCAGGGACGCGGTAAAGCGCCCTGAAAATATTAGATCTCGGCGGACTCTGTAGGAAGTCACTTCCATGCCGACGCAGATTTCGACGATCGCGGGGGTGGTCCAGGCCATAGGCTTTCCTCCAGTTGCAAAGCTTCATTGCAGCCTCGCCCCGATTATCGCGCGTAAGCGTCGCCGCCCGCGTTTTCGCTCGGGGTTCGAGTTCGAGCTTTATCTAGCATGGAGAGAACCGGTGCGCAATTCGGCGCCGCTACGCTTTCGATCAAAGTCGTCGACGTCAGCCCGAATTTTTAGAACGGCGCGGGAAACTCCCACGCCGTCTCTTATTCATGGAATTATTCATAGAATCAGCAGTGGCCCCAATGCAGGAAGCGGCCGGTGCGGCGGTTGTAGCAATACACCCGGTAGTGGCGGTGGTAGTGCGGACGATAGTAGTGATAGTGGCGACGATAATAATAGTGGCGTCCCCCGCAGCTGCCCCAGTGCAGGAAACGGCCGGTATAGCGATTGTAGCAGAAGACGCGCGCCTCCTGGATCAGCGATCCGGCGTCCAGCGACTGGATGATCGGCGCGCCGCTCGCCGGCGCTGCGGAGACTTCATTCGCCGAGACCAAAATCCCGAACCCGGCGACGGCCAAAATCGCAATCATGATTTTACGCATAGCTCTCCCCCTTTTTTACAGTTCACAAACCCCACTCGATCAGCCGCAAGAGCGCTTCGGCCAAACCGCCAACGGCGTCTGCAGGGAAGCGCAAAATACCACCTGGGCGCGAGTGCGCCAACCGCCAGGGCTCCAAAGCTTTTGGCGCCCTCGACAGCGCCGCGCGCGCCTGCTGCGGCGAGAAGCCGCTGTCCGGCAGTTGTGCGCCGACCCCCGGCGCCTTATAGCCAAACGGATAATGTTGCGCGCAGCCGGGTTTTCGCGGCGGCGTCGCGCCAGTAACAAGAAGCCGGCCAAGGCTCCTTTGGAAACTAGCGAGGAAGTCAATGAGCCACGCAACGCTCGACGGCGCGCCGGTCGCTCTGGAAGCCGCCTATCAACATGCGGCGAAAATCCTCCGCGACGCGAAATTTCCGCTCGTCGCCGGGCTCGGGACCGACGTCGCGGGCGCCAGAGCCGCCATCCTGCTGGCCGAGCGTTTGCGCGGCGCCTTCGACCATCTGGCGTCGGACGAGATCCTCGCCGATCTCGAAGTCATGCGCAGCTTCGGCGCTTTCACGACGACGCCAAACGAAGCGCGGATGCGCGCCGACGTCGCGCTGCTGGTCGGCTCGAGCCTGCACCATCGGTGGCCGGAGCTGTTCGAGCGCCTTGCGCTGAACAAGCCCTCGCATTTCGACAAGAGCGCGCCGCGTAAGGTGGTCTGGCTCGGCTGCAAGCGCGACGGCGCCGCGATCGAGGGCGTCGAGGTCGACGCGTTCCCCGCCCCTCACAAAGAAATCCCGCAGTTGCTGGCGGCGCTGCGCGCGCGCGTCGGCGGCCGTCCGGTCGCCTTCGACGGCGCGATCGCGCGCCGCATCGATTTGCTCGCGGAAGTCATGAAAGCCGCGAAATTCGGCGTCGCCGTCTGGTCCGCGTCGGAGATCGACGCGCTGACCGTCGAGGCGCTGCAGGCGCTGCTGATGGACCTCAATGCGACGACGCGTTTCACCGGCCTGCCGATCGGCGCGCGCGCCGACGCCGCCGGCGTCACGCAGACGAGCGGCTGGATGACCGGCTTTCCGCCGCGCACCGGCTTTGGCCGCGGCTTTCCCGAACATGACCCGTGGCGGTTCGACGCGCGCCGCCTCGTCGACAGTCATGAGGCGGACGCCGCGCTGTGGATATCCGCCTATGACGGCGAAGGCCCGCGCTGGAGCCGAAAAGACCTGCCGCTGGTGACGCTCGCGCCCGCCGGCGCCGCGGTTGCGCACGGCGTCTATATTGAAGTCGGTCGGCCCGGCGAGAGCCATGACGCGATCGAATTCGCGCAGGAAGTCACCTCCTTCGTGCTGCGGCAGGCCAAGACGCCGGGACCCTCGAACGCTCCCGTCCCGAGCGTCGCCGAAGCCGTCGCCGCCATCGGCGCCCAAATCCCGGAGACTGCTGTATGCTGATCTGCCTGCGTGGCGGCCATGTCATCGACCCGGCGACGAAACGCGACGCCGTCGGCGACGTCTATTTCGAGAACGGCCGCATCGTGGAGAAGCCCGATGGGCGCGAGCCCGACGAGACGCATGACGTCTCGGGTCATATCGTCATGGCCGGCGCGATCGACATCCACTCGCATATCGCGGGCGGCAATGTGAACACCGCGCGGCTGCTGTTGCCGGAAAAGCATCGCGCCATCCGCGCGCGGCTCGGCGACATGCCGCTCTCCACGGCGAAATGGTCGACCTACGAGACCGGGCGCCTCTATGCGCAGATGGGCTTCACCACCGTCGTCGAACCCGCCGTCGCGCCGCACCATGCGCTGCAGGCGCATCTCGAACTCGCCGACATGCCGCTGCATCGACAACGGCGGGCTCACCGTCGCTCGGCAACGACGATTTCCTGCTCGAACTCTTGCGCAACGGCGAGAGCGAGCATGCGATCAACGACTATGTCGCACGCACGGTGGACGCCACGCGCACCCTCGGCCTCAAATGCATCAATCCCGGCGGCGTCGAAGGCTTCAAGGAAAATATGCGCGTCTTCGGGCTCGACGACGTGGTGCCGTTCTACGGCGTCAGTTCGCGGCGGATCTTCCAGTCGCTGCAGAAGGCGACGCTAGCGGTCGGCATCGCCCATCCGCTGCATCTGCACATGCAACAATCTCGGGCTTGCCGGCAATGTCGACACGGCGCTCGCGACGGTCGACGCCTCGCAAGGCCTGCCGCTGCACCTCGCGCATGTGCAGTTCTACGCCTATGGCAAGGACGGCAAGAACGCCTTCTCCTCCGCCGGCGCGCAATTCGCCGAGAAGATCAACGCCAATAAGAACGTCACGGTCGACGTCGGCGCGGTGATGTTCTCGCCAGACGGTGACCATCTCCTCCGACGTGCTGAAGCAATTCAACAGCCTCGCAGGCGCGAGCCGCAAAAAGGGCGCGATCTTCGACGGCGACGCCAACGGCGGCGGCATCGTTCCCTACGAGTATAAGATCTCCAACTATTACAACGCCGTGCAGTGGGCGGCGGGGCTGGAGCTGTTCCTGCTCATCAAGGACCCTGCCAAGTCTTCTTCACGACCGACCATCCCAACGGCGGCGCCCTTCACGACCTATCCGGAGCTCTTCGCGCTGCTGATGAGCGCCGACCTGCGCGCGCAACAACTGGCGCGGCTGCCCGCCGAGGCGTTGGAGGTGATGGCGCTGCCGTCGCTGCGGCGCGAATACACGCTTTACGAGATCGCGACAAATGACGCAGAGAAGGGCCGGCTAAGCTTTCGGCTTCACCGACCGCGGCACAACTGGCCCCGGGCGCCGTCGCCGACATCGCGGTCTATAAGGACCAGCGCGACGTGGCCGGTATGTTCAGAAAGGCGGCGCTGGTGTTCAAGGACGGGGAGCTCATCGTCAGGAACGGCGAGGTTTCGCATTACGTGCGCGGCAGGACGCTGCACACGAGCCCGAAATTCGACGCCGCGATCGAGCGCCGGCTAGACGCCTATTACGACGACCTCTACGGCCTGCCGCGCACCATCTTCGACGTGCCGGCGACCGCGCTTCCCAACGCCGACGCCTTCGCGGAGGTCTCATGCCGCAGCTAGTTCGCAGAGGCGTCCGCATCGACGAAAGCTTCGCCGAAGCTTTCCCGATGGCTGGAACCGGCCTCGTCGTCACCGCGCCGAACCGCAAATGGGCCATGATCGCGGCCCGGACCATGACCGGCTACGCCACCTCGGTCATCGGCTGCGACTGTGAAGCCGGCGTCGATGCGGAGCTCTCCTCCAAAGAGACGCCCGACGGGCGGCCTGGCGTTCGCGTGCTCGCCTTCGGCTTCTCGCCGCAGGCGGTCGCGAAGGCGCTGGTCAACCGCGTCGGCCAATGTCTGCTCACCTGCCCCGGCACGGCGGTGTTTTCGGCGATGGACGGCGACGAGCGCATCAAGGTCGGCGACTCCATGCGCCAGTTCGGCGACCGCTGGCAGATTTCCAAAGCGCTCGACGACCGCCGCTTCTGGCGCGTGCCCGTCATGGACGGCGAATTCCTGGTCGAAGCCTCGGTCGGCCTCGTGCATAAATCGGTCGGCGGCGGCAATCTCCTCGTCATGGGCGAGGACTGGGACAAGACGATGCGCGCGACCGAAGCCGCCGTCGAGGCGATCGGCGGCGTCGCCGGCGCCATTACGCCCTTCCCGGGCGGCATCGTCCGCTCCGGCTCCAAGGTCGGCGCCAAATATAAGGGCATGATGGCCTCGACAAACGACGCCTATTGCCCGACGCTGCGCGGCGTCACGACGAGCGCGCTCGACGCCGACATCGGCTGCGTGCTCGAAATCGTCATCGACGGGCTCACCGACGACACCGTCGCCGAGGCGATGCGCGTCGGCATCAAGGCGATCACGGCGCTCGGCCCGAAGAACGGCGCCAAGCGCATCGGCGCCGGCAACTACGGCGGCAAGCTCGGCCCGTTCCACTATCATTTGAAGGATCTCCTGTCGTGAAGCCGCTTCTCTTCGCGCTCCGTCAGGAGCCTGAGCAAAGGCTCGATCTCTCCAAGCTCTCGCCCGACCGTCTCGTCGGTCGCGCCCAAAAGGAGATCGAGGACATCGACATCGGCACGACGAAGCATGCGCTCAAAGTCGGCGACGTCTTCAAGCTGCGCATGGGCGACCCGAAATCGCTGCATTTCGAGGGCGGCTCCGAGCGCTTCGACCGGCTTGGCTACCGGCTGCTGCCCGGCTTCGAGATCTATGTCGAAGGCGATGTCGGCGCGCAGCTTGGACGCGAAGCCAAGGGCGGCGCCATCGCCGTCGCCGGCGACGCCGGTCCCTATGTGGCGAGCGGCATGACCGGCGGGCGCATCGACATCGACGGCGACGCCGGCGACTTTCTCGCCGGACCGTTGGCGGGCGAACTCGCCGGCATGGCGGGCGGCCGCGTGATCGTGCGCGGCGGAGTCGGCGCGCGCGCCGGCGACCGTCTGCGCCGCGGCATCGTCGTCATCGAGGGCGACGCCGGCGCCGACTTTGGCGCGCGCGCCATCGCCGGGACGCTGATCCTGCTCGGCAAAGCGGAGGGGCGCGTCGGCTATCTCAACAGGCGCGCCTCGCTGGTGCTCTCGCGCCGCGCGGAGCTTGGCCCGACCTATGTCGATTGCGGCGCACATAATTTCAGCTTCGCGCGTCTTTTCTCGCGCGCGCTCGCCGAGGACAGCCGCAGAGCCTCGCGCCTTTTGGCGCAAAAGTTGCAGCGCTTCGCCGGCGATACGGCGGTCTACGGCAAAGGCGAAATATTGACGCCCGCCTGAGCGGCGCTAACCTCATGATTTGGCGCCCGCGCGGCTCTTTATCGTGAGGTACGCAAGATGAACTTCATCGAACTGGTTCTGACCGTCTGCGCTCTGACCAATCCCGCCGCCTGCGAGGAGCGCCATCTGATGTTTTCGACCGAGAACGTCTCCATCGTCGGCTGCATGATGCAGGCGCAGCCCTTCATCGCGCAATGGACCGGCGAGCACCCCGGCGTGCATGTCTCGCGCTGGCGCTGCGTCACCCCGGGTTCGGAGGGGAAGAAGATTTAGGGGGTCTACCCTGCCAAACTCATTCTTGTTTCCGCCTTATCGACAGAGGCGCAATAGGTTGAGTTTAGAGGAAGGAACGGCCCCTTGTCCGAGAGCGACCGTGAGAAGCGCCGCGGGCGAGATCACCTGGCGTAGCCTTCAGGAAGGCGACTTCGAGAATTAAGTCGAAGTGCGGAAGCTGACCTGCGCCTCACCGCCGGGCGAGGCCATTCATTGGACCATCGGTGCACGCGGTCGTCATCACGATCGACGAGAAAGACCAAATCCAGGGGCTCGACCGCACTCAGCTCGGCGCGCCGCTCGCCGCGGCATAGCCCACGCGCAAAAATTAGACAGAGCCAAATGTATTATTTATATACGTTGAAGCGTATTATTTATATGCGCTCCGTAGCATAGATTGCTATACATTATGTTGATCAATTTGAGACATTTAACTTTTCAAATTATATTCTATCGTATCGCGACGTTATGTCACGCCTAATAGGGACAAAGTGTTATTTACTATTACTTTCCTTTACTAGACCTTTGCATAGGCATTGCAGCCGACAGAGCCGCGTCGGCAAAGTTGAGAGTGACGATGTCCCCGAGCATTTCACACCTGTCCGACCGAAGCCGCGGGAGAACTCCGCTCCTGGATATGGAGCTGCGGTCGAGGCGGTTTGATCTATTGAAACTCACCGCTGTCATACTCATCAGCGCGCTTACGACGCTCATCGTCGCGCACCTCTTTGGGTGGCTCGGACACTGCGTGCTTTGCTGCGGAGCCGCCGTCGCCGTCACCCTCGTCACGCTTTACGGCCCTCTCTCGAGGCAAGTCAGCGAACGGATCGTCGTGAACGGCAGGGGGATTCGCCTCTCTCGGCACGTCCGCGGAAGGCTCATCGAGCAGCGGCGCATTAAAAGCGCGGGCCTCGCCATCGAAGTTACGCAGGACGCTGCTCGCCGTTCCATGGCGATTACGTTGTGCGAGCAGCCGCGCCGCGCTCTGTTCCGCCGTCGCTTTGAGATCGCGCGAACGCTGACCGCAGAGGATCGGGCAAGTTTCCTCGAATGCTTTGTCGACGGTCTTCGCCGTTCAGGGGAAAATCCGCAAATTTTCGTTCGGTGCGGGCGTCAAAGCGGCGAACGCGTCATCTTCAGCGCCGCAGCCCGGCGACGACGCCGCTTCAAGAATGGCGAAAAGCTGTCCTGCATCGAGTGATCCGCGGCGCTCGGAAACGCCGCCGCCAACCCAGTCAAAGGAGATAGACATTGTACGAGGCCAAGCCGCGGCTGTACGTGAGAGCGTGCGGCGATCGCTACTTCCGTTTCGCTCGTCGCGGCTTGATAGTCTCGGCGCTAGCGCTCGGCGCGGCCGCCATTTTTTGGGGCGCTGCGCGACACCTTGCCTTCCTCGAACATGCGCTACGCGTAAATTCGTTTCGCCTCACCACTCATAAAGGCGAAATTGTCGACTCCCGCGCGCTGTTAGGACGGCCCTATGCAGTGTTTTTTGGTTTCACGCGCTGTCCGGGAGCGTGTCCAACGATGCTAACGCAGATTGCGCAGCTTCTCAACGTGGTGGGGGGCGAGTTGGGTGGCGAGGCGAAGGGCTTCCGTGTCTATTTTGTCTCTCTCGATCCCGAACGCGATACGCCGGCTGCGCTCGCCGAGTATTTGTCCTCCTTCGGGCCTTCGATCGTCGGGCTGACCGGAGCGAAGGCCGACGTAGAAGCAGCCGCGAAGTCGTTCCATGCGTATTATCGCGTCGTTCCGATCGACGGCGGCGACTATCTCGTCGAACACGCCGCCGTGATCTATCTCGTCGATGCGCAAGGACGCAGCGTCGACACGATCGCCATGGGCGAGGGGCGTGAGGTCGCGCTCGCCAAGCTGCGCGCTCTCATCCACGACTGAGGACGCGGCTCTGCCTTCACGCGATAACGGAGCAGGCGCCGATCGCGATCACTTCGGTGGATCGTCTCGCCATGCGAAAAAGTGATAAATCCTGATGATATTGCGTAGCTTGTGCGACAAGATGCCGCGCGCGGACATGCGCCCATTGCTTGACCCACTAAAGGGGCGCTCCTATCGTCTGACCTCGTAATGCAGGGCAGTCCGCTTTGAAATCTCAGCACAAAGAGTATCAGGCGCAGAACGGTCGGCGATCGCCGTGGCCGCAGTGCTTTTGCTGATTGTGCAAGTTCTCTCCATAGGCTTCGCGACCGGTTCGCTGACCAATGGCGCGGGGCTTTTCGGAGCCGTTTGCAGTACCATATCAGGCCTCGTCTCCGGATCCTTCCGCGCCCGCTGCGCCCGCTGCGCATCACTTCGACTCGTGTTGCATTCTGCATGGCGACGTCGTCTTTCGCGACGACAACACTCATCGTGAGCCGTTTGCAATTGTGGCGGCGCCCGATGTCCTTCCGACGCCTCGCTTCAAGATGGACGCGCTTTGCGACGATCCCGAGATGCGTCCGCTTTCTCCACGCGCTCCTCCCGCGCGCCGCGTCTGATTCCCTCTGATTCGATCAAAGCCGACCGTCTCGTTCCGATGAACGAGCGAACGGCGGGACTCAATGCGGAAAGGCTCCGACGACAGTCGGGCGCTTCGGGAGCGACATTCATGACCTCTACGGCAATACGCGCTGACAGCATTGCGCTGTTCGGCGGCTCGGCGGCTTTCCTCGCCGGTGGACCTCGCACGCCCTTCGGCGTGCAAGCATTGCCTCTTCTGCCTGGCTGGGAGAGCTGCAGCCGCTTTGGCGGCAAATTGAGCGGCTTTCTCAAATCCATCCTGCATAACGCCGTCGGCGCGGCGCTGCTCGTGTTCGCCACGCGCCTTCCGAGCAGGGGGGATGTTGGCGCCTTTCTGGCCTGCGGGACCGACGATCTGATCGATGCCGCGCGCGGCATCCCCTAAGCAGACGATCCAGCTGGCGCATAAGCCGCGACCAACTTTCAAATACCGCTGCGCGCCCCTACGCCGTCCGCCCGTTGCGGGAAACGGTCGGCGCGGCCGTTCTCGGGTCCCATCGGCCTTTCTACTTTCGCTTCACGGGCGCGGCGCTTCTCGCGTCCGATTTTGAACTCTTTCGGAGAATCGCTCGTGATCCACTCCACCTCGATGAGACACGACTTGCCGATCGACTCGACGCCGCCAACGCGCGCCATGATCGCCGCTGAAGACTCCGGACTGTACGGTTTGGATCGGCCCGACGCCGCCTGGAGCTGGATGAAGCAAACGCGCCAAGCTCCGACCAGCGCGGATTGGGTGCGTCCGCAGGTGGCTGACGCCTGGATGCGCTGCATCGACGATCACCATCTCCCGATCGGCGCGGACTTCGCGCCGCCGCACAATCCCGCCAATGCCTGCCCAAACGATTTTGAGGTCTGGCGACGCGACTGGTCGGGCGCAATCACCGCGAGCCTGTCCGCCATGGTCTATAGTTGTCGCGCGATGCTCGATGAAGGGGGCGTCTCGCTACTGCTCTCGGATCCGATAGGCCGCCTGATCTACGTGCTTGACGGAGGCTTTAACATCAGCCCCGGAGGCGTGCACATGGCGCGCGTCGGCGCCGACTGGCGTGAAGCCAATCTTGGCAACAACGGACTGGGGACAGCGAGCCAACTTCAAGCGCCCGCCGCATTCAACGGCAAGGAGCATTTCGCAAGCGCATTGCACCCTTATGCGACCGCTGGATGTCCCATCTTCAAGCCGGACGGCGCAGTCATGGCGATCGTCGGCATGATCACCGACCGCCGCGACGCCGTCAGCCTCATGCTCGGATTCTTGAAACTCGCTTGCCAGCAGATCGAATTCAACATGTTCGACTGCTTCTTTTCGCAAGGCCAAATCTTGCGCTTGCGCCACGGCGACATCGCCGAGAGCCCTGGTCCGGCCTCGCTCGTCGAGGGCAAGCTCGCCATCTCCGAGGATGGGCTTGTGCAAGGCGCAAACCTCGCCGCGCTCGATCTTTTGGGCGGCGCAACGCACGAGCAGATTCTGGGCAAGGACGCCAGCAAGGCGCTCGGAGTCGAGACGGCGAAGTTGAGCCGAGCGGAAGGCGAGTCTTTGGTCGTGTCGAAATCCGGCCGACCGCTTCGTCTTGAGAGCCATCCGCTGTCGCCGCGCCGCGTGAAGACGAACTCAACCGGATGCAACGCAGCGACGACGACGCGTTCGACAGGAAAGGCTTCTTGCGCATTCACGCCGGCGACGCCGGCGTCGGCGGAATGGCGCGACGCGATCCTCGAAGCGGCGCTGCAGAAGGCGACCAGCTTGCAGACGCAAAAAATTCCGCTTCTCATCACCGGCGAGTCCGGGGTCGGCAAGGATCATCTCGTGCGAAGACTGCACGCGCTCGGATCTCGCAAAGACAAGCCGCTCGTCGCAATCAATTGCGCCGCCATTCCGCGCGACCTCATCGAAAGCGAATTGTTCGGCTACGAGGGCGGCAGCTTCACCGGCGCGCGCGCCAAGGGCAAGAACGGCAAGTTTGTCGAGGCGGACAAGGGCATGCTGTTCCTCGATGAAATCGGCGACATGGCGCTTGATCTGCAGGCGACGCTGCTCCGCGTGCTCAACTCTTCCGAGGTCGTGCCGATCGGCGGCAGCAAGCCTATTCCGGTCGACGTGCGCGTCGTGGCCGCGACGAATTGCAGGCTTCAGGACATGGTGCAGAAGGGCAGCTTTCGTCGCGATCTCTATTATCGGCTGAACGGCGTCCAGCTGTGGTTGCCGCCGCTACGCGAGCGGCCCGACCGCCTGCAACTGATCGCGCATCTCCTGCGGCAAGAGCGCCAGGCGCTTGGCGTCACCGACGAAAAGGAGCCGAGCGACAAGCTCTGGCGACTCTTCTTTGAACATCCCTGGCCTGGCAACATCCGCGAGGTGCGCAACGTGCTGCGCACGTTGATCGCGGTCACGAGCGGCCAAGTCATCGAGGTCGCCGATCTGCCGCGAGACTTTCTCGAAGAAATGAATCTCGCTCCCAAGCCTCACGCAGCGCTGCACTTCGAAACGGAGGACGCAAACGACGTGGAGATTGCGGACGACGCCTGCGGCTCCGCGCCGAACGGTCTCGCCGACTGGGAAGCGCGCGCGGTTCGCACCGCGTTGACCACGAGTGCAGGAAACGTCGCCAAGGCCGCACGCACGCTCGGCATCACGCGGGCTACGCTCTACCACAAGATGGCGCGCTACGGACTGCGCAGCGACAAGCGCATCGTCTCCAAACAGTGACGCAAGGGAGGCCGCCGATGGGACCGGAAGAGAAAGACTTCATCGAGGAGGCGGCGCGCCGCCTGGATGCTGCGCTGCTGCTGCTTGAACAAGAAGAAGCCCGGCTTGCATCGGAGCTCGGGGAGGAGCGTTGCGCCGAGCTGCGCGCCTTTTGGCTGAGCGAACTGGACGAAATCGACATGGAAGAAGTTCGGCGCAGCCTCGACTTCGACGATCGTTCGCTGATCCGCGTTTGGAACCGGCTGCATCGAAACCGATCGCACCGCGCCGTCGCCGGCCGAGGCGCGATGATCCTCAATGCGGGGCGCGACGACCTAGAAATCATTCCAACGAAGCCGCGCGGTAAAATCTGACGCGGGCGCAACAAAAAGAGGAAATGCGGCATGGCGAGGGACATTTATTTTGGCGACAGGGTGCGAAGAGGCCTCCTTGACGGCGTCGAGACTCTGGCCGACGCCGTCGCGGTCACGCTCGGACCGCTCGGACGCAACGTCATCATTGAGCATCGCGCCGACGGTCTGGCGCCGGTGGCGACGAAAGACGGCGCGACGGTCGCTCAGGCGATCGAGCAGCGTTGCGCGATGGGCAACGCCGGCGTCGCACTCGTGCGACACATGGCGACGACCGTCGCCAAAGAGGTTGGCGACGGCACGACGACCTCCGTGGTGCTGACGCGTCGCCTTGCAAGAGAAACCCGCAAGGCGCTCGCCGCGGGGATGAATCCGCGCGACGTCTCGCTCGGAATGGAGAAAGCCTGGCGCGCGGTCGACGAAGATTTGTCGCGACGCGCCCGTTCTTGCGAGGACGCCCGCGCCTTGGCGCATGTCGCTAGGCTCGCCGCGGGCGGCGACGAAAGCATTGGCGCGCTCGTGGCGGAGGCGCTGGAGCTGGCCGGCGGCGGAGTCGTTTCCGTCGAACTCGGCAGCGGCGTCGCAGACGAGATCGAAACGTCGGAGGGCATGCGCTGGGCCCAGGGCTACCGCTCGCCTTATTTCATGACCGACAGCACGCGCAAGCTCGCGGAGCTGGAGGATCCCCACATCCTGATCTACGATCGCATCATCGGCGATCTCGGCGAACTCGTTCCCGTGCTCGAGATGGTGCGCAAGCGCGGCGGCAGCCTGCTGATCGTCGCCGAAAACATCGCCGAAGAGGTTCTTCCGGCGCTGTTGCTCAATCACATCCGCAAAAACTTCTGCTCCGTCGCCGTGAAGGGGCCGGGCTATGGCGACAGTCGCTACGACTTTCTCACAGACCTCGCGAATCTGACCGGCGGCCGCGCGATTCTCGAGGCCTGCGGCGACGATCTGCGCAACGTGACCTTGGAGCATTTGGGTCGAGCGCGCCGCGTGATCGTACACGAAGAGGAGACGGTCGTTGTCGGCGGCGCCGGCGATCCTACGGCTGTCGCGGAACGTCTTGCGAGCGTAAGGCAGCAGGCGCACTGGATCGAGCGCGGCGATCCAAAGAGCGGCTCGCCGAGCGGCAAAAAGCACGAGCTCGATAAGCTGCGCGATCGCATCGGCGCGCTTTCCGGAAAGGTCGTCACGATCAAGGCTGGCGGCCTCTCGGACATTCTCATCAAGGAGAGGATGCAGCGTATCGAAAACGCGCTCAATGCGGCGCGGATCGCGCGGGACGGCGGCGTCATCGCGGGCGGCGGCATCGGCCTCTACCGCTCTCGAAGTGCGCTGTCGACGCTTCGGAGCGACAACCTCGATCAGACCCACGGCGTCGCCATCGTCGAAAGGGCGTTGGACGAGCCGCTGCGCCGCATCGTGGAAAACGCAGGGTTCGACGCGCATGAGGTGATGTTCGAGTTGCGCGGCTCGAATGAGGAATTTTGGGGGCTTGACGCGCAGTCCGGCGTCTACGGCGATCTCTATGAGGCCGGCGTCATCGATCCCGTGCGCGTCACGCGCCTTGCACTGCGCAATGCGGTAAGCACGGCGTCGTCGATGATGACGGTGGAATGCGCCGTGATGACGAGACCGCCGGACGATCCCACCTTCGGCTTCGATCCGCATGTAGCGGCGGCGACGCGCGAAGATCCTCGCGCCTGACGACAAAAACGCCCCGCACGAGTTTTTTTCGTGCGGGGCGAGGAATCTGGACCTTAAGGAGGAGAGGGTCCAGAGAGCCGTCGAGGCGCATTCCGACGAGCGTCAGCCGCTCGCCAGAAACTTTTCGAGATAGACGTATTCTTTCGGCACGCCCGCTTCCGCCGCCGCGGCGAAGGCCGCATCGATCATGCCGGGCGGTCCGCAAAGATAAATGTCGGGCGCCGCGCCGTTCGCGGCGAGATCCTCGCGCAGCAGATCAATCACCGTGCCTTTCGCGACGCCCTCGACGACAGCGTCCTCGACGATGGCGATGCGAAGATCGAGATTGGGCATTTCGCCCTTCAGCGATTTCAACTCGTCGACATAGAATAATTCGTCGTGACGGGTGACGCCGAAGAAGAGCTTCGCCGGTCGGCGATCGCCCTCATTTTTCATCTGCCGGATCATCGACAGCACGGGCGACAAGCCAGTGCCGCCGCCGACGAAGTAGCGCGGCCGCGAGCCATTTTCGTGCAGGCCGAAGGACCCCGCCGGACCGCGCAGGTTGAGACGCATGCCGACCTTGGCGTCTTTCATGAGAAATTTCGAGAAAGCGCCGTCGGGCAGAATACGGATGAAGAACTCCAACAGACCGTCGCCGGAGACCGACGCCATCGAGTAGGAGCGCTTGGTGTGAGTTCCGGGAATCTCGATGTCGACGAACTGCCCCGGCTTGAAGTTCAGCGCGATCGACGCGCTGCCGTCGGCGGTCAACACCTGCACGACGAGTCGCACCACGTTCGACGAGACTTTGTCGCACTCGTGGATCTCTCCGATCCAGTTGGTCTGGATCGCTTCGAAGGAGATGCGATCATAGGTGTAAGGGACGAGGATGCGCATGTCGCTGCGCGGAAAAGTGCGGCACAAGAGCACCTTTCCATCCTCTTCTTCATCCGGCGGCAGCGCCTGCACCTTCACGTCGATGAGTTCGTAGTCCCCCTCCGTCGCCTCACCCTTGCAGGTGGCGCATCCGCCGGCGCGGCACGAAGCGAGCAGAATGACGCTTTGCCGAAGGCCCGCCGAGATCACGTCTTCGCTCGGTCCACATTCGAAGGAGCAGGTTTCGCCTTCCTCGGTTTCAATTGTTATCTGATACATTTTTACGGCCCTTAGTGGGGTTCGACCTGCGCCGCTTCCTCATCGCGGCTAAAGGGTTGCGCGATGCCGACCTCAAGCAGCAACTCCCGGATCGCCTCCGCATTGCCGCCCGGCATGGCTTTGGCTTTTTCCTGCAGGTGATAATGTTTGATCACATGCGACACCGCTTCGCGCGATGAGGATTCCGACAGGGAACAACCTTCCTGAACGAATTCGCCGTCGCGGCTGATTTCCCAGTGCCACATGTATTCGAGATCCGTCGCATAGGCGACGTAACACAAGTCTGCATGGATGAGCACGGCGTTTGGATGGGTCGGCTCGACCTGAACCGGTCGTTCGTCCGCTTCGGAACCGCGCTGGAACTCAGCGGTCTGATTCGGCTGCATGATGGTGATCCTTGCGAAAACGGGATGACGCCCGGGCGACGCCGCCCGGGCCTTTTTATGCAGGGGACTTTGGCCAAAGCCTCAGCCGAGATGCAGGACCTTGACGCCGCGCTCCTTGCGCAGACCCTCGAGCGGAGTGGCGTAATAGTCGGTGTTGCGCAGCTCCATCAGGATCGTGCCAAGCGCCGCATCCGTGCGCAGGAACACATTCACCGGCAGCACCGGCGGCTTGTAGAGCTGCCGGAATTCGACGTGAATGCGCTCCGCCTCGTATTTGGACTTCGCGCCCTTCATCTTCCCGAGCCACGCCTGCTCCACGGCGACGGCGTCTTCGCCGGTCGTCGCCTTGGTGACGAGGTCGGCAGCCTTGAACTGCGTGACCTTGAGCTGCGACAGCTTCTCTTCGATCTTGCGTTCGATGTATTGATAATCGACGTCGAGATCGTAGCTCTTGCGGAACGGCGAGGTGTTGGCCAGACGGAAGTCCTGGATGAACTTCGTCGCAGCCTCGACGCTAGTGAGTTTCGCGATCTTGCCTTCCCACTCGGCGCGAGTGGAATTGTCGTGGATTCTTTCTGCTTTCGCCATGTGAGGCATTCCTTATCGATGGACCCGACAGGTCAGATGTCGGTCAGGGCGCGATCGAGGCCCATGAGTTCGGAGGTGATGGTGAACTTCGTGCCTAGCGTGTAGGCGCGCCCGACCGTCGAAGACACGTTGACCAGCAGGTCGTAGACCGAAAACGGCTTGCCCAGCAGGTCTGAGGCTTCTGCGGAGTCGATCTCGATCGCGCCGTCGGCCTTGATCCACCAAAAGCCGGCTTTGTCCTCGACGACGATCGAGGGATTTTTTGCCTTGCCTTCCTTGAGGATGATGTCCTCAACGATGGCGTCGATCTCGTCGCTCTTCATCAAAACGAGCACGACCGCGTTCGACTCGATGAACGACCTGGTTTTCCTCCGCGAAAAACTCGTCGGCGAAAGCCTTGCCGGTTTTCTGCATGATGCCGGCGTTGTAAGCATTGTGTGCAGTGGACATTTCGGCGTTTCCTTAATTCTTGAAGCCGGCGAGAACCGCGTCGACCTGCTGATCGACGCTGACTTTGTAGTTGATCTTGTCGGCGTAATCGGCCTTCCAGTCGTCGAAGACGCGATGCAGCGCTTCGCTGACGCCCGCTCTGTCGGTCGCGCCGGCGACTTTTTCGACCTTGGCGTAGATGCCGAGGAAGTCCTTCAGCGCCGTCACGGACTTCGCCAGATAATGGTCGGTCCATGCGTGCAGGAAGGTTTTGTTGTGCGCCCCGAATTCCGGATCGTTGGCGAGGCAGTGGACGAAGAGGTCGTCGATCGCGCCGCGCGTGATCTGGTAATAGGTTTGCGACTGAGCCGTGAAGAACGGCGTCAGCGTGTCCCCGTAGACCGTGGCGAGGCGCTGGAAGAATTCCCGACGGGCGAACTGGCCGAAGGTCGCGTCATAGACCGCGTGTCCGGCCCAGAGGATTTCATTCCAGTCCTGAATGCCCTGCCAGATCTCTTCAACGGCCAGGCGGGCGCCGGCGTAGACCGGATCGGCCGTCCAGATCTTTTTCGGCACGTCGGTCGACGCGTTGAAGCCCGGGATGAGCTTGGCGATGAACAGACGCTCCATCTGGATCATCTGCGCGTTGTCGACCTTGTCGAGTCCAGCGAACACGGCGGTCTGACGGATCACGTCGGAAAGGCAGTCGCGGCCGACCGAAGAATGCGCGTTGAAGAGGCCGTATTCGTTGTAAAGCAGCGCGCCGTAATATTTGTTGAGGATCTCGTCGCGCCAATAGGGGTCGATCGTGCGGATCGAGCCTTCCGAGGCGTAGGCCTGGAGGAAGCGCTGAGTGTAGCGAGCCTCTTCCGACTTGTCCTTGACGTAGGGGGCATGCCAGCGGCGGGCGGGGTCGCGGTGACGATACCAATCTGTCGTGCGCAGCTCGGTCGACTTATTGCCCCAGGAGGGACGGCCGCCGTGAAACTTCTGCGTCCAATCGCCCCAGTCGAGGCCGCCCGCAATCCAGTCCGGATTGGGCTGAGCATAGACCGAAAGCTGCTCATATTCGGAGAGGCGCTTCCAGCGCGGCTGAATGAAATAGTGATATTTGCGCTGCGTGTCGAGCGCGTGATCCGGAATGGCGGCGAGGATGACTGCGGCGCGTTCGGGATCGATGAGACCCCGCTTCGTGACCGCGGAGCTCTGTTGCGGTTGAGACATTTCGAGTTTCCTCCGGTGAAGGATTTTGGTGCTTCGTGCTTATTGCGCCGGGCGCGAACGTCCGGCGGTCGACGCCGGGCGAGCAGCCCGGCGCCTTCCGTTCAAGACCGCGGAGGCGGCGTTGATCAGAATTTGGCCAGCGGATCGGAGAAGACGCAGCCGGCGCGCCTGATGTCGTCGAGCGTCCACAAATTGTCGCCGCGCACATGCGGCTGGGCGATCAACGTCTTGCCGTCGGAGCGAACGCCATGACCCTCGGCGATCACGTCGGACAATTCGCGCCCTTCGTATTGCTCGAAGATGTTATGGCACTCGTAGCGCTCCGGCTCCGTGAGCCACATGCGCTCGCCCCACTGGTCGGTCAGCGAGTGCTTCTTGCCGTTGTATTCGTGCACGCGCAGCGAGCCCGAACCCTTGGCCAGCGACGGAATGAACGGAACCTGCGAGACCCGGTCGATGTAAACGTCATGGCCGTTCTGCAGCAGCCAGGCGTAGGGCATGAAGCCGCTCTTGGGATCTTCGTAGCCGAGCTTCTTCCACTCGTTGAAGATCTTGCCATAGTGATCGGCCCAGCCCGGATAATTGACCTCGAACCATTCCTGGTCTTCCTCATCCGGCAGCGAGAGGCGCGCGAAGCCGAGCGGCCAAAGCGCATAGGCGGCCAGGGCGAGATCGTGATGCGCCCAATAGGCGTCGGTCTTGGCGTCGCGCAGCGAACGCGGGCTTTCCACGCCATATTTGCCGAGACGGCCGATCCAGATTCCACCCCAATCCTCGTAGACCCAGCGGTTCCAGGTCTTGACCCAAGGCTCGACCTTGAACTTGGAGCCATATTCGAACAGATAGCCGAGCGCTGGCGTGAAATATTTCTGCTGCGTCCAGAACGCGTTGTTGAGATCGGTGTTCAGATATTTCGCCGAAGCCGGATCATGCGCTATCGAAACCACCGTCTGATAGCCGTTGGCCATGTGACGCAGTTCGTCGGTCTCGACCGAGAGAAACACCGTCGGCGTGATTTCATCGCCATTGGCCGAGGCCCATTCGGTCACTGCGACGATGAGCGGATTGGTGAAGCAGGCTTCGCCGACGAGTTGCAGATTGACCGAGCATTCGACCGCGTCGCCCGAGATGAAGCCATCAGCGAACACGCGTTTCATGCCCTTCCACAGCGGACCGATCGCGCGGGTGCGGCGCGCGTCGTTGTGACCCGCCGGATCGTGATAGTGCTTGGAGTAATAGTGGTTGATGAAGGCGCATTGATGCGTGTGACGAATTTCGTCGAGCACCTGAGCCAGATAGCCGTTCTTCTGCTCGGCGGCCGTAGCCGAATCCCACAGCATGGCCGAAGCGGCGATGGCGTTGTATTCGCCAACCTCGAGGAAGTTCGAGATGACCTTCATCGTCTCGCCCCAGCGCGGATGAACGCGATTGCCGGCGCCAAGACGCGCGAGACCGTCGAGGAGCGTGCCGAACTGGCGCTCGTCCTTGGCGGCCTCCATGCGGGCGTATTCCTTGGCGATGACCTTGAACTGCTCCTTGGTCTCGTTCGCCATATGGTATTTGGTCGCGTATTTCGTGCGATTGTTCTTGAAGTCCCAGTTGAAGCTCTGCAGCCACTTGTGGACCTCCTGCGGCTCGACGCCTACTGGAGCCCGGTTGACCTTCAGAGCATCGGTCGCCGCGTTCGTGGCGAGACTGATGGCCATGTCTTTTCCTCCTGCTGGATCAATCCACTTGCGATCGCCACGCGCAAAGCCGCGCGCGTTGGCGTCGCTGGGTCTTTCTCTTGCGTTGTTGAGCGAGAGTCATTTTACGTCGCAGCGTATCGGCAACAGTCGAAGAGCCGCTCGGCGTGGAGCACATCGCAACCAGCGTGCCATATTGCGAGCAGAGAAAAACTCCAGGGAAAGCATAGAAGAACGGGGATCGTCGCCGGTCAGTCCGATTTGAGCGCGATCGCTCTCCGCTTACCATTCGTACGTGTGTAAAATCGCTATACACCTGTGTAACCTGCGCCGCGCGTTAGGGCGCGCCCCGCGCGAAACGGCGTCGACCGCAATTGAAAAGTCTGCCGCGGATGCCGCGCACCTCCCGTCAAGCGGTGATCGAAGGCCCGGCGGAACGACTGAAACAGTCGAGCCGCCCGCTCGTGGTCGATCCCTCTCGCTGCCTCCGTGGGTACCGTGACGCCGCTTCTTGCCGCTGGCGGCAAGCGCGCCTCTTATCGCTTCTTCGAATTCTTCACTACGCTTCCCAAGAATTGATGAGCGTAAGACCGCATCCTTCGAAGCCGCTCACGTCCCGCGCTGCGACAGCACGGCGTCGACCGACAAGATCCCTCCAGAGAAAGACGTTCCTGGCCGCGCGGACGCGCAGGGCTTCCTTGATCGGGATTGCGAATCGTGAGACTGGCCATCAAGGAGTCGCCGGTGAGCATCTCTGGATTATATGCATCGATATCAATGATTATTCACGGATTGGCGAGATTGAAACTGGCCGATAAAGCATAAATTAAAGGGTATTATCCTATCTATTCAATAGCTTGACAAGCGCGCCAGGAGCCCGGCGAGAACCTTGACCGCAAGGCTTCCGACCGCGGCGAAGGCTTTGCGGCCCGGCGTTCAACGTCGTCGCCCAAAAACACCGGCTTGTCATGCGCCCGGCCATTATGCCAAAGCTTCGGGCCGCTTGGGCGCAACGCACGGCGATCTCCCCCGGGAGCGGACCCTTAAGTTGAGCGTTTGGAACGAAGCCAATGTCCGACGACCATCGAAAAATCCTGCGCGATATGTTTGACGCCGCCGTGGGCGCGGCTTCCCCCGCCCGCTGTGTGCCGCCGCATCTTCCAGCTCCCCCCAAGGGCCGCACGATCGTGCTCGGCGCTGGCAAGGCCGCGGCGGCGATGGCGGCGGCGGTCGAAGCACATTATCCGGGACCGATCGAGGGGCTCGTCGTGACCCGCTACGGCCATGGCGCGCCGACCAAACATATCGAGGTGATCGAGGCGTCGCATCCTGTGCCGGACTCAGCCGGGCGCGAGGCCGCCGCGCGGGTTCTCGCCAAGGCGCAGGGGCTCACCGGCGACGATCTCGTGCTGGCGCTGATTTCGGGCGGCGGCTCGGCGCTTCTCGCTTTGCCGGCGCAGGGCGTCTCGCTCGAAGAAAAGCAGCTCGTCAACAAGGCGCTCTTAAAGAGCGGCGCGACCATCTCCGAGATGAATTGCGTGCGCAAACATCTCTCGGCGATCAAGGGCGGACGTCTCGCGGCGGCGGCGGCGCCGGCGCGGGTCGTGGCGCTGATGATTTCGGACGTCCCCGGCGACGATCTCTCGGTGATCGCCTCCGGTCCGACCGTGGCGGACGCCACGACGCGGCAGGACGCGCTGGAGGTCATCGCCAAATACAGGATCGACGCGCCCGCAGCCGTGCTGGCGCATCTGAACAGTCCGGCGTGCGAGACGCCGAAACCCGGCGATCCCATCTTCGCGCGCGTTGAAAATATCCTGATCGCGACGCCGCAGGGTTCGCTCGACGCAGCCGCTGAGGTCGCCCGCAAGGCGGGCTTTGCGCCCTGCATTCTCGGCGATCTCGAAGGCGAATCGCGCGACGTGGCTTTGGTCCACGCGGGGATAGCGAAGCAGATCGCGCTGCACGGCCAGCCGTTCGAACCGCCCTGCGCGATCATTTCCGGCGGTGAAACCACCGTCACCGTGCGCGGCAAGGGCCGGGGCGGACGCGACGCGGAATTCCTGCTCGCGCTGACGCTGGCGTTAGAGGGCTTCGGCGGCGTCAGCGCAATCGCCTGCGACACCGACGGCATCGACGGCAGCGAGGACAACGCCGGCGCCATCATGACCGCCGACAGTTTTCTTCGCGGCCGACAGGCGGGCGTGGATCTCAAGGCGCTCTTCGCCAACAATGACGCCTACACCGCCTTCGAGAAACTCGGCGACCTCATCGTCACCGGCCCGACGCGCACCAATGTCAATGATTTCAGGGCGATTCTGGTGCCGAAGCGGGTTTAGTCCAAAGCATCGGCGCGCTCCTTCTCCCTTGGGAGAAGGGCTTTGCGCCCTACGCCGGAGCCCTCTCGCGCTCGTAATTCAGCATCGGCGCGAGCCAGCGCTCGACCTCCGCCACGATCCATGCCCTTGCGCGCGGCATAATCCTCCACCTGATCGCGCTCGACCTTGGCGACGCCGAAATAATGCGCTCTGCGGATGCGCGAAATAGAGTCCGCTGACCGACGCGCCGGCATCATGGCGAAGCTTTCGGTGAGCGCGCACGCCGATCGCCTGCTCCGCCGCCGAGCAGCTCGAACAGCGTCTGCTTTTCGGTGTGATCGGGCTGGGCCGGATAGCCGGGCGCCGGGCGGATGCCGCGATAGGTTCTCGGCCGATCAGCTCTCGCTGCGAAAGGATTCGTCCGGCGCATAGCCCCAGAATTCCTTGCGCACGCGCTCGTGCAGACGTTCGGCGAAGGCTTCCGCGATGCGGTCGGCGAGCGCCTTGACCATGATCGAGCCGTAATCGTCATTGGCGCGCTGCGAAGCGCGTCCGCGATCTTGTCCTCCTCGGCCCGGCGGTGACGACGAAGGCGCCGATATAATCGGCCTTGCCGCTCTCGTGCGGCGCGACGAAATCGGCCAGCGCGACGATTGGGCTTGCCGTCATGGCGCGCGAGCTGCTGGCGCAAGGTGTAGCAGCGTCGCCAGCTTTTCGCTGCGCGACTCGCCCGTGTAAAGCGCGATGTCGTCGCCGACGGCGTTGGCGGGCCAGAAGCCGATCGACGGCCTTGGGCGTTGAACCAGCGCTCGTCGACGATGCGCGCCAGCATCGTCTGCGCGTCGTCGAAGAGCGCCCTCGCCGCCTCGCCGCTGCTTGTCGTCGTCGAGGATGTGCCGGATAGCGGCCCTTCAGCTCCCAGGTCTGGAAGAACGGCGTCCAGTCGATATAGGGCGACGAGCTCGGCGACATCGTAAGCGCGAAGCATGCGCACGCCGGTGAAGCGTCGGCTTCGGCGGCGTGATAGTCTGCCCAGTCGATCTTGAAGCGCATTGGCGCGCGCCGCGGCGAGCGGCGATGCGCGCTTCTCGCTCTTCGCCCGCGCATGCGCTTCGGCGACGCGCGCATATTCGGCGCGCAGGTCTGCGCGACATAGCCGTCGCGCCGTCGGCGCCGAGCAGGCTCGCGCGACGCCGACGGCGCGGCTGGCGTCGGTGACATAGACCGCCTGGCCGCGCCGGTAATTGGGCGCGATCTTCACCGCCGTATGCACGCGGCTGGTCGTGGCGCCGCCGATCAGCAGCGGAATGTCGAAGCCCTCGCGCTCCATCTCGGTGGCGACGAAGCACATCTCGTCGAGCGACGGCGTGATGAGGCCGGAGAGGCCGATGATGTCGACCTTCTCGCTTTTGCGCCGTCTCGAGGATCTTCGCCGCCGGCACCATCACGCCAAGATCGATGATCTCGTAATTGTTGCAGGCGAGCACGACGCCGACGATGTTCTTGCCGATGTCGTGCACGTCGCCCTTCACCGTCGCCATCAGGATCTTGCCGGCGCTTTCGCATGCGCCTGTCGGCCTTGTCCTGCCTCCATGAAGGGCAGCAGATAGGCCACCGCCTCCTTCATCACCCGCGCCGATTTCACCACCTGCGGCAGGAACATCTTTCCCGCGCCGAACAGGTCGCCGACCACATTCATGCCGGCCATCAGCGGGCCTTCGATCACGTCGAGCGCCGCGCGGAACGCGGCGCGCTTCCTCGACGTCGACGTCGATGAAATCGGTGATGCCGTTGACCAGCGCATATTCAAGCCGCGCCTCGACCGGCTCGCCTCGCGCCAGGCCGCGTCCTTCTCCTGCGTCCTCGCGCTCTGCGCCCTTGAACTGCTCGGCGAGCGCCAGCAGGCGCTCGGTGGCGTCGGGGCGGCGGTCGAGCACCACGTCCTCGCAGGCCTCGCGCAGCTCCGGATCGATCTTCTTCATAGACCGCGAGCTGGCCGGCGTTGACGATGCCCATGTCCATGCCGGCGGCGATGGCGTGATAGAGAAACACGCTGTGCATCGCCTCGCGCACCGGCTCGTTGCCGCGAAACGAGAAGGAGAGATTGGACACGCCGCCGGAGACATGGGCGTGCGGCAGCGTCTGCCGGATTCGCGCGCGTCGCCTCGATGAAATCGACGCCGTAATGATTGTGCTCCTCGATGCCCGTCGCCACCGCGAAGACATTGGGATCGAAGATGATGTCCTCGCGGCGCGAAAGCCGACTTTTTCGGTCAGGATTTTATAGGCGCGCGCGCAGATCTCGACCTTGCGCGCAAACGTGTCGGCCTGGCCCTTTTCGTCGAAGGCCATGACCACGACGGCGGCGCCATAACGGCGCACGATCTTCGCCTGTGCGATGAATTTCGTCCTCGCCTTCCTTCATCGAGATCGAATTGACGATCGGCTTGCCCTGCAGGCATTTCAGGCCGGCCTCGATCACCTCGAATTTCGAGGAATCGACCATCACCGGCACGCGCGCGATATCCGGTTCGGCGGCGACGAGATTGAGAAACTCGACCATCGCGCTTTTGCGAATCGAGCAGGCCCTCGTCCATGTTGACGTCGATGATCTGCGCGCCGTTCGCGACCTGATCGCGCGCGACGTCGAGCGCGGCGGCATAATCGCCGGCCTTGATCAGTTTGCGGAATTTCGCCGAGCCGGTGACATTGGTGCGCTCGCCGACATTGACGAAATTAATGTCGGGCGTCAGCGTGAAAGGCTCGAGGCCCGAGAGCCGCAGCAGCGGCTCGATGGCCGGAATTTCGCGCGGCGTCGACGCCTGCGACCGCTTGGCGATGGCGTGGATATGCGCCGGCGTGGTGCCGCAGCAGCCGCCGACGATATTGACGAGGCCGCTGTCGGCGAATTCGCCGACCAGCTCGGCCATGGATTCCGGGCTTTCGTCATAGAGGCCGAATTCATTGGGCAGGCCGGCGTTGGGATAGGCGCAGACGAGCGTATCGGCGATGCGACGAGAGTTCGGCGATATGGGCGCGCATTTCGCGCGCGCCGAGCGCGCAATTGAGGCCGATGGAAAACGGCTTGGCGTGGCGCAGCGAATGCCAGAAGGCGGCGGCGTCTGGCCGGACGAGCGTGCGCCCGGAAGCGTCGGTGATGGTGCCCGAAATCATGATCGGCAGTGTGACGCCGGCCTCTTCGAAAGCGTCTTCGATCGCCGCACAGCGCCGCCTTGGCGTTCAGCGTGTCGAAAATCGTCTCGACCAGCAAGATATCGGCGCCGCCCTCGATGAGGCCACGCGCCGCTTCCTTGTAGGCGGCGCGCAATCGTCGAAGGTGACGGCGCGAAAGCCGGGATTCGAAACATCGGGCGAAATCGACGCGGTGCGATTGGTCGGGCCCATCGAGCCGGCGACGAAGCGCTTGTTTGCCGTCCTGCGCCTCAGCCTCGTCGCCGGCCTCGCGCGCGAGCTTCGCGCCTTCGCGGTTCAGTTCGGAGCGAGCGCCTCCATGCCGTAATCGGCCTGCGCGATCGTCGTCGAGTGAAAAGGTGTTGGTCTCGATGATGTCGGCGCCGGCTTCGAGATATGCGAGATGGATATCCTTGATCGCCTGCGGCTGCGTAAGGATCAAAAGATCGTTGTTGCCGCGCAGGTCGCTGCGGGTGATCCTTGAAACGCGCGCCGCGGAAATCGCGCTTCGGTGAATTTATGGTGCTGGATCATCGTGCCCATGGCGCCGTCGAGGATGAGGATCCTCTGCCCGGCGAGAGCCTCGAGCGTTTCGCGAGTATTAAGAGCTTGATCGGAATTCATGCCGTCGCCTTTTCGCGGACCGGGCGCGCGCCCAGCAGATGACAAATGCCGAAGACGAGATCGGCGCGATTGTTGGTGTAGAAATGGAATTCGTTGACGCCGTGTTTGACGAGATCCATGACCTGCTCGGCGGCCGTCGTCGCCGCGACCAGCGCATGCGTCTCGGGATCGTCATCAAGTCCCTCGAAGCGGTCGGCGAGCCAGGCCGGCACGCCCGCGCCAGCCTTTATCGCAAAGCCCGAGATCTGCTTGAAATTCGGCATCGGCATGATGCCCGGCACGATGGGTATCGTGACGCCGCGCGCCCGCGCGCGATCGAGGAAGCGCAAGTAGACGTCGTTTTCGAAGAAGAATTGCGTGATCGCGCGCGTTGCGCCGGCGTCGATCTTCGCCTTCAGCGCGTCGATGTCGTTCTCGATCGACGCGCTCTCGGGATGGCCTTCCGGGTAGGTCGAAACGGAAATCTCGAAATCGCCGATGGCGCGAATGCCGCGCACGAGATGGCTCGACGACGGATAGCCGAGCGGATGCGGGCATGAACGGCGAACCGACGCCGCCCGCGGCGTCGCCGCGCAAAGCGACGATATGGCGCACGCCGGCTTGCGCATAGGCGCGCGATACATCGTCCACCTCTTGGCGCGTCGCCGAGACGCAGGTGAGATGCGCCGCCGGCTTCATGTCGGTTTCGCTGACGATGCGGGCGACGATGGCGTGCGTGCGCTCGCGCGTCGAGCCGCCGGCGCCGTAGGTGACGGACACGAAGCGCGGACGCAGCGGCTGCAGACGCTTGATCGTCTCCCAGAGCTGCGATTTCCATTTGCGGCGTCTTCGGCGGAAAGAATTCGTAACTGATGACGAATTCGCCCTTGGGAAGAACGGGGTGACGCGGCTCTGCATTCATTAGGCTGTCTCGAAGTTCGAATGCGGCGTGGGATCGGCGATGCGACGCGGATCGCGCGCAAGCCAGAGCGATACGGTGAGCTTGGCGCCGTCTTCGGCGCTCGGCGCGAGCTCGCTGTGCGAGAGGACCTCCAGCCCGGCCTTGGTCAGGAGGTCGCTCACCTCTTCGTCGGAGAAACCGAGGCGGCGATGCGCATGTTTCTCGCGCAGGCTTTCTTCTCCATGCGGCGCGAAATCGACGACGATGAGACGCCCGCCCGGCGCCAGCGCGCGCGCCGCTTCGCGCAAGGCGCGCGCCGGATCGTCGAGATAATGCAGCACCTGATGCAGGATCGCTAGGTCGCAGGAATTGCGCGCGACCGGCAGCGCATAGATGTCGCCCTGGCGCAGGTGCACGTTGCGCAGTCCGGCCTTCTCCAGCCGGCCGCGCGCGACGCCGAGCATGGCGGGCGACAGATCGACGCCGATCGCCTGTTCCGCCTGCGGCGCGAACAGCTCCAGCATTCGTCCGGCGCCGACGCCAAGATCGAGCAGCTGGCGGATCGGCGCGTCGCCGACGGCGCGGCGGATCGCGTCTTCGACCTGCTCGTCAGGGGCGTGCAGCGAGCGGATGTCGTTCCAGGCGTCGGCGTGCGCGGCGAAATAGCGGGCGGCGTTGTCGGTCCGAGCCTGCCGCGCCTCGACCAGCCGCGCGCGATCGTCGGCCAGCAGCGGATCCCGCGGGTCGAGGCGGGCGACGATTTCCCCCGCCAAAGCGCCGGCGGCCCCGGCGCTCGCGACGCGGAAGAAGGCCCAGGCGCCTTCGCGGCGTCGCTCGACCACCCCCGCCTCGACCAGAAGCTTCAAGTGGCGCGAAACGCGAGGCTGGGACTGCCCGAGAATCGTAACGATTTCGGTGACGGTCAGTTCTGATTCGGCGAGCAGCGCCAGCAAGCGCAGGCGCGTTTCTTCGGCCGCGGCGTTGAGCGCGGCGAGCGCGGGCTCGAGGGGAAGAGGAAGATCGGCGTCCATAGGACCTCACAACAGATATAAACATATCTATATGCGTGATGCGACGGCGGCGCAAGCCCCGCCGCCGTAAGATTTATGCCGCGATCCCTGCACAGGCTATGGCGAAGGCGTATTCGAGCGCGATCTCCTCCAGGCGCTCGAACCGGCCCGAGGCGCCGGCGTGGCCCGCGCCCATTTGGGTGCGCAACAGGATCGGTCCGCCGCCCTGCATCGTGGCGCGTAGCCGCTGCACCCATTTCAACGGCTCCCAATAGGTCACGCGCGGGTCGGCGAGCCCGCCGAGCGCGAGAATCGGCGGATAGGTCTGGGCGCTCACATTGTCGTAAGGGGAATAGCTGCGGATGCGCGCAAAGGCGGCCTCGTCGCGGATCGGATCGCCCCACTCGCGCCATTCGGGCGGCGTCAGCGGCAGATCCTCGCGCAGCATCGTGTTCAGCACATCGACGAAAGGCACCGCGGCGATGACGCCGCAAAAAAGCTGCGGCGCCATATTGGCGATCGCGCCCATCAGCATGCCGCCGGCGCTGCCGCCTTGCGCGACGATCGCGCCCTCCCTGGTGTAGCCGGCCTCGATCAGACGCCGGGCGCAGGCGATGAAGTCGATGAAGCTGTTGGTCTTATGTTCGAGCTTGCCGTTTTCGTACCAGCGCCAGCCCTTGTCCGTCCCGCCGCGCACATGCGCCAGCGCATAGACGAAGCCGCGGTCGACGAGCGAAAGCGCGTTGCCGTCGAAACTCGCGGCAAGCAAATCGCCATAGGCGCCATAGCCGTAGAGCAGCAGCGGCGCGCCCGCATGGAGCTTGAAGTCCGCGCGATGCAGCAGCGTGATCGGCACGCTCTCGCCATCTGGCGCCGTCGCGTGAATCCTTTCGTGACATAGTTCTCGGGATTATGGCCGCTTGGAATCTCCTCGCGCTTGACGAGCCTGCGCGCGCGCGACTCCATGTCGTAATCATAGGTCTCTTCGGGCGTCGTCATCGAACAATAGACGAAGCGCAGCGTCGTGGTGTCGAACTCGAATCCGGGGTCGAGACCCAAAGCGTAAGCCTCCTCATCGAAGGCGACGGCATGGGTCTCTCCGGTCGCAAGCTCGCGTATCTCGATCCGAGGCAGCGAGTTTTCGCGCTCGAGCCACACGAGATGTCCCGCAAACACCGTGAAGCCTTCAATCATGCGGCCGCTCTTATGCGCCTCGACGACGGACCAGTCCGCGCGCGTTTGAGACGTCAGCGGCGCGCGAAACAGCGCGAAGTCCTCGGCCCCGTCGGCGTTGGAGAGAATGTAAAGCGCGTCGCCATGCGGCTCGAGGTCGTAACGCAATCCCTCTTCCCGCTTTGCTGCAAGACGCGGCGGCGCCCCGGCGTCGGCAAGATCGATCAGATGGCTTTCGCTCGAATCATGGCCGTGAATGGAGACCAGGGCGAAGCGTCCGTCGCGCGACTCCCGCATCGAGATCGACCAAGTCGGGTCTTGCTCTTCGAGAATGAGAACGTCGCGCGCCGGGTCTTCGCCGACGACATGACGATAGACCTGCATGGCGCGATGATTGTCGTCGACGCGCACATAAAGGAAGCTCTTGGCGTCCTCCATCCAGACGATCGTCCCGTCCGTGTCCTTGACGAGGTCGGCGCGATCGACGCCGCCTGCGATGGCGCGCGTGCGGATCGCGTAGAACTCCGAACCGGCGTCGTCGACGCTCCAGCCAAGCTGCGCATGGTCGCGCGAATGCGCCGCTTCCGCGATCTCGAAAAACTCCGCGCCCTTGCTCAGCGCGTCGCCGTCGAGCAGAACCTCCTCGGCGCCGCCGTCGCGCGGCGTTCGGCAATATAGCGGATGTTCGCCGCCCTCGCGGTAGCGTTCGTAATAGGCGAAAGGCCCGTCTCGCTCGGGCGGATCGCAGTCGTCTTCCTTGATGCGCCCGCGCATCTCCGCGATCAGTTTCTTTCGCAGCGGCTTCAGCGCCGAAACCGCCTTTTCGCAATAGGCGTTCTCGGCCTTGAGCAGCGCCGCGATGTCTTTCGGCAAGGCGCGCGGATCGCGCAGCACCTCGCGCCAATTCTCGGCGGCGAGCCAGGCGTAGGGGTCGGTGATGCGACAGCCGTGCATCTCGATCGTCGTCGGGCGCTGCTCGGCGCGGGGCGGCGTCGCCCCGTTGGCGCTGCGGCGATCGAACATGAGGCCTCTCCCTTCAAATCGCTGATCAGCGTCCGTCTATCACATTCGCGGGCGGAAGGTCAGGCGACGAGAAGCGGCTGCGCGCCGTCGACCTGCGCCGACGAAAACGTGAAGGCGCTGTCGAGGTCGAGAGCGGCGAATAGAAACGGCTCGGCGACGAGGAACGGCCGCCAGAATTCGTTGAACGCCTGCGCGCCCTCGCCGCCGGCGCGGCGAAAGCGCCGCTCCTCGGCCTGATGCGGATCGAGATTGGGATTTTGAAAGTTCTTGCAAAAGCCGAAAGCCGAAACCACCGTGAACCGCGTCTTGGTGTTCGGCTCGGCGCTTTCGAAGCGCCGCAGCGCGTCGAGCCAGGGCGCCGACTGCGCCGCCTTGCGCACGACATGCAGCGCCACCGCCGGATCGCAGGCATAGGTGAAGGCGCTCGGTCCAAGCTGCGTGAACAACCGCTCATACTGCGAAAAGGCGATCACGAAGCGCTTCGCCCGCCGCTCGCCGGCCTGCGCAAGGCGCTCCAGAAGCCGCGCGATGTCCGCCGTCCAGGCGCATTCCTCGAAGCGCACCAACGGCAGAACCAGCACGATGGCGTCGGCGTTGAGCAGTTTCGCGGCGAATTTCTCTTTGAGCGCGAAAGAAATCTGCTTGCCCGCGGGGCTTGGCGCGGCGAGTTCGCCGCTGGCGTCGGCGATTTCGATCAGAACTGGAGCTTTGCCGCGATTTTCGGCGACCGCCTCGCCGTTCACGATCAAGCGGAAATAATAATCGAAAACGTCGGTCGGCGCGGTCGCGACGCCGCCGTCGGCGAATTCGCGGCGCAGGCGTTCATAATCGCTGACGAGATTCTCCAAGAGTTCGAAACGCGAAGCGGATGCGGCGCCATCGTCATATTCGATGCGGGAAATCGGCTGCAGCGTCGGCCGCAGCTGCGGCGAGTAGCCGAATGCGTTTTGCATCACGCAATCGCCGAGCGCGGCGAGCAGCGAAGATTTTCCCGCGCCTCTCGGCCCGACGAGACAGATTTTCAGCTTCTCCGTCATGCGCTTTTGAGCGTCCTATCGCGTCTGCCGCGCGCCGTCGCGCGAAAAAAACTTCGCACCGCCGAGAAGAGCCCGGCCTGGCGCGGCGCGGTCGGTTCATCCGCTGCGGCGCGTCCGCGCGTTGCGTCGATCTCTCGCCAATAGGCGTCGGCTTCCTCGACGACGGCGGCGAGCGCCTCCGCGTGGCTGAGCGGAATCCACTCTCCCGCGCGACGGCGGTTGAGATAGCCGCGGAGCGCGTCGCCCTCGAGCTGGCGCCCGGCCTCCTCGCAATAGATTGCGGCGCGGTCGACGATGCCTTCGTCGGCGAGCGCCTCCGCTGCATGCGAAGCGACGCCTGCGATGTTGGGCGCGGCCTCCAGCGCGATGCGCGCGACGGCTAGTCGATGCGCGAGCGACGTCGCGGACGCGCCCGCGCCGAAACCGCTCGGCGAAGGCGACGTGAGCAGCCGCCAAGCGGCGATCTGCAAATCTGCGTCGGCGGCCGCCGGCAACAGACCGGATAGGCCGCAGAGCTGCAGGAAACGATAGACGAGCGAAGGCTGCTCCAGACGGCGCTTGCGCAGTTCGGTTTCATCGAGCCCCCGCGGCGTCTCCCCTTGCCGCGCCAGCGCTTGCAGCAGCGACGGATCGGCGCGAAACGCGTCATAGCCGCCGACCCTCGCGAGATAGGTTTTCGTCGCGGGCTCGGCGCCTTCCACAAGACTCAAAAATCCGATCATCGCCAGCGGCTCGAGAATATCCCAGACCCTGGCGGCGTCGAACCGGCCCTGGAACACGGCGAGCGCCAAGGCGCCGTTGAATTCCGCGACCAGTCTTTCCCGCCGCGCCTGCGCGCTCAGCGCGCGCTCGCCGCCGAAGGCGCCGCCTCCCGCGGCTCCATTTTCGCTTTGCGCCGCGATGCGAAGGATTTCGTCGAGTAGCGGGTCTTCGTCCTTCAGCTTGAACGGGCGCAAAGCGTCGGACTCGAAGCGAAACAGCCGCGCATAACGCACGCCGCCCGGGTCCTCGGGCAGGACGCCGAAGTCGCCGGCGTCGGCGCCGATGCAGACGAGGCCGACGTCGTCGCCGAGCGCCGCGCCGAAAAAATCCACATCTGCGACGACGCTGGCGTCGCTCCCGCCGTTTTGGCGCCGCCGCGCCGAGACGCCGGCCGCCGGCGAGCCGCCGCGGGTCAGGAGCTGCAGAAGATTGAGGACGACGATCGGCGCGCCGCTGAGAGCGGCGTCCGGCTGCTCGCGCGGGCTTCCGGTCGCCTGACGGATGTCGGCGACGGTCAACGCGTCGACCACGGGGCCGCCGCGGTTGCGCAGGCGCGCGCGGCGCCGCTGGTGCATGACCAGCACAACCGCGGCCCGAGCGAGAAAGGGTTCGCCCTGATCGAGACTGGGAAAGCGCAGCCGCAGGCTCGCCACCGGCGCGCCGCACTCGCTCAGCCAATGCTCCATGATGGCGAAAGGCGCCTTCAGCGGCGCCAAACGGCGATGCGTCTGCACCTCGCCCGCCTCGATCAGGAGCCGGCTTTGCTGCGCCGGAAAAACCAATTGCGCCGGCCAAAGCCGCAACAGCGCCTGATCGCTTTCCGCATGTGCGGGCGCCGCCGAGAACTGGCGGCGCTGCGAGATCGCCCAGACCAGTCGGGCGCCGCTATTGGCGACCTCTTCGCGGGTGATCCGTTCGAGATCGCCGCGGGCGGATAGATAGGCGACGCGGAAGGCCGGCTGCGCCTGCGATGGGTTGGCCGCCAATTCGGTGAGCAGAAGGCGCCATTCGCCGGCGCCGCCGCCAGCCGCTTCGTCGTCGATGAGCGCGAGGCGCAGCTCCGTCCCGTCGCTCGCGCGAAGCGCGACGAAGCCATGGCCGCGCGGGATGTCGACGATGCAGGCGCCGGCGCGCCGCCAGCGGACGGGATCGATGAGATCGAGCAGCGCCGCGTCCGCTAGGCTGGCGTCGCTCGCCGACAGCACGGCGAGTTCGGGCGCGCCGACGAAGGCGTCGATGCGCCCGGCGTCGAAAGCGCCAAGCGCAAGGCTCTTGCCGTTCCAAAACACATCTAGGCGCTCACGCCACATGGAGCACGCTCACCCGCAAGAACCCGTTCGCCGCCAGCCCCAAGCATAGCGTCTTGCAGGACCAGCGCAAAATCCCGATGGGCTGCAAGGAACAGAAAACGGCGGCGCGCCGTCAAGCGCGTCGCCGTTGTTGTTTCAAAAAAAAGCGCGGCGCGCGAGGCGCCGCGGCTTGCCGTTAGTAGTGCCAGATCAAGTCCGCGGAGAAGATCGTGGCGTGGCTCTGCGTGCCGTTCGAGAAGGCCGGGGTCTTCAGCGAATTGTAGAACGCGACTTCCGGACGGATCATGACGGTCGGCGAGAACCAGTGCTGCCAGCCCATCGCATAGTTGAAGTACGAGCGTCTTGAAGCCCGTGCGCTGTCCGGTGATGTCGTTGAAATATTCGGCGCGCCAGGAGAGGTTGTCGAGCGGGGAGAATTTGTAGTTGAGGTAGGTGAGCACCGACCATTCGCTCGAGGTGCAGCTCGCCTGAATGTTTCCAGCGCAGGTCGCCACCGGGAACACGTTGTTCTGGTTCAGGAATATATCCGGGGTCACGCCGTAATAAGGAGAGAATGAGTTTGGCGTGTAGTTCTGGTGCATGTTCCAGCCTTCGATCGAGATGTGCCAGTTCTCGTCGAACTTGTGGTAGAAGGTCGTCGTATATTGCTGGAGGTTGTTATAGCCCCAGATCCCGGTGTTGATCGCGTTGCCGCAGGAGTAGATCGCGTTGTAGGCGTCGTCCGACTGGTAGCGAACGCAACCCGTGAAGCTCGGCCTGATGCCGGGATCGACCTGGCCGCTATAGCCCGACTGACCCGCCGAGAGGAAGCCCGCCGGCACCGTCGTGAAAACGCCCGGCAAGAGAGAATACACCGCGCCGGCCGGCAGGGCCGGATAGGTCACGTTGCGCGCGTTCCACAGCGACGAGTCCGTGCCGATCGCGATGGCGCCCTGCACCATCCAGTTCTTGGTCACCTGCAGCGTGCCGACGAGGCCCTGGTTGGTGTAGTTGTCGTAGCCATAGGTCATCGAATGGCTATACATATAGTTGTTCGGCGCGAGCTGCGCTTCGATGTCCGGCACCGAGATGTAGCGGCCAAGACGGAGCAACAGGCCTTCCATCACGTTCGGGACATAGAGTTCGCCGTAGATCATCGGCGCGTCATAGCCGACGAACTTGTTCCACTTCTGCAACTGGTCGCTGAAGATGCCGCTCGCCGTGGTGTAGCGATAGGTTTCGCCAAACAGCGGCGAGAAGCGGAAACCCCAGTCCCAGTGATCCTTCTGCACCGTGTCGGGCAGGCGCTCGATGATCGTCACGACCTGATCGAGCTGGATGACATTGGGCATATAGGAGTAGGCGGCGGGGTTGTTGCCGCCGGTGATCTGGCCCGGCAGCGTATGGGTGTTGCTTAAGTTGAAACCGGGGTTGACCCAGCCGTAGATCTGGATGTGGTTATCGTTCAGCCATTGGCCGATCCCTGTCGGCGCCAGAGCGGTCATCAGAGGGCTGTCGACGGAGTTGGGAGTCGTTATGCCGATGCCGTTGGCGCCGCCGAAGGGCCATTCGGTGAAGGGATAGGGGGCCTGGGTGACCGGGCGCCGGTGGGAAATAGGCGCGGCGGCTTGGCGGCGCGTTCGGGGCTCGGCCGGCGGCGCGTCGAGGCCCCATTCATCCTTGTAGGCGTGATAGAGGCGGCCGATGAAGCTCGGATCCGGCGGCGGAGGCGGCGCCGCGGCGGCCTTCGGAGCCGTCGGGCCCTTGGGCGGCGCGACGGCCGCGACAGGAGCGGCGGGGGCGCCGATATGGTAGTTGATGCCGAGTCGGATCGTGTCGTCTGTCTCATGCTCTCTGAAGGTCAGGCCGAAGATGCCGCCGCCAGGGGACGCGATGTTGCCGGGAATGTTGAGGCCCGAATACTGGTTTCCGGTTGATCTGTAGGTCCCGGTCCCGAGGTCGGTGTGACGGTATTCGACATTCGCCGACCAGTGATCGGTGAAGGCGTATTCGATGCCGGCGCCGACCGTCCATCCGAAGCGCTCGTAGTTGGAGATGTCGTTGTTGGGAATGATGGTGCCGTAGGAGTTCACCACGTAAGCGGCCGGCATGCCCCAATAGTTGTGCTGTATAGATGTATTGCCGATGGCGAGACCGCCGAGGGCGTAATACAGCGCATGGTCGTCCGCGTAGCCGGCCTTGCCGACCAGCGAAATCCGCGCATTGTTCTGAATCGAGGTCTGGAACGGCGAGATGCCGGCAGGCACGGCGAAGGGCGCGCCGCCGCCGAACGTGGCGGCTCCGCCCGGCATGGCGGCGGCCAGACCGTTAACCAGAGTCTTCGAGGTGTTGCCGGGATAATAGCCGACGTCCGCCTCGCCGCCGACGACGAAGTGGCCGTATTGCTTGAGATAGCCGACGTGGAAATCCGTCATCACGCCGCGCGGCGAATACGACTGCTGATAACCGACAGGGCCCGCGGTGAGGCCCGAGAATGCGGGCGCCAGCGGATCGACCGCCGTCTCCTTAAGCGTGCTGAAGCCGTAGCCGAACGACGTTCCGACATAGACGCCGTCCCAAGTGAACATTAAGGGCGGCGCGACCGGTCCTTTTTTCGACGGCAAATCTGCGGCCACCGCAACGCCCGGCAGCGCGATCAGCAGCGCCGCCCATGATATCGCCCTTCTCGGCATGAAACTCCCCTTAGATTCGGTCGCGAAGACGAACATCTCCGCAGCAAATCGAAACTGCCCGCCGCGGGGGGTTTCATCCATTATGTTTTTTTCCTAGTGCGTGAGGCGGACGTAACAAAGGTTTGCTCAATCTCAATGTATTTTTGCTTAAAATACAGGCGCTCAAGCTGCCGGAACAAAAACGTGCGCCTGAAGCATGGCCGACGCTTTGCGCCGTTTTCCGACAAAAATGACGCAAACTGGCCAGAATTGGTTAGTTTTGTTGAATTTTGACGGCCTCTTTCAGGCCCGGAGCGCTTGCGCCCTTATCGTCGCCGCCCAAAACGTGGGAATCGCTGGACGCCTCAATTGGTCCAATCGGCGATAAAAAGATAATCCATTTTTTGAGCTTCATATCGGTCTCGAGAAGGACCACGGCATAGCCGATATGCTCTGCTTATTATTTCTTACACCTGTTGCGATAAAGACACAGCAAGGCACATTAATATTTATTTTCAAATACTTATCAGCGATTTTCGAGGCAATAAATTTTCGTTTTCTTTACGGGCTTTAGGCAGGAAGGGCGGATTCGGCGCGGCCTAAAAGTAAAGCAGTTTATGTTTGTTTATGACGATCGTCAGGCGCGGCTAAGAATGCCGCGCCTATTCCGCGGGCGCAGGCGTCGCAAGACAATCTCGTTGCGGGAGGATTGGCGAAACCGGCGCGCGAGGCCGAAACGGCAGTTCGGGCGAATGGCGCGCTTAAACCCCGGGCGATGGCGCTCGCGAGATGAGCTCTCTTGCTGTTTGGAGGCGGAACAAACGCTTGGAAGAGAAACAAATTCTTCAATGGATAATGGAGCGCTCCAGCGCTTCGAGTTCCGCCGCGGTTTGCGCGGCGAGAAGCACCGCGGCCTGCTCGCCGACCTGGGTCCAAACTTCGAAACCCTCAAGATCGCCCCGATTTTTCAGAGTCTGCGCATGAAGATGGGCCATCATCGGCGATTTTCTACCGGCCCGCGTCTTCAACGCCCTCGCGTGAATGCCGATGGCCTGTTTTAGGGAGACGTTCATTGCGCACATCCGTCACATTCACGCCGAAAAATTGTCTTGCGGCGTCACAATACGACGTTTCGCCTCGTCGAGGCAACTGAGCGCTCAAAAGCCGTTGTGTTGAAATATCATTCATCTTGGCCGCTGCGGGCCCAATCCGCCCTGGTTCGCTCCAGGAAGTCGTCGAGACGGCCGCTTGCGACAGCTTCGCGAAGGCCGGCCATAAGATCTTGATAGTACGCAAGATTAGCCATGGTCAGCAACATCATGCCGAGGATTTCTCCGGCCTTGAACAAATGATGCAGATAAGCCCGCGAATAGTCCCGCGCCGCGGCGCAGGACGACCCGGGATCGAGCGGGCGCAAATCCTCCGCGTGGCGGGCGTTCATGAGATTAACCTTGCCAAAGCGCGTATAGGCGAGGCCATGACGGCCCGCCCGCGTCGGAATGACGCAATCGAACATGTCGACCCCGCGGCGCACCGCCTCGACGATGTCGTCCGGCGTTCCGACGCCCATCAGGTAGCGCGGTTTCGCCGCCGGCAGATGCGGCATGACCGTCTCCAGCATGTCCAGCATCACCGACTGCGGCTCGCCGACGGCGAGGCCGCCGATGGCGAGGCCATGGAAGTCCATTTGCGCCAGCGCGCGCGCGCTTTCGACGCGCAGCGGCTTCACGGCGCCGCCCTGCACGATGCCGAAAGCCGCGCGTCCCGGCGCAGTGACGAAAGCCTTGCGCGAGCGCTCCGCCCAGCGCAGCGAGAGACGCATCGCGCGCTCGGCCTCAGAGTCCGAGCAGGGCAAGCGCACGCATTCGTCGAACTGCATCTGAATATCGGAGCCGAGCAGCGCCTGTATTTCCATCGAGCGCTCGGGCGTCAGCTCATGCTTGGAGCCGTCGATATGCGACTGGAAGGTCACGCCGTTCTCGTCCAGCTTACGCAATTTCGCCAGCGACATCACCTGGAAGCCGCCCGAGTCGGTCAGGATCGGATGCGGCCAGTTCATGAAGCGATGCAACCCGCCGAGGCGTGCGACGCGCTCCGCTCCCGGACGCAGCATCAAATGATAGACGTTGCCGAGCAGGATGTCGGCGCCCGTCGCGCGCACATCCTGCGGGAACATCGCCTTCACCGTCGCGGCGGTGCCGACCGGCATGAAGGCCGGCGTGCGTATCGTTCCGCGCAGCGTCGTGATCGCGCCTTGGCGCGCGGCGCCGTCCGCGGCGTCGATCGCGAATGCGAACTCTTCCGTCACTTCTGCGAATCCTTGGCGCCGAGTTCAGCGAGCTTCACGATCCTATAGACGCCGCTGTCGGCCTCGTTCCAATAGAGCGTGAACGCGGCGCCGACCACGATCTTTTGCTCGCGCAGATCGGTGCGCCAAAACGCAGCAGCCTCTTTTCCGAAGTCGATCGCGCCGTCGCGGCGCAACACGAAGGGACGCATATTGTCTCCGTCGAGATCGACGGCGCCGAAGAGGTCCCATGTCGAAGCGACAGCGCTCGTCTTCGCGTCGATGCGCAAATCGACCGTCAACCGCGCCACCATCGGATCCTCGCGCCAAAGCGCCAGCAGCCGTATCTCGCGCGTCGGATTCATGCGCGAAACAGCAGCGAGGCGTCGCCATAGGAGTAGAAGCGATAGCCGTTCGCAATCGCATGGGCGTAGGCGGCGCGCATGCGCTCCATGCCGCTGAAGGCGCAGGCCAGCATGAACAGCGTCGAGCGCGGCAAATGGAAATTCGTCAGCAACGCGTCGACGACGCGCCAACGATAGCCCGGCGTGATGAAAATATTCGTACGCGCGTCATAGGCGGCGAGAGTTCCGTCTTCGCGCGCCGCGCTTTCGAGACAGCGCAGCGTCGTCGTGCCGATCGCCACGATGCGGCCGCCGCGCGCGCGGACCGCATTGAGCGCTTGCGCCGCGTCGGCGCCGAGCGCGCAGGCTTCATAATGCATCGCATGATCTTCCGTGCGCTCGGCTTTCACCGGCAGGAAAGTGCCGGCGCCGACCTGCAGAGTCAGGCGATGCAGGCTGACGCCCCGCGCCTCGATCCGTTGCAACAACTCGGGCGTGAAATGAAGTCCCGCCGTCGGCGCCGCAACAGCGCCCGGCTGCGCTGCGAATATGGTTTGATAGTCGGTCTCGTCCCGTGCGTCTGCGTCGCGGCGGCCGGCGATATACGGCGGCAACGGCAGAACGCCGAGCGCTTCGATCGCCTCGTCGAGGATTGCGCCCGAGAGCTCGAAGGCCAGCGTCGCCTCGCCGCCTTCGCCGCGCGCCTCGACAACCGCGTCGAGGGTGGCGAGCGAACAGGCGCGATCGACGTCTGCGCCAAAGCGCAGTCGCTCGCCTACTGCAAGTTTCTTGGCCGGTCGCGCCAGCACGCGCCAGCGGTTCTCCGAAAGCCGCTCGATCAGCGTCGCTTCGATATGCGCCTTGGTGTCGCCGCGCAGGCGATAGCCGTCGAGACGCGCATGAATCACGCGCGCGTCGTTGACGACCAGCGCGTCGCCCGCCCGCAGCAGAGACGGAAGATCGGCGAGGTTGCGGTCTTCAAAGGGCGCGTCGCCTTTTGGCACGACGAGCAGCCGCGCGCCGTCGCGCGGGACTGCCGGACGCAGCGCGATCAACTGTTGCGGCAGTTCGAAATCGAAAAGATCGACGCGCATCTACTCTGATCTGGAGCCGCAGCAGGCGCCCGTCTGCTGCACCGGCGGACAGGGCGTGTCGCCATAGGAGCAGAACACGCAGCAATCGCCGGTCTTCGGCCTGACCGCCGCGCCGCACGCCGGACAATCCCAGCGAATGAGACAGGAGTCGAGCGCCATGGTCAAGGTTTCTTCGCGACCGCAGGCGGGACAGCGGAGCCGCGATTGCATTCGCAGCGTCGTCACGCTTCGACGTCGGCGTCGACAGGGGCCGGCATCGCATGCTCGATTTTCGGCGTGCGTTTGAACGGCGATTTGCGTCCGCAAAGAGTCTGCACGACTTTCGCGCCGTTGGAGAAGGCGAGATAGAGCATCAGCGGCGGCACCGAAGCCATCGTCTTGAGATAGTCGAACAGTCCGCCGCGCTTCAGCGCGAGATAGGGCGGCAGCGTCATGCCGAGCACGATGAACACCATCATTGCGCCGATGATCTGCAACGGCGGCAGATAGGGCGCGATCGACCCGTGCAGGATCGAGCCGAGGATGAGAGCGATCACGCCTATGGCCGCAGCGGGAAAGAACAGCTGATGCGCGACGAGAACCAGCGCCGCCAGCCGGCGCGTCAGCGACCACGGCGCGCGCCACAGCGGCGCGACGGATTTTTTCAAGACCTGAACGAAACCGTTGGACCAGCGCCGCTGCTGGCGACGAAACACCCGCAGGTCTTCGGGCACCTGTCCGGGAATCGCGGGCTCGGAGAGGAATATGCCGGTCCAGCCGTCGAGCGCGGCGCGCACGGTGAGGTCGAGGTCCTCGGCGATCGAATAGTCGGACCAGCCGCCGGACTTTTCGATCGTCTTGCGGCGCCACACGCCGCCCGTGCCGTTGAACTGGAACAGCCAGCCGGCCAGCGCGCGACTGCGCTGCTCGACGAGGAAATGCCCGTCCTGCACGAGGCCTTGAGCGCGGGTGAGCCAGTTCTTCTGATAGTTCGAGAATTCGCAACGCGACTGAACGAACCCAGCGTCGGGATTTTTGACCAGCAGGGGCACGCCGCGCTTCAGCCAGTTCGGCGGCGGTCGGAAATCCGCGTCCAGCATGGCGATGAAGGGCGCCGTCGAGATCGACAGGCCATAGGCGCAGGCGCCGGCCTTGAAGCCGGAGCGATCCGGTCTGCGGACATGCTCGATGTCCGCGCCCTGCGCCCGCAGCTCGGCCGCGACCGCCGCGGCGCTCTCGGTGGTCTCGTCCGTCGAATCGTCGAGCAACTGGATGTGCAGCCGGTCTTTCGGCCAATCGAGCTGCGCCGCGCAGCGGAGCGCCTGCTCCGTCACCAGAGGCTCGTTGAAGACCGGTATCTGCAGCAGCACATGCGGGAGTTCGTCGTCGGGAAGCTCGATCTGCGCGGGATCGCGCGCGCCGCGCAGCTGATCCCAGATAAAGCGGGAGATGACGGCGACGAAGCCGAGACCGATGGCGATCAACGTCAGCGCGACGGCGTAAACGATGATGTCGAAAAAGAGGCGCAGGAGATCTAGAACCAAGCTGCTAACCCTTGTTGCGCGCCGCAGTTGACGCTTTACGACTTCGCCCCGCGCGCGTCTATCCCGACGTTCGCCCAAACGACGCGGCTGGTCGTCCAGGCGCGCAACCATACGGCGATCATAAGGGCCTCGCGAAGAGGCAGGATCGCGGGGGACGCCCATGATACGCGCCAATTCTTCATAAAGGAAAGCAGCGACTCGAGGCCAAGCCACAGGAAATATGTCGCGGCTACCGCCGCCAGAGGCGGGGCGCCGATCAACGGGCTCGCGACATAGGCGGCGATAAAGCTTGGAAACGCTTGAGTTAGCGGCTCGAGCAGGAAGGACGGCAACGCTTCCTCGCGGCGGATGACGCTCCAGCGCAGCTGACGCTGGAAAACCGCCCGCCAATCGCGACGCCCAAGCTCCTGGCGCACCGGACGGTGCGAAAAAACGGTGCGCAGACCGATTCGCGCCAAGGCCTTGGCGAGCAGATTATCCTCGCCGACCGAGGTCGCGATCGCCGGAAAACCGCCGGCCGCCAGGAATGCGCTGCGTTTGAACAGCATGATCTTGCCGACGCCGTAGCCCTGGTCGAGGCAGGAGGCGAGATAAAGCATCCGCGCATGCGGTCCGTTGACGATCGAGGCTTCGACGAGCGCCGGCAGATTTTCCGGTTCCGCCGCGAAGGGGATGGCGCAGACGAGCCCGACCCCTGGTTTGAGATGCCGCATATGTTCCGAAAGATCGTCCGCCAGCAGCAGGGCGTTGGCGTCCTTGGTCAGGATCGCGTCATAGCGCGCGGCCATGATCGGCGCGACGAGATTATCCACCTTCGGACTGAGCGCGACGCCGCCGCTCGAGCGCAAAAGGCGCGTCGGGACTTCGGGGTGTCTGGCGAAAATCGCCTGCATCGCGCGCGAGGCCGGCGTCTCAAGGTCGATCGTCGAGGCCAGCGCTTCATATTGCGGATAGTCTTGCGCAAAGACCGATTCCTGCGCGCGTTCGAAATTGTCTTCAAGCAGCTTGATCGGCAGGACCATCGACACCGGCGGCCGCTCGGTCCCTGTCGCGCGTTTTTCGCAAAGCCAGGGCTGCAGCGCGGTCGCCGCCGACGAGACGAGAATCAGCGCGACCGAGACCGCCCAATATAAAGCGCAAAGCCAGAGCAAGGCGTCCTGCAACCCCGCGCCCGCCGCCATCAGGCGGTCTCTTTTTCGCGCGTTTCCGGCACCACGGCTGAAAAACGGTTCATCCCGGCGTCAACGAGACGCGGCGGCAGAAAGGTGAAGAAGCGCAGCGCCCAATACATGAAACGCGGGAAGGCGATCACGGTCTTGCGCCGCGCGAGGCCGGAAACAATGATCTCAGCGGCCGTCTCCGCCGACATGGCGCCAGGCTGCCAGGACTGCGTGCGCTGCGACATCGGCGTGACGACGAAGCCCGGTATGATCAAGCTGACGTCGACGCCGTGTCGCGCGGCGACGCCGCGCAGCGACTCGGCGTAGAAATGCACGGCCGCCTTGCTCGCGCAATAGGCCGGGGAATATGGCAGGCCGCGCACGCCGGCCATGGAGCCGACGATCGCGATGATTCCGCAGCCGCGCTGCGTCATCGCCAGCAGCGCCGGCTCTACGGTATTGAAGACGCCCAGAACATTGATCGCGAGCGTCGCGCGCACCGCCTCCGGCGTCTCCAGAATCTGCCCCGGCGAAAGCCCGGTCGCGACCCCGGCGTTGGCGATCAGCACGTCGATCGGCGCCGTCGCCAGCGCATCTTCGACCGCTGCGCTCATCCCGGCGCGGTCCTGCACGTCGACGCGGCAGGTCGCGACATGTTCGGCCCCGCCCTCGCGGCAGTCCCTCGCCGCCGCCTCCAAACGCGCGCCGTCGCGCGCAAGCAACGTGAGCCTTGCGCCTTCGCGGGCGTAGCGCAGCGCCAGCGCGCGGCCGATGCCGCTCGAAGCCCCCGTGATCAGCACATGTTTGGCGGTCATTTCCGCCCCTGCGCGTCGGGACGGCGCGGGCGCAGCGCCGCATAGGCCATGATGGCAGGCGCGCGCCCGGCGCCGTGAGCCAGCAGCCGCAGGAACACCTCCTGCGGCGAGGATCTCAATACACGTCCGCTCAGCTTGACTTTCTCGCCGCGCAGCACCGGCTGCAGAAAACTTCCGCCAAATTGCGCGACGAAAAGATCGGGCCGCCAGGCGCGCAAGGCCGGTTCGAACGCCGCCAGGAGTTTCATGCCATGCACAGGCGGCGCTTTGAGCCCGATCGAGGCGGCGAAGGCGTCGTCGAGATGCAGGGGATTGTCGTCCCCGGAGACCTGCGCATATCGCTGCAGCGCAGCGGCGTCGAAAGGCCCGATTTCGCGGGTCGGCAGAACATCTCCGACGGCGGGAAGCTCCAGCGCGATCGTCAAGCTTTCTCCTCCCGTTGCAAAGCGGCGCGAGAGACGACGCGCAGCAAAGTCTCGACGCGCGCGACGGGCTCGCCCGCGAGAGACAGGACGCAGGCCGCGAGGCTCAACCGCGACGGCGACGCCTCGCTCCGCATCGAGACATGAAGCTCATATTCTTCGCCGACCAGCAGCGGCGCCTCATAGGTGAAACGTTGCGTTTCATGCACCGGCGCGCTGTCCAGGCGCTCGCAATAATCCGTCACCGTCTTGCGTATCCCCTCCGCCGTTAGCCACAGCGCGGGATAGGCGAGCGGCGCAGCGTCCCCCGCCGCGAATGTTTCGCAGTCGTCGAACCCGGTCTCGCGCGCGAATTCTTTGGCGCGCGCCGCGTCGACACGAACCCGAAAAGGCGCGAAGTCGAGCGACGTCTCCTCAGACATCGTCGAGCGTCCGCACGATCAGCACGGCGTTGACGCCGCCGAAGGCGAAAGAGTTGGACATCGCCGCTTTGATCGGGACCGACCGCGCGACGTTGGGCGTCGCGTCGATCGGGCATCTCGGATCGGCCTCCAGGAAGTTGATGGTCGGCGGCGCGAGCTGCTCAGCCATCGCGCGAATCGTGAGGGCGAGTTCGAGACCGCCGCCGGCCCCGAGCGCATGGCCGTGCACCGGCTTCGTCGACGACACCGGCACGCTGCGCCCGAGCTCTTCGCCGAAGATCTTGATGATCGCCTCCAACTCGGTGATGTCGTTGGCGTGGGTCGCAGTGCCATGCGCATTGATGTAGCCGATGTCCCGCGGTTTCAACCCCGCGTCCTGAAGGGCGAGCGCGATCGCGGTCGAGGTGCCCGTAATGTCGGGCCGGACGGGGTCCATGGCGTCGCTGGTGGTGCCGTAGCCGGCGAGTTCGCACACCGGCTTGTGGCCGCGCGCTACGGCGAACTCCAGGGTTTCGAGCACGAAGACCGCGGCGCCCTCGCCGAGCGTCATGCCGTTGCGGCCCTTGGAGAAAGGCCGGCACAGATTGGGCGTGAGCACCCGCAGCGCCTCCCAGGCCCTGACGCCGCCGTTGATGATGCAGGACTCGGCGCCGCCGACGATGGCCTTGTCGGCGAGCCCGAACCGCAGCATCTGCAGGCCGAGGCCGATCGCCTGACTGGCGGAAGAACAGGCGCTGCCGACGGCGAAAGTCGGACCAAGACAAGAATAGCGCATCCCGATCATCGTCGGCGCCGCGCTCGGAATGATCCGCGGCACGGTCAGCGGATCGGGGCGCACGCTCTCGCGATAATAGCTGTAGAGACCGTCGTCTATGGTGGTCACGCCGCCGATGCCGGTGCCGATGATGACCGCGGTGCGCGGCCCGGCGAGGCTCTTTTGCGCAAAGCCCGCCTGAAGTCATCGCCTCATCGGCGGCGGCGACGGAATATTGCGTGAAGGGGTCGCAGAACGGCAGCAAATTCGCGTCGAAATAGCGGGTCGGGTCGAAATCTGGCACTTGCGCGGCGATCTTGATGCGGCCGTCGTACGGGCGCCGCGTGCGGAGTTCGCGCACCTGCGAGCGACCGTCCGCCGCCGCCCGCCACAAAGATTCGACGCCAAGACCGGCGGCGCTCACGGCGCCCATGCCGGCGATGACGATGCGTCGGGCGTGCGCGGCCGGCTCCGCGCCTAAGGACTCGGGCGCGGTTTCGCTGCCTGCCGAAATCGGCCATATTAATTTTTCTCTCTTTCTTTCGTAATATGATCGGCCAGAGCTTCGATCAAAGTCTTTACGTCCTTGGCGTCCTGAAGAGCGCCGTCCATTGGAATATAAACGTTGAATTTTTCTTCGAGCGCAGTCAAAATCATCACAATATCGACAGACTTCAAGTCAAGACTTTCGATCGTCGCGTCCGGAGTGACTTTGGCGCGGTCGATCATTCCTTCGGCGGCGATCACGTCGATAATTTCGTCGATCAGCGTAGCTTTGTCTTGCGGAATATCTGTCACGTCGTCCTCCGTGTCGGAAATTCGCCCGCGTGAACGCGCGACTGCGTCGCCGCCTCGACCTGAAAATTCGGCGAAAGCCCGTTTATGGCCGTCAGTCGATGAATCGACCGCGGCCCTCGCCTCTGGTTAAGGCGTTTGACGGCTAAAATAAAGTCCGCCGGCTTTCAAGCCTTGCGGATAGGTGTGGCCCAAGGCTTCGCTTCATGCCAAAAAGCGCGCAGATGCGATAATGCGCCTATTCACGAGGATGCCTGTGCCCGACCAATCTCTCGTCGCCGATTTCCCGCAAGCGAGCCAAGATCAATGGCGCAAAGCCGTCGACCGCGCGTTGAAGGGCGTATCCTTCGAGAAACTTGTGGCGAAGACCGACGACGGCGCGACGATCGAGCCGCTTTACGATCGTGCGCAGGCGCCGGGTCCGCGCGCGCTGCGGCAGACGCCCGGACGCTGGGCCATTCTCGCGCGCGTCGATCTCGCCGGCGTCGAGGCGGCGAATGCGCAGGCGCTGGAAGATCTGGAGGGCGGCGCAGACGGCCTGCAGCTCGTCTTCAAAGGGTCGCAAGGCGCCTATGGCTCGGCGCTCGGCGGCGACGACGAACCCGCGCTGACGCAGATTCTCGCCAAGGTGCGGCTCGACTATGGCGTGCCGATCGCGCTGGAGTCCTCGCCCTTCGCGCCCGGCGCCGCGGACGCCGTCCTGGGGCTCGTCGACAAGCTTCATATCGACCCCTCGATCACGCGCGTCGCTTATGGCTTCGATCCGCTCGGCGGTCAGCTCAGGCGCGGCTTCCTGCCCGCGCCCTGGGCCGAAACCGCAAAGAGCTTCGCGGCCGAGGTCAAGCGGATGGCGGACTTGGGCTTTCGCTACGGGACCGCGGCGGCGGACGCGCGCACGGTCCATGCGGCGGGGGGAACGGCCGCGCAGGAGCTGGGCTTTGCGCTGGCCGGCGCCCTCGCCTATCTGCGTGCGCTGGACGAGGCGGAGTTCGATCTCGACGCGGCGAGGCGCCTGCTGATGTTCCGCATCGCGGTCGACGCCGATGAATTTTCGCAAACCGCCAAGCTGCGGGCCTTGCGCCGGCTGTGGGCGCTCGTCGAGCAGTCTTGCGGCCTAAAGCCGCAGCCCGCGCTGATCCACGCCGAGACGGCCTGGCGCATGATGACGAAGAACGATCCCTGGAACAATCTGCTGCGCGCGACGGTCGCAACATTCGCAGCCGCCGTCGGGGGCGCCGACGCGCTGAGCGTAATCCCGTTCACGCAACCGCTCGGCGCGCCGGACGCCTTCGCGCGGCGGCTGGCGCGCGACACCCAGCTCGTGCTGCAGGACGAGTTCTACGTGCATGTCGTCGACGATCCCGCCGCCGGCGCCGGCGGCTTCGAAGCCCTGACGGAAGCCTTGTGCGAACGCGGGTGGGCCGCGTTTCAAACGGTCGAGGCCGAAGGCGGCCTCGCCAAGGCGCTCGAAAAAGGCCGCTTCCAGGCCGAGGTTGCCGCCGCCGGCGCGGAGCGGGCGAAGAACGTCGCGCGCGCCAAGGACAAAATCACCGGCGCCAATGAGTTCCCGAACATCGCCGAGACGCCGCTCAGCGTGCTCGCGCCCTATGCCGGCGTCGAGCTCGCGGCGCCCGAAGGCGCGGTCGAGACAGTCGCGCTCGAGCCGCGCCGGCTCGCGCAGCCTTTCGAGGCCTTGCGCGCAGACGCCGACGCGTATTTCGCGCAGACCGGCTCCCGACCGCGCGTCTTCCTCGCCAATCTTGGACCCGTCGCGGCCTTCACGGCGCGCGCGAATTTCGCCAAGAATTTCTTCGAAGCCGGCGGCGTGGAAGCGATTTTCGGACCGGAGACCGAAGACTCCGCCGCGATTGTCGCCGCCTTTCGCGCAAGCGGCGCGAAACTCGCTTGTATTTGCTCTTCGGACAGGATTTATTGCGATGCGGCGGCGCCGGTCGCGCTTGCGCTTCAGGGCGCCGGCGCGAAGCTCTATCTTGCGGGGCGGCCCGGCGAACTGGAGGAGGAGTTGCGCAAGGCGGGCGTGACGCAATTCATCTTCGCGGGCTGCGACATGTTCGATTTGTTGCGAAAGGCGCTCGCCGAGGCGAAATGATTTGAGTTGGGGACGGGGCGTGAAAGTCAAATCGTTGAGCGTGCTGTTTTGCGTTCTCATGGCGTCGCCGGTTGCGGCGCAAGATGAGGGCGCCCGCGCCGGGGCCCAGGGACTTTCGATAGGCGCCGCGTTCGACGGCGTCTGGACCTTCGCTTCGACCACGACGTCGGGCTCCTGCCCGGGGCTCGTCCCGGCCAGCGTGACGATCCAAGCCGGCCATGTGATCGAGGCGAACGGCGGCGCCCTGTCGCCCTGGGGCTATGTCGAGAGCGACGGCACCTTCGTCGCGCGTTTCACCGACGCCAACGGCCATGTCTCGCGCGCCAGCGGCACGTTGCGCGGCGCGGCGGGAACCGGCGCCTGGTCCTCCGGCACCGATTTTTGCGGCGGCGCCTGGCGCGCCCAGCGCGGCTCCGGCCACGCCGCAAGATAACGCCTTCACCCAAACTTAAGTCGCAGACGGCTATTCTCGCGGTCCAGCAAGATGCGAGCGCGAGGGCGACTGGGCCATGACTTCGCCGAAAACCGATCGGATCACCCTCTACTCTCTCGCCCAACCGGTTGCGGAAGCGCCCGCCCTCGAGGAGTTGCGCGATTGGACGTGCAACTTCCTGATGCGCGATCATCCGGATTTGGGCCGCGCCGGCAATGTCTGTCCCTTCACAGCCTTCGGCGCGCGGATCGACACGCTGCGCTTTGGCGTCAGCGACGCGCGGCCATCCGAGGCGGCCCGCATTCGGCGTGAGTTGCTCGGCGCCTTCACGCAGTTCGACGAAATGCCCCACCCCGAGAAAATGGGCGTTTACCGCGCCATTCTGATCGCTTTTCCGAACTGCCTTTCCGAGGACGGCGTCGCTGCTCTCTCGCGCACGCAAAAGAGCCTGCGTCTCACCTCCTTCCTGCGCAGACGCATGATCGGGGTCTTTTATCCCGACGCGCCGGAGCCTGGACTTTGGAACAGCGCGTTCAGGCCGTTGCGCGCGCCGCTGCCGATCATCGCAATCCGCTCGCTCGTCGCCGCAGACGCCGCTTTCGTCATGCGGCATCCCTTGCTCGCCCCGACTTATCTTTGCAACTTCCCTCTAACCGGGCCAAAAGAGCTAGCCGCCTTGCGGCTGCGCAAGGCCTGACGCCATGTCGCTGGCGCTCCTTCGCGAAGTTCAGGAGATGCGAGCCGTCGCAGAGGCGAGGATCGAGACTGTTTGCGAGATCGAGGTGATCTCGGGCCGCGCCGGCTTTGCGGCGCTGCGCGGCGACTGGACCGACCTTTTCGAGCGCTGCGGCGCCCCCGAGCATGTCTTTCAGAGCTTCGACTGGCTCGATTGCTGGGCCGAACATTTCGTCAAATCCGGGAATGGTTTGCGGGTGATCGTAGGCCGTCGCCAGGGCCGCATTGCGATGCTATGGCCGCTCGCGCTCGTCAAATTCGCGCCGGGACTGACCAAATTATGCTGGATGGGCGAGCCGGTCAGTCAATATGGCGACGCGCTCGTCGAACCGGGGCCGCTCGCGGCAAGCCTGCTCGACGCGGGATGGCGCGCCGCGAAAAGGCTCGGAGCCGACGTCGCCATCCTGCGCAAGACGCGGCGCAACTCCAACGTCGCGGCGCTGCTGGAAGCTAAGGCTCACGGCGGCGAGCGCGCGGCGGCGCCCTTCGCGCAATTTCGAGGCAAGGCGGATTTCGCCGCGGTCCTCGCCAAGCGCTCCTCCAAGGCGCAATCCTCGCGGCGCCGTTTGATGCGCCGACTGCAGGAGACGGGCGCGATCGATTTTGCAGCCGGCGTCGAGTTCCGCCGCCGCGCAAACGCTTCTGCAGAGCGCCTTTGCGATGAAACGCGAGTGGCTGACGCGCCGCGGGCTCTACTCCGCGCCGATCGAGAGCGAGGAGATGCTCGCCTTCTTCCTTGATTTCGCGCAGCGGCCGCAAGGTTCGGCGAAGATGCTCGCCGACGCTATTCTACGCGACGGCGAAGCGGTGGCCGTCGGCGTCACCATCGCCTGCAAGGGCGTGGGCTTCGGGCATTTGCTGACGCATGACCCCGCCTGCGACAAACAGGGGGCGGGCGTGCTGCTCGCCGAACATGTGATGCGTAGCGCTTTCGAGCGCGGCCTGGAGCGCTACGACATGCTCGCGCCCTATGACGCCTATAAAGCCGAATGGGCCGACGGCAGCGTCGACGTCGCCGATTACCTCGCGGGGATCAGCTTAAAGGGCCGCCTCTTCGCGGCGTTATGGCGCAGTCCGCTGCGCGAGAGACTTAAGGCCGCGCTAAAGAAAATGCCGGCGCGCTACGGGAGAGCGCTGTGGCCGCTGGCGCGGCGGATTCTGTCGCGCTGACCTATTCAACGGGCGCCGTCGGCGCCGTCGGCGCGCAGACTCGCCTTTTCGATCGCGATGAGATCGGCCCGCAGCCTGTCGTCGCCGCGCCAGTCCGCCAGCCTTTCGAAGCCGGATTGACGGCCGGTTCCAACCTGCGAACCCGAGAAGACCATCATCCCGCGCTCGGTCATGACGATATCGCCCGCACGCAAAGTGGCGTCGCCCGCAACCGCCGAGGGCGCCGGATAAAGCCGCGCCGCCGCCGGCCTCGCGCTTACGAGGAACCTGCTCCAGGCGCGCGCGGAATAGACCGCATAGTCGCGCTTGGCGCGCTCCAGCTTCTCGGCCCAGGCGGGATCGAGCGTCGCTCTTTCTCTGGCGCAGAGCGGCGACGAGGCGAAGACGATGGCGACAGCCGCCATCAGGATGACGCGCGTTTTCATATTCGGCGAACGCGCCAGAGGGGCGATTGGTTGCCTCGCCGCGCTCACGGCCGCCAAAATTCGCCATTATTTTAAGGACGCCGCTCGCCGGGCAAATTGCCCGATCATCGCGGAGCTGCGAGGGCGAGATGGTCTTTGCCCGCGTTTCTCGTTAGCCTCTGCATGTGCATTCCCAGGAGGTCCGTCGATGCGGCTCGTCGCGCAACTCATCATTCGTCTCGTCGCCATCGCGCTGTTGTGTCTTGCGGCGACATGCGCCTTCACGATGCAAAGCGCGCATCGCGCGGTCGAGACGCAAACCGTGGTCTCCGCCGAGCGCGTCGCCCATGAACTCGAAAATCTGTTCTGGCGCGAAATTCTCTGGCGCGAGAGCATGCGGCGCGACAAGATCCTGCCGATCCCGAACTGGCGCTCGCTCTCGACCATGGCGCAAATTTCCCCCGGCGTCTGCATAAGTTTCGCGCTGCCGAACGAACCGCCGGAAAGCCTCTGCAGCCAGCTCGAAGGCTTGGGAGCGCAACCGCCGCGCTGGTTCGAGCGGCTCTACGCGACGCTGTTCGGCCCGCCCGCCCCCGTCACGCGACCGCTCACCGTACGCCAGCCGCAAACCGGAGCCGTGACCGCGCGGGCCAATCCCGACGCCGCGATGCGCCAGGCCTACAGCCAGATTTCGCTCATCGTCTCCGTCGCCGCCGCGATGGCGATGGCGATCTGCGCTCTTTCCGCCGCCGCCGTCGCGCAAGCGCTGGCGCCGACCCAGACGATCGTCGAGGGATTGCGCCGCCTGGAGACAGGCGACTACGCGCGGCCGATCGTAACTTCGGCGCGTGCGGAATTCGCGGTCATCGCCCGCGCCGCCAATGATCTTGGCGCAAGATTAGCTCAGACCACCGCCGCCAGAGCCGCGCTGACCAAGCGATTATTCGAAGTGCAGGAAGACGAGCGCAGAGCTTTGGCGCGCGATCTGCACGACGAATTCGGGCAATGCCTGACCGCGATCCTCGCCTTCGCCGCGGCGATCGAGGCGGGCGCGGCGGAGCGCGCCGACCTCGCCGACGACGCGCGGGCGATCACCCGCGTCACCTCGCGCATGATGACGACGCTCCGCGAGACTTTGGCGCGCCTGCGCTCGCAAGATCTCGAAGACTTGGGGCTGGAGGCGTGCCTCGCGCAGCTCGTCGCGAGCTGGAACGCGCGCCAGGGCGCGGGCGCGATCGTGCGTCTCGACGTCGCCGGCGATTTGTCCAGGGCGCCGCCCGCCGTCGCGGTCAATCTCTATCGCATCGCGCAGGAATGCCTGACCAACGCCATGCGGCACGGGGCGCCGACCGACGTGCGTCTGCGCCTTGCGCTCGAAGGCGGCGCGAACGGCGGAATCGCGCTTTGCGTCGAAGACGACGGCGGCGGCGACCCCGAACGGCTGCGCGCCTCGACAGGACACGGCATTCTCGGGGTGCGCGAGCGCATCGCGGCCTTCGGCGGCAGTCTCAGCATCAATCGCGCCGCCCGGGGGGTGCGCGTCGCCGCGCATATCCCCTTCTCGCTCGCCGCGTGAGGCGCGAGATGGCGGGGCTAGCGATTCTGCTGGTCGACGATCATCCGATCGTGCGCGAGGGCTACCGCCGGCTGCTCGAGCGCCAGGGCGGTTTCGCGATCGTCGCCGAGGCCGCGGACGCCGCGAGCGCTTATCAGGCCTATAAGACGCATGCGCCGGACCTCGTCGTGATGGATATTTCGCTGCCCGGCGCCGGCGGTCTGGAGGCCATCGCGCGCATCCGCCGTTGGGACAAGCGCGCGCGCCTGCTCGCCTTCACGATGCATTGCGGCGCGGCTTACGCGCTCAAGGCGTTCGAGGCCGGCGCCTGCGGCTATGTGACCAAAAGCAGCCCCGCGGAAGAATTGCTGCGCGCGATCGAGGTCGTCGCCCGGGGCGGACGCGCGCTCAGCGACGACGTCGCGCGCGAACTCGCCGCCGAGCGGCTGGGACAAAGCTGCGGCGTAGCTCAGGAGCTTGGGCCGCGCGAGACGGAAATCCTGCGGCTTCTGGCCTTGGGCCGCACCAGCGAGGAGATCGCCGACTTCCTGAACCTAAGCCAGAAGACGGTGCAGAATTACCACTACCAGATCAAAGCGAAGATCGGCGCGCGCACCGACGCGCATCTCGTCTGGCTCGCGATCGACGCCGGGCTCGTCGGCGAGGATGCGTCTTCGTCGCGACTTTCCTGAGCTTCGCGGCGGGAGCGGCGTCGGCGTTTGATGTTCACTGTGCGTAGGCGGAGACCCCCGCGGGCAGTTGCGCCTCGACGTCGGCGTAGCGGGCGAGGCGCTGGCCCATCATCTGCTCGAAGACCTCATGCACTTCGCTGAGCGAGCGGTCCTTCATTCTGCCGCGGCGGCTCTCATAAAAAATCGGCTTGTTGGCGCGGGCGGGCCGCGGCAGCAGCTGCGCCGCCGAGGTCTGCGGCGCCTCGTCGAGTTTCTTCATGAAACGCGCGGCGTCGTCGGGCCCAAGAAAATGCACGAGATAGGTCTCGCCGGCGGTCAGCGGCCGCCCCAATAATTCGGCGATCTTGCCCCCGTCCTGCTTCAGCATTTCGGCGGCGAGCGCCGCGGCGAGATAAGGATCGTTGCGCAGATTGAGCACTTCGGCGCGCTTTTGCGGCGTGATCTCAGGCCGCTCGTCCGCGCCGACGATGGCCTTCGCCTCTTCTTCATGGCCGTAGCGCCAGCCGAAGGCGCGCATCGCCCGCAGCCAGGTTGTGTCGATGAACTGGAACAGCCCGCTCGCCGAGGAGGTCGAAGCTTTCGCGGTCGGGGCGAAACTTGATTCCTTATCGGCGATGCTCATCATCAGGACCGGATCGGCGCCGGCCGTTTTCGCCGCCGAGACGACGCGCTCGACGATGGAGCGCTGCACCCGCGCGGACCCGAACTGCATCTGTCCCGGGCGCAGCGCCGGCGCCGCGTGGCCGCCGAGATGCGCATAGATCAGCGCGGCGAGGTCGACGTTGAAATCCGAATCGAGCGGGTAATCCTGACGATGAGCGACGATGGGCGAAGCGACGGCGGAGCGTTGCAGACGCGAAACGGCGGGCCTGGCGTTTTCCAGCGAGAGCTTGGAGGCCGCGAGCGTGAACAGAACGGCAAGGCAACCCGCGACGCCGAGCGCTCGGCCGAGACTGGGAATTTTCGACCGGCTCCAGACCGATTCCTCAGGGCCGGCGCAGGTGAGATTGAACGTTGCGCGGCGCCGCGCTGAGTAATGATCGACCCCATATTCGCTGATATTGGCTAAGCTCATGTCGCCTCGCAGACTTTCCATATCGCGAGGATAAGCGCGGGCTTCGGCGAAAAATCGACGAACGGCGCCGCGCGGCGGCCACAATCTCTGCGCGCGAAAACGACGCGCAAGCTCAGTCGTTTCGCCGGTTTTGCGCGAAACGCCGGGCTGTGGACGGCGCCCGCCGCCACAACGACGCCACGATGAAGCTGCGCGAAATTAAAAGACGCACTCCTCGAAGGCGGGCTCGACGCTGCCGCTCCAGCGCGTGCGATAGGCCTCGAGCGCTTGCGTCGCGAGCGGACGCCCGCTTTCGGCGATCGTCTCCAGCGGCGCGAGATGGATCGTCTCGTCGGCGCCCTGCGCATTGCGGCGCGCCCGCCGCGCGAGGCCGGCTCTGGCGAGCCGCAGCATGTCGCGCGCAACGTCCTTCAGGCTGCGCTTGCCGATCCGCGCCGCGAGCCCCAGAATCGGCGCGTCGGCGCGCAGCTTTTCGCGATCCTCGTCGCTCCACTCGCGCATGAGGTCGTAAGCGCCGTCGAGCGACGCCGAATTGTAAAACAGACCGGCGAACATCGCCGGCAGAGCCGCGACATGCGCGCGCGGTCCGCAATCGGCGCCGCGCATTTCGAGATAGGTCTTGAGCCGCGCCTCGGGAAAAATCGTCGAAAGGTGATTGGCCCAATCAGCGATCGTCGCGCGCTCGCCCGGCAATTGCGGCAGGCGCCCGGCGAGAAGATCGCGAAAGCTGGAGCCTGCGACGTCGTGATAGACGTCGCCGCGCTTGACGAAATACATCGGCACGTCGAGCGCGTAATCGACATAGCGCTCGAAACCCATGCCGTCCTCGAAAGCGAAAGGCAGCATGCCGCAGCGCGCAGGATCGGTGTCGCGCCAAATCTGCGAGCGCTGCGAGAGCGCGCCGGTCGGGGCCCCGTCCATGAACGGCGAATTGGCGAAGAGCGCCGTCACCGCCGGCTGCAACGCCAGTCCGACTCGGAGCTTCTTCACCATGTCGGCTTCGCTGGTGAAGTCGAGATTGACCTGGATGGTCGCGGTGCGAAACATCATGTCGAGGCCGTGGCCGCCGACCTTCGGCATATAGGCCGACATGATCTTGTAGCGTTGTTTCGGCATCGACGGCGTTTGCGCGCGCGACCACTTGGGGCTCGCGCCAAGATTGAGAAACCTGATCCCGAGCGGATCGCCGACGCTCTTCACCGCGGCGAGATGCGCGTCGAATTCGTCCAGCGTTTCATGCGCCGTTTCCAGCGGCGCGCCGGAAAGCTCGAATTGTCCGCCGGGTTCAAGCGAGATCGCGCCGCCGCCGCTTGCGTCGAAGAGTCCTATCAGCGCGTCGCGATCGTAGATCGGCTCCCAACCGCTCTTGGCCTGCAGTCCTTCGAGCAACGCCCTGATCCCGCCCGGCGCGTAAGGGACGGGCGCGAGGCCGTCCGAAAAGAAGGGAATTTTCTCATGTTCCGTGCCGAGCCGCAGCGGCCCGCCCTTATCCTTGACGCCCGCCTCCAACCACGCCGCGAGTTCGCCCTGCGACGCGATCGGCGTCTCATCATTCGCGTCGCGGGCCATGTCCGTCCTTCGTCCAAAGTATGAGGGCGGATCGCCCGGGCGCCGACTTGCCGCAAAAGTCGGGCCTGCGCAAGTGTCAGGCCTTAGCCCCATATTTATGGAGCTGCGCGCCATGCGCGGTGAGCCAGGCTTCGGCGCGGTCGACTTCGTCGCAAAGGCGATGCGCGAGAGACCAGAACTGCGGCGAATGGTTGAGATGCACGAGATGCGCCACTTCATGCGCGGCGAGATAATCGAGCACGTGAGGCGGCGCCATGATGAGTTGCCAGGAAAAATTCAACGAGCCCGACGCCGAGCACGAGCCCCAGCGGCTGACTGTGTCGCGCAAGCCGACGCTGCGCGGCGGCAGCCCGAGCTTGCAGGTGTGACGCGCGACCGCGGCCTCGAGATCGCGGCGCGCTTCGCGTTTGAGATAGTCGGCGACGCGGCGCGCCATATGTTCGCTGGAGCCGGCGACGCAAAGCATGAAGGTCGGCGCGCCTTGCGGCGCGTCGTCCCCCATCGGCTCGCGCCAGACGACGCCGCGCGCATGCGGACGATGCGCGAGGAGATGTTCGACCCCGCGCAGCGGCGCGACCGCGCCGTCTTCAAAGGGGATGACGTCGGGCAGATGTCGCAGGCGCGCGGCGATCCACGCGGCGTGACGTGCGGCGAAGGCCTGCGCTTCGCGCAGCGATCCGCGCTGCGGCATGGTCAGCACCGCGTCGCGCGCAGCGAATCTTACGCGCAGCGTATAGCGTCGCGCCCGCGGCGAGCGCCGCAGCTGCACGACGATGACGTCGCCCGAATGAGCGAGGACGAGTTGCGTGGAGTTCGCGACCGGCGCGCGCTCTTTGCGCAGGATTCGAAGCATGGCGCCATGCTAACTCAAAACATGGCGACGCGGCGACCGGAACCTCACCCGCGCGCAAAAAATTTCTAGCCCGTGTTGCGCAAGCCCGCCGCGACGCCGTTGATCGAGGTCAGAATGCCCTCGCGGTTGTCGTCGTCCCCGCGCCCGGAGCGCCAACGCCGGATGAGCTCGATCTGCAGATAGTTGAGCGGCGCGATATAGGGCATGCGCAGCTGCAGCGAACGCGACAGCGCCGGATTGTCGGCGAGACGCTCCTGCTCGCCGGTGATGTCCTCCAGGGCTTTCAGCGCGCGATTATATTCGGCTTCGATTTCCGCGAAAATCTCGTTGGCGCGATGCTGGTCGGGCGCGAGCTCGGCGTAGTGGCGCCCGATCGAAAGATCGGTCTTGGACAAGATCATCTCGATATTCGACAGCAGCACTCTGAAGAACGGCCATTCCCGGTTCATGCGCCGCAGCAGGCGCAGGCGATCGTCGCCGTCCTTGGCGAGGAAGGCCTCGATCGCCGAGCCGAAGCCGAACCAGCCGGGCAGCGCGATGCGCGCCTGGCCCCAGGAGAAGCTCCACGGAATGGCGCGCAAGTCTTCGATGCGGCGAGAGGGTTTGCGCGAGGCGGGCCGCGAGCCGATGTTGAGCGAGGCGATTTCGGCGATCGGCGTCGAGCCGAAATAAAAATCGACGAAGCCGTCGGTCTCGTAGACCATCTTGCGATAGGCGGCCATGCCGAGCGCGACAACTCCTCCGCGGCGGCGAGAAACTCGTCGGCGCGGCGCCTGAAGATCGGAGAGCAGCGTCGCCTCCAGCGTCGCGCCGACGAGCAGTTCGAGCTGTGTGCGGCCAATCTGCGCATTGGCGTATTTGGCGGCGATCACTTCGCCTTGTTCGGTAAGGCGGATCTGTCCGTTCACGGTGCCGGGCGGCTGCGCCAGGATCGCGCTGATAGCTCGGTCCGCCGCCGCGTCCGACCGTGCCGCCGCGGCCGTGGAACAGGCGCATCGTGATGTGCTGCTGGCCGGAGAAGAACGCCGCGAGCGCCGTCGAGGCGCGGTAGAGCTCCCAAATGCTGGTGACTATAGCCGCCGTCCTTGTTGCTGTCGGAATAGCCGAGCATGATGTCCTGCACGGCGCCGGAATTGCCGACGAGCTTCGCGATCCCGGGCAGCGCGTAAAGATCGCGCATGATCGGCGCGGCGTTGCGCAAATCTTCGATCGTTTCGAACAGCGGCGTGATGATGAGGTCCGCCGAGGCCTGGCCGGCGTCGCGCGGATCGAGCGTGCCCTGCATCATACCGCTCTCTTTTTGCAGCAGCAGCACTTCCAGGAGATCGCTTACCGTTTCGGTATGGCTGACGATGTAATGCCGGATCGCATCTTCGCCGAAACGTTCGCGCAGCTCCGCCGCCTTGGCGAAGATCGCGAGTTCATCGGCGACGGCGGTCGAATAAGTCGCGCCGAGGAGACGCACCGGGCGCGGATCGGAGAGCAGCCGCATCAACAGCGTCTGCTTCTCCGCTTCGGTCAGCGCCGCGTAGTTTTCGACGACGCGGGCATGCGCCAACATCTCCGTCAGCGTCTCCTCATGGCGGTCGGAACTCTGGCGTAGATCGACCGTCGCGAGATGAAAGCCAAACACTTCGACCGCTCGGATCAGCGGCTCCAGGCGCTGCGAGGCGATGACCTCGCTGTTGTGCGTGCGCAGCGACTCGTCGATGGCGACGAGATCGGCGAGAAAAGCCCAGCTATTGGCGTAGGGCTCGCCCGGCGACAACGCATGCCGCGTGGCCTGGCCGCCGGTCAGCGTCTCGAGCGTGCCGGCGAGACGCGAATAGACGCCGATCAGCGCGCGGCGATAGGGTTCGTCGTCGCGATGCGGATTGTCGTCTCCGGCTTTCGCGGCGAGCTCTTCGACGGCTTTGCTGGCGCCTGCATATTTGCGCGAGATCGAAAGCTCCGCGCCGAGTTCATGCACCTCGGTCAGATAAAAGCGCAGCGCGACGTCCGCCTGCATCTGCAGAGCGGCGTCCAGCGTCTGCGCCGTAACGTTGGGATTGCCGTCGCGGTCGCCGCCGATCCAGGTGCCCATGCGCAGGAAGGGCGGGACGCGCAGGCCCTCGATGCGCTGTTCGACGCCGGCGTAGATGAGCGGAATTTCGCGCAGGAACGTCGAGCGGTAATAGCTCAGCGTATTTTCGATCTCGTCGCGCACGGTGAGGCGCGAGTGACGCAGCAATTCGGTCTGCCACAATTGCGAGACCCGGGCGCGCAGTTGCATCTCGATCTGCGCAAGCGCCGGCTTGGAGCGCACATGTTCGCGCTGCGCGAGAAGCGAGCAAATGGCGTGTTCGGCGTCAAGCAGGCTCTTGCGCCGCACCTCCGTCGGATGGGCGGTCAGCACCGGCGAGATCAGGCCGCGCGCCAGCGCTTGCGCGATCTTGCCAGCGCCGATCCCGGCCTTGCGCAGATGCGCGAAGCTGCGCGAGAGGCTGGGCTGCGCGTTGACGGCGGTCTTGTCGCCGGAGGCCTCGGCGCGCGCGCGCTGCTGCAGCGGATGCAGGTCCTCGGCGATATTGCCAAGATGCAGGAAGTAGGCGAAGGCGCGGATGACGGCGAGCGCCTCCTTGGCGGTCAGCGCTCGCAACAGCTGGTCGAGCTTGCGGTCGGCCTCGACGTCGCCCTTGCGGCTGGCCGCGACCGAGAGCCGTCTGATCGTCTCGACCCGCTCGTAAGCCTCGACGCCCTCATGGTCGCGCACGGTTTCGCCGAGGAGTCGACCAAGCAGGCGAACGTCTTCGTGCAGACCGTCGAGCTTGAGTTCGCTCTTCGCGGCCGAGGCGAGCGCGGCTTCGGCGGGCTTTGGCGCAAGGTTCTCTTCATGCATGACCGGCTCCGTGCTCAGCTTTGGCTTGACGCACTATAGCAGGCGCGGCGCTATTGCATCAGGCTCCTCGTTCAGCGAGGGTTTGATTGACTGCAAGCAATTCTCGAGCGGCCTGCTTCTTGTTCGCCGACGCGGTTGAGGGCCGCTTCAAGCAAAGATTATGCAAGAACGAATGAGGCCCGCAAATGGCTGCCTCCGCAGCCGTCCAACTTTTGAGATCCAGCCCGGGGCTTGAGGGCGGCCAATGACCGCCCTCGTCTTTGACAGACGGGCCTTGTTCCGGCATGAGGGCGGCTGAATTGTCGAACAGGTTTCGGTCGAGGTTTGAGATCATGCGAAGCGCCAGCTTTAACGCCGCAGCTTCGGCGGCCCTGATAATGTCGGCCTTGACGGCGCTGACCGCCTGCTCCTCCGTTTCCTCTCCGCCGCCGCGTCCGGTCGTCGCGGCGCCTGCTGCGCCGGAGCCGTTGCCGGCGGGCGTCGTCGGCGTCGCGGTAGGCAAAGAGCTCGACGAGAAGGACCGCGACGTCGCCATCGCCGCGCAGGACGCGGCGGTCAACTCGGGCCAGCGCAAGACCTGGAAGGGATCGCACGGCGCCTTCGGTTTCATTACGCCTGGACCCGAAACCGGCGTGAACGGCTGCCGCGACTACGCCCACAAAATCTTCATCAACGGCCGCCCGAATGAGGCCAAGGGCCAGGCCTGCAAGAAGGGCGACGTCTGGCGCGTCGTAAGTTGATTTTCACGACGCGCCCTTTTTTCTCTCGAAAGTGAGCGACGATGGCGCGCCTCATGCTCCTCGCCGCGCTCTTTATCGCCCTCGCCGCCGCCGCCTTTTACTTCGGGCTCGGCGCGGGCGGCGAAGCGCCGCAAAGCGTCGAAGCGATGATCGGCGAAACCCGCTTCTCTTATCCGCCGGCCTTCGCGCGCGACGAGGCGACGGCCGCCGGCGGCTATGCGACGCGTCTCGCTTTCGTCGCGAGTTTTCCCGACTTCGCGCCGCTCGTCGCCGACCCGGGCGCGTCCCCGGAGCGCTCGCCAAGCGCCAAGCGCGACAGGGTGCTGATCACCGTCACCGCCAAGGACGACGGCATGGACCCGAAAGAGCGGCCCAAACGCCTTTACGCGCGCTTTCTCGAAAGCGAGGCGGAGGTCGGTCGCGAGGGACTGGTGATGCGACGTTTCGAGCAAGGGTCGCCCTATGATCTCGAACAGCTTCACGTCGCGCCGCCGGACGGACGCGAATTCTTCGCCCGCTGCCCAAAAAGCCAAACCGTCGAAACCCGGGCGGAGGATTTCTGCATGTTCCTGTTTCGCGATGGCGCGGTCGACGTCGAGCTGCGCTTCGCGCCGGCGCTGCTCGATCAATGGGAGACGCTGAACGAAGGCGCCCGGGCTTTCGTCGCGCGCGTCAAGTCTCCACCGCCGCTCGCGACCGACAAGAAACAGAGTTCGGATACGCCTGCCAAAAAGAATGAGGAAAATGGGCCGTGATCATTCTCCTCTTCCTGCCGTTCACACGGCGCTTCCTGACGATGAGTGCGGATCGACAACCGCGACGAACTTCGCCGCGCGGCGGGCGCGTAACGCGCCCAATTCAGCGCAGCAGACGCCCGCCGCCGAAACGATTGAGCAGATAGGCTCCGACGCCGCCGAGGACAAAAAGCGGCGCCAGCAACAGCAGCAGGCCGCCGAGAAAGAAGAATCCGGCGGCGAGAAAGAGGCCCACAAGCAGAAAGACCCCGAGCGCGCCGAGCGGCCCGAGCCGGACGATTTTTATGCCGCCGCCCGAAGAATAGAAGACCCGACCGGAGGCTCGCTCCTCTTGCAGCGGCGGGAGAACCTCGACCTTTACCTTATGAATCTCGATGCGCGATTTATCGGGCTCGCTCACGGCGCTTCTCCTGTGCTTTCCAGCAATATAAGCGCGGCCGCGCCGAACGCCAGAGCGCGCGACGAACGGCGCAAGCCGCAGCGGCCCCATTGCCAATCGGCGCGCATATTGGCATATCGGAAACGACGCGGGTGTAGCTCAATGGTAGAGCAGCAGCCTTCCAAGCTGAATACGAGGGTTCGATTCCCTTCACCCGCTCCACCTTGCCCGGAAGATTTCTCTTTAGCAGCAGATAGTTACAAGAGATTCCAAGTGTTTAGCGGGGCGCCTGAGGCGAAAAGCGGCTAACATTTCGTCCAACAAGGTGCTTATGAGTCTGCACGCTTGACCGCCAGCGCGGGTGCGTCTGGCAAGAGACGATGGCGGCCGCGGTGTTCGCCGCCCGGTCGCCGCCCATGGGCTGCAGCAGGAAGCGCTCGAAATCGAGCTGTTCGAAGCGTTCGGGCCGCGATCGCGCAAATGCTTCCGGCGGCCCATGCATTTCAGCGCCGGACAGCGGCGTGTCGATCTGGGGCATCCCAACCAACGAGGAACTGACGATCGCGCAGCACACGCTGGCGCTCCCCAGCGCGTCAGCGCGCGGCACTTGCGCTTCCACGCGCCTGGCATGCGCGCGCTCCGCCGCAAGGTGAAGACTCATAGGCCTCGCGGGGCGATCCGCCTCCCCTTCTCAGCGCTTTGTGATGAAGGCCTTAGCAGCGGACGCGGTCGCCGGACGGATCGTAAAGTGGCGCCAGGAATGCGCTTGTTTGCGCGCGTTCTCCGGCCACTTCCAACTCATAGCGACCACTGAGCGCAAAATTCCTGTCGACGCCAGCCGGATTTCGCACGTAGCCGAAGCCGATGGGCTTGTTGACGCTGTAGCCAAAGCCGCCGCTCGTGAGCCAGCCGACGCGCTCGCCATCGCGATAGATGGTCTCGCGGCCGAGCAAGGTGATCGCGGGATCGGCGACCGCGAAACCGACAAGCAGACGCGGCGACGGAGTCTGAGCCGCCTTTTCCAGCGCGTCACGACCCTGAAATTTCAGGCCCGATTTCATCTTCACCGCCCAGCCGAGCCCGGCCATCACGGGCGTGTGATCCGGGCCAATGTCGGCGCCCCAGGCCCGGTAACCCTTTTCCAGACGCAACGATTCAATCGCCCGATACCCGGCGTTGACGAGGCCGAGCGGCGCGCCGGCCTCGATCAGCCGATCGTAAACGCCAACCGCGAATTCGACAGGAATGTGCAGTTCCCAGCCGAGTTCGCCGACATAGGTGACGCGGATCGCCAGCACCGGCGCGCCAGCCAGCTTGATCTCCCGCGCCGTCATGAAGGGGAAGACTTCGTTTGACAGATCGTCGCCGCAACAGCTCTGCAAGATTTCTCGCGCGCGCGGCCCCATCAGCGCGAGCACGCAATTGGCGGAGGTGACGTCCACCAGCGTCGCGTCCGCCCTGTGGGGGATGGATCGTCTGATCCAATCGAAATCATGCGTCGCGAAGCCGGTGCCGGTGACGATGTAAAAACGATCGCGGTCGATACGCGTAACCGTCAGATCGCATTCAATCCCGCCCTTGCGGTTCAGCATTTGCGTATAGATCACGCTTCCCGCGGGCTTGGCGATATTATTGGCCGCGATCCAGGACAGCGCGTTCTCCGCGTCGCGTCCGACCAGCATCGCCTTGGCGAAACTGGTCTGATCGAACAAAGCGGCGGCGTTCCGGCAGGCGCGATGCTCGCGCCCAACCGCGTCGAACCAGCCGGGCTTTGTGAAGGAACAGCGGTCCTGCGGCGTCTCGCCCGCGACGGCGAACCAATTGGGCCGTTCGAAACCCATCTTCTCGCCAAAGCAGGCGCCCTGGGCCTTCAATCGCTCGTAAAGCGGCGAGCGGCGCAGCGGCCGCCCGGAATGATATTCCTCCGCCGGCCAGGCGATGGAGTAATGGCGCGCATAAGCCTCCAGCGTGCGGGTGCGCACCCAATTCGGGTCTTTCGTGACCCGCGCCAAAACGGCGAATATCCACCGGCCATAGATCATAGGGCGGCTCGCCGTCGGCGACCCATTCGGCGAGCGCCATGCCGGCGCCGCCCGCCGAGGCGATGCCAAAGGCGTTGAAGCCCGCGCCGACGAAGAAATTTCGCACCTCAGGCGCCTCGCCGATCATCCAATTGCCGTCCGGCGTGAAGCTTTCCAGCCCGTTGATCATCTGCTTGACGCCGGCCGAACCCAGCGCTGGAACGCGGCCCAGCGCCAGATTCATGATCGGCTCGAAATGATCCCAATCGTCGGACAGGAGGCGAAAGGCGAAGTCCTCGGGGACGCTGGCGCCGCTCCAGGGAATGGGGTTCGGCTCGTAGCCGCCCATGACGAGGCCGCCGACCTCCTCCTTGTAATAGGTGAGGCGGTCTGGATCGCGCAGCGTCGGCAGGCCGGCGGTCACGCCGTCGATGCGCTCGGTGAGGATATATTGGTGATGCACCGGCGCCAGGGGAACCGTGACGCCAGCGCGCGCGGCGAGACGCTGTGTCCACAGCCCGCAGCACAGCACCAATTTCTCGCAGGCGATTGTCCCCTTGTCGGTGATGACGCCCTTGACGGACTCGTCCTCGACGACGACGTCGGACACAGCGATGCTTTCGATGAAGCGCGCCCCGGCGAGCCGCGCGCCCTTGGCCAGCGCCTGCGTGATGTCGGAAGGGTTCGCCTGGCCGTCGGTCGGCAAAAACGCCGCGCCGACGACGTCGTCGACATTCATCAGCGGCCACAAAGCTTGCGCCTCCTTGGGACCGAGCAATTGCATGTCGAGGCCAAAGCTGCGCGCCGTCGTCGCCTGTCGCTTGACCTCGATCCAGCGATCCGCGTTGCAGGCGAGCCGCAGGCCGCCGTTGCGCTTCCACCCGGTCGCGTAGCCGGTCTCGGCTTCCAGTTTTTCGTACAGCTCGACGGAATAGCCGAGCAGCCGCGTGATATTGGCGCTGGTGCGCAACTGGCCGACGAGTCCGGCGGCGTGCCAGGTCGAGCCGGAGGTCAGTTGATGCCGCTCCAGCAGCAGAACCTCGACGCCTCGCTTGGCGAGGTGATAGGCGACGGAACAGCCAATGATACCGCCGCCGACGACAATGATTTGAGCGCTTTTTGGGATTTGCGCGTTGTCCGGCGATTCGGTCATTTCATCTCCGTCTGTTGCAAAGCAGCCCAAGCGGCGTCGAAGCGCCGCAGGTTTTCATCCGTGTAGGCGACATAATCGAAATCGATGGTCGAGTGATGTTCCGACACCATGCTCCACATGGCCTCGCGCAGCAGCGAAGCGCAAAGCATCGCGCGAAATTTTCGGCGCCGCTCGTCCGTCGCCGGCGCCTCGAAATAAGTCGCCAGCATCGCGTCGCTCTCGCCGTCGTTGAAGCCGTTGTTCGAAGCGAGGCCGCCAAGATCGAACAAGGGCGTCGTCCAGCCGGCGTAATCCCAATCGACGAGCCACAGACGCGCGCCGTCGTCGATGAAATTGGCGGCGAGCAGGTCGTTGTGGCCGAAGACGAGATCGATCGGCCCGACCATCCGCTCCAGCGTCTCGGCGGCGCCAAGAAAGCGCGGGGTTTGAGGCGCCATGCGGCTTTTATCCTCAATGAGCCGATGCGCGTAATCGCGGATGATGTGAAACACGTTGAAGGCCAGCGTCGGACCGCGCAAATGCTTGGGCAGTTCGCGATGCGCGCGCTTGATCAAGGCGACGCAGCGATCGCGATTCTCGCGCACATCCTCGGGGCCATAGCTGCGCCCGGCGATAAAATCGAGCACGAGAACGCTACTGCCGGCGTAAAGCAGTTTCGGCGAGATTTCCGCCGCCGCGGCGGCCCGCATCGCGGCAAGTTCGTTGAAGCGCATCACGCCGTGCACCAAAATATCGCCGCCGCAGCGCACGACGGCGCGGCGCTCCGCGTCGGTCACGAGATAATTCTTATTGGTGATGCCGCCGAGCAAGGGCTCGATTTGGATCCGGCCGTTCCAGATCGGAAGAGAGCGGATGACAGTCTCGGGATCGGATGCGCTTTGAGACATAAGGTTTCCGCCTCCTCTAAGCGACGGCGCAGACTATAGCGAAGCGAAAGGATTTGCCAGAGGAGCGTTTCGAGCGCGATTTTAGCCTGTGGGTTAGTAATGTTTATGATAAAACGCTTCATCAAATATCTTCGCTCAGAGGTATTTATGCGTTACCCACTACCGAATTTTCCCTGCGATTTTGAAGTCCCGGACGACTGGCTTGCCGAGTCCGGCATGAACGCGTTCGCTCCGACTGCCAGAGCGTATCGCTCGACCATCGACGCAGTGCTCGTGCCAATTCATGAGATCGAGCCGCCATACCGCGTGAAAACATGCCCGAATGATTGGCGCGGTTTTGACCGCACAAGGATGATCCGCGTCATGAATTGGATCGCGACGGACGCCGAGATTGAGGCCATTCCGCTAATCCAGCTACCCGAACTCGACGATCGCCTAGTGCCGACGCATTTCCGGTACCATATGTATTCCTATCGAATACGCGACGGATTTCACCGTTTTTATGCGTCTGCCGCAGCAGGATTTGAGAACGTGCCAGCAATCATCACGACCGTTCCCGAACTCGTGGAGTTCGCAAAAAATCTGGGTTGGTGCGCGTGATGGCTCCCACTAAAATGACAACTCCGTTCGCCGCCCTTACCGAGCACCGCGCTGTCCTCCCCGCCGCTGTCAGCGAGCGCCTCCCATCGCTTAAACTACGCTGGGCAAATCGCGCCGGCCGTCGACGACGCGCACCACCTCGACCCAATCGACCGGGCCTTCGTCCGTGTCGGGATGCGTTTCGAAGAAAATGAGATAAGGCCCCTCAACCAAGACCCGCGCGCGCGGCGAAAGGTCGGGGCGACGCGGGCCAAGTCGGGGGTGATGCCCCAATTGGTCGATTCGCGCGCCGATCGCGCGAAGAACTCTTGTCGCAGCGGACGGATTATCGGCCGCGATCGCCAACCAGATATCTTCCAAATCCCGCTCCGCCGCGGGGGAACGGTCGACCCGTGTCACCGGGCCTTCACTTCCTTAAGCCGCGCTCTTGCGGCGGCGAGCGTTCGCTCGATGTCGAACGGCTCCGGCGGGCCGCTGGCCTTGCCCTCGTCCCACAATCGTCTCAGCCGCTTCACTTCCTGCTCGCGCAGCTCGCGCTTATACTGCCAGTCGCGGATGGCCTCGCGCACGATTTCGCTGGTGGTCGCATATTCGCCCGCCTCGACGGCGGCTTTCAGCGCTCCAAGCTGCTCTCCCGTCAGGGCGACGCTAATTTTCTGGATGTCGGCCACGCGCGTCTCCAATCCTGCATTCCGTAATCTTGCTACCAAGTAGCAAGAAAGTCGACTCAAAAACTCTTCCCCCCGCCGGACGCGCGTCGTGACACGACCGGCGCCGCGCTATAATTTCATAGCCTAGCGCTTTCCTCGCCCCGCCAGGTCCTTCCCATGCATGCGACGACCATTCGCGGAACCCGCTACGCCTTCCCCGACCTCAAGACGCTGATGGCGAAGGCGACGCCGTTGCGCTCCGGCGATTGTCTCGCGGGCGTCGCGGCGCAAAGCGCCGCCGAGCGCGTCGCCGCGCAAATGGCGCTCGCCGATTTGCCGCTCTCCATTTTCTTGCGCGAGGCGCTCGTCCCCTATGAGGACGACGAGGTGACGCGGGCGATTTTCGACACGCATGACGCAAAGGCCTTCGCGCCGGTCTCCGCTCTGACGGTCGGCGAGCTGCGCGACTGGCTCCTCTGCGACGCCGCGACGGACGAGACGCTCGCGGCGCTCTCCCCCGGACTTACCCCCGAAATGGTCGCGGCGGTCGCCAAGATTTCGCGCAATCAGGATCTCATCGCGATCGCCGCCAAGCGCCGCGTCGTCACGCGCTTTCGCGATACGCTGGGACTGGCGGGCACGCTCTCCTCGCGCATTCAACCCAACCATCCGACGGACGACCCCAAGGGCATTTTGGCGAGCGCCATCGACGGCCTTTTGCTCGGCAATGGCGACGCGGTCATCGGCATAAATCCCGCGTCCGACAGCCCGGAGCGATGCCGCGAGCTGCTCCTGCTCCTCGACGAATTGCGGGAGACGCTGGAGATACCGACGCAATCCTGCGCGCTCGCCCATGTCACGACGACGCTTGCTCTCATCAAACGCGGCGCGCCGGTCGATCTCGTGTTTCAATCCATCGCCGGAACGCAAAGCGCCAATGCCAGTTTCGGCGTCGATCTCGCGCTGCTGCGCGAGGCCAATGAGGCCGCGCTGGCGCTGCGCCGCGGAACCCTCGGCGACAATGTGATGTATTTTGAAACCGGGCAGGGCAGCGCCCTGTCGGCGGGCGCGCATCATGGCTGCGATCAACAGACGCTGGAGGCGCGGGCCTACGGCGTCGCGCGGCTGTTCAAGCCGCTGCTGGTCAACACGGTCGTCGGCTTCATCGGTCCGGAATATCTCTTCGACGGCAAGGAGATTATTCGCGCCGGACTCGAGGATCATTTCTGCGGCAAGCTCTTGGGCCTGCCGATGGGCTGCGACGCCTGTTACACCAATCACGCCGAGGCCGATCAGAACGACATCGACGATCTCCTGACGCTGCTCGCCGTCGCCGGCGTCAATTACGTCATGGGCGTGCCCGGCGCCGACGATGTGATGCTGAATTACCAGAGCACGTCCTATCACGACGTGCTCGCGGTTCGTAGGATGTTGAACCTCGCGCCGGCGCCGGAATTCGCGCGATGGCTGGAAAAGATGGGGGCGGGCGGTTCGCCGAGCGAGGCGCTACCCGCCGCCGTGCTGCCGCTGCTCGAAAGGGCGTGAACGATGACCGAGAAGCTTCCGGACGCACGAAGCCGACTTGCGGCTTTGCGGGAGGCGACGCCGGCGCGGATTTTTCTCGCCCGCGCCGGTCTCGCGCTGACGACGCAAGTCAATCTCCAATTTCAACTCGATCACGCCGAAGCGCGCGACGCCGTGCATGAGCGGCTCGATTTCGAGGCGCTGATCCTGTCGCTGCGCGCGCGCGGGCTGGACTTGCTGCGCGTCGAAAGCGCCGCCGCGGATCGCCGCGCCTATCTGCTGCGCCCCGATCTCGGGCGCCGGCTCACCGAAGCTTCTCGCGGGAAGTCTCGCGGGAGCCGCGGGCGATTATGACATAGCGTTCGTCATCGCCGACGGGCTTTCCGCGCGCGCGATAACCGCCCATGCCTGCGCATTGCTGGACGAGGCGCTGCCGCTGTTTCGACAGGAGTTCTGGAAAATAGCCCCGATCGTCATCGCCCTACAGGGCCGCGTCGCGATCGGCGATGAAATCGGCGAAATCCTGGGCGCGAAACTTGTCGCGATGCTGATCGGCGAGCGGCCCGGCCTCTCATCTCCCGACAGTCTTGGGGTCTATCTCACCTTCGCCCCGCGCGTTGGCCGAACCGACGCCGAGCGCAACTGCCTCTCCAACATTCGCGCGCAAGGCATGTCCTACGCGGAGGCCGCGCGAAGACTGTTTTACTTGTGCGCCGAGGCGCGCCTAAGGAAGCTGACGGGAGTCGAACTGAAGGACGAAAGCGCGTATATCAAAGGCGAAAGCCGTCCGCTGCAAATCGACCGCCTGAAAAATTAATTCCCTCCGATCATCCAGATACGCCGCGAGACGCGTGGACGTTACCGACCTGGCGCCTGGCAAGCGCAGCGCAGCGAAGGCCCGAACTTGCCAAACGGGCCATGTGACGGCAATCTTGGGTCAGTTAAGACATTCATCGGGATTATGCCGGAGTATTCTCCGGCCGGGCGACAGGACATGGGGAACTCCAAATCATGATCGTGGACGATGGGATTGTCGATGCCGGCGAAGGCTGGTCTGCTCAGGCTTCAGGTCGGGGCGTCTCGACCGCCGGTCGTTTCTGTTCGGCTCTGCCGCCAGCCTCGGCGCCCTGGGGCTCGCCGGTTGCGCGACGTCCGACGACCTGATCCGCGCCGAGGCGGCGAAGTGGTACGCGGCGGCGCCCAACGAGAAATTCCCGATCCCGGCGGTCGACGTCAGCAAGATCGATCCGAAATATTTTCGCCAGATAGTGCGCTACGACACCAAGGAAGCGCCCGGCACGATTATCATCGATCCCCGCAATTACTTTGTTTACCGCATCGAAGGCGACGGAAACGCCACCCGCTATGGCGCCAATGTCGGCCGCGCCGGGTTCCTGTGGAGCGGTGAAGCTTATGTCGGGCGCAAGGCCGAATGGCCCATCTGGACGCCGCCCAAGGAGATGATCCTGCGCCAGCCGGAGGCGCGCAAATATGCCGGCGGCATGCCGCCAGGTCTGGAAAATCCGCTCGGCGCCCGCGTGCTCTATCTCTACAAGAACGGCGTTTACACGGTATTCACGATCTACAGCACCAGCGACCCCGAGACGATCGGCGACCGCCGTTACGAGCGGCTGTACCGGCCTCCTCAGTCAGGACATGATCGACCTCTATTCACGAACGCCGATCAAGACGAAGGTGGTCATGCTGCCGACATAGCCAACGGCGTCAACCTCCGGTGTTGCGGCTCGCAAGAGACAGTTGCAGAAGTCGGAAAGCCGCCATGCGCCGACGAACTCGCCTTACTGCGGCGCCAGCCGGCTGTGGCGTCGCCCGTAGAAAAAATACACAGCTAGTCCAATAACCAGCCAGATCAAAAACCGCTCCCAGGCGATCATCGGCAGCTTGGAGAGCAGCCACAGGGAAAACGCCACGCCGACGAGCGGCGTGAACGGGACCCAGGGCGTTCTGAAGCCGCGCTTCGCGTCGGGGCGCGTTCGGCGTAGCGCGATCACCGCGAGGCAGATGACGACGAAGGCCGACAGCGTGCCGATATTCACCAGCTCGGCCACCTCCTTGATCGGAAACAGCCCGGCGACCAGCGCGCAGAGGCTCCCGGCGATCAGCGTCGGGCGATAGGGCGTCTTGAAGCGCTTATGCGGAACCGCGAACCAGCCCGGCAGCAAGCCGTCTCTGCTCATCGCAAACCAGATGCGCGCGCAACCAAGGAGAAAGGCCAGCATCACGCTCAATATGCCGGCGACGGCGGCGGCGGAGACAACCAGCGTCACCCAGGGTAAGCCGATCTGCGTGAAGGCGCTCGCCACCGGCGCCGGGGTGTTCAGCGTGTCAAAGCGCACGATGCCGGTCAGCGCGAAGGACATCGCGACATAGAGCAGGAGCGAGACGCCAAGCGAAAGCAGGACGGCGCGCGGCAGGTCGCGTTGCGGATCGACCGCTTCCTCCGCCGCCGTGGTCAACGTGTCGTAGCCGAACACCGCGAAGAACACGACCGCCGCGCCCTCGACGACGCCGCCAAAGCCGAAAGGCATGAACGGGCGCCAGTTCGAAGGATCGATATGCGGCGCGGCGGCGGCGATGACGAGCGCGACCGCCGCGATTTTGAGCACCACCATCGCCATGTTGAAGCGCGCGCCCCATTCGACGCGGAGCGTCAAAAGGCCCGCGACGCCGAGCGCGCCCAGCACCGCGAAGAGATCGACGACGCGCCCTGCGCCCGTGCCGGGCGCGCCTTGCGCCCACAAGGGCGCCGCGACGCCGAACTGCGCCAGCAGCGCCTGCAGATAGCCCGACCAGCCGATGGAGACGACCGCGACGACGAGCGCATATTCGAGCAGCAGGTCCCAGCCGATGATCCAGGCGACGAATTCGCCGAGCACCGCATAAGCATAGGTGTAGGCGCTGCCGGCGACCGGGATCATCGAGGAAAATTCCGCGTAGCACAGCGCCGCGCTGCCGCTGGCGATCCCGGCGATGACGAAGGAGAGCGAGACCGCGGGGCCGGCCTGCGTCGCCGCCACGACGCCGGTGAGCACGAAAATGCCGACGCCGATGAGCCCGCCGAGGCCGATGCCGGTGAGCTGCCACAGGCCCAGCACGCGGCGCAATTCCCCGGGCTTGCCGGCTTCGGCCTGCAGGCCTTCGATGGATTTTTTGCGAAACAGCGCGTCGATCGTCATATGCGTCTCGAACGACGCCACAGAAGCGTCATCCGCGCATCTTAGACAGAAGCTTCAGCAGAGAGAAGAAAATGCGCGCCGCGGACGTTGAAGCCGACATTCTGAGCCCCGACCTTCGCGCCGGCTATGAGGAATTCCTCGCAGGCCGGTTTTTGCGCGAACGGCAACGGTTCCACGATCTCGCGAAGACCGGCCAGCATCCGCACACGCTCGTCATCGGCTGCTGCGACTCGCGCGTTACGCCAGAGGAAATTTTCGGGGCCGAGCCCGGCGAAATTTTCGACGTGCGCAATGTCGCCAATCTCGTGCCGCCCTGCACGCCGGACAATTACCATCACGGCTCCTGGGCCGCCATCGATTATGCGGTCTCCAACCTGCGCGTGAAGCATATCGTCGTGCTCGGCCACGCCAAATGCGGCGGCGTGCGCGCCTATGTCGAGCGCCATGCCGGCGGCGCGGCGCCGGAACTCTGCGCCGCACGATTATCTGGCTAATTGGATCGCAATGATCGCGCCGGCGGCGGGGCGCCTCTGGCGCAATCCCGGAGGCGTTCGACGCCGCCTACGCCGATCGTCTGGCGCAAGAGTTGATCAAACAGGGACTCGCCAATCTGCGCACCTTTCCCAAGGTCGCGGAAGCCGAAAGCGCCGGCGCGCTGAAGCTGCACGGCGCCTTCTTCGGCATCGAAGACGCAAGTCTCAAGGCGCTCGACGAAACGCGGGGCGTCTTCGTGCAGATCGCGGCGACGGCGCATGGCGCGGCGCTCGCGGCGCCGCGGTTTTGAGGCGATCAATCGCAGATCGCTTTGAGCGCCGCCCATTCCGCGTCCGAGAGCACCGGCGGCGCCTGGACGCCCTGATCCTGGCCTGCGAGATAGTCGAGCCGATCCTTGCTCAAGGGATGGTCGTGCAGGATGGTGAAGGCGCCGTCGTCCTGCGGTCCCGTGACGCGCAGCAGCAGCTCGCCCATCGGCTTCGCCGGCCGCCCGAGTTTGGCCAGCGTCTGCGCCGCGAAGGCGTCCGCCTGCGCCTCCGCCGCGCGCGAATGGGCGGCGAAGAGCAGCGTCTTGCTGGCGTAGATCAGCGCCCCGCCGCCGTTCACCTGTCCCAGCAGCAGCCCGATGATATAGGCGGCGCCGCCGTCCGCGATGATGCGCCGCAAATGGTCGCGGTGCTGCACATGGCCGAGCTCATGCGCCAGCACGCCCAAGATTTCATCCTGGTTCTGCGCCTTGGCGAGCAGCCCCGAGAGCAGATAGACCTTGCCGCCCGGCAGCGCGAAGGCGTTGGGAACCTTGGAGGAAAGCGCGACGATCGTGGCCGGAAGACGCAAGTCGCCGGCGCTCTGCAGCACGTCGGAGAGCTTGCCCAGCGCCGCCTCGCCCTGCGGCGTGCGACAGCGCTTGCCCTTGAAGGTCGCCAGCACCTGCTTGTCGGCGACCTCGCCGATCTCCTTTTCGACGTCCGTCGGCAGCCGCTCGGAGATGGCGCCGGCGGCGAGGGGGAGGCCGAACCAGATCAGAGCGACGATCGCCGCGAGAAAGGCCCCAAGACCGGCCCAGGTCGCGGGCCTGGTGCGCAAATGCTCGACCTTTTCGCCGGCGATCAGCGGGCTATTCGCGAGGATGCGCTCGATCACCGCTTCGTCGTAGATCTCGACCCAGCAGACGCTCGGCGCGCTCAGCGCGCTGACGCGAAAAGCTCCGCTCGCCAGCCGCGATCCCCTGATCTCGGCATAGGGCCAGATGTCGAGCAGCACATTTTCTTCGATGATCTCCAGCGCCAGCCCGAAATTGAGCGACACCGGCCGCAGCGCCGAGCTTCGTCCGTCGAAATAGACCGCGCCCCGTCGCCGCGCGCTCGATGTCTGCTCGCCCATCTGACGCCGCCCCTGCCTCGAGAAAGAATGCGCGCCATATGATACGAGCGGCGGCGCGTGAGCAAGGGCGCAGCGTTTTTTACGGAGTTTGGACATGAGCGAACATTGGTTCATTTGCGGCGCCAATCGAGGTCTTGGCCTGGAGTTCGCCCGGCAACTGACCGCCCGCGGCGATGTGGTGAGCGCCAGCGTGCGCAACGACGCCGCCGCCAAGGCGCTCGCCGCGCAGCTCGCGGCGCAGCGGGCGCAGGCGCAGACGCTGCTGTTCGACGCCCGCGACGAAACGGCGATCCGGGCCGCCGCGGCCAAGGTCGAGGCGCCGATCGACGTGCTCGTCGCCAACGCGGGCGCTTACGGGCCGCAGCAGCAGTCGACCCTCAACCTGGATTTCGCCGCCGCGCTCGACCTCTTTTCCGTCAATACGCTGGGGCCGATGCGCATCGCGGAGGCGTTCCGGCCAAAGCTCGGCGGCGCCAATCCGCGCATCGTCGTGATGTCGAGCGAACTCGGCTCAATGGCGCAGGTGAACCCCTCGACGTGCGTGTATTCCGCCGCCAAGGCGGCGCTGAACAAATTCGCGCAATGTCTCGCCGCCGAACTCAGGACGAACGGCGTCACGGTCGTCGCCATGCATCCGGGGTGGGTGCGCACGGATATGGGCGGCCCGAATGCGCCCTTGACGCCGACGGAAAGCGTCGCCGGCATGATCGCGACGATCGACGGACTGACGATCGAGCGCAGCGGCGCCTTCGTTAACTATAAAGATCAGACGGTCGCTTGGTGAGGGAGGCGCCGGGCGGGGTCTGGCGGAAAGTTTGCAGTGCGACGCCGTCAAGGAGATGCACGGCTGAACGCCGCCATAGCGGTTCGGGCTTTTTGCTCGACGTCCCGAGCGGCGTTAGCCGTCATGCGTCCTCGCGGCGCATCGATCTCGATCGTCGCGGCCACGGAACTCGGCGGCGGAGACAGAATGAAAATCCGGTTCGCCAGGGCGACGGCGTCGGCGACGTCATGCGTCACGAGCAGCGTCGTCGCGGCGGTCTCGTCGATGACGCGCGCCAGGCGCAAACGCAGATCGGCGGCAAGCGCCGCGTCGAGCGAGACCAGCGGTTCGTCGAGCAGCAGCAGGTCGGGTTTGATCGCCAGCGCCCGCGCCAGGGAAACCCGGCGCGCCAAGCCGAGCGACAATTCGCCCGGGAATTGCGCCGCGTGACCGGACAGGCCGAAATCGCGCAGCAACGCCGCGATCTCGGCGCTCGAGGCTTGCGGGGCGGCGATCCTTATATTGTCGGCGACGCTGCGCCAAGGCAGCAGACGCGGCTCCTGAAAGGCCATGGCGAGCCGGCTATGCGAAGGTAGAACGACGCGCCCGGAAAAATCGCGGTCGAGCCCCGCGACGATGCGCAGCAAAGTCGTCTTGCCGCAGCCGGAAGGACCAAGCACGGCGCCTGCTTCGCCGCGATTGAGCGACAAACGTAAGTCCGCCAGCACGCGGCGCGCGGCGGCCCCTGGGCTGTTGTGATCCTTTGCGGCGATGTCGACGTCGAGAAGCATCTAGCGCGAACGCCAGCGCGAAAAATGGCGCTCCAGCGGCTGCGCCAAAAAGACTTCGACGCCGAGCATGATCGCGACGAAAGGCAGCGCATAGGCGAACAGCAGCCGCAGATCGAACAGTTGAAACGCCAGATTGATCTTGAAGCCGACGCCGTTCGAGCGCCCGAGCAACTCCACCACCAGCACGATTTTCCAAACCAGCGAAAGCCCCGCTCTCGCGGAGGCGGCGAGATAGGGCGCAAATTGCGGCAGCACGACATGAACGAGCCGAGCCTTGAAGTTGAAGCGAAACACCTGCGCCATCTCGTCCAGCGAGGCGTCCTGCGCGCGCGCGCCTTCCCTCGCGATGACCATCGCTCCCGGCAATTTGTTGAGCGCGACTGCGCCGACGGCCGCGGCTTCGGTGAGGCCGGCCCAAACATAGGCGAGCACGATGACGACAAGCGCGGGAAGATTGAGCAGCGCGACGAGCCAGGGATCGAGAATTTTATCCGCCAGTCTGCTGCGACCCATCAGATAGCCGAGCGTCGTGCCGAGGCTCATCGCCAGAATGAAAGCGGCGCCGACGCGCGCCAAAGTCGCGCCAAGGTGGAAGAAAAGCTCGCCCGAGCGCGCCTCCTCCCAGATCAGCGCCGCCACCGGAGCGGGCCCTGGCAGCCGGCGTGGATCCGCGACCTGCGCCAGCGCGAACCACAAAGCCAGCATCGACGCGAAGGACGCCAGTCGGATCAACGCGGCGCCTTATAGAACATGGCGAGGTCGAGCGTCGTCGCGGGCCCCGCGAGCTTGACGCCGCCGAGTTTGGCGAGCGTCGCAAAGAGCAGCGCGGCGTCCGCCTCCTGCTGCTCCGCGGAGTCTTGCGGCAGACCTTCGACATAGCGCTTGCGGTAAAGATCGAGCGTCGCTTTGTCCTTGGCGGGGATTTTCGCTGCGGCGATGCGCCAGGCGTCGTCATCCTTCGCGACGAGCGCCCTCGCCTCTTTCATCATGGCGAGAAAACGCGCGAGCGCCGGCGCGTGCGTTTGCGCGAAACTTTCGGCGAAGACATAGCCGGTGACGACGGGATCGCCCTTGGCGCCGAGCGCTTTTTCGACGTCGCGCATGTCGATCGCACGCGAAAAACCTTTCGATTCGAGGTCGAGCGCGAAATTCCAGAACTCCAGCGCCGCGTCGAGTTCGCCCTGTTCGAGCTTCGCGGCGAGCAGCGGCGGCGCGCCGTAGACCAGCGTCGCCTCGCTTTCGAGATCGACGCCCTGTCGCAGCGCAAAAGCCTTGAGCAGCAGAAAACTTTTGTCGAGCGGGCCGCCGGCGACCCCGAGCTTCTTTCCGGCAAGGTCTTTGACGCTTTTTATCGAGGCGCCTTTCGTCATCACGGCGCCGATCGCGGTTGAGGCCGGCGCGAACAGCAGCCTGGCGCCGTCGGCGCGCTCTCGCGCGACATAGAGCCAGTCGGAGACGATGACGTCGGCGCCCGCCGACATGAGCGCGATCTTGCCGGCCTCGGTCGAGGCGAGTTGGGCGAGCTTGAGATCGAGCCCGGCCTTTTGGTCGAGTTTCAGCGCCGAGACGACGGCGAGCTCCCATTGCGTCGTCCCGCTCGCCTGCACGGCGAAGCGCAGCGCCTCGGCGGCGGGGGCGGGGGCGGCCGGCGACAGGAGCAGCGCGGAGATGAGAGCGAGGAGGCGAAAGCGCATGGGCGGCCTTTGGTCGGGAAAAAAACTTGTAGCGCAACGCGCGCAAGGCGTCGATGCGCCCTACCCCGCTTCATCCACGAGTTCCCGCCAGACCGCGGGCAGCGTCGCGGCGATGTCGTCGGCGATGAGGCCGGGGCCGAAGATTTTGGCGGCGCGAGCATGCATCCAGGCGCCGCAGGAAGCCGCTTCCATTGGGGCCATGCCCTGCGCCAAGAGTTCCAAAATGATCCCGGTCAGCGTGTCGCCGCTGCCCGCGGTCGCGAGCCAGGCCGAAGCCTGCGGCAAAATCGTCGCACGGCCGTCGGGGGCCGCGACCACCGTGTCCGGCCCCTTGTAGAGGACGGTGGCGCCGCTTTCCAGCGCCGCCGCGCGCGCCGCATCGAGCTTGGAGCGAACCTTGGTCGCATAGGCCGCATCCTGCACGGAAAAGACGCGCGCGAATTCGCCGCCATGCGGCGTCATCACCACGGGACCAGGCGCCTTTTCGATAAGCCGCCACAGCGCCGAGCCGTCGCCGGAAAAGCTCGTCAGCGCGTCGGCGTCGAGCACGAAGCCGCGCGGCTTGAGGTCGTTGGCCGCGATGGCGCCCGGCGCAAGCGCCGCCTCGACCAGCGCTCGCGTCGCCGGGCCGACGCCAAGTCCAGGTCCAAGCGCGACCGCATTGAGCCGCCGGTCGCCGAGCAAACGCTTGAGGCCCTCCGCGTCCGCCGCTTCGCGCAGCATCACGCTGGTCAAAGCGCCGGCGTTGATCGCCATCGCGTCCGAGGGGCTCGCGAGGGTGACGAGGCCGGCGCCTGCGCGCAGCGCCGCCGCCGCGGAAAGACGCGCGGCCCCGGTGTGCGACGCGCCGCCGGAAAGCACGACGGCGTGGCCGCGCGTATATTTATTGCCGTCGACGGTCGGAAATGGCAGGCTCTTCAGCCAGAATTGCGGGGCGTTGAGAAAAGTCTGCGGCGCGATTTGATCGAGAACATTGGCTCTGATGCCGATATGCGCGCAGGTCAATTCGCCGCAGTGCAGCCGCCCCGGCAGCAGCAGATGACCGCTCTTCAGGCGAAAGAAGGTGACGGTGGCGTCGGCTTCGACGGCGACGCCGCGCACGGCGCCGGTCGATCCGTCGATTCCGGAAGGAATGTCGACGGCCACGACATTCTGTCCGCTTTCGCGCCGCCATTGGTTAAGTCTTGCGATGAGCGAGGCCGCGGGGCCGTCGATGTCGCGCGCGAGACCCGAACCAAAGAGCGCGTCGATGACGAGGTCGGCGCCGTCGAAATTACAGGTTTCGGCGGGTTCGATCGACCCTGTCCAATCCGCCGCCGCCGCGAAGGCGTCGCCGCGCAGCGTCTCTCGCGGCGTCAGCGTCGCGACCCGCACTTTGACGCGCGAGGAGCGCAGCAGCCGCGCCGCGACATAGCCGTCGCCGCCGTTGTTGCCCGGACCGCACAGCACGAGGACGCGGCGACCGCTGGATTTTTGCAAAATCTGGTTGACGGTCGTGGCGATCGTCGCCGCGGCGTTCTCCATCAGCTTCATGCTCGGCACGCCGCTGGCGATCGTCAGCCGGTCGGCCTGCGCCATCTGCGCAGTCGTGAGAATTTCGAGCGGGGGGCGGTTCTGCGTCATGGCGGCGATGGTCGCAAAAGCGCAAAGTTAGAGCAAGTTCGGAAAAACCCATGGCGCTTTCGCTTTAGCCTTATGATTTTTAACAGGTTTTTTCGCCGTTGCGGTCACTTGGACCAGCCGAGGGCGCCAAACGCAAAGAAATTCGCCGCGCGTTCCGTTTCACGGCCAAGTTTGCTAGCCTCATGACCGTCGCGCGCCATCCCGCACTCAGGCCGTCCATGCTTTCGCTCATCTTGTTCAGTTTTGACTCGCAATTACAGTCGCGACGGCGCGAAGCGATCGTCCGCAGCCTCGCTTCGCTCGTCAGCTGCGCGGTGGACGGGCTCGTCGCCGACGCCGCTCTTGTGGGGCCTGCCGGCGAAGACCTGCAGAGCGTCGCCGACGAGGCCGGCTGCGCGCTGTTCGAAGCTTTGCAGGCGAAAGAAGGAATCCTTCGCGCCTTGCAGCAGGCGCGGCGCGACGACGTGTTCCTCTTTTCCGCCGGCTGCACGGTCGACGACAGCTTCATCGACGCGGCGCGCGACGCCATGGCCTTCGGCGGCCTCGCCGCGCCGAGAGTGCTGCGGCTTGCGCCGAGCAGTCTTTTGACGAGGCTCGCGCCCAATCTCGCGCCGGCTGTCGGGCTGCTGGCCGCAAAGAGCGCGATGGCCGCTGCGGTGGACTTTGATCTACGGAACCTGGCGCGACGTCTGCGGGCTAAAGAGCTGCCGGCGCAGGCGCGTCAGTGCCTATAAATTAGGCAGCGAGCAGCTTAATCTACGATTCACTAAGGATGGCGCGAGGTGAATGACGCCTAAAAATTCGACCTGCCACGCGGCGCGCGTTCTGCTATAAGCAAAAAGCGGGCCGATATAGAGGCGCGAGCGTAAGTTCATCGTAGGTCGAGGACATGGGGATTTCGACAAGGCTAGTGATGCGCCAGGGGCAGGCCCTGGTGATGACGCCGCAGCTCCTCCAGGCGATCAAGCTGCTGCAGTTCTCGAGTCTGGAGCTGTCGTCCTTTCTGCAAGAGGAATTGGAGCGCAATCCGCTGCTGGAGGCGGAGCCCGGCGATCAGCCCATCGCCGAGTCGGAAGCGTCTCGCGACGAGGGCCCGGATTTCTCGAACGAGCCGCGCGAGGCCGACTGGGCCGGGAGCGAGCTTTCGACCGACGCCCAAGCGCTCGCCTCGGATATCGGCGCCGAAAATCTGTCCAACGCTTTCGAACCCGACTGCGCTTCGGTTGGACCGAGCGAGGCCGCGGCGCCCGAAGACGCCAGCCTTTCCGCGACGTCATGGACGGGCTCGGCCGGCGGCGGCGGTGACGACGGCCTGTCGCCGAGCCTCGAAGCCTATCTCGCATCGCCGGTCAGCCTGCGCGACCATTTGAGCGAACAGCTCGCGCTCGCCTGCGCCGATCCGCGACAGCGTTTCATCGGTCAGGCGATCATCGATTCGATCGACGACGCCGGCTATTTGCGCGAACCACTCGAGGAACTCGCGGACCGGCTCGGGACATCGCTCGCCGAGACGGAAAGCGCGCTCGCTATCGTGCAGCGGTGCGAACCTTCGGGAGTCGGCGCGCGCGATCTCGCCGAATGTCTGGCGATCCAGCTGCGCGAGCGCGACCGCTTCGATCCGGCGATGCAAATCTTCGTCGCCAATCTGCCGCTGCTCGCCAAGCGCGATTTCGCTCAGCTGGCTCGCCTCTGCGGCGTCGACGAGGAAGACGCTTACGACATGGCCGCGGAAGTGCGCCGGCTCGATCCGAAGCCGGGGCGGGCCTATGGCGAGACCAACGTGCAGGCGATCATCGCCGACGTCATCGTGCGCGCGTCGGGCGACGGCTCCTGGCGGGTCGAACTCAACTCCGACGCTCTGCCGCGCGTCCTCGTCAATCACGCCTATGCGACCAAGGTGAGCGCGCATGCGAAGGCCGACGTCGACAAGAGTTTCATTTCGACCTGCATGCAGAACGCCAATTGGCTCGTCAAAAGCCTGGAGCAGCGACAGCGCACGATCCTGAAGGTCGCCGCCGAGATCGTGCGGTTGCAGGACGCCTTTCTCGCGCATGGCGTCGAGCATTTGCGTCCGCTCAATCTGCGCACGATCGCCGACGCGATCGGCATGCACGAATCGACCGTCTCGCGCGTCACGTCGAATAAATATATGTCGACGCCGCGCGGCATATTCGAGCTGAAATATTTCTTCTCCGCCTCGATCGCGACGAACAACGGCGAGGAGGCGCAGTCGGCGGAAGCCGTGCGCTTCAAGATCAAGCAGATGATCGACAAGGAAAGTCCGGACGAAATCCTGTCGGACGACGCCATCGTCGCCTGCCTGCGCGTGGCCGGCATCGACATTGCCCGGCGCACCGTCGCGAAATATCGCGACAGTCTGCGTATCCCGTCTTCCGTCGACCGCCGCAGGGAAAAGACCGGCGCCTGCGGCGGCAAGGCGCGCCCTGCAGCCAAATCGGCGCCCAAGAGGCTTAGCGCCGAGACGATGGTTTAGGCCGATCGAAGCGATATATGGTCGTTCTAAAGATCGCGATTGGCATCGGATGACGGTTAATTGGGCATTGACTTCGCAACCTGACGATCATATCGCTGCGTCCGCGTATCGGGAGGTAGAGGCCGCTCGCGCGAGATCGCGCATACCGCCTTGCGCCTCGGACGAGAACGAAGGGCGACAACGAGCCGTCGTGAGCTTGCCCGCCGGAAGCGGGCCGAACTCCAACCCGTTTATCCGGGCGCGGCGGGCTTCAAAACCAACAACGTAAAATTCGCGCAAGAGCGCAACGGAGGCGAAAGCTAAGCATGTCGCTGCGAGTTTCTGGTAAGAATATAAATATCGGCGAAGCGCTGCGGACCCATGTGACGGACCGTCTGAGCGCTTTGACCGGGAAATATTTCGACGGCGGCGTCACTGGACATGTGACGATCACGCCGGATGGAACGGGCTTTCGCACCGAATGCAGTCTGCATCTGACCTCGGGAATGGCGCTGCAGGCCGACGGTCGCGCGCAAGACCCCTACGGCTCCTTCGATCAATCCGCGGAGCGCATCGAAAAGCGTCTGCGCCGATATAAGAGCCGACTGAAGAGCCATCACGATCACGAAGCCGCCAAGGCCGAAACGGTCGCGAGCTATATTCTCGAGGCGCCGGATCAGGAAGAAGATGCGCCCGCCGAATTCACCGCCGCGGTCATCGCTGAATTCGACGACGCAATTGCGCCGGCGCTCGGTGTCGCAAGCCGTGCTCGACCTCGATCTCTCGGGCGCCCCGGTGCTGGTGTTTCGACACGCCTCTACGGGACGAGTGAATGTGGTCTATCGGCGGCAGGATCACCACATAGGCTGGATCGACACGCCGGAGAATTAAAGGCACGGCTCTTGCGTTCCAGGTGTTTGAGGCCGAAGGCGCGGCGGCGGAAACGACCTAATTCAAAGGGAGTGAATAAGAATGAACGTCGCTTCCGCCAAAGTCTCGCCGCGCTAATCAGGACATAGGCGCCATGCGTCCGATCAATTTGCTGTCGCCAAAGGCGATCATTCCCTCTCTCAAGGCCACGACCAAAAAGCAAGCCTTGCTGGAACTGAGCGAAAGGGCGGCGGAGATCTCCGGCCTCTCGACGCGGGAAATCTTCGATTTGCTGCTGCAGCGCGAACGGCTCGGCTCCACCGCCATCGGCGACGGGGTCGCGATTCCGCACGGCAAACTCGCCCGTCTGAAGAACATTTTCGGGGTGTTTGCGAGAGCGGAGCGCCCGATCGACTTCGACGCGCTCGACGGCGCCCCGGTCGATCTCATTTTTCTGTTGATGACGCCGGAGAGTTCGGGGGCGGATCACCTGAAGGCGCTGGCTTGCGCCGCGCGCATGCTGCGCGATCCGTCCATGGTGGCCACTTTACGCGCGACGAAGCACGCTGGCGCGCTCTACTCGCTGATCGCGGGACAGTCTCAACCCCACGCCGCCTAGACTGGTCCCAGGATGAAACCTGGAAAGGCAGCCGTCCCGCGCGGAAGCGCCCTTTCGCCGGCGACCGTCGTCGCCAAGCTGCGAATAGCCTTCGTCGCGGCGCGAGTGGATACAGGGCCCGGATGGGCCAGCGCGACCCAATACAAAAAAGCGGACCCGGCCTATGCGACGAGCCGTCCGCCCCGCGACGCCAACCGACCCGGTCTGCGCCGCTCTCAGTTTTTCAGACATGAGCCGCGATTTAAGTATTAACCGCGGGCCCCCGCCCCTGGCTAAGTATTTATCCTTAGCCTTGACTTGCGGACGCCCGCTTATTCGTCCCGAGATGCGAAGCATGCCCTCCCTTGCGACCGGCCTCCGAAGCCAGCATATGGTCGCGAGAGAAGCTTCTTTTATCGGGGTTTACGCTCTGTCCGCCCTTACGTCCGGCCTTAGCGGCGAGTTCCGGATTTTGCGAAAAGCTGCGCTTCTCGTCCGGCACGCTCTTGCCGCCCTTTCTGGCGATAAGCCTCTGTTTTTCAGGATCCATCGAAGCAAACCCGCGATTGGACTTCCGAGGCTGCGGCGTTGATGTCATCTTTCTAATCCCTCCCTTCTGCGGTTGCGATGGAGAGATAACGCAGGCGCCAAGATAAAGTTGCTTTGATCTGCTCATTTTTTGATGGTTTTTATATCGTAGGGTTTGAAAAAACTTTCACAGATCACAAAAAACCTGTCGCGATGCTAAAAATTAGCCGCGTTTTCCGGGGTTCGACCGCCGTTGGAAAAAAAGCGCCTGACTAATCACCGCCTTCAGCGCTTCGACCGCAAACGGTTTTGCAATCAAATAGGCGGGCTCGGGCGCATGTCCAAGTAAGAATCTTTCCGGATATGCCGTGATGAAGATTACCGGCGTGGAGAACTCTTCCAAAATCTCGTTGACGGCTTCGAGGCCGGAGCTGCCGTCGGCGAGTTGAATATCCGCAAGGATCAGCCCGGGCTTGGATTTGCGCGCCGTCTCGAGAGCCTCGGCGTGAGTGCGCGAAACGCCCACCACGCGATGGCCAAGTTGTTCGGCCATTTCACGCAAATCCAGCGCAATCAGAGGCTCATCCTCGATGATGAGCACATCGGTGGCGATCTGGTCGCGCAACTCGACGTTGGCGACGTCGATCAGTTCCGAGGCTTCCTTCGAGGTGATCTCCAAAGTGCGCGCGACCTCGTCGAGATCGAAACCTTCGAGCGCGCTGAGCAAAAAGGCGATGCGCGGACGTAAAGAAATCGCCTCCAGGTTGCGCTGCGCGACCGTTTCGAGTTCGGCGGAGGAAGGCTCTGCGTGGGCGTTGATCGGCGCCGCCGCCCATATGTCCAGCAGCAGACGGTAGAGCGAAATTTTTGGATCTTCGTCCGACCGCAGCCGTCGATGGGCGTCGGCGCCTTGCTGATCGGCGACAAAAGTTTCAAGAGTGGCGAGCGCATAGGCGTCGCCGCCTTCCCGACTCCCGGTCAAGGCGCGCGAGAAGCGGCGCAGATACGGAATGTGGCGGCCAACCTCTTGCGATAACGACATGATACCCTGCTCCTAACGGCAAAATGCGCGCGTCAATACAGATTTGTCAACAGGTTTGGGACAATTAGCCCCGTTTTGCGTCGGAACCAAATGCCTCAACTTGCGTTCTTTCGCAGTCGCACCCGGATGATATAGCGCTCCAATGCGTTGGAACAAAATGATGCGCTTCAGCTATGAGGAGCCGATGGTGAGAAAACCTCGCGAAAATCGCCTCGCGTCGCCGTTTATCCACGATGGAAGACCAGATGTGCTTGGTCAAGCAAGCGAAAAGAGTGAGGGTTGTGCGTCGCAAAACATGGGAAACAATACACAAATCAACAAGTTGACTCGCCGAAGCGACTTTAACTCGGGCTTCGAGTTTTGCGGAAAATCTGGCGTTCTCGGCGACGTTGCGATCGCCGAGCATATCGCGCGTGAGTTGCGCGGCATCTATGAACCCGTCGTCGCTCAGCCAACCCCCCAACGTTTCATCGAGCTCTTGAACAAGCTTGAGGCGGAGACGATATTCAGTGAAAAGCAGCGCGCGCCGAAAGAGTAGGACGAGGACCGGGGTTGGGCGAGGACGAGGTCAAAAGCCCCAGGAACGGGGGAATAAAAGATGACCTGGTGGCGGCTATTCCCGCGTTGCGGGCGTTTGCGGTGTCGCTTAGCGGCAATCCCGACCGCGCTGACGATCTCGTCCAGGAAACCCTCGTCAAGGCTTGGGTGAGCCTCGACTCCTTCGAAGAAGGCACGAATCTCACCGCATGGTTGTTCACGATTTTGCGCAATATCTTCTATAGCGATTACCGCAAGCGGCGGCGTGAGACGTCCGACCCGGATGGGGTGATGGCGTCGCGGCTCGTCTCCCCGGCGGCGCAGCTCGGCCATATGGATTTTCTGGATTTTCGCGACGCCCTGCAAAAACTCCCGGCCGATCAGCGAGAAGCCCTCATCCTCATCGGGGCGTCCGGCATGTCGTATGACGAGGCCGCCGGCATCTGCGGTTGCGCGCCGGGCACAATGAAAAGCCGCGTCAATCGGGCCCGCAACCGCCTCGCCGAACTGTTGGCCCTGAGCAATGAGCGCAGGCCCAGCGAAGAAAGCGAACTGGTCTGAGGCGGTTTGCGCTCGGATTGAAGCCGCCGACAAAATGCAGCATAGGAAGGGCAGTCTTTTGAGATTGAGGAGCCAGCCTTTCCATGACGAGCGCGGATCACAGAATCGAACGCGATTCCTTCGGCGACATCGAAGTTCCCTCGAGCGCCTATTGGGGCGCGCAGACGCAGCGCTCGTTGCAAAATTTTCCAATCGGCGGCCAGCGTATGCCGATCGAGGTGATTCACGCGCTCGCCCGCATCAAACGCGGCGCCGCGGAGGTAAATAGCGCCAAGGGCCGCGTCGACGCCAAAATCGCGCAAGCGATCGCGGCCGCGGCCGAGGAGGTCGCGAGCGGCAAGTTCGACGACCAGTTCCCGCTCGTCGTCTGGCAGACGGGGTCCGGCACGCAATCGAACATGAACGTCAATGAAGTGATCGCCAATCGCGCCAATGAAATCCTGGGCGCCGGGCGCGGCGCGAAATCCCCCACGCATCCCAACGATCATGTGAACTACGGGCAGTCCTCCAATGATTGCTTCCCGACCGCGATCCATATCGCCGGCGCGCTGGCGCTGGCTAAGAAACTCATCCCGGCGACGCGGCGCCTGCATGCGGCGCTCGACGCGAAGGCGAAGGAATTCGTCTCAATAGTAAAAATCGGCCGCACGCATCTGCAGGATGCGACGCCGGTGACGCTCGGCCAGGAGTTTTCGGGCTATGCGGCGCAGGCGGAATACGCCGTCGCGCGGCTCGAAAAGGTGCTCCCCGATCTTCTGGCGCTGGCGCAGGGCGGCACCGCCGTCGGCACCGGATTGAACGCGGCGCCGGGCTTTGCGGAGGAGGTCGCGGCGAATATCGCGGCGCAGACCGGACTTCCCTTCGTCTCGGCACCCAACAAATTCGAAGCTCTCGCCGCGCATGACGCCATCGTCTTCGCGCATGGCGCGATCCATGCGCTCTCGACCGGCCTCTACAAGATCGCCTGCGACATCCGCCTGCTCGGCTCGGGGCCGCGCGCGGGCCTCGCAGAACTCAGATTGCCGGAGAACGAGCCCGGCTCGTCGATCATGCCGGGCAAGGTCAATCCGACTCAGGTCGAAGCGATCACAATGATCTGCGCGCGCGTCTTCGGCAATCATGTCACGATCGGCTTCGCGGCGTCGCAAGGCCATCTCGAACTCAATGTGATGAAGCCGGTCATCGCCTTCGCGCTGCTCGAATCGATCGATCTGCTCAGCGAAGGCATGGACAGTTTCGTCACACGCTGTATCAACGGCATAGAGCCGGATCGCGACAACATCGCGCGCTTCCTCGAGCGCTCGCTGATGTTGGTCACGGCGCTCGCGCCGAAGATCGGCTATGACGCGGCGAGCAAGATCGCGCGCGCCGCGCATAAGAACGGCACGAGCCTCAAGGAAGAAGCGCTGAACTCGGGACTCGTCACCGCCTCAGATTTCGACGCCATCGTGCGCCCAGAAAAGATGCTCGCGCCTTGACGGACGCTTAAAACCATGTCGGAGCCAGTCGCGCGTCTCTATCTCGCAACGCCCGCCCTAACCGAGGCTGAGAGCTTTCTGCCGGCGCTGCAGGAGGCGCTTGCAGGCGACGGCGTCGCCTGCGTATTGCTGCGCCTCGCGGAGGCGAAAGCGCCGCAGGCCGCGGAGCTGACAAAAAAAATCGTCGCGCCGACGCAGGCGCGGGGCGTAGCGCTCGTCATCGACGGCGGCGAGGAGCTTGTCGAGACGACGGGCGCCGACGGCGCGCATGTGGCCGGCGCCGGCGCGGACCTCACAGCCGCGATCAAACGGCTCGGGCCGAAATATATCGTCGGCGCGGGCAGGCTCGCCACGCGCCACGAAGCGATGCTCGCGGGCGAAGCCGGCGCCGACTATGTTTTGTTCGACGCGGGCAATTCCGAAGCGCCGCCCGACATGCAAAAAGCTCTGCTCGAGCGCGTCGCCTGGTGGTCGGAGGTGTTTACGACGCCTTGCGTCGCGCGCGCGCAAAGCCTCGATCAGATTCGCCCGCTGCTCGGCGCCGGCGCGGATTTCCTGATGCTTGACGATTGCGTCTGGCGCGATCCGCGCGGACCGCGCGCCGCGATGGAAGACGCGCTGCGCCTCACCGCGGAGGGATGAATGCTGCGTCTTGCTCTGATCTTGCTCACAACGTCGATGACTGAGGCGGCTGCGCACGCCGCGCAACACGAACCGCCGCGGGAAGACGTCCCGCCGCTCGCGACGACCGGGGATCTGGCTTTCGGCGCCTATCAGCGCGGCGATTTCGACGGCGCCATGCGCGAAGCGAACAAGCGCCTCGCCGAGAACCCGAAGGACGGCCCGGCGTTGACGCTGATCGGCAGACTTTACGCCGAAGGCGCCGGCGTCGCGCGCGACGCGAAGGTCGCCGCCGACTGGTTCCGCCGCGCCGCGGATGCGGGCGACGCAGCCGGGGCTTATCTTTATGGCGCCGCGATGCTGGCGGGTTCGCCGAGCGCGGCCGATCTCGCGCTCGCCAAGACCTATCTCGAAAAGGCCGCCGCCCGGAATAACCCGGCGGCGCTCAATTTGCTCGGCGAGATGGCGCTGCATAACGACGGCGGCCAGTCGGATTTTCCCGCGGCGCTTGGCTTTTTTCGCCGCGGCGCGAGCGCCGGCGACGCCGACGCCGCCTACGCCCTGGGCGAACTGCTCAAGCACGGCAAGGGCGTCGCCAAGAACGACGCCGAGGCCGCGCGCTGGTTCCAGCAGGCCGCCGATCAGGATCATCCCGGCGCTATGATCGAGCTTGCGATATTGAAATTCAACGGCGCGGTCGACGTTCCGCGCGACGTCGCCGGCGCCGCGAAACTCTTGCGCAGAGCCGCGAACCTCGGGAATCCGGTGGCGCAAAATCGCCTTGCGTATCTCTTCGCGCAGGGGCAAGGCGTCGAGCGGAACCTCAGCGAAGCGACGAAATTGCGCGATCTCTCGCGCGAGAAGGGCGTCGCCGACCCGCGCCTCGATAAGTTGCTGACCGATCTTGGCGCATCCCGCCGGTGACGGACGACATCTCGCTGCGGGCCGCAAATCTGTTTTTGCGCCTCAACGTCAAAACCCGGCTGACGCGCGCCGCCACGCTCGGCGAAGCGGCGCGGGCGCTCGATCTGCGACTGCCATTCAGGACGCCGGCCCTCGGCTTTTCCAGCGTGAGAATCGGGCCGGTTTTCGGCGAATGGGCGCGCAGCGGCTCCGGCGCGACGCTGCTCTATCTGCACGGCGGCGCGTTTTTTTCCGGCTCGCCGCGCAGCTATCGCCCGATCGCCGCCGCTTTCGCGGATCACGGCTTCGACGTCTTCACGCCCGCTTATCGTCTTGCGCCGCGTCATCCCTTTCCCGCCGCGCTCGAAGATATTCGGGCTGTTTTTCTGGAGCTTTCGGCGCGCTCGAGGATCGCGCTCGCCGGCGATTCCGCGGGCGGCGGCCTCGCGCTCGCGCTGATGCTGTCGACGCGGGGCGAGGCCCCCCCTCCCGTCGCGACGGCCTTGTTTTCGCCCTGGACCGACCTTGCGGTGACCGGCGATTCGACGCGGGAATTCGAGCGCAGCGATCCGTTGTTCACCCGGCGTCTGCTGCGCAATGGCGCGCGCGCCTATCTCGCCGGCGCCAGGCCCGACGATCCGCTCGCCTCGCCGCTCTACGCCGATTTGCGCGGGGCAACGCCGTTGCTGATCCATGTCGGCGAAAAGGAGATGCTGCGCGACGACTCGGTAAGGTTGGCGGAACGCGCAAAAGCCGCTGGCGTCAGCGCGACGCTGCAGCTTTGGCCCGGCGCCCCGCACGGCTGGCAACTCGCCGCGGAAATCCTTGCCTGCGCTCGCAGTTCGATCTCGCAAGCCGCTGCATTTTTACACGCGGCCTTCGCCAGCTGAATCTGGACGCGACTCTTGAGCTTTCCGGGCTGGCTTTCCGGGGACGACGCGCCTATTTTATACGCGCAGAAAAGCGCTTTTTTTTGCGCGCAATATTGCCACATCGCACGCCGAGGCACATAATTTCGCTTCGCAAGGCGAGAGATCGCTCAAGGGCCTCGCCTTGCGGCAACAACGGTCGAGCGCATCATGAAGAAAGTGACTTCGGCCGATATGGCGAGGCGGTTCAGCGAATATTGCGATCTGGCGCTGAACGAGCCCGTCGTCATCACCAAAAACGGCCGCGAACGCTTGGTCTTGCTTAGCGTCGACGAATTCAACTATTTGCGCGATCTCGTCGCCGAAAAACAAAAAGAGGACGCGATGCGTCAGGTCGACGGCGAATTGCAAACCGAGGACAGCTCGAACGCCGCCAAGGCGACCTAAATCGCTTTCCGCTCGCAACTCCCCGAGTTTCTCAGCGCCCGCGCTTAGGCCAATTCTTCGGCCAGAGCCTTATGTATTGCGGCAGGTCCTCGGTCGCGATTTCGTCATCGGACCCTTCGACGCGTCCACGCACGGAGATGCCGGCGCGATGCACGCTGTTCGGATCGCCGCTGATCAATGGATGCCAGGACGGCAATTGCTTGCCCTCGAAGCGCAGACGATAGGCGCAGCTCGGCGGCAGCCAGCGTATTTTGGCGAGCCGCGCCAGCGTGAGCCGCACGCAGTCCGGCACGATCTTCTTGCGCGCCGCATAGTCGCCGCAACGGCAGCTCTCGTTGTCGAGCAAGCGGCAGGCGACGCTCGTATGATGGATTTCGCCCGTGTCCTCGTCTTCGAGCTTCATCAGGCAGCAGCGGCCGCAACCGTCGCAAAGCTGCTCCCATTCCCTGCGGTTGAGGGTTTCCAGCGGCCGCGTCCAAAAGGGCGCCGAAGCGCCATGATCTTGCGTCATATTACTCGCCGTCGACCTTCGAAAACTCCGCCGGGCCGCGACGAAGCGCGTCGCCGCTCTGCAAGCGCCCAAGGTCGGAATGTAAATGAAGTCTGCGATTAATGAGCGGGGCCGACAGGTTTTTCAAGGGCTTCGCTAGAGAAACCATAACTGCAATCGGGGCCTCGGCGCCGTCGTCAGCAGGGTTTAAAAAGTGGTAACATGTTTTAAGGCGCAGGGGTTCGCGCAGGAGTCCGGAATTTGTGGGAGCGTATTCAATCCTCGAAGCTCGTCACGCGGATTTCCCGCTGGCTGTTGCGCGTCGACGCGCTCATCGAACTCGAGCATTTTCGACAGCAGCCGCAAGTCGGCCGAGAGCTATGAGCGTTTCTCCGCCTTCATGGCGCGCTTCCACGTCTCCGGCATGGCGCGCCTCTTCGTCGAATTCGCCTGCGAGGGCTTGACCCTGTCGGTTGGCGCGGGTTTCCTCGCGCTCGCGCTCGCCTCCTCCGCTTTTCGCATGACGAGCGAAAAAGACTGGCTCAAGCGCACCGATCTCGCGATAAGCTTTTTCGACCGCGCCGGAGTCGAGGTCGGGCAACGCGGCATCAAACACGACGACGCGGTCTCGCTCGAAGACTATCCCGACTATCTGCTGAAGGCCGTGCTGGCGACCGAAGACCGGCGGTTTTACGAACATTTCGGCATCGACGTAATCGGCACCTTGCGCGCCCTGACGGTCAATGCGAGATCGTCGAACGTCGTGCAGGGCGGCTCGTCGATCACCCAGCAGCTCGCCAAGAATTTTTTCCTCAGCAACGAGCGCACCGTCACCCGCAAGATCAACGAAGCTTTTCTCGCGCTCTGGCTCGAACATCATTTGAGCAAGCGCGAGATTCTCAAACTCTATCTCGATCGCGTCTATATGGGCGGCGGCACTTTCGGCGCGCAGGCGGCCGCGGAATTCTACTTCGGCAAATCCGTGCGCGACGTGACCTTGGCTGAAGCCGCGATGCTCGCAGGTCTCTTCAAGGCGCCGGCGAAATATGCGCCGCACGTCAATCTGCCGGCGGCGCGGGCCAGAGCCAACGACGTGCTGCACAATCTCGTCGACGCCGGCTTCATGAATTCGAGCCAGATCCTGCCTGCGCTTCGCAATCCGGCGACCCCGGTCGCGCGGCAGGCCGAGGCCAGCCCCGACTGGTATCTCGACTACGCGCACAACGAAGTGCAAAAACTCGCCGACGCCGGCAAGCTTGGCGACGACCGCGTGCTGAACGTGAAACTCGCGCTCGACTCCAATGTCCAGAAGCGCGCCGATTCCGTCATCGAGGAATCCCTGCGCGAGAACGGCCGCTCCGCTCACGTCAAACAGAGCGCGATGGTGGCGATGGAGCCGGACGGCGCCTTGCGCGCAATCGTCGGCGGGCGCGACTACGCCGCGAGCCAGTTCAATCGCGCCACCGAGGCCATGCGCCAGCCCGGCTCATCCTTCAAACCCTATGTCTATCTGACCGCCTTGATGACCGGCAGGTTCAAGCCGACGACGATCGTCGTCGATTCGCCGGTCTGCATCGGCAATTGGTGCCCGCATAATTTCGGCGGCTCCTACGCCGGCGCGCTGCCGCTCGCCAATGCGCTGGCGCGGTCGCTCAATACCGTCGCCGTCAAGCTCTCGATCGCCATTGGCAACGGCAACCCCAAGCTCGGCCGCGCGAAGATCGTCGAAACCGCGCGCCGCCTCGGCATCACCGCGCCGCTCGAAGACACGCCCTCGCTGCCGATCGGGGCCGACGAAGTCACCTTGCTCGAACATTCCGCGGCCTACGCCGCCTTCGTCAACGGCGGCAAGAAGACGACGCCTTATACGGCGATCGAGATCACCAACCGGCGCGGCGAACTGCTCTATCGCCACGACCGCGATGCGCCGCCGCAGGAGCAGGCGGTTCCCTTCGACAAGGTGGTCGAACTCGGCTCCATGATGCGCAAAGTCGTCGAGGAGGGCACCGGTCGGCGCGCGCAGCTTGGCCCCGGCATCGAGGTCATCGGCAAGACCGGCACCACCAATGGCTTTAAGGACGCTTGGTTCTGCGGCTACTCCGCGGTTCTCGGCGGCTGCGTCTGGTTCGGCAACGACGACGGCAAATCGATGAACAACATCACCGGCGGCTCGCTGCCGGCCGGCGTCTGGCACGACGTGATGGTCTATGCGCATCAGGGCGTGACGATAAAGCCGATCGTCGGCATGGCGCCGGAGCCGCTGACGCAGGCGGCGGCCGAGCAGGCGACGCAGATCAAGCCGCTGCAGCTCGGGGCGCCGCAACGTCCCGCAACCCTTTCGAAGGACGCGATAGATGCGCTGCGCAAGATCAACTCCAAGATCACGTCGCTTTCAAAAACTCCGCTTTCCGCGCAAAGCGTAACGTCGCTGCCGCTGGCGCAAATCGGCGAGCCGGCGACCGTGGGAGCGCCGGCGGGGCGCGCGCACAGCGCCTCCGGATCCTCGCGCGGCGGCGGCGCGGCGGTGGAGTAGCGGGCTGGTTTCAAAGTAGGACAATCGGGTGAAGGAAGATATTCCACCACCCTCATGCTGAGGAGCGCCCGAAGGGCGTGTCTCGAAGCATGGGCAAGAGGAAAAGCAGCCTTGCATATGCGGGCGTTCGCATCCTTCGAGACGCCCGCTGCGCGGGCTCCTCAGGATGAGGCGCGAGGACAAAAATCCTTCACCCGATTGCCCTGGGTTTCAAAGCGGTTCTTGGAACAGATCAGATGACATCGCTACCCGATCCGTTCGACAAATACGCCGCCGCGGCGGCGACGCTCACGGTAGGTCTGCTGCTCGGGCTCGCATTGACGGCGGCGACGCTGCGCTCCGGTTACGGTTTTCAGGAGCTTGAAATCGGACCGTGGCGGGCGTGGCCGCAGCTTGGCGAAGCCGACGTCGATCCTTACGCCAGAGCCGCGCTGGCGCGCCGCGGCGTCGCGCCGCTCGGCCGCAGCGAGGGCCTCACCCTGCTTGCGGCGACGGATTCCTCGGGCGCCCCGCTCTTTGGCGGCTGCGACTACCGCATAATTGGGCCTGTTCCCGCCTCGCGTTTCTGGACCATCGGTCTCGTCGACAGCGCCGGCGCGCCGCTGCCCAATGTCGCGGAGCGTTATCATTTCACCTCGAGCGAGATATTGCGGCGCGTCGGCGGCGCGTTCGAAATCGCGGTGGCGCGCAACGCCCGCGCGGGCAATTGGCTTTCGCCCGGCGTCGCCGAGCGTTTCGTGATCGCGTTGCGGCTCTACGACTCGCAGCTCGACCCTTGGGCGCGGCTCGAGCCGGCGGTTTTTCCAAGCATCGTCAGACTGAGTTGCGCATGAAGATCGCGACGGACCGGATTTATGCCGTTGCGCCTTTCGCCGTCGCCGCGGCTTTGCTCGCAGCGATCGTGCATCTCGTTTCGGTGTTGCTCACGCCGGCAGTCGCGCCGCGCAACGCTCTCGCGCGCCTCGTTCAGGCTTCGGCCTCGCTGCCGCTAACCGAAAAAGGCGTGCTGCTGCTGCCGCGCGCGGCGCCGGGCCGGGAGGTGCTGCCCTTCGAAGACCCTGCGATGGCTGCAGGCGCCTGCGTCTTCGACCTTGCGAAAGGTCCGTTGCGCATTCGCGCGCCGGTGAGCGCCGACCAGTTTCTTGGCCTGTCGCTGCATCAGGCGTCTGGCGTCACGTTTCAGGCGCTCAACGATCGCGTCGCAGCCAAGGGCGTGATCGAGGTCGTCGTTGGCGATCAGCGGCAGATCGACGACATTGAGGCCGAAGACCCGGAAGACGCCGTCGTGCAGGAGGTGCGCATCGTCTCGCCCGCGACGCGCGGCTTCGCGCTGATCCGCGCCTTGGCCAAGCGGCCCTCCGACTACGAGGCGGCGCGCGCCCTGGTGGCGGGGGCGAGGTGCTCAGTGGTGGAGGAGTAGGGAGAGGGGAAGTCTCGACGGGACTTTCTTTGCTCACTCCTGCTCTCCTTCCTCTTCAAAAAGCCCGATCTGCGTCGGCGCGAGTTTAGGCGCGGCGAGCCCGAGATGTTTGAACGCCGCCGGCGTCAGCATTCGGCCACGCGGCGTGCGTTGCAGAAAACCCTGCTGCAGCAGATAGGGCTCGATGATGTCCTCGATCGCGTCGCGCGGCTCCGACAGCGCCGCGGCGATGGTCTCGATCCCGACCGGGCCGCCGCGAGAAATTCACAGCGACGATGATTGAGATAGCGCCGGTCCATCTGAGTCGAGCCCGATGCCGTCGACATCCAGCAGCGTCAGCGTGCGGTCGGCGAGGTCGCGCGGTCACCTCGGCTGCGCCCTCGACGATGGCGAAATCGCGCACCCGGCGCAGCAGCCGCCCGCGATGCGCGGCGTGCCGCGCGAGCGGCGCGCGATCTCTTTCGCTCCCGTCGGCGCTTATGCCGAGCGCCAGCACGCGCGCGCCGCGCGCGACGATCAGCTCCAGCTCTTCGACCGTGTAGAAATTCAGACGCACCGGAATGCCGAAACGGTCGCGCAGCGGCGTCGTCAGCAGGCCGGCCCGCGTCGTCGCGCCGACGAGCGTGAAGCGCGCGAGATCGATCTTCACCGAACGCGCCGCCGGCCCTTCGCCGATGATGAGGTCGAGCTGGAAATCCTCCATCGCGGGATAAAGAATTTCCTCCACCGCCGGATTGAGCCGATGGATTTCGTCGATGAACAGCACGTCTCGCGGCTCCAAATTCGGTGAGCTGCGCCGCGAGATCGCCGGCCTTGGCGATGACCGGGCCTGACGTGGAGCGGAAGTTCACACCGAGCTCGCGCGCCACAATCTGCGCCAGCGTGGTCTTGCCGAGGCCTGGGGGCCCCACGAACAGCACATGGTCGAGCGCGTCGCCGCGCGTCTTCGCCGCCTCGATGAATACCTTGAGGTTTTTGCGCGCCGCCTCCTGGCCGGTGAAATCGGCGAGCGCCAGCGGGCGGATCGACGCATCGTCGCGGTCGTCGTCGCGTTTTTCAGGGCTTACCAGACGTCGGGGCGGCGCGGCCAAGGCGAGAAGCTCCAGGGATTCGAAAGACGCAGGATATCCCATTTTGCGCGCGCCTATGTTAAAAAGCTCGATCGGAGATCGCGTGAGATGAGCGGCGCCAAATCCCACTACGAGTATATGTCTCTCGACGATTTCGAGGAGCTTTTGGCCGATAAGCCAACCGACGAAAAGTGGGAGCTGATCGGCGGCAGGGTCGTGCGCATGATGGTCGGCGCGCGCTGGGAGCATAAGCGCATCGTCCAGAACGTGACATTCGCGTTTATGTCCGAGTTTCGCCGACGCGGTTCGGACTGCCGCCCTTGGGACGAGACGTTCTGGCTTAAGCAGCGCCTGCTGGATCTCGCGTGTTTCCCCGACGTGATGGTGCGCTGCGGCCCCTTGCCTCCAGGCGCCATCTCGCTCGACGATCCGATTGTGCTCATCGAGGTCGTCTCGAAAGGGTCGGCCCAGCGCGACCGACTGGAAAAATGGGCGCTCTATCGGCGCTTACCGTCGTTACGGCACTACGTGCTGATCGAGCGCGACGTCGCGGCCGTCGACCTGTTTGATCGCTCCGAGGAAAACTTCATTCAAAAACCCCGACTTACCGGATTGCACGACGTCTTGCGTCTTCCCGCCATCGATTTCGAGATGCCGCTTGCCGAAATTTACCGCGACGTCATCGACGCCTAAAACATGATCGAAGTCTGCTTCTATCACCTCACCCGCAGTCCGCTGGAACGCGCGCTGCCGCAGCTGCTCGAGAAATCCTTGAGCCGCGGCTGGCGCGTCGTCGTGCAAGCCGCGAGCGCGCAGCGCGTCAAGGCGCTCGACGCGTTGCTTTGGGATTACGAACCCGAAAAATTCTTGCCGCATGGCGCAAGACTTGACGACGAGCCGCAGGCGCAGCCGATTTTTCTCACCTGCGGGAACGACAACCCCAACACCGCCGACGTGCGCTTTTTCATCGGAGCGGTCGCTGCGGCGACCGCGCTCAACGATCCTGCGCTGGCGCCGAAAGCGCGCGCGGTGGTGATGTTCGACGGCAATGACGAGACCGAACTTGGCGCCGCCCGCGCGCAGTGGCGCGAGTTGCGCGGCTCAGCTTTCGAACTGGTCTATCTCCAGGAAAACGAGCGCGGCGGATGGGTCGAAAAAAAGCGCGAGAAGGCGCCATGAACGAAGACTTCGCCGTACGTCGCAAAAACGCGCGCGCGCGTCTCGACGCGCTCGATCCGCACAAGCGGCCGGGCGGGACGCAGGCCGATCCGTTGCGCAGAGAGTGGTTCGAAGCCGTCTACAGCCTCGCGCAAGGCGACGCAGCGGGCGTTCCCTGGGCCAATCTCGCCCCGCATCCGCTGCTCGAGCAGTGGCTCGCTCGCGAAGCTTCGCTCAAGGGCTTGCGCGCGCTCGACGTCGGCTGCGGGCTTGGCGACAACGCCGAAGCCCTGGCGGCTGCGGGAGCTGACGTCACGGCCTTCGATCTCGTCGCGAGCGCCACGCGCTGGGCGCAGGAGCGCTTCCCCGATAGCGGTGTCGACTACCGCGTCGCCGATCTTTTCGATCTTCCCGCCGTCTGGCTAGGCGCCTTCGACATCGTGCATGAGTGCTACACCCTACAGGCGCTGCCGGAGTCGCTGCTGCCGCAAGCGGCGCGCGCGCTCGCGGCGCTGGTCAAGCCCTCGGGCCGGCTTCTCGTCGTCGCGCGCGCTCGCGAAGAACAGCAATTTGTCGGGGGGCCGCCGTGGCCCTTGTCGCGCACGCAAATCGAAAGCCTCGCATGCGAGGGCTTACGCCTCGAGGCTCTCGAGTCATTGACGCTGGAGAGCGGCGCGCCGCATTGGCGCGCGCTGTTTATCAAAGCCGAGTAGCATCCCACGAAAATTTCAGACTGCGCAGAGCGCGCTCTTGACGATCGTCCAAGCGGGCGTAGTTAGCCAAGAAATTCCGAGAAGAAACGCTTGGATGGGATCAATCCTATGCAAGTGCTGATGTTTTGCGCGCCTCATCAACAGCGATCTACGCGCTTATATCGGAGAATCATCGAAGATGGTCGCGACGTTCACACCCCGCGCCAATCTTTGGGCCAAGCTGATTCTCTTGTTCTTGGGGACGATAGCCGTGGCGATTCTCTATTCATTCTGGTTTTGGCCACGCAGCGATTTCGCGCGCAGCGTGAATTGGACTGTCAATCAACCGGTTCCGTTCAGTCACCAGCATCACGTCACCGGCCTCGGCATAGACTGTCGTTTCTGTCATACGTCAGTGGAAGTCTCGTCGAGCGCCGGCCTGCCGCCGACATACACCTGCATGACGTGTCACTCGCAGGTCTGGACCAATGCGGCGATTCTCGCGCCGGTGCGCGACAGCCTCGCAGCCGACACGCCGATCGTTTGGAATCGTGTGAACGATCTGCCGGACTATGTCTACTTCAATCACAGCATTCACATTGCGAAAGGCGTCGGCTGCGCCAGCTGCCACGGCGACGTCGCGCAGATGTCCCTCACTTATAAAGCGAAGACTCTCACGATGGAGTTCTGCCTCCATTGCCATCGCAATCCCGCGCCGAATCTGCGTCCCAGGGACAAGATCTACGACACGGGATGGAGTCGAAGCGCGAACACGCCCTCGCCGCAGACGTTGTTCGCGCATTTTCACCTTGGCCAGCGCAACCTGACGGACTGCTCGATATGTCACCGCTAGACGGACAATGGCGCAGCCTTGAAGAATTGGCGCGGGACCCGGCGCTGCTGGCGCTCGCCGAAAGCGAATTTCCGCATCTCGCCGAGGCGCTGAACGCGCCGCAGGATCGGCGCCGCGCGTTGAAGCTCATCGCCGCATCGCTTGCGCTGGCGGGGCTCGGCGGCTGCGGCGACGGGGCGCCGAGCGGACATTTGATCCCCGCGGCGCAGCAGCCGCCGCAGATCGTGCCGGGCCTGCCGAATTTCTACAGCACGGCCAATGTCGTCGCGGGTTATGCGTCCGGCGTCGTCGTCAAACATTTCATGGGACGGCCGATCAAGGTCGAGGGCAATCCCAAACACCCCGCCAGCCTGGGCGCGACAGACGTTTTCGCGCAGGCGCAAGTGCTGGATTTTTACGACAGCTCCCGCGCATGGGCGATTTTGAAGGGCGGCGCGCCCTTCGATGCGCGGATGTTGAGCGCGGCCTTGACGCATCAGCGCGAGTTCTGGTCGCTTGGTCGCGGCGACGGTCTCGTCATCCTGACGGGGGTCGTTCGCTCGCCGAGTTTCATCGCGCAGATGACGCGTTTGCTGCAAGCCTATCCGCAGGCGCGATGGCTGCAATGGGATCCGATCGGGCGTGCAAATCTGCGTCGAGGCGCCGAACTCGCCTTCGGACAAGCGCTCGATTGCGCGCCGCGGCTGGATAACGCCGATGTGATCCTTGCGATCGACAGCGATCTCTTGAGCGCGGCGCCGGGTCATTTGCGTTTCGCGCACGACTTCGCCGCGCGGCGCAACCCGACGCGCATCGCAAAGATGAACAGACTTTATGCGATCGAAGCCTCGCCGACGCTTACCGGAGCCGCCGCCGATCATCGCTTCATCGCCGGCCCGCGCGACATCGACCAAATCGTCGTCGCGCTTGCGGCCGACATATTCGGCAGGGAAGGTCCCGTAGGACCTGAGTGGCTGAGCGAAGTCGCGGCGGATCTCAAGGCGAATATGGGCCGGGCGTTGATTCACGTCGGCCCGCAGCAGTCGGCGCAGACGCACGGGCTCGTTCACGCGATCAACATTGCGCTCGGCGCCAGAGGGGCGACGCTCGATTTCCTTGCGCCGCCCGCTGCGCCCGCTCATGAAACGCCGACGACGCTCCAGGCGCTTGCGGACGACATGCGCTCCGGCAAGACGACGTCGCTGATCGTCATCGACAGCGACCCGGTCTATGCGGCGGGCGGCGATGTCGACTTCGCGCAAGCGATGGAAAAGCTCGTGTTCAGCCTGGCGCTCGCGCAGACGCCGAATCAAACCACGCGCGTGAGCGCTTGGGCGGCGCCGATGACGCATCCTTGGGAAACCTGGAGCGACGCGCGCGCCTATGACGGAACCGCAACCATCATGCAGCCGCAAGCGCTGCCTCTGTATGGGGCGATGGACGCGCTGGAATTCATCGCGCGGATCGCTGGCGCGTCGACGCCAAAGAATTACGACCTCGTTCGCGAGACCTGGGAAGACTCTTTTGGCGCCGATTTTGACGCGACATGGCGCCAATCGCTTGCCGACGGCGTTGCGGCGAACAGCGCTGCGGCCAAAGTCGAAGCGAATTTGCGCAGCGACGCGCAAAACCTGCAGCCGCCGCCTGCCGCGCCAGGCGCGGCGATCACCGTCGCCTTCGCGCCCGACCCGCATATTCTCGACGGGCGCTTCGCCAACAACGCCTGGCTGCAGGAAATGCCGCGTCCGCTCACCAAGCTGACCTGGGACAATCCGCTGCTGATTTCGCCGCAGATGGGAGAGCGTCTGCAGTTGAAGAATGGCGACATCGCGCGACTGTCCATCGGCAAAGCGGGCGCTGAGGCGCCTATCTACATCATGCCGGGGTTGGCGGAGAACCACGTCGTGGCGCTGCTGGGCTACGGCCGCAAGGTTATTGGCGAGGTCGGTCGCGACGTCGGCGTGGACTTTTTCCCGCTAACCGGCCGCGGCAATTCTGCGCAATTGCAAAAGTTGAACGGCCGCGTCGAGCTCGCCAGCACGGATCATCACAATCTGATTTTCAACAACTCGTCGAACTACGCCCGCAGCCGCACGCTTGAGGACTTCGACGCCGCGCAGGCGAACACGCCGTCGACGGACGAAACCGAAGCCTCGCTCTATCGCTGGAAGCCGGAAGGTCCGGCGGCCTGGGGCATGAGCGTCGACCTTGGCGCCTGCATCGGCTGCAACGCCTGCGCCGTCGCGTGTCAGGCGGAGAACAACGTTCCCGTCGTCGGCAAGGACGAGGTTCTGCGCCAACGCGAGATGCATTGGTTGCGCATCGATCGCTATTACGACGGCGCCGCGCAAGAGCCGCGCTTCATGTTTCAGCCGGTGATGTGCCAGCATTGCGAAGAAGCGCCCTGCGAGCCGGTGTGCCCGGTCGGCGCGACGGTGCATGATTCGGAAGGCCTCAATCTGATGGTCTACAATCGCTGCATCGGCACGCGCTTCTGCTCCAACAACTGCCCCTACAAGGTGCGTCGCTTCAATTATTTCGCTTTCGCCGACGAAGAGCTCCGCGCGCCGCAGTCGCGCAATCCCGAGGTCACCGTGCGCGCGCGCGGCGTGATGGAGAAATGCACTTTCTGCCTGCAGCGCATCGCCGAAGCGCGCATCGTCGCGGACCGCGAAGATAGACCGGTCGGCGAGGTCGTGACCGCATGTCAGGCGGCGTGTCCGACGAAAGCGATCAGCTTCGGCAATCTTGCATCAAAGGACAGCGATACGGCGCAACGCAAGAAGAGCCCGCTTTCCTATGCCCTGCTCGCGGAGCAGAACACCAATCCGCGGGTCACCTATGAGGAAAAAATCCGGAACCTGAACCCCAATCTCGAGGCGAGGCGCAAGTGAGGACCATGCCCGCACATCCGCTCGCGCGTCCAGAGCCTCACTCGATCGATGCGAGCGATCCAGTCGTCATGCCAAGTGCGACGATCTCGTCGATGACCGATGAAATCTGCAGCCTCGCCTTGCATCCGCAGACGGATCGCAGGAGCCTCGCGGCGCTGATCGCTTCGCTTATTCTGGTGGCGGCGCTCATCGGCGCGACCGCTTGGCTGTTCTACGCCGGCGTCGGCATCTGGGGCATCGATTGGCCGGTGGCGTGGGGTTTCGCGATCATCAACTACGTCTGGTGGATTGCGATCGCATCGGGCGGCACTTTCATCTCCGCGTTGTTCTTCCTGACCCGCGTCGAGTGGCGCAGTTCGATCAACCGTCTCGCCGAAACGATGACGCTGTTCGCCGCCGCTTGCGCCGCCATCTATCCCTTCCTGCACCTTGGACGACCTTGGCTGTTCTACTGGTTGTTTCCCTTTCCGAACACCATGACGCTATGGCCGCAATTTCGTAGCCCGCTGCTATGGGACTTCTTCGCGATCCTCGCCTATGTGCTGTCCTCGGTGATGTTCTGGTATTACGGACTCGTACCGGATTTCGCGACCTTGCGCGACCGCGCCAGGCGCCGCGACGCGCAGGTTTTCTATGGCGTTCTCGCGCTCGGCTTTCGCGGCTCCGAAACCCAGTGGCGCCATTATCGCGCCGCTTACGGCGTGATGGCGGCGATCATGGCGCCGCTGGTGATTTCAGTTCACAGCATCGTCGGACTCGACTTCGCCGGCGCGGCGACCCCGGGTTGGCACTCGACGCAGTTTCCGCCCTTCTTCGTCTTCGGCGCGCTGCTCTCGGGCTTCGCCACGGTGTTGCTGCTCGTCATTCCGCTTCGCCTGCTGCTCAAGCTCGACGCCTATGTCACCGGCCGACATTTCGACGTGTTGTGCAAACTGCTCCTCGTCAGCAGCCTGTGCGTCGGCTACGCGTACATCATGGAGGCGTTCACGGTTTTCTACGCGCCCGACAAGGTCGATCAGCTTCTCTTCAAAGACAAGCTGTTCGGATCCAACGCGCCGATCTATTGGGCGACGATCGTCTTCAACGTGCTTGCGCCGCAGGTGATGTGGAGCCGCAAGATGCGCCTCAATCAAAGCGTCGCGGCGCTCGTCAGTTTCGGCGTGATCATCGGCATGTGGTGCGAACGCTACACAATCGTGGTGATGAGTTTGCGGCGCACACAGCTTCCCTCCGCCTGGGGCGGCTACGTTCCGACCATATGGGATTGGCTGACGCTGTTTGGCACGGTGGGTTTGTTCGTCGCCGGCATATTGATCGCGATCAAGATCGTTCCGGTCGTCTCGATGTTCGAAATGCGCGAAGTCATCGCCAATCGTTCCCGTGAAAACCAACATGCGGAGGCGAAGCATGTCGGCGAATGATGCGCAAATCGTCCGCACGCCGCCCGGCGCGCCGCGGCTGCGCGTCGGCTTTCGCGATTTGCAATGCATCGGCGGAGCGCCGCCGCGCGATCATGCGCCGACGCGCGTCGAAATCGGCCCCAGCAACGAAGCCGCCTGTCCGCGCTGCGGGGTGCTCTTCGTCTATGACGCGGCGCTCGCGCCGGCGCCGCCGCCAGTTGCGCCCGAAGCGACGAAGGCGCCTAGAGAAACCACAACGGAACCGGTTGCGTCTGACGTCGCGCCACCCGCTGCGCCGACGGTGCGCGGCGTCGCCGCGTCGTTCGAGACTGAGGAAAGCTTCCGCCACGCCTTCGAACGCTTGAACGCGCTGCGCCTCGGATCCGTCGAAAGTTTCACACCGATGGCCCTCGAAGGATCGGGCGAGACCTCGCCTCTGCCCGCCGTCATCCTCGCCGGCGGCCTCATTGGCGCAGCGCTTGGTTTCGCCATGCAAGCCTATGCCAATATCTTCGCCTATCCGCTCGACATCGGCGGAAGACCCGAGTTTTCCTGGCCGTCCTTCGTTCCGATCGCCTTCGAAATCGGGGCCTTGTGCGCGGTGGCGACCGCGCTCGTCGGGGCGTTCGTCGCCGCAGGTCTTTTCAAATATCACGACGCCATAGACGAACTCGACATCATGCGGCGCGCGACGCAGGATCGATGGCTGCTGGTGTTGCACGCCTCGGGCGCGGAAGATCTTGCAAAAGCGAGGTCCGCGCTTGCAGAAAGCGGCGCCGGCGAACTCGCGGAGATCGCATGATGAAGCGGTTCGTCGCGCTCCTCGCGCTCAGCCTCGCGGCCTGTCAGGACATGAGCGTCCAGCCCAAGCAAAAGGTCTATTCGCCGCTCGTCGGTCCCGCCAAAATCCCGACCGACACGGTGCAATTCGAGGAGACGACGACGCCTGCGCCGCCCGTCGACCTTGCGCTTTTGCAACGCGGACAAGAGCGTTATCGCATCTATTGCACGCCCTGCCATTCCGAACTTGGCGACGGACATGGCATGATCGTGCAACGCGGTTTTCCGCAACCGCCTTCGTTTCAGAGCCAGCGTCTGCGCGCCGCGCCGCCGGCGCATTTCTACGACGTCATGACCAACGGCTATGGCAGAATGTATTCTTTCGCCGCCCGCATAGCGCCGCGGGATCGCTGGGCGATCGCCGCCTATATTCGTGCGCTGCAGCGCAGCCAAAATGCGAGCCCGGCCGATCTCGCCGCCGCGCAAGGAGCAGCAAAATGATCGACACGGCGCTCTCCCGAAATCTTCGCCCGTTGATCTTTCGGCTTCGGCGCCGCGGCGCTGATCGGCGCGGCGGTCGGTTGGGTCTTCGCGCCGCGCGCATTCGCCTTCGCATGGCTCATCGCCCTCTATTTTTGGATCGGGTGGCCGCTCGGCGCCATTGGGCTCACGCTGATCCACGCCCTGACGGGCGGAAAATGGGGCTATGCGATACGCTCGCAATTGTTCGAGGGCGTGCGCGGCGGCTATCTGCTGCCCGTGTTTCTCATTCCCTATGCGATCGAGGCGCCGCAGATTTATTCCTGGCTGCATCACGACGCGCATCTCGACAACGCCTTCTACCTCAACGCCGCCGGATTCATTCTGCGCGGCGTGGTCTATCTGATTTGTTGGCTCGGTCTCGCCGGGCTGATCCTGCGCGCAGCGCGGCGGCTGGATGTCGACGAGGCGCTGGAGCGCATCGCGCCCGCGGGCCTCATCCTGTTGGCGTTGACTGCGACCTTCGCTTCGATCGACGCGATGTTGTCGCTTGAACCGCGGTTCGCGTCGAGCGTGTTCGGCTTGATCGAGATTGTCGCAATGGGGCTCCTCGCGCTTTCGGTCGCAATATTCGCCGCCATGATATTTGGAACGATCGACGCCAAAGCCTTGTCGGAGCTAAGCAGATTGACGCTGGCCCTCACGATCCTTTGGGCCTATCTCGACTTCATGCAGCTGCTCATCGTCTGGCAGTCTGATTTGCCAAGTGAGGCCGCGTGGTATGGACCGCGTTTGTCGAGAGGATGGTCGGTCCTCTTTGGCGCGGTCGTCCTGCTGCATTTCGCTTTGCCTTTCTTCTTGCTGCTTTCCGCCCGCGCGCAAGCCGCGCGCCGCGTCGTCGCTAGCGCTGTGGCGGCGCTCGTCGTTTCGGCGTTGGCGCGCGACTACTGGCTGGCGGCGCCCGCCTTCGAGGGGAATTTCTCGGCGCTCGCCGCGCTCGCCGCATGCGCGATCATTCTGCTGCTGTGCGCGACGCTCGTCTTCGCCATGACGCCGCTGCCGGGCGAGCGGCCGACCGCGGGAGTCTTGCGCCATGTCCCCTGAGGCGTCGCACAAAGAACTTGAGCCGGCGCGTCACGAGACGAGCGACGTCACGATGCGCGTGGCCTGGATCGGCGGTTCGCTGCTCGCCGCGACGCTCGTCATCGTCTCGGCGGTGATCTGGCTGTTGTTTCCGATGTCGGGAACCGACAAGACGATTTCGCTGCCGCTGCCGGTATATCCGCAACCGCGCTTGCAAGACGATCCTGCAGCGGACATGCGCCGGTTCCTGGATGAGGAGCTGACGCGACTGAACGGCGCCGGATGGAACGACGCGTCGCAGACGGCGGCGCATATTCCGATCGCCCAGGCGATGCGCGAGGTCGCCGAACAAAAAATCGCCGACTGGCCCGGCGCGCCGACGCAACAACCGACGCCGACGACGCTAAAGGAGGCGACGCCGCCTCCCGCAAAGATGACGACGGAGAAGGCTCGTGAAGAAAATCGTGAACCGCCTGGCGCTCGCCGCACTGCTCCTAACGAACCCGCTTGCGGCGCAGGCGCTGGAGCTGGACGACCTTGCGTATCGACAGAAGCTCGGCGACCGGCTGCCGTCGCAGAGCACGTTCGTCGACGCAGACGGGCGCGCGGTCGCCGTTGAGGACATCGGCCGCGGCGCGCCGCTGGTGCTGACTCTTGGCTATTTCGCCTGCCGAAAATTGTGCGACGTGCTGCGTGTGGAGTTGCTGCGCGATCTCGAAGCCGCCGGTCTCGTCGCCGGCGTCGATTATACGTTCGCGGCAGTCAGCGTCGATCCGGCGGAGACGCGCGCGACCGCGGCGGCGGCCAAGGCCTCTGACCTCCAGCAAGTTCCGTCGGCCGGCGGAAAGTCCGGTTGGCGCTATCTCACGGGCGGGAAAGCCGACGTCGAAGCGCTCGCGCAAGCCGTCGGTTATCAACATCGCGACGAAGCGCAGCGCGACGCGCGCGCCCATTCCGTCGGCGTCGTGATCGTCACCCCCGGCGGCCAGATCTCCAGTTACCTTTTGGGTCTCGGTCACGCCGCGAGCGAGCTGCGCGGCGCCGTGGCGCTCGCGGCTGCAGGAGACGTCGCGCGGCCGGCAGAGCCAGTGCTGCTGCTCTGTTTCGACTTCGATCCGACCACCGGCAAATATTCTCTCGCGATCATGAAGACGCTACGGGTCGCCGCCATCCTGACCGTCGTCGCTTTCGCGGCGGCTTGGCTCTATGCGTCGCGGAAGGGAGATCTGCGCGCATGAATTTCACGCTGCCGCAAGCGACGACCGACGCCGCCGAGGTCGACCATCTGATCCTCGCGCTCACGCTCGCCTCATGCGCGATCCTGTTGCTCGTCTTCGGTCTGATCTGGATCTATGCGATCCGTTATCGCGCCGACAGCAAGGTCGAGCGCGGCGCGCCGGGCGAGAAGTCATGGCGCTTCGAAATCAGTTGGACGCTCGCAACGCTCGTGGTTTTCCTCGGGCTTTTCGTCTGGGGCGCGGATCTCTACGTGCGCCTCTTCCAGCCGCCGACCGACGCCTTGCGCATTTATGTCGTCGGAAAACAATGGATGTGGAAGATCGAGCACCAGGGCGGACAGCGCGAGATCAACGCGCTGCACGTGCCGACCGGACGGCCGGTACAATTGCTGATGACATCCGAGGACGTAATCCACGATTTCGCGATTCCGGCGTTTCGCATCAAGCACGACGTGCTGCCGGGGCGTTACGAAACGCTATGGTTCACTGCCAAGCGTCCTGGAACTTATCACCTCTACTGCACGCAGCTCTGCGGCGAAGGCCATGCGTCGATGATCGGCGAAGTCGTCGCGATGACTGCACCCGATTTTCAAAACTGGCTGGAGAATGGCGGCGGCGCTTCGCCTGCGCCGCAGCTAAGCATGGCCGCGAGCGGCGAGGCCCTCTATCAAAGCTATGGCTGCGTCGGTTGTCACGGCGTTGGCGGCGTCAACAAGCCCGGCGAGGGCGTGACGGCGCCGTCGCTCGCCGGAATTTCCGGAACGAAGGTCAAGCTCGAGGGCGGCGCCGTGGTCGTCGCCGACGAACATTACCTGCGCGACTGCATTCTGGCTCCCGATAAGACCCGCGTGGCCGGCTATGCGCCGATCATGCCGTCTTTCGCGGGGCAGGTCAGCGAAGAAAATGCGCTGCGTCTCATCGCCTATATCAAATCGCTCAAAGCCAAGGACACGCCATGAGCGCGCTCAAAGCCCCGATTGCGAAATCCTACCTCACCGACGGCGTCACGATCCGAAGCTGGCTGCTGACGACGGACCACAAGCGCATCGCGATCCTCTATTTCGCCGCGATCACTTTCTTCTTCTTCATCGGGGGCTTCGCAGCGGCGCTGGTGCGCTACAATCTGCTCACACCCTCGGGACTGCTCGGCTCCGCCCAGACCTACAACAAATTATTCTCCATGCACGGCGTCGTGATGGTGTGGTTCTTCCTCGTGCCGGCCGTGCCGGTCACGCTTGGCAATTTTCTCACGCCGCTCATGCTCGGCGCGCGCGATCTCGCTTTTCCAAAACTCAATCTCTTCAGCTGGTATCTGTTCATGATCGCGGGTTTGGTCGCGCTGCACGCGATGCTCGCCGGAGGCGTCGACACCGGCTGGACTTTCTACACGCCGTTCACGTCGATTTACGCCAGGGGTCACGTGGTCGAGGTCGTCGTCGCCATTTTCATCGCCGGCTTCTCGTCGATCGCAACCGGGCTCAACTTCATCGTCACGCATCCACACGCTGCGCGCGCCGGGCATGACCTGGTTCCGGATGCCGGTGTTTCTGTGGTCGCTCTATGCGACGAGCGTCATTCTGGTGCTGGCGACGCCCGTGCTTGCGATGACGCTACTGCTCCTCGCCGTTCGAGCGCCTGTTCCACGTCGGCGTGTTCGATCCCGGCGCTGGCGGCGATCCGGTGCTGTTCCAGCACTCTTCTGGTTCTACTCCCATCCCGCCGTTTACATCATGATCCTGCCGGGCTTCGGCGTCGTCAGCGAGATCGTGCCGGCCTTCTCGCGCAAGGAATTATTCGGCTACAGTTCATTGGTCTGGGCGAGCATATCGATCGCGGTGATCGGCTTCCTCGTCTGGGGCCATCACATGTTCGTCGCCGGCACGTCGCTTTATTCCGCGCTGGTCTTTTCCATACTCTCCTATCTCGTCGCGGTGCCGTCGGCGATCAAAGTGTTCAACTGGCTCGGCACGATGCACAAGGGCTATCTCGGCTTCGAAGCGCCGATGCTTTACGCGCTCGGCTTCATCGGCCTCTTCACGATCGGCGGCCTCACCGGTCTGTTCCTGGCCCCTGGCGTCGACGTGCATCTGACGCGAGACCTATTTCGTCGTCGCGCATTTCCATTACGTCATGGTCGGCGGCATGGTCTCGGCCTTTTTCGGCGGCCTGCATTACTGGTGGCCGAAGATCACCGGGCAAGCTGTATCCCGAGATGTGGGGCAGAGTTGCGGCGCTGATCATATTTCATCGGCTTCAATCTGACCTTCTTCCCGCAATTCTTCCTGGGCTATCTCGGCATGCCGCGCCGCTACGCATCCTATGCGCCGGAGTTTCAGGTGCTGAACGTACTGTCGTCGGCAGGCGCGACGATCCTCGCGCTCGGCTATCTGCTGCCGCTCTTCTACCTCACCTGGTCTATGCTTTACGGCGCGAAAGCATCGAAAAATCCGTGGCGCGCCTGCGGTCTCGAGTGGACGACGGAGTCGCCGCCGCCGACCGAGAATTTCGAAACCACGCCGATCGTGACCGAAGGACCCTACGCTTACCCGCTTAAGGAGGCGGTCTATCATGAGTAAGGCGACGGGCGATTTCGATTTCCAATTTTCAGCGCGCGTCACCAGACGGCGACGGCGTTCTCGGGGATATGGCTTTTTCTTGGGACCGAAATGCTGTTCTTTGGCCCTATCTTCCTCTCGTGGATATCCGGCCGCTACGCCGAGCCGCAAGGTTTCGACGCCGGCGCGCAGCAAACCGATGTGCTGATCGGCACGATCAACACCCTGTTGCTCATCACTAGCAGCTTTGCCTACAGCGTCGGACTGGCTTTCATCGCGATCGGCGCGCGCCGCGCCATGGTCTGGTGTCTCGTCGCCGCATGGCTGTTCGGCGCGGCCTTCATGGCGTTGAAATTCGGGGTCGAATGGCCGCAAGATATCGGCAGAGGACTCTTTCCCTCGCAAGACTTCAGCATCGTCGGCCCGACTCTGCGACGGCGCGCGCTTTTTCTTCGTGTTCTATTTCTTTGGCACGGCGATACATGGTCTGCATCTCATCGTCGGCCTTTGCCTGGTCGCCTGGATCATTGCGCGCGCACGAGAGTTCACTCCGCAAAATCATACCACCGTCGCCGTCGTCGGACTCTATTGGAGCTTCGTCGACATCGTCTGGCTGTTCCTTTTTCCGCTCATCTATCTCGTCGGGAGGAGCTGATGCCGCTCCGCGTCAAACATCTCTTCGCCGCCTGGGCGGCGCTGCTGATCCTGCTCGCCGCCCAAGTTGCGATGACGCTCGTTCCGGGCTTCGGCTCGATGCGCGCAGTCGTATTGCTGCCTTCCATTTTCATGGCGAGCATTGTCGTTCTCGTCTTCATGGAGGCGCGGACGAGTTCGACGCTGGTGCGCTTCTTCGCTGTCGCGGGCCTTGCTTGGTTGGTCATTTTGCTGAGCCTCGGCAGCATGGATATGCTGACGCGCACGAATTATCTGACGCAGTCGGCGGCGACCACCGGAAAGTTGAGCTCGGGGCCGTGATCGCGCTTAAGCGAGGTAGACTGATGACGAAAACCACACGTCGCTTGTTGGAGTTCGCCTTCGCGGCGCTTTTGCTCGTCGCGCTCGGAGTCGGCGCCGTCGCCTACACGCATTGGAACCGAACGGTCATCGTGACGGGTCTGGTCATCAACTATATACGCAGCTTCGCTGCGCCCGAGGGCGTGCTCACGACTGAAAGATCGGCCGACTTCGCGACCAGCGCAAACAATGCGCCGCAGCCGGCGCCGAGCGTTTCCGCAAGCGACGGCGACTGGGCGAGCTATAATCGGACGCTGACATCCGAGCGCTTCTCGCCGCTCGCGCAAATCAACAAAAGCAATATCGGTCGCCTCAAAATTCTGTGCACCTACGACACCAGACAATACACCGGCTTCGAATCGGGACTGATCATGGTCAGCGGCGCGCTCATCGGCACGACGGAGCACGACACTTTCTCCATCGATCCCGCGACATGCCGAGAGAATTGGCGCGTCCACGAAGACTATAAACCCGCGACGCCGCAGGCGGTGAACAGAGGCGCGGCGTTTCTCGACGGACGCTTGTTTCGCGGCACGGAGGACGCGCGCGTCCTCGCGTATGATTTCGCCACCGGCAAGCGCCTCTGGGAGACGTCGGTCGGCGATCCCAAGATCGGCGAGACGACGCCTTCGGCGCCGATCGCCTGGAACGGAATGGTGTTCATCGGCACGGCGGGCGGCGACATCAACGGCGTCAAGGGCCGCATCTATGGGCTCGACGCCGCGACCGGAAAGATCCTTTGGGAGTTCTGGTCCGTTCCAAAATCGCCAAAGGATCCGACGCGCGGCCCGCAGGCGGCATCGCCGCTCAACGATTTTACCTGGCAAAACGCCGATTTGCCGATCGGCGGCGGCGGCTCCTGGACGTCTTATACGCTCGATCCTTCGAGCGGTCTTCTCTACGTGCCGGTCGGCAATCCTGAGCCTGACTTCGCGGCGGCGATGCGCCCGGGGCAAAATCTCTACACGAACTCCATCGTCATCCTCGACGCGAAGACGGGCGCCTATAAGAACCACCTGCAACTCCTGCGCAGAGATTGGCACGACTACGACGTCTCCACCGCGCCGGCGCTGATCAAGACGCGCGCCGGGAAGAACCTTATCGCCATCGCGCCGAAAGACGGCTTTCTCTACGGCTACGATCTCTCGAACGATGCGCTGCTTTACAAGATCCCGGCGACGCGCATGAATAATTACAACGCGCCCTTCGAGCCGCGAAAGTCGGTGCATTTTTGTCCAGGCACCGTCGGCGGCGCCGAGTGGAATGGGCCGGCTTACGATCCTAGCTCCAATCTCATCACCATCGGAGAAGTCGATTGGTGCCGACGGTGACGCTCGCGAGCGACAATGCGATTCGCCGCGTGCAGGTCGGATTCCACATGGTCCGGCAACGACACCATCAATCCGTTCAACACCTGGGGAACCGCCGATTTCTATGGCGATTGGGCAGGGTGGGTCTATGCGGTCGACGCCAATTCAGGACGCTGGAAATGGCGCGTCAAGACCAATTATCCGGTGATGAGCGGCATGACTCCGACAGCGGGCGGGCTTGTCTTCTTCGGCGACATGGGCGGACATTTCTACGCGCTCGACGCCAAAACCGGCGAAAAGCTCTGGGGCGAAAAGATCGACGGCGGAATAGGCGGCGGCGTGATTTCCTACAAGATCGGCGGGGTCCAGAAAATCGCCGTCGCGACCGGGTTCACCTCGATTTTGTGGCCGACGCAGGTCGCGACGGGAAAGATCATCATCCTCGGTCTCGAACCGGATCAGCCACAAAAATAGGCGCATCGCCGCCTAGCGGAATGCGCAGGGAGGGAGCCGAAAATGGCCAGCCGCACGATCGCCGACTTCATCGCCGCAACTTTGGCTCACGCTGGCGTCAAGCGCGTCTGGGGCGTCACCGGCGACAGTCTCAACGGCTTCACCGACGCTTGCGGCGACAGGCAAGATCGAATGGATGCATGTGCGCCACGAGGAAGTCGCGGCCTTCGCCGCCGGCGCCGAGGCGCGCGACCGGCGAGCTCGCGGTTTGCGCCGGGAGTTGCGGTCCCGGCAATCTGCACCTCATCAACGGGCTGTTCGACTGTCATCGCAGCCGTGCGCCGGTGCTGGCCATCGCCGCGCATATTCCGTCATCCGAAATCGGCCTCGGCTATTTCCAGGAAACCCATCCGCAGGAGCTGTTCCGCGAATGCAGCCATTATCGTCGAATTGATCTCCAGCGCCGGCGCAGATGCCGCGAATGTCTTGCATCGCGCGATGCGGACGGCGATCAGCGCAAGGCGTCGCGGTGGTGGTAATTCCCGGCGACGTCGCGCTGGCAGGAGGCGCCGGCAGGAGCGAACGCCGCGCGGCGCTCTGTCGCAGCGGCCCTGCATTGCCTGCGCCGATGGAAGCCGAACTCGACCGACTCGCCGCGCTGCTCAACGACGCGCGCAGCGGTGACGCTGCTGTGCGGCGCGGGCTGCGCCGGCGCGCACGAGGAAGTCCTGGCGCTCGGCGGACGCCTCGAGGCGCCGATGGTTCATGCGCTGCGCGGCAAGGAGCATGTCGAATGGGACAATCCGTATGACGTCGGCATGACCGGCTTCATCGGTTTCTCTTCGGGCTATCACGCGATGCTCGAATGCGACGCGCTGCTGATGCTCGGCACGGACTTTCCCTATCGTCAATTTCTATCCGACGAAGGCGAAGATCGCGCAGGTCGATCTGCGACGCCGAGCGCGCTCGGACGCCGGGCCCGCTGGATCTCGGTGTCGTCGGCGATGTCGGCGCAGACGCGTGCGGGCGCTGATGCCGCGCCTGAAGCGCAAAAGCGATCGGACGCTTCCTCGACAGCCGCGCGCAAGCATTACGTCAAGAGCGCGCGAAGGACTGACGAACTGGCGCGGCCATCGCCCGGCAAACGCCGATCCATCCGCAATATCTGCGCGCAAGCATCTGAGCGAACTCGCGGCGAACGACGCCATTTTCACCGCCGATGTCGGCACGCCGACGGTCTGGGCGGCGCGCTATCTCGCGATGAACGGCAAGCGGCGGCTGATCGGCTCGTTCAATCACGGCTCGATGGCGAACGCCATGCCGCAGGCGATCGGCGCGCAGGCGGCCTGTCCCGGCCGGCAGGTCATCTCGCTGTCCGGCGACGGCGGTTTCACGCATGCTGATGGGCGATTTCCTCTCGCTCACCCAGCTTGCGGCTGCCGGTCAAGATCGTCGTCTTCAACAATGGCGTCGCTCGGCTTCGTCGCGATGGAGATGAAGGCGGCAGGTTTCTCGACACTGCGACGGATCTGGAGAACCCGGATTTCGCCGCGATGGCTGAGGCGATGGGCATTCTACGCGCGACGCGTCGAAAGGGCGGAGGATGTCGAGGCGGCGCTCACAGAAGCGTTTGCACATGAGGGACCGGCGCTGCTCGACGTCGTGACGGCGAAGCACGAACTCGCGATGCCGCCGCATATGGACGTCGCCCAGATCAAAGGCTTCAGCCTGTTCCTGCTGAAGGCGGTGATCAATGGTCGCGGCGAGGAGATCGTCGATCTCGCGCGCGCCAATTTGCGCTTCTGATCGGCGCGTCTAGTGGTCCGACCCAAACGCTCGATTCCTGAGCGTTTGGACAAGTCGGCCCACCAACGCATTGAACTGGTGGATAAAATTGTCCAGACGAATGGGAACCATCCGTCTGGTTTTATCCACTAGGTCACCGACTTCATAAATCGCATCCAAATTCGGGATGCGGCAAGTTTGACGAGGGCGAGGTAATTGGCGTCGTGTTTTTCGAAGCGCGTCGCCACCGCCCTGAAGTGTTTGAGCTTGTTGAAGAAGCGCTCGACGAGATTGCGGTAGCGGTAAAGGAAGGCGCTGAAGGCGGGGACGTTGACGCGGCCCGGCATCGGCTTGATGTTACCCCACGCGCCTCTTTCGTTCAGCGCCGCCCGCAAGGCGTCGCTGTCGTAGGCGCGGTCGGCGAGCAGGATTTGGCCTTCGCCCAGCCCTTCGAGCATGTCGGCGGCGCTCTTGCCGTCGTGGGCTTGGCCTTCGGTGAGCTTCAACAGAGATGGGCAGGCCGTTGGCGTCGACGAGCGCATGGATTTCGTGGTCAATCCGCCGCGCGAGCGCCCCATGCATCGGCTTGCAGCAAGGTCCCCAGCGGCGGCTTGCGCGTCGTCCGGCCCCCCTTTTTGCCGTTGGCGCCGTGTTGATGGACCCGGACGGAGGAGGAGTCGATCATTTGCAAATCGCCGTCGTAGGCCTTGGAAACCGCCTCGAAGATCCGGTCCCAAACCCCGAGCTTGCGCCAGCGCACGAAGCGATTGTAGCAAGTCGTGGCCGGCCCGTAGCGCTCGGGAATGTCGGCCCAGGGCGATCCCGTGCGCAGCCGCCAATAAATCCCGTTCAGCACCTTGCGGTCGTCCGCGCGAGGAACCCCGCGCGGCTTGTTGGGCAACAAGGGTTCGATGATCGACCACTCAAAATCGGTCAGCTCGTAGCGACGTTGGCTCATCTTCGCTCCTCCAAGGAGCTTAAATCACCATTCGTCTCAAAGGGGAATCCCCTTAATGAGTTTATGACCTAGAGCATGTTTCGAAAGCGCTTTGACAGCAGGCGTCGCCGTTGCTATCTGGCTATTGCTTTCGATGACGCTGCCGCCGAACGCCGGAAGCGCGGCGCCGCAACCTGAAAACCTCGCCCTCGTGCCCTCGCTGGAAAGTTTCACTCGCGTCGTCGTCAAGGTCGGGTCGTCGCTGCTCGTCGACCCCGGCGCGAATGCGGTCAAGCGCGCCTGGCTGGAGCGCCTCGCCGACGATCTCGCGCTTGTGCATCGACGCGGCGCCGATGTGCTCGTCGTCTCTTCCGGCTCCGTCGCGCTCGGGCGCGGCGTGCTCGGATTGCCGCAGGGCGCCCTGCCGCTCGAAGACAGCCAGGCCGCCGCCGCAGTTGGGCAGATCGCGCTGGCGCGCATTTGGGCCGAGGTTCTCGCCGATCGCGGTCTCGTCGCGGGTCAGATCCTGGTGACTTTCGGCGACACCGAAGAGCGCCGGCGCTATCTCTATGCGCGGGAATGTCTCACCCGGTTGCTGAATTTGCGCGCCGTGCCGATCATCAACGAAAACGACACGGTGGCCACCGCCGAGATTCGCTACGGCGACAATGATCGCCTTGCGGCGCGCGTCGCCACGATGGCGAGCGCCGATCTGTTGGTGCTGCTGTCCGATGTCGACGGGCTCTACACGAGTTCGCCAGGCGTCGATAAAACGGCGAAACTGGTGCCGATCGTTCCGCGCGTCACCGCGGAGATCGAAGCCATGGCGGGCGGCGCCGCCTCGGTCTTCTCGCGCGGCGGCATGCGCACGAAAATCGAAGCCGCGAAGATCGCCACGACCGGCGGCGCGCATATGGTCATCGCCGACGGTCGCCAGCCGTCGCCCTTGTCCCGCATTGCAGGGGGCGAACCCTGCACCTGGTTTCTGACGCCCTCCAATCCGATCACCGCGCGCAAGAAGTGGATTGCCGGTCAGCTTGCGCCGAAGGGCGCCGCGCATCTCGACGTCGGCGCCGCACAAGCGCTGGCGCGCGGCAAAAGCCTCTTGCCTGCGGGCGTCACGCGACTGGATGGAGAATTCGCTCGAGGCGACTGCATCGTGCTCCGCGATGCGGGGGGCGGCGAAATCGGACGCGGCCTCGTGACCTATGACGCTGCGGACGCCGCGAAGCTCATCGGCAAGTCCTCGAAGGATATCGAAAGGCTGCTCGGTTTTCGCGGGCCCGACGAACTCATTCACCGCGACGACATGGCGCTGGTCGGTGAGTGAGCGCAAACGTCAAGGCGCGACGACGGCCCGCGCGAGAAGATCCGGTTCGTCCGTGCCGAGACGGAATGTTCGTTCGCTTCGCAACGCGATCTCCACCGCGTCGGCGCCGTCGACGTTATAGAGCCAGCCGCGCGGCGTGCGGTGGATTCCCCATCCGTACCACCACGGGTTTTTCACCGGCGTCGCGCTGACGATGTCGGAAAGCGGAACAGTCTTGCGCCACAAACCCGCGCCGAAGAACCAGGTCAGGCTTCCCTGCTCGACCTCGATCGTCAGCGAAGAGAAGGACCAGCCAATGAAAGTCAAAAGGGCCGCGAGCGCGCAGAGCAGAAACGCTCGATCGAGAACGAGGCCGACCACGACCAAGCCTGACGCCGGCGCGATCGAGGCGATGCGCAGCAAATGGCCGATTTGCGTGTGGCGATAGGAAAACGGCATGGGCGACTCTTGAAAGTTCAATAAGCGCGTCGGTCAATAAGTGCGCGCGAGGACGAAAGTCAATCTCTCCCGCCGCGATCATTTGCGACCGAACAGCCTTTCAATGTCCGACAATTTGAGTTCGACATAGGTCGGACGGCCGTGATTGCATTGGCCGGAGCCCGGCGTCGCTTCCATCTCCCGCAGCAGCGCGTTCATCTCCTCCGGCGCCAGTCTGCGCCCGGCGCGCACCGAATGATGGCAGGCGCAGGTCGCGAGCACATGGTCCAGCCTGCGCGTCAAAGCCCGCGCATCGCCGTCCTCGACCAGCAGTCGGCGAGGTCGCGAAACCAGCCGCGACGCGTCGACCTCGCCCAATATGGCCGGGGTCTTCACGCACAAGCACGGCGCCGGGTCCGAACCTTTCGAGCGCAAGGCCAAGCTTTGCGAGTTCTTCGAAGCTGCCGCAAAGCGCTTCGACGGCGCGCCGCATCGAGATCGACGACGACCGGAATGAGCAGGGCCTGACGCGCGACGCCCGACGCTTCGCGCTGGCGCTTGAGCTTTTCATAGACGAGCCGCTCATGCGCGGCGTGCTGATCGACGATGACGAGGCCGTCGCGCGTCTGCGCGATGATATAGGTCTCATGCAGTCTGCGCCCGCGCGGCGCCGAGCGGCGCCTCCAGATCGAGGCGCCGCGAGCTCTCATTCGCGCGCGCGCGCGTCGGCTGGCGGCGGCGCGGGCGTGAAACGCGCTTGCGCGGATTTTCGCCAAAGCCCGGCGGCGCGGAAGGCGACGGGCGAGAGTCCCAGTTCCGCAATCTGCGCCGGGCGCCATAGCGTTTGCGCCGCGCGACGCGCGAGAAGATCGAGCGCCGCCGCGCCATTGGCTCGGCGTGGCGCGATGAGCGGCGCCGGCGAAGGCTTGCTTCAGCGCGCCGACCACCAGGCCGCGCACGAGGCCGCGGATCGCGAAACGCACTTCCGCCTTGGCCGGATGCACATTGACGTCGACGCTGCGGCGGATCGCAGTCGAGAAACAGCGCCAGGCCGGATGACGGTCGGCGGATAGGAAATCCATATAGGCGGCGCGAATGGCGCCGGCGAGCTGGCTTGTCGCGCACCGGGCGGCCGTTGACGAAGACATATTGCGTCAGCGCGTTGGCGCGGATGCCAGGTCGGCAGGCCGGCGAAGCCCGCAAAGGCGAACGCCCTCGCGCGTCGGCGTCGACGCTCGAGCGCATTGTCGCCGAAATCGCGCGCCGAGAACCTGGCGTCAAGCCGCGCCAGCGCGCGACCTCGCCCCGCGGCGCAGGCCGGATAGATCGAAGCCCGCGCCGGCGCTTCGCCGCCAAGCGAGAAGCGCACCTCGGGATGCGCCATGGCGAGGCGCTTGCACGACATCGGCGCACGCGCCGCGCCTCGGCGCGGTCGGTTTTCAGGAATTTGAGCCGCGCCGGCGTCGCGGCGAACAGGTCGCGCGACTTCGACCCGCGTGCCCTGCGGCCAGCGCGCCGGGGCGCGAGCGCGCGCTTCACGCCGACTTCGACGCGAGATCGTGAGCCCATGCGCGGCGGCCTTCGCGCGCGCGAACGATTTCGAGCCGCGCCACGGAGGCGATCGAGGGCAGCGCCTCGCCGCGAAAGCCGAAGCTCGCGATGTTGGAGAGATCGCCGTCGGGGATTTTCGAGGTGGCGTGGCGCTCGATGCAGAGGGCGAGATCCGCCGCGTTCATGCCGCAGCCGTCGTCGATGACGCGGATGAGCTTCTGGCCGCCGTCCTCGATCGCGACGTCGATGCGCGTCGCGCCGGCGTCGAGCGCGTTCTCGACGAGTTCCTTGACCGCGGAGCTCGGGCGCTCGACGACTTCGCCGGCGGCGATGCGGTCGATCGAGTATGGGATCGAGGCGGCGGACGGGCATCAAGCGAATCTCTAGCGAAGAGACGATTATAGCGCTTTTGTCTTCACGGTCGTTCGGTGCTCAATAAAATTCACTCTAATCCGCAGCATTGATTACCTCGCCGATTAGGCGTCGGCGAATGGCTCGCACCAAAACGCCAAGCGACCCGTGAACCTTGATTCCCAACGAACGGCGGCGAGGCGGGCGGCCGTGTCGTCGGTGAGCAGCAACGAGCCCGCAATTTCATTGGCGAGCGAGAGGGCCTCTTGCTCTCATAGGAGGACCTGCGTCGCAAACGACGGTCGCGCCGCCCTCAATCGTTCCCATGCAGGCCCCAGCGCAGGTCTTCGCGCAGGAAGCCTTCAGTTAGCGTCGACTGATGGGTCTCGCAATAACGCAGCAGCGCCTTAACAAATCCCATGCTGCCGTTAACCGACAGCCGTGCAGCGCCAAGCCCGCGTGGCGCTACGCCGCAAAAAGCGAGGCGCGCTTCTCCCGCAAAGCGGGAGAAACCGCCACTCTTCCTCACGCCCCCTTCTTCATCGCCACGACATTGTCGACGCGCGCGGCGTGCGCCGGGCTGCCGTCGATCAGAAGACCGGAGGCATCCGCCGACACCGCCACATGCGCGCCGTCGGCGACGTCGCCGGCGAGCAGACGCTCGGCGAGCGCATCCTGCAGCTCCTTCTGGATGACGCGCTTCAAGGGCCTTGCGCCATAAGCCGGATCATAGCCGCGTGTCGCGCGAGCCAGTCGCGCGCCTTGGCGTCGACATCGAGCACGATCTTGCGATCTTCGAGCAGTTTCGCGAGCCGCGCGAACTGGATGTCGACGATCGCGCCCATATCCTCGCGGCGCAGGCGATGGAACAGGATGATCTCGTCGATGCGGTTGAGGAACTCCGGCCTGAAATGCGCGCGCACCGAGCTGCATCACTTCATCGTGCACGGCGGTCGAATCCTCGCCTTCTTTCTGCGTCACGAGGAATTCGGCGCCGAGATTCGACGTCATGATGATCAGCGTGTTCTTAAAATCCACCGTGCGGCCCTGGCCGTCGGTCAGACGTCCGTCGTCGAGCACCTGCAGCAGCACGTTGAAGACATCCGGGTGCGCCTTCTCGATCTCGTCGAACAGCACCACCTGATAGGGTCGCCGGCGCACGGCTTCGGTCAGCGCGCCGCCCTCCTCATAGCCGACATAGCCGGGGGGCGCGCCGATGAGCCGCGCCACCGAATGCTTCTCCATATATTCCGACATGTCGAGGCGGATCATCGCCGTCTCGTCGTCGAACAGGAAAGCGGCGAGCGCTTTCGTCAGCTCGGTCTTGCCGACGCCGGTGGGCCCTAAGAACATGAAGGAGCCGATCGGCCGGTTGGGGTCCTGCAGCCCGGCGCGCGCGCGCCGCACCGCGGTCGAGACGGCGGCGACGGCCTCCTTCTGGCCGACGACGCGCTTCGCCAGCTGCTCCTCCATGTGCAGCAGCTTTTCGCGCTCGCCCTCCAGCATCTTGTCGACCGGAACGCCGGTCCAGCGCGAGACGATCTGCGCGACATGATTGGCGGTGACCGCCTCTTCGACGACGGCGCCGGCGCGGTTTTCGCTTTCGGCGAGCTTGCGCTCCAACTCGGGAATGACGCCATAGGCGAGTTCGCCGGCGCGCTGATATTCGCCGCGTCGCTGCACCTGCGCCAGTTCGTTGCGCGCGTTGTCGAGCTGCTCCTTCCACTTCTGCGCCTGGCCGATCTTGTCCTTCTCGGCGCGCCAGCGCTGCGTCAGCGCCGCAGACTTTTCCTCGAGGCCCGCGAGCTCCTGTTCGAGCCGCGCGAGACGATCCTTGGAGGCCGGGTCGGTCTCCTTCTTCAACGCCTCCTGCTCGATGCGCAGCTGGATGATGCGGCGATCATATTCGTCGAGTTCTTCCGGCTTTGAATCGATCTGCATGCGCAACCGCGAACTCGCCTCGTCGACGAGGTCGATGGCCTTGTCGGGCAGAAAACGGTCCGTGATATAGCGATTGGACAGCGTCGCCGCGGCGACGAGCGCGCTGTCGGAGATGCGCACGCCGTGATGCAGCTCGTATTTTTCCTTCAGGCCGCGCAGGATCGAGATCGTGTCCTCGACGAGGGCTCGCCGACGAACACCGGCTGGAAGCGCCGCGCCAGCGCCGCGTCCTTCTCGACGTGCTTCCTGTATTCGTCGAGCGTTGTCGCGCCGACGCAATGCAATTCGCCACGCGCGAGCGCGGGCTTGAGCAGATTGGAGGCGTCCATCGCGCCGTCGGCCTTGCCGGCGCCGACCAGCGTGTGCATCTCGTCGATGAACAGGATGACCGCGCCTTCCGCCGCGATGACCTCATTCAGCACGGCCTTGAGGCGCTCCTCGAATTCGCCGCGATATTTGGCGCCGGCGATCAGCGACCCCATGTCGAGCGCCAGCAGCCGCTTGTCATGCAGCGACTCCGGCACGTCGCCGTTGACGATGCGGAGCGCCAGCCCTTCGACGATCGCGGTCTTGCCGACGCCGGGTTCGCCGATCAGCACGGGGTTGTTTTTCGTGCGCCGCGACAAGACTTGAATCGTGCGGCGGATTTCTTCGTCGCGGCCGATCACCGGGTCGAGCTTTCCCTCGCGCGCCGCTTCGGTCAGGTCGCGGGCATATTTCTTCAACGCGTCATATTGATTCTCGGCGGAGGCGGTGTCCGCCTTGCGGCCCTTGCGCAAATCCTCGATCGCGGCGTTGAGCGTCTGGGGCGTCACGCCCGCGTCCGCGAGAATGCGCGCGGCCTCGGTTCCCTTTTCAAGCGCCAGCGCGAGCAGCAGGCGCTCGACGGTGACGAAAGAGTCCCCGGCCTTTTCCGCGATGCGCTCGGCGCTGTCGAAGAGCCGCGCGGTCGCCGGCGCGAGATAGAGCTGCCCAGCCCCCGAGCCCGCCACCTTGGGCAGTTTGGCGAGCGCAGCCTCGGTCTTTTGCAAAGCTTCGCGCGACCTCCCGCCGGCGCGGTCGATCAGCCCCGCGGCGAGGCCTTCGCTGTCGTCGAGCAAGGCTTTCAGCACATGCTCGGGCGTGAACTGCTGATGCCCCTCTCTCGTGGCGATGGTCTGCGCCGCCTGGATGAAGCCGCGCGCGCGTTCGGTGTATTTCTCGATATTCATGAAAGCTCCCACACGCCTTGGACGCCCTTGCGGCGCGTCACGCGTTCATAAACGGGCCCCTTGCGGCGGCCGTTGTTTGCGATATGGGCTTGGGCCCGGCGAACGCAAAGGGGGGCGCCGCAGAAGGTCGCGCCCACGCCGGCGCGCCGAGACTTTTTTTTAAGCGGCGTCGACTACATCTGAAATTGTCGCGCGCCTCGCGCGCCCCACCTGAAGGCCGCCTTCCGATGTCCGATGCGCTCGCCGCCCCACCCCTCCGCGAGGACGCGCAGGACGTCCGCCAAATCGTCGCCGGCCTCGGCTACCCCAGCGACTGGTGCTGGGCTTGGGACAATTACAAGCCGACGATCCTGGCGCTTTCGAAGGCGCGCGGCCTGCGCCGGCACCTCGAAATCGGCGGCGGCCGCGACCCGCTGTTCCTGCCGCAGGAGGTCGCCGCGCAGGATTTCAAGGTCACGCTTAACGACATCTCCGCGCGCGAACTCGCTCTCGCCCCCGCGTGCTACGGCAAGGTCCGATGCGACATCGCCGCGCCCGACGCCCCTAGGATTCTCGGCGCTGAAAGCTATGATCTCGCCTATTGCCGCATGGTCATGGAGCATGTGCCCGACGTCGCGGCGATGTGGCGCAACATCCACGCCGTGCTGCAGCCCGGCGGAATGGCGCTCAGCTTCTTCCCGACGCTCTATGCGCCGCCTTACGTGCTCAACCGGCTCATCCCCGAGCGCGTTTCGCGCCTGCTGCTGGAGACGGTGTTCCCCGACCGCAAGGAGCACGGCGACAATCCGAAGTTCCCCGCCTATTACGACTACTGCTTCAGCGAGGAGAGCAAGATCGTTCCCATGCTGAAGGCCGCGGGCTTCGCCGACGTCGTCGTGCTGCCGTTCTGGGGCTACAGCTATTTTTGGAAATTCCCGGGAGTTAAGCAGCTCGACGCGGCCTTCACGCGGCTGGCGCAGGCGCGGGAATGGCGGGCGGTGTCGAGTTTCGCCTATGTGATCGCGACGAAGCAGCCGGGGACCGGTTGATTGCCTGTCGGCCGCTGTTGTCCTAGGTTCGCCTTATGAGCGCGCTGCAATTCACTTTCGACCGTCTGACCTATATCGATCGTCTAACTGCAGCCGGGTTCGACGAAAGGCAGGCGCGCGCGCATGCTGAGGCCTTGGATGCGGCGCTGCGCGAAAGCGTCGCCACCAAGGGCGACGTCCACGAAGTTCGCCAGGAACTCAAGCAAGACATTGGGGACCTTCGCCAGGAACTCAAACAAGACATTGCGGACCTTCGCCAGGAACTCAAGCAAGACATTGAGGACGTCCGGCGCGACATGCGCCAAATGGAGACGCGTCTCGACGCCAAGATCGAGACCTCGGGCGCCAATCTCAAGGTCGATATTCTGCGCTGGCTGATCGTGACCCAGCTCGCGCTGGCTGGCTTTGTCTTCGCAGCGATCAAATTTGTGAAATAGACGCATATCCTGCCAGACGCGGCTCAAATCGCCATGCTTCGAAAACGCGCATAGGCCCGCAAAATCTCTTCTGCGAGCCGCGGCGTCGATTGAATCGGCGCATAGCTCCAATGTTCCGCGCTGCCGCGCCACGGCCGCACGGCGCCAAGACTTTCGAGACGCGAGAGATAATCGACAATCTTGCCGCCCGTACCGGCAAGGCCGAGGACATGCGCCGGCGCGCCTGTCGCGACCGCCTCGCCGATCATCGAAACGCTGTCCGCGGTGACGACGATCGTCTGCGCCAGCGCCAGCAGCGAAAAATAGGGGTTGTCGCCCAGGCCGTCCCACATCCAGCCGTCGCTCGAACCAAGCTCGGCGCGCAGCGCGCGGGCGACGAAGTCCGGCGTGCGGCGCGACGCGCTGGCCATGACGCTGAAGCCCTGCGCCCTCAAAGCGCGAGCGGCCTCGCGAAGCGCCGCCGCCGTCGCGTCGGAAAAGCGGAAATGTCGGCTGTCGCCGCCGACGAGCAGCGCCGCGCGCGGGGTCGCGAGCGCCTCGACGCGCGGGTCAGGGTTTTCCCGCGCCCACGCCAAGGCCTTGGCTGACACGCGGTTCGGCGGCGTGATCGGCGACAGCACATTGCCGCCTAAAAGCCCGTCATGCGACGGCGCGAGGATGAGGTCCGCCGCGCCAAGCCCGTTCGCGGGAACATTGCAATAGACCGTGAAGACGCGCCCCCCCGAGGCGCGCTTGAGACGCCGCAGATAAGGGAGCGTGCGCCGACCCGCCCCCATCGCAATGTCCGGAAAGGGCGGCGCGACCGCCGCCGCCTCGCGCGGGTCGCTCGGGCCGAAAGGCGCAAGCGCCGCGAAAACGCCGCGTGGCGCGATTGGACGCAGATCCGGGGTCAACCCCATCGCTTCGGCGAGGCCGAGCGTCTGCGATGCGTGTCCCGCCCGACCGTCGCTGAAGATGCGCAGGCGCGCCTGCGCCTGTGTCAAACGAAGGCGACCGTGATGATTTCGTAACTCTTGCCGCCGCCCGGGGTCTTGACCTCGATCGAGTCGCCGGCCTTTTTGCCGATCATCGCCCTGGCGATGGGAGACGTGACGGAGACGCGACCGCTTTTCACATCGGCCTCGGACTCGCCGACGATCTGATAGCGCTTCTCCTCCTCGGTGTCTTCGTCGAGCACGGTGACCGTCGCGCCGAATTTCACCGTCGAGCCGGAAAGTTTCGACACGTCGATGACCTCGGCGCGCGAGAGCTTGTCCTCGAGTTCGGCGACGCGCCCCTCGTTCAGCGACTGCGCTTCCTTCGCGGCGTGATATTCGGCGTTCTCGGACAAATCGCCATGCGCGCGCGCTTCCGAAATCTGCTGAATGATCCGCGGACGGTCGACTTGCTGGCGGCGCTTCAGCTCTTGTTCGAGCGCCGCGAAACCTGCGACGGTCATGGGCACTTTTTCCATGGTTCTAGCTCTTTCGTCCTTTTTCCGACAAGGCTCGTCCGATAAACAAATCATAGCTCAGCGCCAGATGAAAGACGCTGATCGGGGGTTTGGGGGTTCCAAGGGGGGTGAGCCGAGGGTCGGCAGCCCTGAGCAGTCGCTGCGAACGCCCGCGCCGGCCGGCAAGCTCGCTCGCCCACGCGCCTTAGGCGAAGTAGTCCTGCAGTGCGCGCACTTCGAGATCTCCCGACATATAGGCCTTGATCCCTTCCGCGGCGGCGATCGCCCCGGCGAGAGTCGTGTAATAGGGTACTTTATGCAAGAGCGCGGCCTGACGCAAGGATCGCGAGTCGGCCAGCGCCTGGGCGCCCTCGGTGGTGTTGAAAACCAGTTGAATGGACCCGTTTTTTATCGCGTCGACGATATGCGGGCGCCCTTCCGAGACCTTGTTGATTTTCTGCGTCGGGATGCCGCATTGGGTTAGGAACCGGGCCGTGCCGCCGGTGCCCTGGGCGGTGAACCCCAATTCCATGAGCATCCGCATCGGCGCGACCATGCGCTCCTTGTCGGCGTCGCGGACGGAAACGAACACCACGCCGCCCTTTGGCGCGCGCGCGCCGGCGCCGAGTTGGCTTTTGGCGAAGGCGGCGGCGAAGGAGAGGTCGAGGCCGATGACTTCGCCCGTCGAGCGCATCTCGGGACCGAGCACAGTGTCGACGCCGGGAAAGCGGGCGAAGGGAAACACCGATTCCTTGACGCCGACATGCTTCAGGTCGGCGCTCGGCAGATCGAAGTCGCAGAGCCGCTCGCCGGCCATCACTCGCGCGGCGATCTTGGCGATCGGCTTGCCGGCGACCTTGGCGACGAAGGGCACGGTGCGCGAGGCGCGCGGATTGACTTCAAGCACGTAAATCTCCCCGTCCTTCAGCGCGAATTGCACATTCATCAGACCGATGACGTCGAGCGCCTTGGCGAGGGCTTTGGTCTGATCGCCAAGCGCTGCGATCGTCGCCTTCGAGAGCGAGCGCGGCGGCAGCGAGCAGGCCGAATCGCCCGAGTGAATGCCCGCTTCCTCAATATGCTCCATGACGCCGGCGATCGCCGCCTCGACGCCGTCGGCGAGGCAGTCGACGTCGATTTCGATGGCGTCGGTCAGATAGCGGTCGAACAGCAGCGGGTTTTTGCCCAGGACCATGTTGATCTGGCCGGTCTTGTCGTTGGGATAGCGCGACTTTATCTCGGACGGGACGAGGCTCGGCAGCACGCCCAGGAGATAGTCGTCGAGCGCGCTATTGTCGCGGATGATCGCCATGGCCCGGCCGCCGAGCACGTAAGACGGACGGACCACGAGCGGCAGCCCCAGTTCGCCGGCGACGATGCGCGACTGTTCGACCGAATAGGCGATGCCGTTTTTCGGTTGCTTCAGGCCGAGCTTGTCGAGCAGCCGTTTGAAACGGTCGCGATCCTCCGCGAGGTCGATGGAATCGACCGACGTGCCGAGGATGGGCACGCCCGCCTTGGCGAGGCCGTCGGCCAGCTTCAGCGGCGTCTGGCCGCCGAACTGCACGATGACGCCGACGAGCTTGCCCTGCGCGCGCTCGATGTCGATGATCTCGCCGACGTCTTCGGCGGTGAGCGGTTCGAAATACAGCCGATCGGACGTATCGTAATCCGTCGAGACCGTCTCGGGATTGCAGTTGATCATGATCGTCTCGTAGCCGACTTCGGCCAGCGCGAAACAGGCGTGACAACAACAATAGTCGAATTCTATGCCCTGGCCGATGCGGTTCGGTCCGCCGCCGAGGATGATGATCTTGTCGCGCGAGGAGGGCCGCGCTTCGCAGGCCGGAGCGCCTGCAAACGGCGCCTGATAGGTCGAATACATGTAAGCGGTCGGCGAGGCGAATTCCGCCGCGCAGGTGTCGATGCGCTTGTAGACGGGATCGACGCCAAGCGCGCGGCGCCGCTCGCGCACGTCGCTCTCTTCGCAATTCGCGAGCGTCGCGAGCCGCGCATCGGAAAAGCCGCTCGCCTTCAGCATGCGCAGATTTTCGGCGTCCTGCGGCAGGCCACGCTCCCGCACTTTGTTTTCGAGCGCCACGATCTCGCCGATGCGGCTGATGAACCAGGGATCGATCTTGCAGGCCTCGTTGACCTCCGTCTCGGTCAAGCCGAGCCGCAAGGCCTGCGCGACGTAGAGCAGTCGGTCGGGCGTCGGCGTGCCGAGCGCGCGCGCGCAGCACGTTGTGGTCGTCGCCCTTGCCGTAGCCCTCGATCTCGATCTCGTCGAGGCCGGTGAGTCCGGTCTCCAGCGAGCGCAACGCCTTTTGCAGGACTTTCGGCGAAACTACGACCGATCGCCATCGCCTCTCCGACCGACTTCATCGCGGTCGTCAGCACGGGCTCGGCGCCGGGGAATTTCTCGAACGCGAAGCGCGGCACTTTAGTGACGACGTAATCGATCGTCGGCTCGAAGGAGGCGGGCGTCGCGCCGCCGGTGATGTCGTTGGCGATCTCGTCGAGCGTGTAGCCGACCGCAAGCTTCGCGGCGACCTTGGCGATCGGAAAGCCGGTCGCCTTCGACGCCAGCGCGGAGGAGCGCGACACGCGCGGGTTCATCTCGATGACGATCATGCGGCCGGTCGGCGGGATTGACGCGCGAATTGCACGTTGGAGCCGCCGGTCTCGACGCCGATCTCGCGCAGCACCGCGATCGAGGCGTCGCGCATGACCTGATATTCCTTGTCGGTCAGGGTCAGCGCCGGGCGCCACGGTGATCGAGTCGCCGGTATGCACGCCCATCGGGTCGATGTTCTCGATCGAGCAGACGATGATGCAATTGTCCGCTTTGTCGCGGACGACCTCCATCTCGAACTCCTTCCAGCCGAGCACGATCTCCTCGATCAGCACTTCGCTGGTCGGCGAGGCGTCGATGCCGCGCTCGACGATGTCGATGAATTCCGCCTCGTTATAGGCGATGCCGCCGCCGGTGCCGCCGAGCGTGAAGGAGGGGCGGATGATCGCCGGGAGGCCGATGTCCTCGAGCGCCGCCAGCGCGCTGGTCAGCGTCTTGACGTGATGCGAGCGCGGCGTCTCGAGGCCGATGCTGGTCATCGCCTCGCGGAACAGCTCGCGGTCCTCGGCCTTGTCGATCGCCTCGGCGGTGGCGCCGATCATCTTGACGCCGAACTTCTCGCAGCACGCCCATGCTTGCGCAGCGACAGCGCGCAGTTGAGCGCGGTCTGGCCGCCCATGGTCGGCAGCAGCGCGAAGCGCCGGGGACGGCGTCGCTCCTTCTCGATGATCTTGGCGACGATCTCCGGCGTGATCGGCTCGATATAGGTGCGCGTCGGCCATCTCGGGATCGGTCATGATCGTCGCCGGATTGGAGTTGACCAGCACGATCCGATAGCCCTCCTCCTTCAGCGCCTTGCAGGCCTGGGTGCCGGAATAGTCGAACTCGCAGGCCTGGCCGATGACGATCGGCCCGGCGCCGATGATGAGGATCGAGGAGATGTCGGTCCTTTTGGGCATATCGGTCCGTTGTCGTCGCCCCGGCGCGGAGCGCGCATAAAAAAAGGCCGCGCGCCGGCCTTTTGGACCGGAACGCGTCCCGAAATGCCCATGGCGGGCGCGAGCGGGCGCGCCCGGCTCGATCGATGGCAGGTTTGTTAGACGAGATTGACGCTTGTGTGAAGGGGTGGGTCGCCGCCAACGGGAGGGACCGCGCTGGCTTTAGCGCTGGCCGGGCGAGGCGTTGGCAAAAGCCGCGTTCAAGACGGGCTCGTCTTTCAGCGCCAAAGGATTGTAACAATCGTCGCAGCGACTACTTGTCGCAACGCTTTTCGTTCGATTTGTCGTTTTAATGAAACCCAATGGAGCGCTTTCGGCTCGCCGGTCTCGGGCAAATCGATCTTAAATCGCTCAAAATCGAAGGATTGAAGCCAGCGCTCGACGCTAAGGAGTCGGCGCTTAAAAAATCCTTTCAATCGAAGCTTTGGAGCGATCATGCCGCGCGGTTCAGACAGTTTCGCCTCGCCAGGGGCCTTTAGATTTATCTTGGCCGCGATGGTGTTTTTGCACCATACGACCAGTTTCAATCTCGGCATGTCGTCCGTGATGGTGTTTTTCGTCTTGAGCGGCTATTGGGTCGCGGTGATGTGGTCGGAAACCTATTCAAAGACGAACGCGGCTTATCTCACCTATCTCGTCTCGCGGGTTTGGCGTCTTGCGCCGGTTTTCGCCCTTTGCTCGCTGATTTCATGGGGTCTCTTCTGCCTCCGCAGCGGCGCCCCCGAACTCATCGGCAGCCTGTCGCATCATATCTTCTCGAACATCATGATCCTGGGCTATAATTCGCTGCCTTTCCAGGCGAACATCCCCGGATGGTCGCTGGACATGGAGATGCAATTTTATCTGATCGCGCCTTTCCTTATCTTCTTCATTTCGAAAAATATGTATGTGGCGCTGCCTTTTGCTTTCGGCTCGCTGTTCGCCCAAAAGCTCGGCGGCGCCGGCACTGTGGCGCCGTTTCTTTATTTCTTCGCGATTGGCGTCGTCGCGGCGCGGCACCGTCTTATTCCGGGCCGAAAACTCGCCTACGGCTCGCTTTTCGCCACGCTGGCCCTGCTGACGCTTTGCGGCTTGGTCTTCACCAAGAAGCTCATGTTCGGCGAAGCGCATGAAGGGACGCTGCTGGCGTTCAACACTTCGTCTAATCTGCTGGTCACGATGCTTATAATTCCTTGGGCGCTCTACACGACACAGCAAAAGGGCGGTAAACAAGACAGAATGTTTGGCGATTTGTCCTATATCTTCTATTTGCTGCACTGGTCGGTTCTTGGCGCGATGCACACCGGCGATGGCTCCTACGGCGATCGACTGCTGCTTTGCTCTGAGGCCTTCGTTTTGATTTTCGCCGCGTCCTACGCCATCTGGTTCCTGTTCGACCACCCGATAAACCTGTCGAGATCCGCCTGGGTCGCGCGTCAGCGCAGCGAAGCCGCGCCGGCGCTCGCTTAAGGTTTTCAGGCCCTTCTCACTCTTCTCATGCACTCTTTCTTGCCGTATCGTCCTTTTTGGGCGCTGCGGTCCAGGTCGGGGTTTGAGGAGAAGAGGCGGCGATGCTCAAATTTGCGCTGCGCGTGGGCTTTGTCCTAACCGCGCTGAGCGGGGCGCTATTGGTCGGGGTGCGACGTTCGGACCCGCCAATGCTCGATTGCCTGACGGTGAACGGCGGAGAAAACAATTACAAGATACTCGTGGTCGGCGAGTCCTGGGCTTGCGACGGCAAGCTTTTCCCTGAACTGCCGCAGACAGTCTCCAAAAGACTGCAGGGGAGAGGGGTGCAGGCCTGCAGTCTTTGCTTTGCAGGGCGCAACTCGAAACTTCTCTATGCCGAATTGAAAGAAAAGCTGCCGAAAAGCAAGCTTTATGACTATTGTGGAGGCGGAAGGCCGGACAAAATCATTTTTATGACCGGCGTCAACGATGAGATACAGCATATTGGCGAAAGTAATTATGTTGAATATACAAAAAAGCTGGTGGAATATTTTCCTGATGTCGACGATGAAGAAGTAATTTCCATTCCGCGCGTCAGCGAGTTCAAATTCAAGTCGCCCAATCTCTACAGCCGTCTCAAGCGAGCGATATTGATGTGCTTTTATGACGATTGTGAATATGTCGTCAACGACCGTTACCGGTCCGCTCTATGGCGAGATCACCCGGAATTGCGCATGATCGAATATGATAATTTCATAGATCGCTATCCGGGACATGAAAGCTGCTATCAGAAAGACGGGATTCATCTGACTGAGGCCTGCTCCCACAAATATGCGGCCTTTATCGGCAACGCGACCTACATCCCGCCGAAAAAAAAATAGCCGCCCAGAGCCGGCCGGAATTCTTAAGAAATTTCCAGCAAAGTAGGGGCCGTTCGCTCGAGCGCCGCGGCGCGCAGCCCCCTTTTCACGCATGGCCTTGCGCCTTTCCCTTCCTCCGCCGGAGGCAATCGCTCAGCTGATTCGCTTTTTGCTGGTCGGGCTCGTCAATACCGGCTTCGGCCTCGCGATCATTTGGAGCGCGATGCGCTTTCTTGGCGCGGGGCCAGGACTTGCGAACCTCATCGGCTACGCTTTGGGGCTCATCCTGAGCTTTGCGCTCAACCGCGCCTACACCTTCGCCCATGAAGGCGAAGTGTCGCGCAGCTTCCCGCGCTGGCTTGCGGTCGCCGGCGTCGCCTATCTCGCCAATCTCGCGGTCGTGCTGTTCGCCCACCATGTGCTCGGCGTCGACGCCTATCTCGCGCAGCCGCTCGGCATTCCGGCCTATACGCTGATCAGCTTTCTTGGCGGCCGGCATTTCGTCTTCGCCGCTCGGCCCCGCCTGTCGCTCGAGGCTCGATGATGACGACAAGCCTTCGCCAGGCGCCGACCTTAAGCATCGTCGTGCCGTGCTACAATGAAGAAGAGGCGCTGCCCGAGACCGCGCTGCGGCTCGACGCGCTGCTGGAAGAAATGATCGACGCCGATCTCGTCGGGCCGGCGAGCCACATCCTCTCGCTGATCCCGGTAGTCAGCCATTTTAGTGTTCTCCTTTCTCTCCATGCCGGGTCACATACTCAGCAAGGCGAATTGCAACACTTGCATGCTCCGGCAGCCAAAGATTCCTGATGATCAATTGTTCCAGATTCATTATCAATTCCTTCAAACCCTTCTGACGCTCCACAAGACGGCGAAGGGCATAAAGAAGTCGCCATACGGGAAAGAGCAGTATCTCCCCAGCCCTGGCATCACGCTGGGCATCGCAAGCCTGGTAAAGTAACGAGAACAGCGATCGTGGAGCCCTCCCACCCATCAATTCGGTAAGGGCATTTTCGATTTTCTGCAGCTCCGGAAGATCCTGCCACCTGATCGATTCACCAAAAAGAGAGAACCGATCTCGGCCGTTTTCTTTTGCCCCGCGTTCCTCTTCCCCAGCCTCTCTCCCAGCCTGGGCAACCGGGTAGCGTTGGCCCGGGGCGAGGAAAACGCCAGCCGAAAGTGTCAGCCTCCCCGCGGTGAAGGCCTTGAAATCCTGGTACACCTTTTCTGCAAACCCCTTCAAGACGGACCAACTACCAAGGGCGAAAAGGTCGTCGCCGCCTGCGTAAACAATGGAGAGTGTCGAGTCATAGGGAGCCCTCCCAGCAAGATCCTCGACATGTGCTGAAAAATAAAGGGAGAGGAGGTAGCTGAGCATGCTCACCCGAGAGATGCTCTGGTCGCTGCCGGCGAGACCCTCCCTGAAGACGCGCCCCAGATGGTCAACGTCGGCTCGAAGGACCCCCCACTTTTTTATTCCGGTGGCTCTTTCGGACAAACCTTCGAGGGTCACAATATCCCCGGCCTGCATCGGAGTATGCCTGGCAAGAAAGCGGAAACCCAGAAACCTGGGGGATTTTTGGACAAAATCCGTCCGATTAAGCAGGTATGCGCCAGAACCGACCTCCCCCGGGCCAAAAAGCCTTATGTTAGCCCCCAGGGCTTCCAGGGCGTCTTCGCAAGATTCCATGGAGCGGGTCGGGGCTTTTCTGTCAGATATTTCAATGCCTACAGATTCAGCCCGGGCCAAGCGGGATGCCAACCTTTCAAAACTGCCGCACATGCTGCAGCGATTCGTTTCATGAGAATCTGCCAACGGCTCTCCGCAGACATCGCAGGCCTCTTCGACCCCGGAGGCAGGAAAGGGGCCAAGGACCCGATTGACTGCATTTGCTGAAACCAGAAGGCTACCGAATTTGGCGCGCTTTTTCCTGGCCAGCTTGGCGCCAAGTCGATTCCATGCCTCAGAAAAACCTCCCGGGAGGGGATTATTGTTTCTGCGGTCCTTATGGGCCGGCTGTTCAGGACTTAAAAAATCTTTGTAGCGCAACGGCTCCCATGCGAGACATAGGGCCAATTGCCCCCGATGCGCACGGACCAGCACCTCATCGATGAATTCCTGACAGGATTCAAGAATATTTTCAGAATCCGGCGTACATGGTGCGAGAAGATAAAAATGGCCACCACCCGAGTAGATCAAATTGCTGCAAGGGAGCCGAAAGTCTTCCAGGAGCCTTGAGAGGACGGCTTCCGATAGGAACTGGAGATACGCCGAGCGCCCTCTCAGCCCCTTCAGCGCCCCTTTCCCAACGATACCGTATATGAAATCCTGGATGCCTGAAACATCGGCACCGATCAGCCACATAGGCTTGGCATCGAGCAGATTCCCGGCATCGTGGCCGCGAAGTGCCCCGAGGAGCCCGTCCAACTCAAATTCACCCAGACCGAGATCATACAGGCACGTGGCAATAGCCGCTGTTGCCTTGGAATGATGGAAAAGAGACACGTCCGCCCTATCCCTGTATGCTGCGGAGGGAACGAAGAGCGCAAAGCGCTCAAGCAGGTGGTGAACCCGTGTGTAGAACTGCGAAAACCCGCAGGATGGGTCGAGGCGCCTGAATTCGTCCGCCATTTGCTGCCACAGCCTGTCATAGCTTTCCCCATCCTGGAGTGTTGCTTCGGATCTTGGGAAATGCGCATCCAAAGATTGGCTCAGGGGTAGCAGGGGGAAAAAGGCTGCCTTCTCAATGCTTGATTGCAGGTTCAGGGAACCGAAGAGGCAATGCAGCCTCGCAGTGCGGGGGTTTCCCGATATCTCATCTTCATCAAGGCTGTGCCTCTCCCCCGATGACAAGCGGTCTGCCAGAGCGACTATTTTGGCTAGCCTGCTCTTGGTTGAAGTATCCGGACGGTGGTGAAATACCGCAGCAATCTCGGCAAGTGTGAAAAGATCCGGCCAAAGTTCACTGAAAAACTTCTGGGTATAAAGGACATGAGTGTGGGAGTACCGATCTCTTTGATCCCTGCGGAGCGGGCAACAGGTGGACTCCAGCGACCGATCTTCCTGTGTGAGCTTTACAGATTCGGCGCGCTGCAGAAGTTTGCCGATATCATGCAGCAGGGCACCCAGTTGCAGAGCTTCCCTTTCTTCCATAAACAGGCTCCTTTAATTGCCGTGACCGGTCCGCGCTGAAGCGTTTTCGAGCGTATATCTCCCCAGTCCAAAACTCGCGGCCTTGCCGATGTGCAGCACCTCGCCCCATGCAAGCAGGGGCAAAAATTCCCTGAAATCGCCCTTAAAGGTTGCCTCTCCCAAGAATCCGCCCAGCGTCATTTTTTGCTTTTGGCGGCTCGAGTAGCGGTCCCAATCATGCCAATGCAGGTCCGAAGAAGTGCGTTCGACGAGATGCGCCCGCTCAATCAGACCCTTAAAATCCATATCCAGCTTCGTGCCGCAATGAAAATAGGAGATGGCTGAAAGTCTTCGCAGCAGAGAGCTCACGAGATGATAAAATTCCGGTTCACGGGTAAGGCGCCCGTCGGATTTGATCCTTGTAGGGGTCTGAAAAGCGATGGTTATCTGCCTAGCTGAACAAAGACCTTCACAGCGAGCGTCAATCGTTTGCGAGGTCGGATAGGGGTTGGGCTTTTTTAATGATTGGTCTTGTGTTTGATAGATCGATTTGAATCCGTTCGAGGACATTGCACCGACGTTTTGCAGAACAAATCGGCCCTTTCCGCTGCCAAGCCCCTTCTCGCCCAAATGCAAAAACGCGTAGATGAAGTACGGAAGGTATTCCTGAGCCCGCCCAATGACAGTCAATCCGAATTCTAAATTCCCTCCCTGCAGAACAATCCGGTCGCCGTCCTCCGGTGGCTCGATTATGAAAGGGTGAGGCGCTGTCGGGTAAAGCCGCATCATCTCCGTATCGGGCGGTGGAGGGGTCTCGAAAAGGTACAGATAGACGCAACGTTCGCGGAGCATACATGTTGTGCACTCCTGGCGTTTCAGAGCGCATGTGACATGCTTCAGTGCGTGCCCGAAACCGCCCCTCAAGGTAGAGCCCTTGTATGCCGGCAAGTGCAAATCCTCCTCGGCCCTCAATGTAAGTTTGAATTTTCCTATGGTAATGTGACTAAATGACATCAATTTATTCCTCCCTCGAAAGGAAAAGACCTGCGGCCGCAAGCCGAAGGAAGGTATACTGATCCTATAGACCTGTCTAAGAGATAAAGGGGAAAAATTATTATTCCGGCAAAATTTCTGGCAATCTTACCGGGTTGGTTTCCAGTGTCTGCCCTCGGCCACGATTATCTGAAAATTGGCCACGCGGACCTTAATATCACGCCGAGTGAGGATTGTGAGCTGTTCTGCGAACCTGTTCCTGCCGACCGCCGAGTAGATGGCTTGGTTTATTTTGCTGACGCAGGGCCTTATACGATCACGGAAATCGGCCATGTCACGAATCTTTTCCCAAGCGTATTCTTCCTGTTCTCCAGCCTTGTAGCTGTTGATTTGTCTCTCCAGGTCGGCAATGACCTGCTTTTTGTCAAAAAGGTTCTCAAGAGAGAGACCCGATGGGGAGGCAGATATTCTGACGAGCAGAAATGCATAGACAGCCAGAAGCTGTCTTGAAAGAGGAATAGTGAAATGCCCGACTTCCAGGTTACTCTTGTGAAGATTTACGGTGAGAAGCGGCGTGGTCTGAAGATAGGTTAAAAGAAGCTGGGAAGATTCAACGGCCTTTATCAGACCTTTTTCGAGCGGCAGTTCACCTCCGATCATTTCCCGCAAACGCGGAAATGGGATTTCGGCAAGATCGATCCTGGCCTCCTCGGACGAAATCTCGACTTGGATCGCCTTCTTTGATTCATCTATTCCGACGAATTTTGGATATATGCGGGATTCAGGGGGAGGATAGTAAAAGTCTGGAACGCCGGACTCAAACTCCTTCGATACCAGGACATGGTAGAGTCTGTCCTGCATACGGCCGCAAAGCATTATCGCCATGGTCAGATAGATTCCGAGCGTCTTGCGCCCGCCCGCCACGGAGCAGTAGAGAATCTCATCCTCTCTTTTTGCCCATTCACTGATGATGGAAAAGACCTGATCGGCCGCGCAGATATTGTCCCCGCTGCTCCTGATGTCTTCGAGTTCAATACCATTCTCATCTGTGATTATATGTATATTTTTAGGCGAAAAGGCTATTCTTCCCGGAGGAACGCGGTAGTCGCGGCAGAACTCCCCAAATTTGCCTTGGTCGCCAAAGAGCGCCTTCTTCAAGGTTGTGCAGCCGCTTGCCGTCGTTATAACTCGGATCTCGTCTATTTCTATGTGGTAGTGTTGTTCCAGAGCCCAAAGCGTTTCAGTGATTATTTGCGGCGTTTGCCCTGAAACGGCCACTAATACAGCCCTTGTCTTTTGCGCCTTTCGGGGCACGGCCGACTCCGCCAAGGGTGAAAAACGTGATTATTCATTTACGGCGTGGATTTAGATTCCGTTGCATACTGGCCATATTAAGCCATACTACCTTTACGTTGTCCATGTTGATTGTGAGATCTTTGATAATAAATAGCCGTGAATTGTTGGAAAGCAGGAAACTACAAGGCACGGGTAGGGGAATTAGGGACCGCTTACGACGAAGTTGGGGCTTCGCGTCGCGTGAAAAATGGGTTCTTCAGACTCAAAAACGGAGGAAAGGCCGAACATTCAAAGCGGCAGCTCACTGAACTCCTGAAGCGGATTCACTTTTAAGACTCTGTAATCCTTTGCCATTTCGTCGTTCATGCTTATCGGTCTAACCGGTTGAGGGCGAAATATACCCGGGGCAGCGGGCATAGACCCGCCCGCCGACTTCGGCCGGGGTAAGCCATGGCTGCCGAAGTGACAGAAATCAGGATTTTTGATTCTTTCGAGAATGCTCCCAGTTTGGATGTGTATAATGCCACGCTAAAATATCTACAAAGATGGGGAGAACATCGGCGGCATCGGCAATAGACCTGATATTCCGTTGAATTCGCATGTAAATATCTTCATTCTGTGGGAAACTCATAGTTGCATTTAGGGGGATTCTGCCAATTCGGCTTTGGTCATCTGGATGGATGCAATTTCTGATGGCGACCAGTACAAACTGATCCAACGGTACATGGACAAAGGAGATTAGCCTGTCCCTCATTTCTGTCGTCCACTGGGTCCAAAAAGTAAGATGCCTCAGCAAGAGGTTACATAACTTCATTTTCCTTCCATACTGGATCGTATTTGCAGTACCCATTTTCAATTCCCAAGCGACCGAAAGCCTTTCAGCAAATTCACCCAGCCAACAATCATACTCCTGCTGCGAGTAAATCCGTTCCAGAGCCGGGATCATGTCTCCGCGAGCGAGTTGTTCTAATGCCCACTCTCGGAAAAAGACAGAGGGCCGGAACGGCATACGCGAGAACCCACGAAATGTGTTACCTGCCACTGATTTTTTAACCACGTCTTCTAAAGTACTATGTCTCTGCTGAAGCTGAAATAACTCGGACAATCTTGCATTATCACTTCTAAGTATGCTCACCAACTCCAACCTACCGGCATATGCGTGAGGCTTAGGTTTAGCCATCTCGTCTATCTCCTCTTAACCTTATGGTTGTTTCCGTCTCGTATGTTCGTTCTAAAGTAGAATCCACCCCTAGGAACGAACCGTCCCTTTCCAGTCTTGTCACAGGGCGCAAACCCGCGCCAATCCATAGGGTGTTCTCACAATATGGGGTCAAAATACGCTCTTTTGTCTGGTTGTTGAGTTCAAAATCTTAAAGAAACAGTATGCTGGGGATTCCCCCGCATGACGCTGTACCCGGACAGTGTGATAATGGCCCCGCCTTCCGTATGCCCAAGCGAACAGTTTGCACAGCCAGAGCCCTTAATGCAGGTCTCGATAGCTGGCGCGGAGGCGGATTTTGGAGGTTCAAGAATCCTATGACTGCATTCTGGGACAAGTCGTCTCCGGCCACTGCACAGCCTGCCCATCCTGGCGGCTGGCTGTCGAAAGATGAAGTCTTGCCGGATACTCGCTTTTGATTTACATCGGGATTAAGAAATACGCTGCGGGTGGTGAAGGTGCATCCTTTCAGCCCGAAATTTGGTCGCGCCACAAAAAGAACGGCGACTCTGCGGTGTTCAAAAGCAACATCCGCAGGCTCACAGGAAAGCAGGTCTTCCAAGAAAGCATTTGCTTCGCAAGCTAAATCGTCGATAGTCTTAATGCGGTCAAATGGCAGGTCAGCGAGTAGGTCAGGGATCGTCCGTCCATTAACTTCCAGTAGGCCGGTATATGTACCTATTACATGCTTAGCCGACAAGGTGAAAGTTTTCGGAAAGTCGTCGCATACGCTACAATCCGATTCCACACGACGACTGTCAGTAGCAACAAGAGCTGAATTCGCTCCGATTAGCGCAATAGCAATCGACATTGATCCTCTCTCCTTACAAATCAGATTCTTTGATAATTCAGCCAGCATGAGGAGAGGAGTGGACGGTCTCTTTATCTGGACAATTTACGATAAACTGTCTAGCGTTTATTTATAGGGATTTAGTCTTTGGTGCCATTTACGGTTCGTTACCATCCCAACGGTATTTGTTGACCAACTCTTCCTTGACGACCTCGAATGTTCGCCTGTCCTCATGCAAAACTGTCTTCACAAGCCATCCTAAGTCTCTGGCAGCAGATTTGATCGCCGATTCTTCGTCTTTACCAGCATCAATGTGCTTATCGTAGAGCACTTGAAGCGGAGTACCATTCCAATCGAAATTCTCGCCGCCCACTAGGTCTCGAACCGCGAACCACTCGTCTTTTCGGTTCTTAACCCAAGAGTAGACCGCGCCCTGCATGTACGCCTTGATTAAGTCCTTCTCGATATCACTGATGCCAAAAACGTCTCGTAGCTCTGATTGCGTATTTAGTGTCATAGTGGGCAGTCCTCCTTTCAGAACGTTATAGGGTCATTTTGGTGTGTCGGTTAGCCCGCAAAGCTAGGCTAGGTGCGGGGCTGTTTTCAGAATAGGGACAATGTACGCTCAATTGTCCAGTTTTGTTTGCACTGAAGGAGGAGACTTGGAGTGAGTTTTCTTAGGAGCAGGCTTTTGTGACAGCACATCACAGGCCCTCAACAGTGTCTCAGCGCACGTAAACGCCGCCGTTCTTACATTACTCGCTGAAGGAAGCAACATCCAGCCAAACATCGATATCGCGGAGACTAATAATGAGACCAAGGCGCCGTTTGAAAAAGAAAGAAGAGCTTTCCAATGCAATCCATTCGTTATGAAATTCGCAATTAGAACAAACAGTATCGAGTACCAGGCAATGGCACTTGCAAACATCCTTATCCCGTAACAGTTGCGTTGAAAACCGTAGGCGATGTTCTCAGTGAATACTTGGTCAAACTTCTTTCTGTCCCTGGTTTGCTCGAAAAGCCATACGACGCCAGATGCGTAAATATCGTCTGCCGCACTGGGGTCATCTTTCTCCTTAGTAGCGGACGGAAAATCAACACCTATATTTCTTGACAAAAAATCATGGTAACGGCCCTTGGTCACAGGATCGATCGTTTCGTCACTGTGTCGGAGAAGTTGTGTTGTTGGTTTTCCATTCCAAGATTTGAAAAGGAAATCTTCGCTCCTTTTCCCGAAACCCCTTGTGATAGACGCCAAGAGATAGATAATGCCGAAAGACGCCACGAGCCCCAGCAGCCCTTTTTCAATCTCTAGGGCAATACCATATAACCCAACGGCAACCCCAAAAGGCGGGATAAGTGCCAATAGCGCAGGGTAAACCCGCGCCTTGCGTTCGTAAGTATCAGTTACTTTTGCCAGAAGATCTAGTTCCACGCTTATAATCCTCCCACTTTCCACTCATAAAGCCTGGCTGAGCGCCGGGATCGTGACTGATCTTCTCTACTTCGGGCTTTTGCACCTGACAGCGATGAAGACCACGAATAGGCCCTTAAACTCCTCCAGTATCTTCGACCAGAGGCCACGCCAGCGGACCCGCATGCCGAACGCTGTGCGGGCTGGGGGAAAGCCTCCCATTCCCCGTTTAGGCTCGAACCTACAACTTCGTACCTCCGCATTTCTCCAATGCACTTTTAAAACGAAGAGGGAACGCACGCAATTGCATTTGATCTACCTCCGACCCCTTTCCTTGAGCTACCTTCTCCGAGACCTCACGCTCCCATCCGATAAGGTTATCCCAAATACAGGCACAGAGGTCTGCCTCTTGGGCTTCGGTTGGTTTTGAGTTCTTCCCAAGCGTGAAAACCGGCAACGGCTCTGTGCAATGACTTTGCCAAATTGGATCTTGCGCTGCGGCAGGTGATGCAGCTTCCCAGCTACACAAGCAAAGAGTAACTGCGATGAGTAATACTAATGCTCTTAACTTCATTGGATAGAACTCCTTAGTGGCAAATGGGGAGACGGAAAGAGACAGAAACCGGAAATTGGACAGTACAACAAATTATCCATTTAATGAAGGGAGTTTTCTGAACGCCGCCGCAGTAGTGCGCTCAACGTGCAACGAAGGCCGCGCTGGGTGGGCAACCGTGTTTGGGGAGGGGGAATTATCGGGATTGAGTTACGGTATAATCTCATCCTCTGCATCATCCTCCGCTTCGTCGTACCCGCTCGGGTTCCCTGCTAGGCGTCTCGCCTTGTTCATTAGCAGCGTTAGCGCCCCCCACGTTTCTTGGTATTCTTTCTCCAGTGCCCTTCTCTCCCGGTGCGTTTCCTCGCTCTCCTCCGGTGGGTCCTCCTGTTGGAGAAAGTCCGGCCTCAGCATTTCCATTGCCTGATCCTCCCCGAATCCCTTCTGAAGAAGGTTCCCGAACTGGCTCGCCATTAGGTCCTGCTGTTTGCTCAGGAAGCTGTCCAGTTTCTCGTTCCGATCCAGATCCGCGTACATTTCCGGGCGGTCGTTTTCCAGGTTGTCCAGGATCATTCTCCCGAATCTGTTCAGGGTTGGGGCATTATTGGCTTCCTCTTCTGGGGCCTGATCTACAGGTCTGGCCAGGACTTTATCAATATCGACATCATCAACGTGTTGGTATTCATCCATTCCGGTATTGTCGAAGCCTGGGTACTCTCTTATGCCCACGTAGAAACATTTAAGATATGGCTTAATGGGATCGCCAAGGTCGTTAACCATCTTCCCCTCGCATACTCGGCAAATGACCGGGACCCTGCTTCAATATGATAGGCTGCAAGGGCAAAGCCGTCAGCGAGGAACTCGTGTGCCACCCCTGCTTTGAGTTTTTGCTTGGCCCTGTCCCTGAGTACCTGTAGTGACATATCCGCGCCTCCTTTATTGGAGATTTAATTGGACGTGCCACACTCTGACTTGAACTGGTTCTACAACTTCGGCGGGACAGTTGCCTCATTCTTTGGGTTCCTGCTGCCTCCACCTAGAGTATTCATCGTACTGCCCATGGAGGAGCGTTTGATCACTCTTACATACCCGGTCTCAGGCGTCAAATATTTAAAATACAAGGAACTTTCTAATGGGAATAACAGGAACAAAACAAAAGGGAAGGTAGCTGTTAACCTATTGAGAGCAATTGTGCGCGTGGTTCTTCGGGGGATTGTCTGACAAGGGAGGACGGTTAGGAATATAGTACTAAATCAGTGGGAATTGTGGGACTCGCTTGCGAGGAGATGTTGGATTCCATGTGCGCGTCACAACGGCCCTCGGAGCCGTTTTCCATACGTATCCAACTATGGGCCGAGGGGAGATCGTTGATTATGGACGATCCTCGAAGGTCGGAATCGAGTAATCATTATCACAAAGAAGCAAAAAGGCTTTAATCCACGCTGTCTAAGCCGGAGAAGGCATATCGATCACGTTTGACTCGCCCTGTACTGCTCTCCTTTCGCCCTGTTCGTTCAGGCGCCGCTCCAGCCCCTTGACAGCCTCCTGAAGAGTGTCCGGAGCAAGGTGGCTGTATCGTGCGGTCATGTTCAAATCTCTATGCCCAAGCATATTTTTTGTTGCCGCTTTTGGTAACTTCTGGTCACCTTTGGGAAATATCATCGGCAAGTATCTATGAAGACTCGAAAAAAACAGACGCGACATAATTCATAGTTATGTAGCCATTTTAGCAATAATATCAATTACTTGTTGTATTTACAAGTTAGATGCTGTAAAGTGCCAACCCAATGGTGTGGAAATGTAGGGAACCCTAAACGGAAGGACTGTTATGCAGAGCACTGCAGCAATTAACCCAAAGATGCTGCTTAACACGAAAGAGGCGGCGGACATACTTAACGTTTCTCCCTCCTGGCTCGAACACGCTAGAACCAAGAGGGAGAAAGGGGAACATGCGGGACCGGATTTCGTCCGGATCGGCGGCAAAGGCGGCAGCGTCAGGTATCTTCCTACCGCTTTAGAGGCATGGCTATTACGTTTGCAGGAAGAGACTCTGAATCCGCCTCGAAAGGGGAGGGGGCGACCCAGGAAGAATCAAGTTCACTGATAACCTGGTCGGCATAGCCGTGCGCGTGGTTCATGTACCGCAGAGTGTCTTTGATATCCGAGTGCCGCATGATTTTTTGGATCGTCTTCAAGTCTTTTCCGGCAAGCGCCAGCCAAGTCCCCAGCGTGTGGCGCAGGCTGTGGAAAACGACCTTCTGATAAGGATCATTCTCGCGTCCACGGTTTAGCTCGGTAGTGGCTACGATCTTCCCAAAGGGTATGCATATGTCTTTCCGCTTTTTGCCAGATACTGGTCCGGGGAAAACCAAGTCTTCCGGT
>CAWFZD010000114.1:0-33090 GCA_963820145.1 uncultured Alphaproteobacteria bacterium
TTCCGTAATGGCCCCGTTGGTGTCAAGTCCCTTCTATCGACTTCTCCGATCGTTGGAGCGTCGCGCGAGCGCGCGTCTCAGGGCGCTGTAGCGAGCGCGACGCTGGTAGCCTGTTTCCATATGTCTTCGTCGCCGGCTTCTCGCTTCCGTCCGTGGTCGACGCGATGATCGCCACATTATGCCATCAGAGGAAACGGTGAGCCTATCTACTGGCGCGTGGTCCGAATAGGCCAACGGACGACCCAACGGCTTCACCGGCTCCATCGTCCCGGCGACGGGACCTCGGACGGAGGGGATTTCTCGCGATCCGCTCCGAATTGCTCGGTTGCGACTCCTCTCCCTCAGGGGCGCGCGATTAGCGCGCCCTGGGATTCTGCCTTCGTCCACCGGAAATTCGATCCGTCGATCCACATCCGGTGAAGGGTCACGCCGATCTTTCGGGCCAGCGCCACTCTTGCCCGCTGCGCCCCGCGTCGTTTGGCGACGTCCATGCCCCAGCGCTTCAGCGCCGAGAAGCGTGTAACGCGCGACAGGAGAACATTCGCTGCCTCGTAGAGTGCGGTTCGGACCATCTCGTCGCCGGCGCAGCTGATCCGGCCGCTCACGTCAGTCTCGCCGGATTGATATTTTCTCGGTGTCAGGCCGAACAAGGGCCCGACATCTTTCGATTTGCGGATTCGGGCAGGGTCGTCGACCGCCGTCTTGAACGTGATCGCGACCATAGGCCCGACGCCGGGCACGCTCATTAGCCGCCGACAGACCGGGTCCGCACGCACGATTACAAGCACAGCCTTGTGCAATTTGCCGTACTCCGTTTGCAGCGTGGCCCGAGCGCCAAGCATTGCTTCAAAAATATTTGTCAACAGCGTATGACCAGCACTGAGTTCCCGCACCCGCGCGTCGAAGTCCTTGCGGGTCACGAATCCCAATTTCAATCCGAAACCACGCAGGATTCCACGGATGCTGGCCTCGACGTCGAGAAGCTTATCGAGCAATTGTTTGCGCGCGACGAGCAGAGCCCTAACTTCCTGCGAGCCCCGCGACTTGCAATGGACCGGCCGGAACCAGCCCATGCGTAAAAGCTGGGCGATGCCCCGCGCGTCCCTGCGATCGGTCTTGACGGTCATCGCGGACAGCGCCGCCTTGACGTGCCGTGTCTCAAGAAGAACCGCCTCGAAGCCGCCCTGGGTCAGTCCGCCGTGCAGCCATTGTGATAACGGGCCCGCCTCAAGCCCTACACGCTCGAGTGTCAGGCCGAGTTCGCGAAGAAAGGCGACGAGGGCGGTCGGGTCGCTCTCGACCTTCGCCTCAATGACGATCTTGCCCTTGGCGTCGACGACGCAAACGCTCGAGAGTTCCAAAGACACATCAATGCCGGCATAGTGTTCCATGGCTTGTTCTCCGACCTCATGTCTGGGGTCAACTCCAACCCGGACCCCGTTTCGCCATGATACAGGGGACAAGCCGCCGTCCTCGCCTTCAGGCTCGGGCCGGGGGCCATTACGGCATCTACGCCAAGCCGCCATTCGGCGGGCCCGAGCAGGTCCTCGCTTATCTCGCGCGTTACACCCATCGCGCCGCGATCGCCAACTCTCGGCTGGTCGCGATCACCGACGTGGAGGTCGCCTTCAGCTACAAGGACTATCGCCGCAACGGCCGCAAAAGGATCACGCGTCTTGCGCCGAGCGAGTTCATCCGCCGCTTTTTGCTGCACGTTCTCCCCGACGGCTTCCATCGCCTTCGCCACTACGGCTTCCTGGCCCGAGCAGACCGTCGCAAACGGATCGAGCTATGCCGAAAGCTCGCCGGCGCCGATCAACCGACCGAACCGGACAAGCCCGCGTGCGAGGAGGCGCCAGTTGAAACCCACGCCGCCTGGCCATGCCCCGACTGCGGCGCTCTCATGCGCCGTATCGGCGTCGCGTCACCCATCAAGCGCTCGACCTTCTCTTGCGACACATCATGAACGCCCCAATCGCCCTCGACCGCAGCAGCGTCGCCCATCCATTGCTCGTCGCGCTTCGAGCCGCCGGCGCCCCAGACTGCGTCCTCACCGCGACAACATTCGCGTCGACACCGCTGTCTCCGTTGTCGCCGGCGCCGTGCACGCCCTTGCGTCACCCTTTTCGGCTTCTCCCCGGCATCCTCGACGCCACTCGCCATCGCACCGGCTTGCCCGTAGCCGCAGTCCAAGCCTCAAACGTTCCGCGCTTTCCCCATAGCGCCTAACGACCCGCGCCTTCGTTCAATCCGGCTTATGTGAGGTCCGCATCCCCCCAGCCGGAGCATTGCGCCGCGGACCTCACATAACCCTCCAGATTCCCGAGACGCGTCTTGCGTGATTCATGGGTGGTCGGCTTTACGGGGAGCAGAGCTGGCCCCGCTTGTTTGGACAGCTCCCCGCGGAAGCACCTTCAAATCTGCGGATTCCGACGAAGGCGCCCGTCTATAACGGGATAATGCCGCCCGGGGATTCCGGGATAATGGCGCCCCCCTGTAACGGAATGATCCCGCCCGGGCGCCGCGGTCGTTGACCGACGAGATTTGTCTCACCCGTTCCGGATTTCGGTCAAGGCATTTTTGGCTCCTTTGGCGCGGACGCGGCGCAGGCTTTCGCCTGTGAGCTCGATGCGGTGGGCGTTGTGAACGAGCCGGTCGAGGATGGCGTCGGCGTAGGTCGGATCGCCGATGACCTCATGCCAAGCCGTCACGGGAAGCTGGGATGTGACGATCGTCGATCGGCGCCCGTAGCGTTCTTCGAGGATTTCAAGGAAGTCATGGCGGGCTCCGGCGTCGAGCGGCTCGAGGCCGAAGTCGTCGAGGATCAAGAGATCGGCGCGGCCGAGGGATTTCAAAAGGCGCGGATGGCGCCCGTCGCCGCGCGCGAGCGTGAGGTCTTCGCAGAGCTTCGGCCAACGATGATAGACGACGGAGCGGTTGTCGCGGCAGGCCTTCTGGCCAATGGCGCAAGCCAGCCAACTTTTGCCGGTTCCACTCGGGCCGACCAGGGCCAGATTGTCGTGAGCGTCGATCCACTGGCCTTCGGCGAGTTTTTGGAACAGGGCGCGGTCGAGCCCGCGCGCGGCGCGATAGTCGACGTCTTCGACGCTCGCCTGCTGGCGGAGCTTGGCGGCGCGCAGCCGCGCCGTCAGCCGCTTGTCGCGCCGAAGAGAAGCTTCCTGATCGAGCAGCAGGGCGAGCCAATCGTTGCGGTCGAGCCCTTTCGCTTCCTCTGTTTCGGCGAGTTCGACGAAGGCCTTGGCCATTCCGTAAAGGCCGAGGGCGTGGAGCTGGTCGAGGGTTGGATGCTTGAGCAAGTCGGCTTCTCCTTCAATGGTAGTAGCGCGGGCCGCGGATGTTTTGATGGAGGATCGGGGCCGTCTCCGCGGCGCGTTTTCGCGCCGGCTTCCGATCCAACTTGTGGTCGAGGATGGATTTGACCGAGCCGTAGGTCTTGGCGCCGATCTCTATGGCGCGTTCGGCGGCGGCCTCGACGCGCTCAGACCCATAGGGGCCGGCAAGACGAACGACGCCGAGGCAGGCGCGATAGCCTTGCTCGGGATGTGGCCTCGCCTCCAAAATCTGTTCGCAGAGCGCCGCGGTCGCCGGGCCGATCTTGCGGGCGTCCTCGCGGATGCGCTCGATCGTCCAGCCGGCATAGCGACGATGGCTCGAGGGCATGTGCTCAGCGATCGTCGTGTGCTTGCGGTTGCCGCTCACCCGCAAATGGACGGCGATGCGCTCGCCCTTGCAGAAAATCTCGACGCCGCGGACGGTCAGCCGCGCTTCGACCTCGGCGCGGGCGAAGCGATAGGGGACGCTGTAGTAGTGCGCGTCGATCTCGACATGATAATCGATGCCGACGCGGCGCAGGCGCCATTCGCAATATTCATAAGGCTCAACCGGCAAAGCCTTCAGCGCCGGGCGATCCACCTCTTCGAGCAATTGGCGGCGGGTGACGCTGAGCCGGCGGATGCGCCGCTCCTCGTTGAGACTTTTCAGCATCTCGTCGATCGCGGCGTTGACCTCCGCCAGGCTGTAGAAGGTCCTCCGCCGCAGCCGGCCGAGAAGCCAGCGTTCGACGATCAGCACCGCCGATTCGACCTTCGCCTTGTCGCGCGGCTTTCTGGGGCGCGCCGGCAAAAGCGCGGCCCCGTAATGCGCCGCCATGTCGGCGTAGGTGCGGTTGACCTGCGGGTCGTAAAAGCAGGCTTTGACGATGGCCGTCTTGGCGTTGTCCGGCACGATGAGCTGCGGAACCCCGCCGATCGCAGAAAGCGCGCTCACATGGGCGTCGATCCAGTCGGGAAGCGTCTGCGTCCAGCTCGCCTTCGCGAAGGTGAAGCTCGACGCCCCCAGCACGGCGACGAAGATCTGCGCCATGCGGATTTCGCCGGTGAGCCTGTCGACGACGACCGGAACGCCGTCGCCGGCGTAATCGACGAACAGACGCTCGCCGGCGGCGTGCGTCTGCCGCATCGTCACCGACAGCGTCTTTTCGAAAGCCCGATAAAGCTCGCAAAAGCGCGAGTAGCTGTAGCCGCTGGGATTCTCGGCGATGTATTCGTCCCACAAAATCACCAGGGTGACGTGCTTGCGCTTCAGCTCGCGATGCACGCCGGCCCAGTCCGGCTCCTCGATGCGCCGATGACCGCGCTTGCTGCGCCGGTTGGCGTAAAGCGCCGCCTCCAAGGCGTCGTCGTTCATGCCATCCGGCAGCGGCCAGGACAGTGCGGCGCTCTCCGCGCGCTTGAGCGCTTCCCGCACCGTCGAGCGCGGTATGCCAAGACGCCGGGAAATCTCGTGCGCCGAAATCGACGTGGACTTCAGCCGAATAATCTCGCGCGCTTGGCGCATCGTAATCCGCTCCGCCGGCATGGATCGCTCTCTCTGGATTGCCAAAGGAGCGACCTGATCAGGCCAACGGCGGCGACCGCCACTGCACGAAATTATCCGGGCCGGATCATTCCGTTACAGGGGGGCGGGATCATCTCGGAATCGGGGGGCGCCATCATTCCGTAACCGGGGGGCGCCTTCATCTCGTTTTAGGGGGCGCCATCAATCGGAATCACCATTCAGGGTGAGCTCGACTGCGGCGGGCGTCATCCGATCGGTGATCAATTTTCCGATCGCGTCGTCGATGGGCGCGCCCGCAATTGACTGGCAGCTCGGCTCGCCGCGAGAGCCATGCGCGCGATCGCAGACGTACCCATGATTCCAGCCGGCCGCGTCGAGCGGCATATCGAACGCGCAAATGCCGGCCGCAGCGGCCGCATACGGCGCGCCCTTGCAGGAGGGCCGTCCCTTCCCGCGGCGGCGATCTTTATGCGACCTCGTATCCTCGGCCGTTGGCCTCGAGCGTCTTGAGATTCTGCTGGAACTGGTCCCAGCTGATGTAGCCAGGATGGGCGTTCGGGATGCAGGAGCCAATCATCGCGCTCGCGCTTTCGAAGCAGCTTCTTTCCGTCCACAGCCGCCGATATTGCCGCCGGCCATAGACGTAAGGCGCCCGCATAGCGCGGATTGTTCAACGTTCGAATCGCGGTCGATATGGTCAGCGACTGGAAGATCGTCGCCTTTTGGTTGCGGACACGAGACGGAAAGCGAAGCCCCTCGGCGCGAAAGACCTTGATCGTCTGGGAGGCCGATCCGACCCGCGAGAACGTCTCGAAGAAATAGGCGATCGTCTGCCTGACCTGCGAGTCGGGGTCGAGCGCCACCTCGCCGGCCTCGTCGTAGACAAAGCCTGTCGGCAACGGGCAACGATACTCGCCGCGGCGCACTTTGTTCAGGATTCCGCCGCGCAGTCGTGCTTTGATGACATGGAGCTCGGCCTCGCTCATAGTTCCCTTGAGGCCGAGCAAGAGCCTGTCGTTGAAGCTCGCCGGGTCGTACACGCCATCCTCGTCGAGAATGAGGGTATCAGCGAGAGCGCAGATCTCCAGCAGGCAATGCCAATCGGCGTTGTTCCTGGCTAAGAGGGAAACCTCAAGCCCCATGACGATGCCGGCGCGCCCCATGCCGACATTGCTCACCAGGCGCTGAAATCCCTCGCGCCATGACTCCGACGCGCCGGACTCGCCCTGGTCGCTGTCGATGACGATGATCTGATCTTCGCGCCAGCCAAGAGCGGTCGCATGGCCCTGAAGGGCATATTGTCGCTTCGTGCTTTCGACGTTCTCGATGACCTGCCGCATTGATGATTGCCTGATGTAGAGATAGGCGCCTCGCTCGAGATGGCGGGGCTGGACTTTTAGCGAAGCGTTCATGGCGCCCTCCGATCATTGATCGCCATTGCCATTCCAGCGAGAAGACAAATGATGGCCCGACGCTCGATGAATTGCACCGGCACCGAGAATGGGGATGAGATTGGCTGCAAGCTCACGGGCTCGGCAGCCGGCAATCGCGCCCACCTCCACATGCCGTGGTGCAGAAAGATGCTCAGCCCGCTTCGCACGTCAGCGGGCAGCGGCACACCAAGCATGGCCGAGCGCAGCCTCTCGTAGCGGGCGACGATTGCGGTCGGAGCCGTAGCCAGGCTGGCCGCTATCCCGATCACCGCGAAGATTTTTTGCACCGAACGCCCGTTCGATCGTTCTTGGATGGACGTCGAGGCCCAGCTCCTTCCGGACCAGCTTCGCCAGCTCGCGCGCCCGTATCGGCTCGCCAGGAGAGATCTGCGCCTTAAGGAACGCCAACACTTCGCCTTGGCGTAGGCTTACGATCGGCCGAACGCGCCTTCGCGATTGCTGCGTCGGATCGCTTTCGAGTCCGGATTCTCCGCAGCAGCAACGGGCAGCGCGCATCGTCGTCAAAAAAGCGGCGCGTAGGGCGTGTGCAGGCGTGGGCGTCAAGACCGCCGCGCAGCCTCATCGCCCCGAGTGGAGGTCGGTCAGTAGGCGTTGGTGTCGTGCAGGAGCAGCATGAAGGTGCGCACCAGGATTTTTAGATCGAGCCAGAAGGTGTGCTTCTCGATGTATTCCAGATCGAAATCCACGCGCTTGCGCAACTTCTCAACGGAGTCCAACTCTCCTCGGTAGCCATTGACCTGGGCGAGGCCGGTCAATCCCGGCTTCACTCGATGGCGCACCGCGTAATGTTCGACGAGCTCCTCAAGGTTTCGGCCTTCCGCTGTGGTGGCGAGCGCGTGGGGTCGCGGACCAATCAGCGACATTTCGCCTTTCAGGACATTGAGGAGCTGGGGCAGCTCGTCAATGCTGGTGCGTCGGATGAAGCGGCCGATTCTGGTGACGCGCGGATCCTCGCGACTCGTCTGAACCTCGGCATGAGAGTCGGTCAAATCCGTATACATCGAGCGGAATTTCAGTAGTTCGAACGTCCTCCCGTTGAATCCCGTTCGCGTCTGCCTGAACAGCACGGGACCGCGGGTTTCCAAGCGGATCGCCAAGGCGACGAGGACCAGCAGCGGAGCCAATAGCGCGAGCCCAAGTCCCGCCCCGCAAACGTCGACCTTGTGCTTTAACCAGGAGTTCCATCCACGGATCGGCTCCCGCATGGCGCAAAACGATAATCTGCCGCCGCCGTAATCCGTGACGTCGACGAGGCGCGCATCCAGGGGATGCTCCGGCACGATGAGCACTTCCGTGGAGAGATGGCGGAGCAGGTCCACATGAGCCAGCACTTGGGGAAGGCGTTCCCAAGGGGTCGAGATATAGACGCGATCGATCCTCCCCTCCGCGATCGGATCGGAAAGCCGGACGATGTCCTCCATCCTCTCGAGACGGGTGCCATACACCACGCGGACCTGGCGCTCCGTATTCAGCAGAACGGTCGAAAGCCGCAACGGATCGCATTGAATGCCGATGGCGAACGCCTTGAAGACGCAGTGTCCCTTCAACAGCCAGCGATCGACGATAACAAAGAAGGCGAGCCGCATGAGCTGCAGGGAGAGCAGAGTTAGCCCGAACCAGGAAAAGAACCACAACCTGGAGTAGTCGCCCGCGACCTTGCTTGCCACCGCAACGATGAGAAGCAAGCAGAAGGACGCCAGGATAGATAGGGGAAACCGCGCGAGGATGTAAGAGCGCTTGAACACCTTTTCGGTATTATAGGCCCCCAAAACGTTGCCCCAGAGTAGCTGAGCGAAAACGACAAACAGCATCCCCGCGACCTGCCAGTTCTCGAGCGCGAAGTTGCCTGCTCTCGCTGCGGAAAGGCCCCAGGCTAGCAAGACGCCGGCGATGCAGGTGACGACGGCGTCCCCGAGCATCAGGCTAGCCACGCAGCTATAAGGGGAAAGGCGCCCCTCACTGGTTGTCGAGGCTCGGATAGCGCACCCTCACGCAAGGTCGCAGGTGTGTCCAAAAAAGAAACTTCTTGACCAAAATCCGCTTTATTCATGGGAGCCTTCTCCACTCATACTACTGCAACCGCTAGCGCCAGTCAGTTGGCAAGCTTCGGCGCGGCTTTCACAAGTAGGTTCTGGAAAGCCTTCCACAACGGAAGGATGCGGTCGTCCGCGACAAGATAGCGGCACAGCGCCCCGTGGCAGTTGCAGTCCAGAGAAACGTGAAGGGCCAGGAAATGTCGGAACGCGCCGAGCGAAGGCTCATCCCAGTGGGGCGCCCGCAGCATCGCGCTGAAGACGCGCGGCAGCCCTCCATCTTCATAGCTCGATAGGGAGAGCGCCCGGACAAGAGGATTCACCCTGTGGACATTCTCGAGATAGGCCCGGCCGAGCTTCTCCACACGAGCTCGCTTGGCCTCATCCAAACTCGACATGGCGACCGTACGGCGGATGAACTCGTCATGGTTCATCTTCTCTCCCTCCCTGGCGACGCCCGGATAGGGAGAGAGATTGTCCGTGTCGCATTCTCCTCCACGAAGTTCCAAAAGCTTAGGATCTGAGGGATAGAGGCCGCACGCGATGTCGACGGCTTCGACAAACTGGACCGAGAAATAATAGTAAGCGGCACAAACCGCCATCAGTTCTTCTCGATTCAATGCCGTCCAGTTGAGATTCACGATGTCATCGATGACCGCGTGGTAGCGGTCGAGAGAGGTCATTGCCATGTTAGCCTCGAAAAGGTTGTCTGGACAGTTTTGCAACGGTGGCGCCGCCCCGCATGAGTTCAAGTTTCGGCGCTCATGGCTTCGACTTTCCGCTCGCCGCTCGAGCAGCTCGGCGAGGGAAATTGCGAGAGGACTTCTCGGCTCGAGAGCTTCCAGCCTTAGCCCGGCGCGCGGAGGACGTCAATCAGAGCCGGCGCTGGTAATGGGCCAGTTTGAATAAGGTGCTCATTTTTTCGCGCGCGCCTCGATAGCTTCCCATCTCTCCATCATTTCAACAACGTCGCTCATTTCCCACAGCTTCTTGGTGACGCCAGCAGCCATGGCCTGCGTTGTCCTCAGCGTCTTATGAATACGGACAACGTTGTGATGGATTAAATGCAGCAACATCGCGTATTCGTGATTCTCCATCTTCTTGCGGAAGGCGTTTGTTAGCCGCCCGGCTCTGAGTTCTGACGCGAAGTGCAACACCCCCTGCCGATTTGGTATCGGCGTGGTTGATCAATGCCCTAGTTCTACTGCGTCACTGGTCCTGCCGGCGGTCGAAGCGCAGGTCAAAATCGAGGCTTGGATTGTTGATGACACAGGCTCCGCCAAGAAGGGCGTTCACTCGGTGGGCGTCGGGCGGCAGTATTGTGGGCGACTGGGCAAAACCGACAATTGCCAGATCGCGGTGACGCTTTCGATCGCCAATCACGCGGCGAGCCTGCCGATCGCCTATCGGCTGTATTTGCCGGAAGATTGGGCGAAGAACGCGGCGCGGCGCAAGAAAGCTCATATTCCAGACGAGGTGGTCTTCAAGACCAAGCCACGGATCGCGCTCGATCAGATCAAGGCCGCTCTTGCGGCTGGCGTCGCGCCCGGGGTCTTGCTGGCCGACGCCGGTTATGGGGTTGAGGGCGCGTTCCGCTCGGGCGTCACGGCCATGGGGTTAGCCCGCATTATGCAGCGCTTTGAGCTTCGTGCCGCTCGCCGCGAGGTTTTCGGATGATCTGATCGAGAGTTTTTGGTCGCACCGACGCGCATTTTCGTCACCGGCGGCATGGCCAGAGTTCGAAGGGGAAGGGTTTGCGGGTTGACGGGACGGGTTTGGTTTTCGGGGCGTCGCGCCCCGCCGCTCAGGTGGCGAGACGCGGGATTTTTTCGAGCGCGAAGCGCAAGATGTCCTGTCCGCAACACGATGTGGGCAAATGAATCCTGATCATCGTCTTCATCTCGACGACTCGCGCGGCGATCTTGATCAGCCGTAGGCGCAGCGTGTCGAACTGCGCGACGCGCCACACGGATCGCCGCGGCATTGACTGGCGCAAGCCCCACATCAACCAGTAGGCGCCGGCGTGCAGGAACAAACGCAGCTGGTTGGCGCTGGCCTTCATGCAAGACGTGCGGTCCGCCGCCAGATGCGTCTTCCAGGATTTGATGTGGTTCTCGGCCTGACCGCGTCGGCAGTACACGTCCTCGTAAAGCCTGCGCGCGTTGCGGGTGGTCAGATTGGTGACGACAAAGCGCGTATCGGGTCCGTCCGCGCTGGCCTCGACGCGGGCGATGATGCGCTCGACGCGGCTCCAGCTTTGTGCGCCGTCGAGGAACTCCTTGAAGCGTCGAACCTTGCCGTTTTCCGGCGCAGCCTCGAACATCGCCGTCGCCTTGGCCTCGAGGCCCAGGATATGCGCTCGCAACGTCGAGGTCGGCGCCACGCCGAAGACGAAGTCGAGACCGCTGGCGCGGCAGAAGTCGATCGTCTCCGGCGTGCAATAATGGCTGTCGCCGCGCAGCAGGATTTCGGTCTTGGGCCAATTGCGGCGAATGGCGCGCAACAGGCGGCGCAGGAAGGCCCTGATCTCCTTGCCGCCGGGCCGTCTGGCGGGACGCAGAACGGCGGTGACGAAGCGGCCGGCGCCGTCGAACACGACGATCGGTTGAAAGCCGTATTCGTCGTAATGCGCGTTGAACAACCGTAATTGCTGGCCGCCATGGACGGCATCGAACGTGTCGTCGATGTCGAGGGTGAGGCGCTTGGGGACCTGCCTGAATGATTCGCAATAGAGGTCGACCATGGCGCGGCCCATGCGCAGCAGCGCCCGGGCGTCCGGCAAATTTTCCAGACGCGAGATCGTCGACTGCGAACACAGATCGCGGTCCGAGGGCGAAAGATCATGCGCCATCTTGAAGACGGGATCGACGCGAAGGCTGCTGGCGTCGTTGCCGTCCTCGTAGCCCGCGGCGATCATCAGCAGGCGAAAACGAATGATGTCGCTGAGCGTGTGCGTGATCTGCTCCGGCGCGCGCGGATCGACGATGCAGGCGGCCATGCGTTCGGCAACGCGAAGACGTTGCTCGACCTCGCGCAAAACCAGCACGCCGGCGTCCGACGACAACAACCCGCCGTCGAATTGCGCGACGATCTTTTTGGCCCCGACAGGTGACAAGCCAGGCAACGGCAGCATAGGATTGATCACGGCGGGTGTGGCCTTTCTGAAATCGCGTTGATTGGCGTCGACAACCAAATCATACACGAAATCAGCTTGTTAAGCTGCATCCCCCTACTTGCGCTGCATAATGCGGGTTAGCTGTATAATTTGACACTTGATCTGACAGACGGCGTGAGTTGGCGGTTTTGGCTTCAGGCGGCGTGGCTTTCCCCGACGGCGTGAAGCTGACCTGATTTTTCGCGCGCCAAGGGCATCGCGTCAATGAAGGTCTGCATCGGCGTTTTGCCGAAGCACCATTTCCCTTGATGCGGACGAAGTTTGTTGAACTCTTTCATCCAAGCGTCAAGATCGGCCTGCAACTCGTCGATCGTCGCATAGACCTTCTTGCGGAAGGCGATGCGATAGAACTCGTCGATCATGGTCTTGTGGAAACGCTCGACGATGCCGTTGGTTTGCGGGCTCTTGGCCTTGGTTCTGGTGTGATCGATGTCCTCGACGGCGAGATAGAGTTCGTATTCGTGCCGTTCGGCATTGCCGCAATATTCGGTTCCGCGATCGGTGAGCACGCGCTGCAGCGGGATGCCGTGCTCCTCGAAGAAGGGGATGACGCGGTCGTTCAGGAGATCGGCGGCGGTGATCGGCGTCTTGCGGTCATAGAGAGCTTGGCGAAGCCGACCTTGGCGTAGGTGTCGACGAAGGTCTGCTGGTAGACGCGGCCAACGCCCTTCAGGGTCCCGACGTAGAAGGTGTCCTGCGCGCCGCAATAGCCGGGGCATTCGGACACGAACTCGCCGTGGGCCTCCTTGTCGGCCTTGGCTTTTTCCAGCGCGGCCACCTGCGCCTCGGTGAGGATCAGCTTCTCTTGCGCCATCTTGGCTTCGAGCGCCTTCAGCCGATGCTTCATGGTGGCGAGGTCGTGGCGCAGCCAGATCGAGCCCACGCCGAAAGGCGACACACTGATCCCTTTCTTGGCCAGCTCGTTGGCGACCCGCGTCTGACCCAGGCCGGCTGCTCGATCGCCAGGGCCACGACCGCCGTCTCAACCTCGGGCGCGACCCGATTCTTCAGCAAGGGTTTGCGCCGCGACAACTCCTGCAAAGCCAGTTCGCCGCCTTTGTCGTAAAGGTCCTTGAAGCGATAGAAGCTGTCGCGGCTGTAGCCCATGATCTTGCAAGCCTGGCTGACGTTGCCGAGCTGCTTGGCGAGTTCGAGCAAGCTCGCCTTGGCGCGGATGACTTTCTGATCCTTGGTCATGTCGGTGTCTCCTGGAGCCGCCGTGGCGGGGGCTGCACTTACCCCGACCAGTCCCGCCCCCGCCACGGCTCACATGCGTGGAGGAAAACACCGTCCGTCAGATTAAGTCAAAACTTATACAGGTTAAGCGCTCGTCACCATCGACGCCATGGGATGCCAGCGCGAAATCGCCGAGAAGATCCGAGAGAAGGACACCGACTATCTTCTCGCGCTGAAAGACAACTGGCCGACTTTGGCCACCGACGCGCGCCTCTACTTCGAGAACGAACCAAAAAGCGCCTTCGATGTTCACGAAACCACCGACGGCGATCACGGCCGCATCGAGGTCCGCCGTCATTACGTCTCTCCAAACGTCGACTGGCTCACGACCAACCGCCGCTTTCCCGGAGAGCTGTGCTTTCCAGCGCCCGCCATGATCGGCATGATCGAAGCGACGGGCGAACGCGACGGCGAGACCAGCGTCTCCAAGCGCTACTATCTGTCCTCGGCGCCTTTGCCGGCCAAGCAGTTCGCCCATGCCGCCAGAGCCCATTGGGGCGTCGAAAATCGCCTCCACTGGGTGCTCGACGTCGTCTTCCACGACGACCTCATGCGGTTGCGGACCGAAAACGGGCCGGCCAACATGGCCACCATCAAGCACGCCGCGCTCAATCTCATCAAGGAAATCCCAGACAAAGCCAGTCTCAAAATCCGTAAGAAAACAGTCGCCTGGGATGACGACTATCTCCTCAACGCACTCACGCAGCCCTGGCGATGATCTTCAAGCGATTCCCCTGATACGCGGTGCAGCAGTTGTCAATGGCTCAGTTCGAGTTCGCAAAAAAATGGTTTCGCGAGCCGCGGATTTCTGATTCACCGTCGGGGTGCTGATTGATCGGGATAGGGGGATGCCTTTCAGCGCCGCCCCTCCCACACCACCGGGCATACGGGTCCGTACCACGGCGGTTCGACTGGGTTAAGCTTAGTCGGGAACATAGAGTCGGGGAAGTCCGAGTCGGTCGAAGAAGTTGTTCCGCAGGGCCTGTTGGACCGCCGGGTGTCCTGACATGCGCCAGAACCCCGTCGGCGAACCGGCGGCAACCGCTGCGTTGAACTTTGGCACGCCTCTGCGCCGCAGTTCGGTGAAGCGCTTATGCCCGTTCCCCCACTGCCGCCAAAGATACGAACGTAATCTTCGGCGTATCCACGCTTCCAAGTTCGTGAGCACTCGTGGTGTCTGGCAGAAACCGAAGTATCCCCGCCATCCATAGAGATATGGCGCGAGGTCTTCGATTAGCTGCGGGAGGCTGATCCCCCGTGTCCGGCGGGTCATGACCCGGATTCGCGTCTTGAATTTATCGAGGGCCTTCGGCGCGATGTGCCGCACGCTCCCGTCGTTCGAGATGCTGAACCCCAGGAACTTACGCTCCTCCGGATACGCCACCGCGCTCTTCTGCTCGTTGACCTTCAGCCGTAGCTTCTGAGTCAGGAACTGGCTCACCGAAGCCATGACCCGCTCACCGGCGCGGCGACTGCGAACGTAGATATTGCAGTCGTCCGCGTAGCGGCAAAAGCGGTGGCCCCGTCGGGTCAATTCCTTGTCGAGATCGTCAAGCACGAGGTTGCTTAGGAGAGGCGAAAGTGGACCGCCTTGCGGGGTCCCTTCGTCCACCGGACGAACCAAACCGTCTTCCATCACCCCCGCATTCAGGAATGCGCGGATGAGCTTGAGCACACGTTTATCGGTCACACGCTCCGCGACGCGCGCCATCAAGCTGTCGTGGTTGACTCGGTCGAAAAATTTTTCGAGGTCAAGATCAACCCCGATGCTGAAGCCCTCCGCTATATAGCGTTGTGCTTGAGTCACGGCTTGATGGGCAGAGCGTCCAGGTCGGAATCCGAAACTGTGCTCGGAAAACGTCGGGTCCCATCTATCCTGAAGGACTTGCAGCATGGCTTGCTGGATCAGGCGGTCGACGACGCAAGGCACGCCGAGTTTTCTGACCCCGCCATCGGGCTTGGGTATTTCAACCCGTTTGACCGGCAGCGGCTGATAGGTTCCTTCAAGCAGTTGGGACCGGATGTTTGGCCAGTGTTCACGCAAGTGAGCCTTGGCGCTGTCGATGGTCATCCCATCCACGCCAGGACCGCCCTTGTTGCTGCGAACGCGTTTCCAAGCTCTTTCGAGGTTCTCCCGGTTGCACACCTCCTCCATTAATTGTTCCGTGTAAGCCGGGCTTTGGGATGGTGGCTTCGCCACGAATGTTTCGGTCCCTTCGTCACCGCCGACCGAGGGTTCACCCCTGCCGTTCGGCGCCAAGGCCTGCAAGTCCAGGTTTTTCTGCCGCTTTCCATTCATGAGTCGCCAGTCCTACTTGCCACTCTCAATCGTTCAAGCCTTCGGTCGCCTTTTCCGGCCCATCCGTTCCTCCGCCTTTTTTTTCGGCCTTGGAGCGCCTTGCCGGTTGCTCGACCTATTATGCTATCTGCTGACTTCCCCGCCGCGGTCAGGAAACCTCTCGATTTCCTCAGTTCCCTGCTTGGAACACGGCGGGGATCTCCCGGGGTAAGTTCAGTCGCCTTCCATGCACAGTTGCCGGATCTACGCGTCACGTCCTTGATGGATATGGACTTCGCGATCAGTTGCCCGCTCGTCCGACGCATGCGCCTCATATCCGGTTCTTGTCCATCAACTCGCACTTTTGCTCCGCGCTTCCTTCAGACATCGCCTCGCGACGATCGCCCTTGCGCATTGCTAACCCTTCACCTCCATCAGGTTGGGTGGGGGACTTTCACCTCCAAGCTACTGAACATGCCCGGCACACAACGAAGCCGCTATCGCGGCGGGATCGGCGAAGTCTGGTGATTGGCCTCCTGTCTGAGAGGATTTGGGCGTCGCAACCCACTCTCAAACAGGAGGTTTCAGATGGCCGAGCTCAGCCCTCTGCGCCGTCGCATGATCGAGGATATGACGGTCCGGAATCTCTCGCCGGCGACCCAGCAATCCTATCTCCACGCGGTCTCGAAGTTCAGTCGGTATTTTGAGCGCTCCCCAGATCGATTGGGACTGGAGGATGTACGGGCCTTTCAGGTTCATCTGGCGTCCACGGGGTAATTACCCAGGGGTGACGGGACCTTGGCCGCGGGGACTGCAAGCCGATGGCGTAGGGCGGCGATCGGCGCGGCGTCAGGGCGTGATTGTCTGGAGGATGGTCCCGAAGGGCTCGGCGCCGTTGAGGCAGGCGGTGTCGAGCGTGGTGCGCAGGGCGGCGTCGTGATCCGCGGCCCATTTGGCGCGGAAGCCGTTCGTCACCTTGCGCTGGATCACGGCAGGCCGCAGCGCGCGTTCGCAACCATTGTTCGTCGGCTCGACCTCGTCGGGGAAATCGCAAAAGGTCAGCAGCTGATCGCGCGCTCGCGCGATCTTGGCCAAAAGCTCTCGCGCAATCGGACAGTCAGTGTGCGTCTGCAAGATGTCGGCGATCTGGCGCTCCAGCGCGCGTCGCTTTGACCGTGCGGTGGACCCTGCGAACTCCGCCATGCGCTTTGCGAAGGCGAACACCGCATCGAACCACAGCTTCAGTCGCAGCACCACATAGTCGTCGGAAGCCTCCATGCCGTAAGCGACGTCGCGCGCGAGATGGGCGAGACAGGTCTGCTGGGCTTGCGCGTGGTTCTGCTGGGCGCTGTAGCGATCGGAGGTCCAGACCTTCGGGCGCGCCCCGTCCATGGTCTCGCGCACGACTTCGGCCGAGCGGGAGAACGCCGCCTTGTGCACCACCGCCGACTTGCAGCGGAACACCCAGTGATAGGCGTTGACGCCTTCGATGCGCACGCCGGTCTCGTCGCTGGCGACGCAGGCCGCCTGGCGCAGAACGACGAGCGCTTGGCCACGCTTCTCATCGAAAGCCTTTGCTGTGCGCGCGAACATGTTCATCAGCGCGCCCTGGCTCACCGTCAGGCCGAAAAGATCCTCAAACAGCCGCTGCAAGCGCTCATAGGAGAGCGCTTGGAGGCTCTTGAGATAGATCGCGAGCGCGTGAATGCGCGGACCGAACGGCGTCTCCTGCGCGACTGGCGGTGCGTCCGCCTTCGTCGCGCCGCCGCAGCACGCGCAGCGGATCGCAAAGCGCCGATGCCGACGCACAAACGGCCGCACCGGTGGAATCTCGATCTCGTCATATTCGCCGATCAGCTCTGCCGCCGCGCCGTCCTCGAACGAGCAGCCGCAATGTTCGCAACATGTCGGAACGTGATCGCGGATCTCGTCGGGATCTGCGCAAAGATCCCGCTTGTGGCCCTCATGGCCGGGCTTCGCTCCGCCAGGCTTGGCGTTCTCGCGCCGCTCCTTGCGATCCGTCGACGACGGCTTGGAGGACGTGCGCGACGTCTTGTCGGGGCGCTGCAAACGCAGCACCAGCTCGATCAGTTCCTCCTTCGAAAGGCGCTCCAGCTCGTCTCGAATCATCTGATTCTTGAATTATCGAGCTGGAGGCCGCGCAAGAGCCTCGCAATATCCCACCAAAAAAGATCAAATCGCCAAGCTCACGTCGCCCGTGGGTAATTACTCCACGGGGATCTCCTGGGCGTCGCTCAACCAGATCGTCTGTGCGCTGCGCTTCTTCTATGGCGTGACGCTCGGCTGCGAGACGATCCCAGAGCGGATCGCCTACGCCCGCCAGCCGCGCAAGCTGCCGGCGGTGCTCAGCGGCGAGGAGGTCATTCGTTTCCTCGAAGCGGTCTCCAGCCTCAAGGCGCGCGTGGCGCTGACGACGGCCTATGCCGCGGGACTGCGGGTCTCGGAGGTGACGGGGCTCAAGGTCGCCGACATCGACAGCGAGCGCATGGTCATCCGGGTCGAATGCGGCAAGGGCGGCAAGGATCGCTACGTCATGCTGTCGCGGCAGCTGCTCGGCATTTTGCGCAGCTACTGGCGTCTGGCGCGACCCCCGAACTTCCTGTTCCCGGGGCGAACGCCGGACAAGTCCATCGAGCCCAACGTGCTGCATGCAGCCTGCCGTTCGGCGCGCGCGGCGGCCGGCATCGACAAGCGGGTCAGCGTCCATGTGCTTCGGCACAGCTTTGCCACCCATCTTCTGGAAAGCGGGGTCGACATCCGCATCATCCAGGTTCTGCTCGGGCATGAGAACCTCTCGACGACGGCGCGCTACACGAGAGTGTCGACGCATCTGATTGGCGCCACGACGAGCCCTCTGGATCGGCTGTCCTTGGAGGTGACGCCGCCCGAATAGGCGCCGGATGGAACGGCCGGCGCTCGAGCTTGCCGACATCATCCGCCGTCACGGCGACGCCTACCTTCGCGACCACGCCGCGCATCTCGGCCGCGGGGAGCGTCGCGTCATGGGCGCCGTCGCCGCTTGCCGAACGGCGGCGCTCGGCGGCCACGTCGAACATTGCGACGCCTGCGGCCTGACCCGCGTCGCCTACAACTCCTGCCGCAACCGCCATTGCCCCAAATGCCAGGGCGCGGCGCGGGCGGAATGGCTCACCGCGCGCAAGGCCGAGCTTTTGCCCGCGCCCTATTTCCATGTCGTCTTCACCCTGCCGCCGGAAGCCGCGGAGATCGCTTTCCAGAACAAGGCGCTCGTCTACGCCCTGCTCATGCGCTGCGCCGCCGAGGCGACTATGAGGCTTGCCGAAAATCCCAGGCGTCTGGGCGCGAGGATCGGCCTGCTCGCCGTCCTCCACACTTGGGGACAGACGCTCACGCATCATCCGCATGTGCATTGCGTCGTGCCGGGCGGCGGCCTTTCGCTCGACGGCGCGCGCTGGATTGCTTGCAGGCCCGGCTTTTTCCTGCCCGTAAAACCCTTGGCGCGGCTGTTCCGGCGCTTGTTCCTGGAAGGCTTGGAGACCGCCTTCAAAAATGGCGCGCTGCGATTCTTCAACGACCTCGCGTCGCTCGCCGAGCCGAGCGCCTTCGCGGGGCGGCTCCGATCGTTGCGCCAGATCGATTGGGTCGTCTACGCCAAGCCGCCATTCGGCGGGCCCGAGCAGGTCCTCGCTTATCTCGCGCGTTACACCCATCGCGCCGCGATCGCCAACTCTCGGCTGGTCGCGATCACCGACGTGGAGGTCGCCTTCAGCTACAAGGACTATCGCCGCAACGGCCGCAAAAGGATCACGCGTCTTGCGCCGAGCGAGTTCATCCGCCGCTTTTTGCTGCACGTTCTCCCCGACGGCTTCCATCGCCTTCGCCACTACGGCTTCCTGGCCCGAGCAGACCGTCGCAAACGGATCGAGCTATGCCGAAAGCTCGCCGGCGCCGATCAACCGACCGAACCGGACAAGCCCGCGTGCGAGGAGGCGCCAGTTGAAACCCACGCCGCCTGGCCATGCCCCGACTGCGGCGCTCTCATGCGCCGTATCGGCGTCGCGTCACCCATCAAGCGCTCGACCTTCTCTTGCGACACATCATGAACGCCCCAATCGCCCTCGACCGCAGCAGCGTCGCCCATCCATTGCTCGTCGCGCTTCGAGCCGCCGGCGCCCCAGACTGCGTCCTCACCGCGACAACATTCGCGTCGACACCGCTGTCTCCGTTGTCGCCGGCGCCGTGCACGCCCTTGCGTCACCCTTTTCGGCTTCTCCCCGGCATCCTCGACGCCACTCGCCATCGCACCGGCTTGCCCGTAGCCGCAGTCCAAGCCTCAAACGTTCCGCGCTTTCCCCATAGCGCCTAACGACCCGCGCCTTCGTTCAATCCGGCTTATGTGAGGTCCGCATCCCCCCAGCCGGAGCATTGCGCCGCGGACCTCACATAACCCTCCAGATTCTCGATGAACTTCTGAGCGGCCTGCGCGGCGTTTGCTCGGCCTTTCCGGACAAGCGGAAGGGCCAAGAGGGCGTCTATCCCCATGGTCGACATCGGCATGGCGGCGTTTTCGCTGTTCTTCATGCAGTCCGAGTCTTTTCTGGCGGCGACGATCGTCGTGCCCGGCCACAACATGGCGCTGCCGCTCATGCCCGAGTTCGTCGCCAAGCAGGACGGGGCCGAGAAGCAGGACTGCGAGCGCAATGCCGCCAAGCGTTGGCTTCTCGTCGATTGGGAGCCGGAGTTTGGACCGGCCAAATTTCGGATTAGGTAGGCCTCCGACGGACGAATTCAGGCTGAAAATAAATATAGAACAAGAATATTGGGTAAAGGGCATTGTGCAGGACGATATAGGTATCGGTTAAAGATGAAATACAAATGAAAATAGCTATGCCTAACGGTACTCTTCGATACGCTTGGAACGTGAAAGACAGATTTCCGATGCCCATAAATATCGATCGCAACGTAACGACAATAAAAATCGCCATGCCAACGCCTCCAAAGTCAATTGCGCTTTGAAGATATCCGCTTTCGAAGTTGACATACTTTACCCACCCGCTCATGCTATTTAGTTCTGCGCCTGGAGCATCAGGCTCATCTGAAAAAAATTCGGCATATCCGTAGCCAAAAAAGGGATGTCTCATGAAAAAATCCGGCCAACTTGCGTACAGCGGCTCTCGCCCCGTAAGGCCGGGGTCTCGTCCTACAAGCGCTAAGGCCTTTTCAGCGTTGATGTCCGCTAAAAACACAATTGGTAGCATGAAAGCCATTAAAAAACAGCTTGATGCAATCAGTGTCGAAGGTTTTGCTCGTAGCATGTCTAAAGCTAATACCAGAATGTAGGAGGCGATCAAAGATATTAGTGGACTTACGGCACCTGAAAGCAAGAGACAAATGAACTGGGCAGCTGAGAAAGAAACATTTACAATTTTGTATCTTTCGTTGCTACCGCTAACCTTTAGCATTTCAACGATGAGGCTCAATCCAAAAAAACAACCAGCGAGGTTTTTATGCGCGAATAACCCACTATACGGAGCAACACCGAGGATGGTTTGCCTCTGTAAAGGATCGAACAGCAAAGAAAACCTTTCGTCTCTACTCAAAACTGGGAAGGCAGCAAGCTGCAAGATGACAACAAGCCGAGCGAGCATGCTAAAATTTTCCATAAATTCCTCGATGGACACCGTAGCCGCAGCCCAGGCGGCAAAGAGGACAGTGAATATAAACATGCCAAGTTTGATGATTGACGCAAAATGGGCCCCATTGAGCGCATACGCGCTCATGCTCACAGCTAAAAGCAAAAGTATGGGCCAAAGTTTTAAGAACAACGACTTTACCCGCGGTTTATTATATAACATTCTCAGAGACAGATTGCAATATAATATGAGCCATATCATCTGAAAAAGTGTAGATTCTCCAGATTTAACGAAGTCAGTATTGTTGTTGCCGCCCGATAGAGAAGAGAAGGCTAGGTAAAAGCAAGTTCCTGCCATCGCAAGGTACACCAACAAGAATGGCCGGAGATGAGACATTGTCATCATGGTATGGAAGCCTCTCTTGGCATATGTGATAAGCTGCTAGCTGTTGGCCGTGGGTTCAAGTCGCTTAACCGCAAAGAAGAGGCCGCTCTCGCGGACCTCCCACCGGTGAGCCCAACAGGCCGGCAAACAGGCAATCACCCTGTTTTTCGACCGATGCACTCAGAACAGGGAAACTCCAATGACCTCGCACTCGTCAAATCCACCGCATCCCGAATTATGAGCGCCGAGCTAAGGCACGAGTGCTGCAGGTACTCGCGGAATTTAAGCTAATATACGAGAAGGTTTGCAGCAGCCCAGCCAATTTGTTTGTGTCCGACCACGGGTGGTCGCTGGCAACGATCATGTCCATGTTACGCATCCACATCGCGTTCATTAAGAAGAAGCCATTTGATGCTGTCAGATCCACCGCATAGACGGTCGGCACGATCGGTTGATCGTAAGGAATAATGTCAACGCCAAGCTTGGCGAGCGTCTCGCGGCGTTCAAAGCGCATGAGGAACACTGACTGCGGATCTGATCGGGTCGGGTCAAGGCCGCCGGCTCGCGCCAATCCTTCGGCGAGAGTCATATTCTCGGTTTCGAAAGGCATGCGCCTTGAACCGATGCCGTTTGGCGTAGCGATTTGTTGGTTTTGCAGTATAGCGCCAAAGGCCATGAACACTTTCGGCGAGTGGGAGATTACGATGGTGTCCCCGGGTTCTATACTGATGTCTAGCGCGGCGTTCTTGATGATGGAACTCAACATCGCTTTTGCCGTTTGGCCGTGACGCTGCACGGTAACGAGGCTTTCGAAGCTGGCGCGTTTCGAGCCGCCAGCTCGTGCAATCGCACCAAGCAGATGAATTCCTCCTGGATCGAGGTAAAATCGTGTCGGATTTCCTACATCGCCTATCACATTGCAAGCGCCGCTGCGGCGGTCGACGATGGAAACCACAACTTGCGGTTCTATCGCCCGCTTTTCGAGCGCCCGGGATATGATCCGCGCAGCTTCGTTAGTTGTTTTTCCGCTGATCTTCAGAGTGCCCGCGTAAGGAACGTTGATGCTGCCGCCAGCGTCGATTTGCTGATTGCCAAGCTGTACGAAGTTGCCCTGCTTTCCGGAACCTTCCGTCGGCGGCGGCAAAAACAGCCCGCCAGATTGGGCCTCGAATAGTAAGATCGATATCGTGTCGCCGGCGCCGAGGGGAGCTTTGGTCGAATTGCCGCCTTTGGCGAAGAATCCCCCGAATGTGGGAGCATCGTCCTCCGAGTTTACAATATTGAGCACGGATGGACTCAGGTTGACGAGCGCATAGGGAGGAGGAGATTCACTGGGATGGATCGTAGCTTCCGCCCCCAGGCGCACGGCTTCTCCGGTTGGCCCATCCTTAGGGACGACATTCGCAATCAATGAGCAGGAGCATAAAACGCAGGCAATCCCCGTGACTGCGCCATGTCTCATTCCGGCCAGAATTCTGAACATTCCCTGCTCCTGACTCAAAGCGCAAACGCCATCGCTGACCGAGGGAGACAGATAAGAAAGATTGAGAGCTGATGCAAGCGGATGTCCGGGCTCCATCCGGGCTCCTAAGCCGAGGGCTTGAAGATAACCGCCGGTTTGTCCGCCAAGCACGTCCTGCGGCCTACGGCGGATGCTTACCAGCGCGGTGACGAAGTCGGGATTCTATGGGCTGGCTTCGTAACTGACAGCGACCATCAGCGCCGCCGTCTCGGCGCCGGACCTGGCGAGGATCACGAAGGCGATGGTTTCGGCGGTCTGAACGACGAATACGAAGCCGTTTCTGATAGCTGCGGCTTCCCTTGGTGTGCCGGCGCCGAACAATGCACGCATCAGAATGCCGAGATTGTAGCCCGCAACATGGACGAGATAGCGTTTATGGACGTTCTCGCGACCGCGCAACCACGTGCGGCGCATGCCGCCGCGTTCCAGAACATGGGCGAAGCTACGTTCGACAAGCTCGCCGCGTTTGCGCATGGCCTCCCTACCGACGCCCGACTTCAACCGATTGCGATTCCCATAGACCGCCTCGCGCGCCTCGTCGTCGCCGTGCCAGCGTGAATAGCCCTTGCTCGGCTGGGGTTCGGCGATGCGCGTCTTCCATGGGCCGTCGTCGAGGTCCTTCAGAACGTCGCGCGAGTGATAGCCTTTGTCGGCCACGAGATCGCAAGGGTCTTCCGGCGTCGGCGCAAAGCCTACGCCGGACAGGTTCTTTTCCGCTTCCTTCAGCGTGGGGTCGAGCGTCGCCGTGTCGCCTTTGTCGGCCTCGTGGATCGGAGCCGCCACGATCACGCCCGTGTCGAGATCGACCGCATGTTCGGGCTTGTAAGCAAGATGCGTCGAACCGTCCTTCATCTTGGCGATCTTCGCGTCCGGATCGGTCTTGCTCGTCCAATCTTCGTTCGAGAGCTTCTTGCCCTTACGCTTGCGGTCGAGCCGGATGAGATCGTCGATCGTCGGCGTCTCGACCCCGCTCTCCTTGGCCATCCGCGTCAGCATCTCGCGATAGGTTTCGCCGTTGTCGCGGCGCACGATCGTCCGCAGCGCGGCGTTGGCCTCCATCGTCGAACCATCAACGCCAATGCGCTCGCCCTTCACCAGACCGCGCTCGGCGACGAGCTTCAGAACGAAGGCGAACACTTTCTCGTGAACTTCGTGAGGCAGACGGCTGCGCGTCTTCGACAGCCACGAATGATCGGGAACCTTGTCACGCTTCCCAAGCCGCAGGAAATCTCCCAGCGATCGAGAATCCGAGCAGCGCCAGACAATGCCGCGTTCGCTGTCGAGCCCTTCGAAATAACCGATCATATGCATGCGGAAATAGCGGCCCGGCGGCAACGACGGCGCGCCCATCCTCGGCGCGTAAAACGGCTTGCAGGTCTCCTCGACGAAAGCGTCAAAACCAGCATCGACCAAGAGCTTCTGGAGACGGTCATAAAATACATGGCCCGGCGAGCGTGGCATCTCCGCCCAGGTCATCATGAGGTCGCCCTGGACCTCGCCCTCACGCCCCATCGCCATCGTCGCAACCCGCCGAGAATCTTCGTTCCTCAGACAGAATCAGGCGGCCGGGACTTCGTCAACACGCTGTTAACCTGTGGGCGAAAGCGTCGACGAAGGTCTGGAGCTTTTCAGCTTATGCGGCAGGTCGTAGGTCGCGTAAAACTCGTAACGCCATGAAGCCTGGGCGCGCTCGATGCAGCGATTGGGATCTGGCCGCTTGGGCGGCAGGACGAAAAGCTCGGGCCGGCTGGCTTTGCATTCGTCTTCGAAGACGGATTTGAACTCGGCAGTCGTAGCGCGGCTTCGTGGTGAGGCGGATGCGCTTGGCCGCGGGCTTGCGGTGCAGGATGGGGACAGGGACGATCGCGCCTCAAGCGACAAGCTTTTTGAGGATGTGGCCGACGCATGGAATAGGTCATCTACGTTCGTGATTTACAGGTTCAGGACAAGGGCTAAATCTTAATGCTTAATCTTCCATTGATGAAGCCCAACAAACGAAGTCATCGCCGCCTGAGCGGCATGACGAGCTTGCGTTTGCCCCTGGGATTGTCGTTGTGCAGCTCCTCGACGGCGCGCGCACGAGCGCGCTCGTATAGGAGGGCAGCGAGGCCGGTGCGGACGTCGGCTGGTGGGCTCAGCCCGCTTTTCCCAACGATAGAGCGAGGCGCACGCGACGCCGACAGCCCTTGCGACCTGCTCGGCGAAGAGACCGCCGGCCATGGCGCTCCGCCAGAGAGCGACGGCGTTGCATCTTAATCAACGATCGGCGCGGGGTCCGCCGTGTGGTCTATGTGATCAAAAACCGATTGCAGGGCGCGTCGGTCATAACCCCAGTGATAATGTAGCTCGGGCGGAGCAAGCCGCTTTCGAAGCGCGCTTTTCATAGCGCCGTAGCGAGCGAGCGGCTTGCGGCGGTCATCGGACGTTTCGCCGGTAGGATCGGGTTGCGAGACTCCAACGCAACCGAGGAACCACCGATGACCGACGAGATGATGAACCTGCGCGCGCTCGTGGAGAAGGCGCCCGACGCCGATATTTTGCGCGAGATGATCGGCTTCGCCGCCAAGCGCTTGATGGAGCTGGAGGTTGGCGCGCTGACCGGGGCGGGCTACGGGGAGAAGACCCTCGAGCGCCTGGGTCAGCGCAACGGCTACCGCGACCGGACCTGGGAGACCCGAGCCGGGACCGTCGAGCTGCGTATCCCCAAGCTGCGCAAAGGCAGCTACCTTCTCGGCTTCCTGGAGCCCCCATGGCCGGGGCTGCGCTACGCCGACCCGCTCCGCCCCGCCACGCTCACTTGCATGGAGGAAAACGCCGAGCGTCAGATCAAGTCAAAATTCATACAATCATTGCAACGCCGGGACTTCGAAGTCGGTCCTCGAGCGCGGCGGCGACTATCTCTCACGCTGAAAGCCGACCACCGACCCGCGACGTCGAGGCCTATTTCGACGATACGAAGGCCAAGATCGCCGAAACCTTCGAAACCACGGACGCCGATCATGGCCGGATGGAGCACGCTGTCACGCCGTCGTCCATGACGCGGATTGGCTGTTTCCGAAAGGCAACAAGGACCGCCCGCCCATGCCGGCGTTGGCGACGATCGGACAAGTCAGGGCTGAGGTGGAGCGCGACGGCAAAGTCACGCCCTCCTGCCGCTACTCCTTGTCTCCGGCCAAGCTCTCGGCTGCGGCTTTCGCCAGGGCCGTGTGCGCCCACTCGTCCATCGAGAACGGCGTCCATTGGGTGCTCGATCTGACCTTCAACGAGGATCGCGCCAGGAACCGCAAGAATCACGGAGCTCAGAACCTCGCCATCATCCGAAAGCTCGCCCTCAACGTCATCAAGCGGCCAAAATGCGATAGCCCTGCCCCCGCCCCTCCGCTCGCAAAAGTAGCAATGGGTGGTGAACAGGGCTCCGAATCCGGGTTAACGCGGGGTGGCTCGTAGGGCGTTGGCGAGGTAATCGCCCTTCCACCCGGCGATTTTTCTGCGCAGCTTGAGGCTGGTGCGCCTGGGCTTCGTGGCCTTGCGTTGCGGCTTCAGAGGAGGCGGTCTTTCGGGCTCGGGAGCGCTCCTGACCAGATTGATCGCGAAGTGTCTGACGACGGCCATGTTTCTTGTGCCGTGGCCTTTGCGCAGGCGGCACTGGTCGTCGGCAAAGACGACGTCGAGCACCCAGTGCAGCTGGTTCTCTATGCTCCAATGGCCGCGCACGGCTTCTTGCGCCTGCTTCGCCGAGAGCGTCGCCGAAGAAATGTAGTAGCGGGTTTCGAAGCGGCAGCGGCCGGAAAGCTCGGCCTGCGATTGCACGCGGATGATCGAGGCGGCTTGCGGCAGGCGCAGCTCGCCGGGAAAACGCCGCGCGCCGTTCAGCCAATCGACGTCTGTGATGACGCTCACGCTTCGCTGCTCGATGCGAGCCGTGGCCTTTATCGTGATCGATGTCGATGTCGATCGTGTCCGCCGCGGCGAAGGCGCTTTCGATCTCGCCGCGCAGCGTCGGCTGATTGGCCTTGACCGCGAGCAGATAATCCGCGCCCGCGTCCCTGATCTTTTGCGCGATCTTGGCGTTCGTGGCGATGGCGTCGATGGAGACGAGCGCGCCCTCGAGACCGCCGTTTGCGGCGAGGCGGTCGATCAGAACGGGGATCGCCGCAAGCTCATTGGCTTTTCCCTCCACCGCTTCCTGGCCGAGCACGAGGCGGCTCGTGGTGGCGAAGGCGGAGACGAGATGCAAGGGCGCTTTGTCCTCGGCGCGATTGTGGCTTCGGCGCGAGGTCTTCCCGTCGATGGCGACGAGGTCGGGGCGTTCGGGCCAGGTCTCGCGCACCCAGGCGGTGAACACGGTGGAGAACAGCGCCGGGTTGATGCGGTTCATGAGCAGGGTGAGCCAGCGTCCGCCGGGAACGCCGTGGTGATAAGGCAAGTAGCGGCGCAGGAAAGAAAGGTTCGCCTCGCCCCAGGCGGCGATGGCGTCATAGTCGTCGCAGTCGGCCATCGTCGCGCAAACGACGAGCAGCAGCGCCTCGCACAGCGGATAGGCGACCCGCCAGGGATCGCGCGGATCGGGAATGAGCGCGAAGTGAGCGAGCAGCGACTTGAGACGCGACTTCTCTTCAAAGACGGCAAGAACGTAGTCCATGGCGGCGGCTCCCGAATCAGTCCCCCGACAGGGAATCACGCCTTTGCCAATCCGTTAACCGCCGTTAACCTGACTTCGGAGCCCTGGGGTGGTGAAAACTGCTCTTGCAAATTCCAGCAACCAGATGGAATGTGCGGACATTTAACTCCGAACCCTAGGAGAGTTCGTTGGCCGCTTCAAATACCCTGCAGCCCGAGCCTAGCAGTCTACGCGACCTTCTTTCTCGCCACGGCGGGCTGCGGCTCGTCGCGCCAGAGAGGAAATTCCATCGAAACGAGTTTGTCGAAAAGACCGACTTCGAGGGTCGTCGCGACGCATTCGCCGGGAAATGCGTGCTGATCGCCGCGACGGAGCAGATCGACTGCGCGCGGGCGCTTATCGAGCTCGACGGCTGGGCGGCCCGGCTCGTAATCCTCCCTCCCGGTTTTTCGAAGGAGCAAATCGAATCCGTCCTCACTCAGGCCGAGGTCGATGCCCTTGTCTCGGACGATCCGGCATCATCGGGTGACCGTCTTCTCTACGTCTGCGGCGAGGCGATGTCGATCCGCTCGAAGCCAAAGTCATCGCTGGCGACGGAGTGGGTCCTACCGACCTCGGGCTCCACGGGCACCCCGAAGCTAGTCGCCCATACACTTGCGACGCTGCTTGGGCCGATCCCGCAGGCGGACGCCGCCGCGCTGGCTCCGGTGTGGGCCACCTTCTATGATATTCGCCGCTATGGCGAATATCATGAAGGTCGCGCACACCAGAGAGCGCGGCACCCGCCTGCGGGGTGCGCCAGAGCAGCGTCGCAAGTGTATGGGCGACTAGCTTCGGGGTGCCGGTGGAGCCCGAGGTGGGTAGGACCCACTCCGTCACCAGCGATGACTTTGGCTTCGAGCGGATCGACATCGCCTCGCCGCAGACGTAGAGAAGACGGTCACCCGATGATGCCCGGATTGTCCGAGACAAGGGCATCGACCTCGGCCTGAGTGAGACGGATTCGATTTGCTCCTTCGAAAAACCGGGAGGGAGGATTACGAGCCGGGCCGCCCAGCCGTCGAGCTCGATAAGCGCCCGCGCGCAGTCGACTGCTCCGTCGCGGCGATCAGCACGCATTTCCCGGCGAATGCGTCGCGACGACCCTCGAAGTCGGTCTTTTCGACAAACTCGTTTCGATGGAATTTCCTCTCTGGCGCGACGAGCCGCAGCCCGCCGTGGCGAGAAAGAAGGTCGCGTAGACTGCTAGGCTCGGGCTGCAGGGTATTTGAAGCGGCCAACGAACTCTCCTAGGGTTCGGAGTTAAATGTCCGCACATTCCATCTGGTTGCTGGAATTTGCAAGAGCAGTTTCACCACCCCAGGGCTCCGAAGTCAGGTTAACGGCGGTTAACGGATTGGCAAAGGCGTGATTCCCTGTCGGGGGACTGATTCGGGAGCCGCCGCCATGGACTACGTTCTTGCCGTCTTTGAAGAGAAGTCGCGTCTCAAGTCGCTGCTCGCTCACTTCGCGCTCATTCCCGATCCGCGCGATCCCTGGCGGGTCGCCTATCCGCTGTGCGAGGCGCTGCTGCTCGTCGTTTGCGCGACGATGGCCGACTGCGACGACTATGACGCCATCGCCGCCTGGGGCGAGGCGAACCTTTCTTTCCTGCGCCGCTACTTGCCTTATCACCACGGCGTTCCCGGCGGACGCTGGCTCACCCTGCTCATGAACCGCATCAACCCGGCGCTGTTCTCCACCGTGTTCACCGCCTGGGTGCGCGAGACCTGGCCCGAACGCCCCGACCTCGTCGCCATCGACGGGAAGACCTCGCGCCGAAGCCACAATCGCGCCGAGGACAAAGCGCCCTTGCATCTCGTCTCCGCCTTCGCCACCACGAGCCGCCTCGTGCTCGGCCAGGAAGCGGTGGAGGGGAAAGCCAATGAGCTTGCGGCGATCCCCGTTCTGATCGACCGCCTCGCCGCAAACGGCGGTCTCGAGGGCGCGCTCGTCTCCATCGACGCCATCGCCACGAACGCCAAGATCGCGCAAAAGATCAGGGACGCGGGCGCGGATTATCTGCTCGCGGTCAAGGCCAATCAGCCGACGCTGCGCGGCGAGATCGAAAGCGCCTTCGCCGCGGCGGACACGATCATCGACATCGATCACGATAAAGGCCACGGCCGCATCGAGCAGCGAAGCGTGAGCGTCATCACAGACGTCGATTGGCTGAACGGCGCGCGGCGTTTTCCCGGCGAGCTGCGCCTGCCGCAAGCCGCCTCGATCATCCGCGTGCAATCGCAGGCCGAGCTTTCCGGCCGCTGCCGCTTCGAAACCCGCTACTACATTTCTTCGGCGACGCTCTCGGCGAAGCAGGCGCAAGAAGCCGTGCGCGGCCATTGGAGCATAGAGAACCAGCTGCACTGGGTGCTCGACGTCGTCTTTGCCGACGACCAGTGCCGCCTGCGCAAAGGCCACGGCACAAGAAACATGGCCGTCGTCAGACACTTCGCGATCAATCTGGTCAGGAGCGCTCCCGAGCCCGAAAGACCGCCTCCTCTGAAGCCGCAACGCAAGGCCACGAAGCCCAGGCGCACCAGCCTCAAGCTGCGCAGAAAAATCGCCGGGTGGAAGGGCGATTACCTCGCCAACGCCCTACGAGCCACCCCGCGTTAACCCGGATTCGGAGCCCTGTTCACCACCCATCTGCTACTTTTTGCGAGCGGAGGGGCGGGGGCAGGGCTATCGCATTTTAGCAGCTTGATGACGTTGAGGGGGAGCTTCGGATGATGGCGAGGTTCTGAGCTCGTGATTCTTGCGGTTCTTGGCGCGATCCTCGTTGAAGGTCAGATCGAGCACCCAATGGACGCCGTTCTCGATGGACGAGTGGGCGCACACGGCCCTGGCGAAAGCCGCAGCCGAGAGCTTGGCCGGAGACGAGGAGTAACGGCAGGAGGGCGTGACTTTGCCGTCGCGCTCCACCTCAGCCCTAACTCGTCCAATCGTCACAACGCCGGAGGGCGGGCGGTCCTTGTTGCCTTTCGGAAACAGCCAATCCCGTCATGGACGACGGCGTGACAGCGTGCTCCATCCGGCCATGATCGGCGTCCGTGGTTTCGAAGGTTTCGGCGATCTTGGCCTTGGTGTCGTCGAAATAGGCCTCGACGTCGCGGGTCAGTGGTCGGCTTTCAGCGTGAGAGATAATCGCCGCCGCGCTCGAGGACCGACTTCGAAGTCCCGGCGTTGCAATGATTGTATGAATTTTGACTTGATCTGACGCTCGGCGTTTTCCTCCATGCAATTGAGCGTGGCGGGGCGAGCGGGTCGGCGTAGCGCAGCCCCGGCCATGGGGGCTCCAGGAAGCCGAGAAGGTAGTTGCCTTTGCGCAGCTTGGGGATACGCAGCTCGACGGTCCGCTCGGGTCTCCCAGGTCCGGTCGCGGTAGCCGTTGCGCTGACCAGGCACTCGAGGGTCTTCTCCCCGTAGCCCGCCCCGGTCAGCGCGCCAACCTCCAGCTCCATCAAGCGCTTGGCGGCGAAGCCGATCATCTCGCGCAAAATATCGCGTCGGGCACATTCTCCACGAGCGCGCGCAGGTCACATCTGGTCGGTCATCGGTCGGTTCCTCGGTTGCGTTGGAGTTTCGCAACCCGATCCTACCGGCGAAACGTCCGATGACCGCCGCAAGCCGCTCGCTCGCTACGGCGCTATGAAAAGCGCGCTTCGAAAGCGGCTTGTTCCGCCCGAGCTACATTATCACTGGGGATATGGCCGACGCGCCCTGCAATCGGTTTTTGATCACATAGACCACACGGCGGACCCCGCGCCGATCGTTGATTAAGATGCAACGCCGTCGCTCTCTGGCGGAGCGCCATGGCCGGCGGTCTCTTCGCCGAGCAGGTCGCAAGGGCTGTCGGCGTCGCGTGCGCCTCGCTCTATCGTTGGGAAAAGCGGGCTGAGCCCACCAGCCGACGTCCGCACCGGCCTCGCTGCCCTACTATACGAGCGCGCTCGTGCGCGCGCCGTCGAGGAACTGCGCAACGACAATCCCAGGGGCAAACGCGAGCTCGTCATGCCGCTCAGGCGGCGATGACTTCGTTTGTTGGGCTTCATCAATGGAAGATTAAGCATTAAGATTTAGCCCTTGTCCTGAACCTGTAAATCACGAACGTAGATGACCTATTCCATGCGTCGGCCACATCCTCAAAAAGCTTGTCGCTTGAGGCGCGATCGTCCCTGTCCCCCGTGCACCGCAAGCCCGCGGCCAAGCGCATCGGCCCCACTAAGCCGCGCTACGACTGCCGAGTTCAAATCCGCTTCGAAGACGAATGCAAAGCCAGCCGGCCCGAGCTTTCGTCCTGCCGCCCAAGCGGCCAGATCCCAATCGCTGCATCGAGCGCGCCCCAGGCTTCATGGCGTTACGAGTTTTACGCGACCTACGACCTGCCGCATAAGCTGAAAAGCTCGACTTGCGACGCTTTCGCCCACAGGTTAACAGCGTGTTGACGAAGTCCCGGCCGCCTGATTCTGTTCTGAGGAACGAAGAATTCTCGGCGGGTTGCGACGATGGCGATGGGGCGTGAGGGCGAGGTCCGGGCGACCTCATGATGACCTGGGCGGGGATGCCCGCTCGCCGGGCCATGTATTTTATGACCGTCTCCAGAAGCTCTCGGTCGATGCTGGTTTTGACGCTTTCTCGAGGAGACCTGCAAGCCCGTTTACGCGCCGAGGATGGGCGCGCCGTCGTTGCCGCCGGGCCAGCTATTTCCGCATGCATATGATCGGTTATTTCGAAGGGCTCGACAGCGAACGCGGCATCTGTTTGGCGCTGCTCCGATTCTCGATCGCTGGGAGACGGGAAGCGTGACAAGGTACCGATCATTCGTGGCTGTCGAAGACGCGCGGCCCGTCTGCCTCACGAAGTTCACGGGAAAGTGTTCGCCTTCGTTCTGAACTCAGTCGCCGAGCGCAATTGTCGGTGAAGGGCGAGCGCATTCGCGTTGATGGTTCGACGATGGGGAAAAAGGCCGCGCTGCGGACGATCGTGCGCCGCGACAACAGCGAAAACCTAAGTCGCGAGAATGTGCTGACGCGGATGGCCAAGGAGAGCGGGGTCGAGACGCCGACGATCGACGAATTGTCATCCGGCTCGACCGCAAGCGTAAGGGCAAGAAGCTCTCGAACGAAGATTGGACGAGCAAGACCGATCCGGACGCGAAGATCGCCAAGATGAAGGACGGTTCCGACGCATCTTGCTTACAGACCCGAACATGCGGGTCGATCTCCGACACGGGCGTGATCGTGGCGGCTCCGATCACGAGGCCGACAGAAGGCGACACGGCGACGCTCGACCCCACGCGGAAGGAAGCGGAAAAGAACCTGTCCGGCGTAGGCTTTGCGCCGACGCCCCCGGAAGACCCTTGCGATCTCGTGGCCGACAAAGGCTATCACTCACGCGACGTTCTGAAGGAGACCCGACGACGGCCAGTGGAAGACGCGCATCGCCGAACCCCAGCCGAGCGAGGGCTATTCACGCTGGCACGGCGACGACGAGGCGCGCGAGGCGGTCTATGGGAGATGAGCAATGGGTTGAAGTGCGGCGTCGGTAGGGAGGCCATGCGCAAACGCGGCGAGCTTGTCAAACGTAGGCTTCGCCCATGTTCTGGAACGCGGCGGCATGCGCCGCACGTGGTTGCGCGGTCGCGAGAACGTCCATAAACGCTATCTCCGTCCGTGTTGCAGGGCTCCAATCTCGGCATTCTGATGCGTGCATTGTTGGGCGCGGGCACAGCCAAGGGAAGCCGCAGCTCTCAGAAACGGCTTCGGTAACCGTCTCTCAGACCGCCGAAACCATCGCCTTCGTGATCCTCGCCAGGTCCGGCGCGAGAGCGGCGGCGCTGATGGTCGCTGTCAGTT
>CAWFZD010000115.1:0-22039 GCA_963820145.1 uncultured Alphaproteobacteria bacterium
ACTCAAATGTTAGACTTTATCCACTAGGCCGTCAGTCAGCGCCAAGGGCCTCTCCCTCGGCCTGACGTTACGGTCGCCAGGCCTCGGCTTCATCAATGCGCATGTTTTTCTTCCGATAAAGCGTGACGGTAGCCACCCAAAGCGCAATTACCCACGTCATCAAGCGGCGCGAGGGATCGGCGTCGAGAACGGCGGCGACTCGCGGCTCTCCGGCTCGTCGAGCGGGATCGCGACGATTGCGGCGGCGTCGTCAAAGATTATGCGCCGCCCTCACCACCCAATGCGTCGAAAAACGCCTTGTTGATCACGACGCCCGTGTCGGGAGTGAGCGGCGATCTTGTCGCGCAAGGATCGCAACGCTCCCACAGCGGCGTTTGGCTTCGCCTGCGCCGCAGCTCGTGCTGGAGCGCGATTTTGGCCGCTTCGGCCTTCGTCTTGCCCGTGAGGCCCGCCAATTGCTCGGCCAGTCGGTTCACCTCTTCATCGCGAATGTTGAGGGGCATGGGCGACTCCTTCTCGTGTAGACGCGATGATGTGGCCGTCTACACGCGAAAACAAGGAAATCACGGCGAGCGAAATCCGACGTCTGGGGCGTCCCTGGTAGGCCGGGAGGTTTTACCACTTTGGCGATGTTAGCGGCTAAAACCAAAGGCTTAAAAGAGGCGTTCGGGAATTTGGGGCCTATTGAAACGCAAAGGTCTTCTGCCATGCTTCCCGAACGCCAGACACACAAAAAGCCCGCCGCCCGCTCGAAGTCGGGCTTCGCTGCGCGGGGCGCAATGCCGCTTGGGTGAGCCCCGCGCGGGACAGGGGCGCTCCAGGAAAAGGCGCGCTAAAAATTAGCGCGCCTAAAGACGTCGAAACCCTCGCGGACCGCTTCAGGCGGGGCAAAAATTGCCCCGCCAGAGTGAGGTCGTCGTCGAGGCCGAGACCGTCCTTGGCGAGCGCGCCGAGGAGGTTGGGAAGGCGAAGGGGAGTCCGGGCAACCAATACAGTGGACCGGCTACAGATCGTAGCCAGTCCATTCCGCCGACCGCCGCCGAGATCATGCCGGACCTATCCGAGGCGCTCGCCAAGAAGCGGGCGACGCGCCCGCGCCGCCGAGACCACGGCATCGACTACCGTCTTCGCGGCTTCGAAGGTCTTGCCGTTCCCGAGACCTGCTTTCTCTGCGGCGAGGTCGCGGGTCCGTTCCCCAGCTTTAACTTCGGGAAAATTATCCCGAGGTCCTAAATCAGTCCGCTGTTCTTGCCGCCCCCCAGAGCGAGGCGGCGATGATGAACCCGACGTGTGAATCGAGTGGCGAGGCTCTGCGGCTCGATTTCGAGCGCCGCTTGAAGCTGCAATTTCGAGGCTCAATCGTGACCTCGGACGCCGGGGTGCTCGCCTACCGCGAACTCGACGAGGCACCCGGACTAACCGACATGGCGAGCGAACTTTTGCGCTTCGCGCTAGAATCCAGCGGCTTGCATGCAATAGCGTTACTTTGGTGCACCGCAGCACTTGTTGCTTGGAAAATGTTTTTTTTCTTCTTTACTTTTATTGGGAACAGGCATATTTATCACAGGAGTAGGCTACTGTTTGAAAGTTCGGCTTTTGCTAGGAAGGTATGGAGGCGTTCATGAAATTTGGCGATATCCATTTCCTGCACCTAGCCGATCTAGTTGAGCGCGAGAAAGCCCTCTGGGCTGTGGCTGTAAGGTTGAAAAAGAACGCGGGGCGTCTCGCGGAAATAATTGCGTGCACCGGGCTCATTATAGTCCTATTTTCGGCTTTTGGATACGTGCTTTACAATTGGCCGATCCTAGGCTCTATTTGGCTAATGGTGATTGGAGTGATCTGTCGAATTCTTCTACGTCCTAGGCAAGAGTTGATTAAGCCTTCGCCATTCAGCCTCAAGGTCCGCCCCCAGGATCCCCGTCGCAGCCCGACTCGATAAACGGCGCGGGCCCAAGGCCGGCGCGGCGGCGCGCCTCGGCTTGGCGCCGGCGCTTGCGTTCCTGGCCGGCTTCCCAAGCGCGATAGGTGGAAGGCGAAGCGCCGCTAACCGCGGCCCATAGCTCGCCCACGGCCTCGCCATATCGGCGCGCCTTGTTCCTACGGTCTTCGGGTTCCATCGTTTTCCCTCATGAGTTTCTGGAGTCTCTCGTTGAAGCTCAGCGGCCGACTCGGGTCCGGGGGCCTTGTCAAGTCGACCACGGGCTTCTCCGCGACCTTGTCCGCCTGCTTGTCCAAATTAAATCCGTATGAGCGCAGCGCATAGAGCGCGCAAAGGCTGTAGATACGGCAGTCCAGGGCCTCATTGCGCGCATTTCCGGCCTTCACCCAAACGCGCGTCGCGACGCCATTGATGAAGCGGCGGACGGGCTTCTCGGCCAGAAGCTGGTCGAAAAAGTCCAGGTCCCGCGGCGGGAAATGGCAAAAGCCGGGCCCAGGGGTTTCGATACCGAGCCGCGAGACCACAACCTCTTTCGCCGCCGTCGCGCCGACGATGAACAAGGCGCTCGGCCGGCCATCCTTGGGTCGCGTGGGACGGCGTGGCCAGATGGCGAAGCTCGGGTGACTCGCGCCTTTGACGGCGAAGACTTTTTTGTAAAAGCGCGGGCCGCAATATGAGTAGACCGCCTGACTCCAATTACCGCTGTCCACACAGAGGCTCGCGAGCGGCAGTGAACCCAGCTTCCTATGCTTGAAGCGCCGCGCGCGCACTTCATCGAGTTGCCGCCACACGTCCGGCTCGGCCGGGTTGCCGGGCAGCGAAATATAGTCGAGCGACCATGACTCTTCGCCGCGCCCCCAGCCGACGATCTCGACTTCGAGGCGGTTCATTTGCACGTCGACGCCGCCCGTCACGACCACGACGTCGTCGGGCAGGGTCTCGCCCCATGACGACGCGCGCGTGAGTAGCCGATCGGCCGTGACGCCAACGGCGAGGCGATCTTCGAAGGCCTCGCCAAGGCTGGCATTCGTCCAAACTTGCAGCCTCGACGGATCATCGCCGCAGGCCAGATGCTCCAGCGCGATCTCGCCCCATGAGACGAATGGCGAATAAAGCGCGCTGATGTGAAAGCTCGCCGTCTTGCCGTCGCCGGCGGCGGTCGCGCGCCATTGGCCCTCGGCAATCATGCTTTGCTTGTCGCGCTCGCTGATGGCCTCGCCGCAATGCTCGCAGAGATAGAAGGCTCTGGGGCGGTCATCGCCCGGCCATTTCACCTGCGACCAACGCAACGCTTGCAGCACACCGCAATGCGGACAAGGCACAAAATAGCGCCGTTGGTCGCCTTCCGCGAAGGCGCTGGCGATGCGCGAGACGCCCTCAACGGTCGGCGTGCTGAGCATGAAAACTTTGCGCCGGCCTTTGAAAGTCACCGTGCGCTGAATCGCCAGGCTGACAGGATCGCCTTCGCCGTCCGCGTCGGCGGGCCACGCGTCGATTTCGTCGCCGACCACATAGCGCGCAGGCGTGCTGCGCAGCCCTACGGCGCTGTTTGCGCCGACGAAGGATAGTTGACCGCCCGGGAACGTTTTTAGGCTATCAGTGTTGCCCGCAGCCCGGCTGCGCCGCCTTGTGACGAGCGCGGCAAGCTCTGGCGTCGAGTCTATGAGCGGGTCGACGCGCAGTCGGACGTTGCGACGCGACGCCGCATCGGTCGGCATGCAGTAAAGCAGCACGCCCGGCGCGTTTTCGATCACGTAGCCGCAAAAATTAAGCGCGGCCTCGCTCGCCCCAACTTGCGCAGCCTTCACGAGCACAACGCGCTCGTAAGCGCTCGAAACGCTCAGCGCGTCCATGACCTCGCGCAAATACGGCGTGCGCGACGTGCGCCAGCGGCCGGGCTCGGCGCTTGTGCTCGGCAAGATGCGATGCGAGTCCGCCCATTCGCTGACAAGCGTTTGTGGCTCGGGCGCGAGGCCTCGTCGCCAGACGGCGCGAAAATCGATCGCGCTCATTTTTCGTCCCCCCCCCCGCCTGTTCGCGAAGGAAGGCGCGCGCGAGCCGATCAAGCGTCGCGAATGTCCGCTGCGGATCGGCCTCCAGTTCATGCGCCAGGACCGGAGCCGAGCGCGCGATCCAGCCTATCAAGCCGTCGCGCTGCTCGCGCGCCTTCTCAAAAACAAAACGCTCGGCGGCGTCGCGAGAGACGAGAGACCCTTCGCGCTCCCGTAGTCGGAGCTGCGCAAGCGCCGCGTCGGCTGAGAGCTTATCCGTGCGCGCCGACGTTATCCCGGCCTGCGGCTCAGCGAGCTTAATGCGCGACTCGCGACGGCGTGGCGCGCGTCGCTGCGACCGGGCGGTGCGAGCGCATCCTTCCTTCGCCGCCTGCCTCTTCATCGGGTCGAGGTTCTTCACAAGCCACGCATCCGCCGCCTCAGCGTCGATCTTGCCGTCGATCAGCGGCAAGCCTTGGGCGACAAGCTGCGAAATTCGCTGCTGACTAAGCCCGGCGTGCTTGCCGTAAGCCGTTTGCGAGAGCTGCGTCATGCGTCACGATAGCGCCACTAGCCACGCGCAACAAGGCAGAAAACCCTTTAAATTCTGGCGCTAAAATGCGGGCAGCGGTCCCGCAAGCCCGAAGTCAGCCAAGAGGACCCGGCGACTTCGGGCGCGGCGCGCTCACGCGAGAGAGCGAGGCGGCGCGCGCCGTTACATCCGCGCACGCGCGCCCGCCTGCCCCTTTCGCCCGGCGACGCGGACGCCCGGCGAAACTCATCAGCGCCACGCCGCTCGCTGGGCCTCCACTGGGAAGAGTTGAAGAAGCAAGCGCGGGTCGCGGACCAATTCGCCGCCTGCGAGCTCGTCAAAGCAAAGGCGGCTCAAGATGACGGCGTCTTTCACCGTGAGGTCGGCGAGGCTTTCCCAAGGCCACAGCTCGATGACGTCGAGTCCCAGCGCCAGCGCTCTGCGACCGGCGTGTGCGCGCGCTTCGTCGTAGGTTTCGGCGTGGTAGACGGAGATCGGCGCGACTCGTCCGTCTTGGAGGCTCGCGACCTCAAAGCGTTGCTTGATCGCCCTTGGCCGATATTCCCGCTCGGGCCGCGCGCGCGGCGCTTCGGGCTCTGCCGTCGCGGCGGCGTCTTGTCTGATTTGTTCAAGGCTGGTGACCTTCATGGCGGTCTATCCTTTCGCGTTGGCGCGCTCGGCGAGCGCGCGCAAATGATCGGCTTGCGGCGCGCCGAGCGCGTGGCCTCGGAGCCGCGACGCCGCCGCTGCGCCGGCCTGCATGAGGTCGCGCTCGGTCTCGAAGTCGCGTCCGCGCGCGACGCCGCGCGCCATGGCGGCGAAGGTGTCATGTTGCTGTTTCTCGGCCGGCGTCCTGTAGTCCGGCGTCTGCGGCAAGCCGTGCAACTGCGCCCAATGCCGCTCGGCCGCGATGCGAGCTTTTTCGTCTTCCTGGCGCTGTTGCTCTTGGCGCTCGCGTTGCTTTTCCGACTGCGTTACGGCGAAAGCCGTAGCCTTCGCCCTTCGCGCCACGTCCGCGCCGTCGTTATCAGGCGGAGCGAGGTCGACGGCTTTTCGCATCTGCTCGGGTGTGAGGTCGCAGCCCAGGAGCTGCACGAAAAACTGCCGTTTTCCCGCCTGCACGGCGTGCTGATATACGGCCTTCAGTGCAGCCCTATGCGCGTTGGCCACCTGTTGTTCATGTTCTTCAGCTTTTGACATTGGGTTCTCCTATTCCATCAACTCGCGACGCAACTCGTCATCGGTCGCGCCTTCAGCGATCACGCGCCGCATTTCTTCAACGCTCAAGCCGTCAAAGTCCCACAAGCTGCTCATCAACGCAGCTTTGTTTTGGCTCTACGCAAATTCAAAAAGGCCTTTCCACGCGGCGCGGAATTCGGCCTCGGCGCGTTCCTGGCGCTCGGCCTTCGCGGCCGCCTTTCGGCGCCGGCGCTCAGCTTTTTCCAACGCGGCCAAGCGTTGCATTGGATCGGCAATTTTGAGCGGGTCGTCGTCGTCGCTGGTCATGTTAAAATCCCAAATTTTTTAAGCTGTCAGGGTCATTTGCAACCGCGTTGGCGTATTCGTCTTCCATCCGCGCCGAGGCGCGACCGCGAGCGAGCGCGTCGCCGTAACTTTGCGCCGCGGCGAAGTTCTGAGTCGCGCCGCTCGACAAAGCCGCGAAACGTTCGCCACTTCGCCTTCCACGTTCACGCGCGGCGCTCGCTGTGACAGGCGGGTCACGATCGGGTCTCAAATGCGTCGGCGTCCGCGCGCGGCGCGCTGTCGCCCTCGCTCGCGGCTCTGTCGAAGTCGGCTCCGGCGAGCACGGCGAGGTCTGCGAGGGACTTGAAGGTGCGCTCGGCACGCGCGGGCGTTCGCCTATTTCGACGATCGGCGACTCGAGGCTCGTATGCGGTGTGCTCGTCATGACGGTTGCCCTTCCGGATGAGAGTGTATGTCGGCAAGCCGCGTTTGATTTGCCACCGGCCGTAGCTTGCGCTGTTCGACGCGCTGCGCCGCGGCTTCGAATTTGCCGAGGGCCTGCCGAGCGACGGCGAGCGCGTCGCTTCCCTACCCAGCGGGAAGCTCGCAGCGACGGCCAGAGTCGCGTGAAGCGTTTCAAGGGCCGGCCTCAGGTCCACAAGAACCGGCTTCTGGTCGCTCATCAAGCGCGCTATCATGGGCGGCTATCACAAGCTCAGCCGGAAATATCTCCCGCTGTATGTTGCGGAGATCGAATGGCGGTATAACAACCGGAACAACCCGGACATTTTCGGCGCGGCCATAGCAAGGTGCTGAGACGCTGCAGAAAGCGGAGGCGCGTTCAGAATGGAAGATAATGAACAGAAAAATAAGGACGATCCCGCAGATAACGGCACCTGCCCCAACGGTGGCCAAATACAGCGGCCCTCGTGGGCGGCTGCTATGGAAAAGTCCAGCGCCCCCAATAATAAAGAGAAATATTCCGAGGAATGCGGTTTTCGCACTCATCAAAAATGGATAAACTATGTTACGATAGGAATAAATGGCATTGCGGTAGTGGGGCTTCTCATCACTGTTTGCATATCCTTGTCTGCCCTCAATGCAGCCATCAGGGCGGCAAATGAAGCCCGTAGACAGGCTGATGCAGCAATTCAGCAAGCAGAAATTGCTAGGAAGCAATCGCGCCCGTGGGTATTTGTCGAGAGTGCTGATATTATTAAAGAAGGAAGCAGTATCACAAAAGAGCTTCTGGGGTTGTCTCTCAAGCTGAACGTTAAGAATTTTGGAGCGACTCCAGCAACAAATGTCACTATTTTTCCTGTTGTTCATGTTCCAGTGGGCCCGGAGACCGGAAGTTTCTCCGACTGGGCTAAAAACAATTGCCCGAAAACTCCAATGACTGGTTTTGCCCCTGTTTATCAGCGCGGTGACGAAGTCGGGATTCTATGGGCTGGCTTCGTAACTGACAGCGACCATCAGCGCCGCCGTCTCGGCGCCGGACCTGGCGAGGATCACGAAGGCGATGGTTTCGGCGGTCTGAACGACGAATACGAAGCCGTTTCTGATAGCTGCGGCTTCCCTTGGTGTGCCGGCGCCGAACAATGCACGCATCAGAATGCCGAGATTGTAGCCCGCAACATGGACGAGATAGCGTTTATGGACGTTCTCGCGACCGCGCAACCACGTGCGGCGCATGCCGCCGCGTTCCAGAACATGGGCGAAGCTACGTTCGACAAGCTCGCCGCGTTTGCGCATGGCCTCCCTACCGACGCCCGACTTCAACCGATTGCGATTCCCATAGACCGCCTCGCGCGCCTCGTCGTCGCCGTGCCAGCGTGAATAGCCCTTGCTCGGCTGGGGTTCGGCGATGCGCGTCTTCCATGGGCCGTCGTCGAGGTCCTTCAGAACGTCGCGCGAGTGATAGCCTTTGTCGGCCACGAGATCGCAAGGGTCTTCCGGCGTCGGCGCAAAGCCTACGCCGGACAGGTTCTTTTCCGCTTCCTTCAGCGTGGGGTCGAGCGTCGCCGTGTCGCCTTTGTCGGCCTCGTGGATCGGAGCCGCCACGATCACGCCCGTGTCGAGATCGACCGCATGTTCGGGCTTGTAAGCAAGATGCGTCGAACCGTCCTTCATCTTGGCGATCTTCGCGTCCGGATCGGTCTTGCTCGTCCAATCTTCGTTCGAGAGCTTCTTGCCCTTACGCTTGCGGTCGAGCCGGATGAGATCGTCGATCGTCGGCGTCTCGACCCCGCTCTCCTTGGCCATCCGCGTCAGCATCTCGCGATAGGTTTCGCCGTTGTCGCGGCGCACGATCGTCCGCAGCGCGGCGTTGGCCTCCATCGTCGAACCATCAACGCCAATGCGCTCGCCCTTCACCAGACCGCGCTCGGCGACGAGCTTCAGAACGAAGGCGAACACTTTCTCGTGAACTTCGTGAGGCAGACGGCTGCGCGTCTTCGACAGCCACGAATGATCGGGAACCTTGTCACGCTTCCCAAGCCGCAGGAAATCTCCCAGCGATCGAGAATCCGAGCAGCGCCAGACAATGCCGCGTTCGCTGTCGAGCCCTTCGAAATAACCGATCATATGCATGCGGAAATAGCGGCCCGGCGGCAACGACGGCGCGCCCATCCTCGGCGCGTAAAACGGCTTGCAGGTCTCCTCGACGAAAGCGTCAAAACCAGCATCGACCAAGAGCTTCTGGAGACGGTCATAAAATACATGGCCCGGCGAGCGTGGCATCTCCGCCCAGGTCATCATGAGGTCGCCCTGGACCTCGCCCTCACGCCCCATCGCCATCGTCGCAACCCGCCGAGAATCTTCGTTCCTCAGACAAAATCAGGCGGCCGGGACTTCGTCAACACGCTGTTATGGTCCGAACGAAGCTATTACCAGCAACCACATGGCTCTTTTCACTCGTCAACAAATATCGGACGCGTGGAGCGACGACCCTAATAGAAAACAGCTCAACGTAATTATTATTTTGTGCGTTATCTACAATTCCACTTTGGACAGTCAAATACTTACTTCCGCTACAATCTATGATCTCGAAAAGTTTAGAAACGAGGACCATCGGTACTGGACGCGGTTGGATAAGGCGCTGAGTTGATTCATAAAAGCGATTCTTTGTCTGCAAACGAAGGATCGCTTTGATGCAGAATACGTTCTCGAACGCCTTATCCGGGGCGATACACAACCACATCGCTCTCTCCGCGACAAGGCGCGAGACGCTGGGTTGGCTGGCGTCGCTGATCATGCGGCACGGCACGATCTGCCTTTGGCGATTGGCGGCGCATGTCGCGACGGCGGCTTCGATAGATTCGGTGCGTCGGCGCTTCTATCGTTTCTTTCAGCACGTCCAACTCGACGGCGCCATGACGGCGCAGGTGGTCGTCGACGTGCTGGGCATTCGCGAGAAGCCATGGGTTCTGGCGATGGATCGAACCAACTGGGAGTTCGGCAAAGCCACCATCAACATTCTCATGATCTCCGTGATCTGGAACGGCATGGGCGTTCCGCTGATCTGGACGTTGCTGCCGTCGGCGGGCAACTCCAACACCAGGGCGCGCACCGACCTGCTCGATCGGTTGCGCGTGGCGTTTCCGGATCTGAAAATCGCCTCGCTGATGGGCGATCGCGAGTTCATCGGCGACGCCTGGATGGCCTATCTGCGCAAGCGCAAAATCCCTTTCATTCTGCGGCTTCGCGAGAACCAGCATGTTGTGCGCGATGGCTACGACACGTGGACGATCGCCGACATCGCGCGCCGCCTCGCCAAGGGCGAGAAAACGATCCTCAAGGGATGGTGCAGGTTGGGACAGGGCGCCGGCACGCATTCGCCGCTGCTGCGGATCGTCGTTATGCGGTTGCCGACGAACGAACTGCTGGCGCTGGCTTGCTCGGGAAACCCGCGTAAGGCGCTGACGGGCTATCGCCGAAGATGGACCATCGAAACGCTGTTCGCAAATCTGAAAACCAAGGGCTTCAATCTGGAGGACACGCACATCGTCGATCCGCTCAAGTTGTCGACTCTGCTCGCTGTGCTGGCGCTGACCGTGACGCTCTGCGTCAAGACCGGCGCAGCGGCGGCGCGGCGGCGTCCGATCCCCTTCAAAAAGCATGGCCGCAGGGCTTGGTCCCTCTTCGCGCTGGGCCTCGCCGTATTGAGAAAAATCGCCGCTTCCGCCGAGTCGGCTCAAATAATCATCTTCCTGCAACAACTCCTTTCGCCGAAACTATGTAACCGGGGCAAATTCCCGGGCGTAGCAGGCTGTCTCAGGCGGGCGCGGATCGGATGAGGCTTTCGAGGGGCGGGATTTTTGGGCCGGGGACGCCGAGGCGGTCGCCGAGGAAGTCGTAGAACGAGAGCTTCAGCTTCATGCAGGTTTTGGCCAGCCCCAGCATGATGTCGCGGGCGTCGCGGCCCTTTTCGCTGACGGTTCCGCCGGAGATTTTTCGTTTGGTGACGAAGGCGCGGATGTCGTTTTCGGACGCGTTGGTGTTGAGCGGAATCTCGGGGCGCTCCAGCACGCGTAGCAGCTCGTCCTTGTTGCGATGCAGCCGTCGCAGCAGCCTGTCGAGCGTGGCGAAGCCGGTGCTGGCGCGCTTGAAGATGCGATCAAAACGGGCGCGCAGGAGTTCCGCCCGCTCCGCGCTGGGGGCCAGCTTGTAGTCCTTCAAGGCGCCGTAGAACCACCAGATCATCCGCTTGGCGTTTTCGATGGCGTTGCGCTGCCTGTCGTTGGCGGGAACGAGCTTGTGAACGAGACGTTCGGCGTGAACCCAGCACAGCGCATGCGGGCCGACGTGAAACTGCCCTGCGTCGTCGGAAACGATGACAGTGTCCGACAGCAGGCCCTGATGATGGATCGCGCCCCACAGCGCCGCTTCGCTGGCGACGAGCACGGGATCTGGCGTGACATTCAGCTCGTTCAGGCCCAAGTCATGCAAGTGACGCTCCCAGTCGGCTGCAGATGAGAATATCTGCGTCTCGTGCTCTTTGAACTTGCCGACGGCCGCAAGCGGCAGGTTGCGCTCCTTCATGTAAGCAAGCGCGGCGTCGTTGATGACATAAAGCGATGCGCCGCCATTGAGCCGCGACAGAAACGCCAGCCGCGACTTGGATGGGCCGGTGCGAAACGTCGCGAAGTCATCGGAGCCGAACTGCGTAGTGTAGCCGCTCTTGCCAGCATGCCGCGCGCCGGTGTCGTCGACCGTGACATAAGCGCCGCGAAGACCGGCTCTGAGCACCGCTTCGTCCTCGGCGCGGAACGTCTCCAATTTGGCCGTCAGCATGCGAACGACCTGCCGCTTCGAAATCACGACGCCCATGCCGTTGAGCAACGCGACGATGCGCTCGCACGTGACTTGCCCCGAAAAGTGCAGCGCCAGCACGAAGCGATGCAGGTTGGGGCCATAGCCGCCGGCGATCGCGGGATCAAGATCGGCGACGATCGTCTCGCCGTCCGGCGTCTCCCAGCGCTCGCGACGATAGCGCGTCACCTGTGGGAAGAGGCTCAGCTCTTGAACGACGATGTCCTCGAAACCTTTGTTGCGCGAGCCCGCGGGCGGATCGGCCTTCACGACGATCGTGGCGCCGATCTTCAGCCTGTCGAGCTGACGACCGCGCCGACGCAAGGATCGCACGGCCTTCTTCTCGCCGCCGCCCGTCGGCGGCTCTTTCGCGCCCGTCGATTTATCCATGCCGGACGGCTTGAACTTTGGGCGCGGCGGCAAGCCTTTGAGTCGCGCGAGCTCGTCCTTGGTCGCCTGATGCTCGATCCGAAGCTGCGCCAGCGCGGCGCCAAGCTTCTCATTCTCCGCTCGCAGTCGCGTCACCTCGCCAATGAGATCCCGCACGACGCCGATCAGATCGGCGTGCGACAAGCGTTCGAGCGAATCGGGCGGAGGCGGAGCCATCCGCAGCTTGAATCACATTTTTAAGATTTTGACTCCCCCCGGCGCCCCGAAATTTGCCCCGGTTACGAAACTATCCGTTAACCATTTGAAATTCATGCCGATCTGAAAGGGAGTCGAGTACGATGAACGAGGACTTCGTTCGCTTCGGCTTTATTGGAAGATATGGAGAATAGGACGATAAATAAACTAATTAGAGCGCTGAGCGAAATTCGCGAGCAAATTCCGCGCTTGCTTCTATGCTTCGTGTCAAGTTCCGCATAATCGCCCTCGCGAGGGCGGCCCGAGAGCGCCGAAACTGGCAGGATCATTGCCGCCCCTTTGTCTCTCTGCGCCCAAGCTCTTCGGCCAATTCGTGGAACGATCTTACGGGCCGCCGCGGGATCGGCGCTGCGACGGTCACTTTCGGAACCTTCTTGCGCTTACGCCTGCTCACGGTCCGTCTCCTTCCTGCGTTTCGGCGCTGGCGTTGCTCATGCGCTCCCGCTGCATTCGGCTGCGCTCGGCACGGTGACGCGCGTGCTCGACGGGCCGGGCTCGACAACCATGATTTTCTGCCCGAGCGCGTCGCCGAGTTGCGCGAAAAACTCGTCGCGCCCGCGCCTGTAGTCGTCGACGTCGCGCGCCTTGAGTCGCTTGGGAAGATCAGGAAACCATTCGCAACTGATGCTCTGCGGTCCGGCGTCGAGGTCCGCGCTCATCGTGCAACGGAATCGCTTGCCGACGCGAAAGCGGATCGAGAGCTTGCGAGCGGCGGTCATGCGGATGACCCCGGGACAAATTGCCCCTCGAAATTGGGCTCCGGGACAAAGGCATTTTGTCCCACTGAAAACGCATACTTTCCATGGAATTTCCCGAGCGGGACAAGCCGGGACAATTTTGACACGCTGAAAATTGTCCCGATAAAAACGTATGTGTTTCTGGGCATTGCGCGCGATATTGCCCCGAGCGGGACAAAGCGGGACAAGCCGGGACAATTTCTATTTTGTCCTGCGCCAATATCGGACAGGAGACCGGGACAGCCGGGACAACACCCTATAAGGGTGTCCCGTTTGTCCCGGCCTGTCCCGATGGTCGCATTTAGGGTCATGGGAGCCACAGAACGCGCCCCCCGTATTCTTCCGCCGCACAAACGAGTTTGCTGTCGAGTAGGGCCTTGATGGCGCGGTTAAAGGTTCGCTTCTGTCGCTCGGCAAGCTTGTCCGGCGTGTCGTCTGGTTTCGGCGTCTCGGCGATGCGGGCGAAATATCGCTCCCTCACAGCCGCGTCGGATGCCGCGGTCATGGTCGGCCCATATTCGACGGGCTGAAATTCGAAGCCGGCCTCGCGGATCGCTAGTTCGATGGTTTCCACAAGCAGGCGCGTCGAAGGCGGCCCTAACTTCGAGGCCTTGGCCGATGTCGGCCTCGGCGCGTCGCTCCATTCGATGACCGCTGATTTTATCATTTCGCCGCGAGCGTCCCTGCCGAGGATAATGTCGACCAAAGCAAAGGCGTATTGATCGCCAGATTCCATGTCGCGCTGCTTGGCGACCTTCATGCAATTCGGGGAAGCCTCAATTTCCGTGTCAGTCGCGGCGCGCAACAGCGAATGTCCGCGCGCGCCTCGCGCGCCGTCCTTTCCCGTGTGGTGAACATAGGTGAAATGCGCGCCGGTCTCGGCTCGAATGAAGTCGGCGGCGACGACGATGCGGCCCATATCGACAGGGCTATTTTCGTCTCCGCCCGCCATAGCGCGAGAAAGCGTGTCGACGATAACCAGCACGCACAGCTCGCCGCATTGGCGTTCAGCTTCCCGGATCAAAGCAAGAAGCTCTCTTGTGTTGGCGTCGCTTGAGCGAAGGTCAATAGGATAACGGATCAAAGCAAAGAGGGGGCTTTCGTCATTGTGTCGCGATTTTAGCGCGGCGATGCGTCTTGTAATGCGCTTGCCGCCTTCGGCTGCGACATAGACCACAAGGCCGCGTCTGGTCTTTTTGCTGTTCCACTCTCGGCCCCTCGCTACGGCGTAGGCGATATCGAGAGCGATGAAAGTTTTTCCGACATTGCTGTCGCCGTAGATGACGCTAAGCGCACCTTCGTCTAGCACATCCTCAATAAGCTGGGCGCCACCGTCCGACAAAGCGAGGCCGGCCGCTTCGTCAAACCATTCAAGCCGCATTATCCGCGACTTCGCCGGCTCGCCGAGCGACGCCTCGGCGCGAAGCTCGAAATAGGGTTCCGCTGAATCCGCTAGCTGCACTAACGCAAGCGCGTCGCCGCTCCAGTCGCAAACGTCGCGGCCCTTGGCGCAATTGGGCGGCCCAAATGGGCGCACGACGCGGATGTCTGCATCAGGATCAGCGGCGCGGATGCAGGCGGCGGCTTTCGCAACATAGCGCTCGCCGGCTTCGTCCGAGTCCGGCCACAAGATGACTTGTCGACCGCGAAGTAGCTCGGCGTGGGCGGGAAGCCATTTCGAGTCCGCGCCGGCGTCGCCGGAAACGGCGTGCATCCCGAGTTCAAAGATGCGTTCGGCTTTGCGTTCGCCCTCAACGATCCACACAGCAAGGTCAGGGTGAGCCTTGGCGACGCGTTCGCCGCCATAAAGAAGCGCCTCGCTTCCTTTGCGTCCACCCTTCTCGAACGTGCATTTTTTCGAACCGTCGGAATAGTCGACGCGAATTTTTGAATAGGCAACCTTTCCGGTCGCCGCGTCCCGGTAGGGGAATTTCGTTTCCTTGCCCTTTGCCTTTGGGGCGAACGGCTCTAGGCCGAGGCGCTGGCGGACGTGATCGCGGCAGATGAGGGGGTCGTCGCCGCAGAATGAATTTAGGATGAAACCCTCCGGCGCCTCGCTCGAAAGCTTGACGCAAAGGCTGCGATCCTTGGCCGAATGATTCGGCCCTGGACAAAGAATTTGCCCGCCTGAAACTTCGCCCCCGAGAGCTTTGGCCGCCATGTGCAGGTTCATTGCCCGCGCCCTCCACTGACTGCGAAGGCCTCGGGCGGAAAGCGATCGCCACCATTTACGCGGACGAACGCGCCGGGAAGCTGCGCGTAGACCTCGAGCCGCGCGCGCATGTCCGCGCCGGCTTCGACCTCGCGCAAGAATTCGTAAAGCGGGCGCTCGCCTAACGCGTGCAACGCGCTCGCAAGACGACGAAGGCGGAGCTCGGCGTCGCGCGCGAGGGCGCAACGCGGCGCTTGCAAGAGGGGGCTGGAATGGCTATCGTTACGGCTCGTCTTAACAGTCGTCCAATCGTCCAACTCCAGCCCGCCGGCGCAACCCGGCGGGTTTTCGTTTTCTGCGGTCATAGCTGAAAACTTTGGTCATCGGCGGCTCCTCTAGTTCCGTCGATTCGCGGCGAGGCGCGCCGCGCGCACTCACACTGTTTCGCGTCACTCAGCCGCCGCCGCATCGGCGGACGCAGCCCGCTTCGAACGGCGCCGACGCGCGCTACTGCCAGCGTTCCGCGCCAAGCCGGCGTCTAGCCAGCCGGTATAACCTACCAGCCCGCCGGGTAGCTCGATGATGCGATAGGTTTCGCGCGGCAGAAGATACACGGAGCGCCACCTGCGCTCGTCGCCCCATAGATGTTTTGCAATCGCGCGAGGGCCGTTGAGCGGGTCTCCGCGCGGGCAATCGGTGTCGTTCGACATTTTGGCGATCCCAACAAGGGTGCGGTGCGCCTTTCTTTTACCATCGGTCTCGACTATTGACAAGGGTGCGGTGCCCCCCTACGCTTCCTTGCAAGCTTATCGCCTCAGTCACGAGCGGAATTCACAATGTCAGGAGAGACCAAGGGCCTGACTATCGGCCAAATTGGCGACCGGGTCCGCCGTCTCGCGCGCGATCCGGGACGCGTTGGCGAGCATTTGCGGCACGCGGCCAAACGCGGTTTTTTTGGCAAACTCATCATCCGCGCCGGCGAGGGCCCCGGCAAGCATACCCTCTACCATCCGGACGCCGTCTATGAGGCCGCCGTTTTGGCTGCGCTTGGCACGGTCGATTTGCATCCTGGCCAAGCGCTCTGGCTTGATGATCTCGTTGCACTTTCCGCGCAGGTTGTGCGCAAATGGAAAAGTGCGCGCCGCAAAGGAGAGACGCCGCAGTTCTACGCCATTTCCACGTTCGATCCTCAAGGCGGCGAAACTGTAACCAAGATCCGCGAGCAACTCCCCGCCGAGAAAAACCCGGTGACGCTTATCGTGGACCTTTCGCTGCTCTGGCGAATGCTGGAGGAGCTCTAATGCCACGCCGCCGCGCTCCCTTCACTCGGGCTGAGATCGCTCGCGCTCGCGCTGTCGTCGAGAAGGGCGAGCCCGGAATTGTCGTGGAGCTTCGACGCGGCAACTCGATCTTGCGCGTTTCGCGGGCTGTGGAAAGCGGGGAAAAGAAACCGGCGCCGCTTGAACGTGATCGGGAGTTCCGCCTGTGATTCCCGATATGCCGCGCCCGCGATACCCGCATATCCATCAAGAGACGCATCGCGGCGTTCGCTATTGGTATTTCCGCCGAGGCAAAGGACCGCGCATCCGATTAAGGGGCGAGTTCGGCTCGCCTGAGTTCCTGGCCACATATGAGGCGGCGCTCGCTGGAGCCACGTTACCGGAGCGAGGGAAGCCGCTGGAGCGCGTCGGAACGCTTGGCTGGTTGATCGGCCGCTATCAGGATTCGGGCGCATGGGCGCGGCTGTCTGAGGCGACGCGGCGGCAGCGCGCCAACATCCTGCAAAAAGTCTCCAAGGCGGCCGGCGGCATTCCGCTCGACAGGATCACGAAGGCGAAGATCGTCGAAGGCCGGGACGCGCGCGCGACGACGCCAGGAGCCGCAAACAATTTCCTGAAAACCATGAGCGCGCTTTTCAAATGGGCGATAGAAGCGCAGCTCGTAAAAGACGATCCTACGTCGGGCGTCGCCAAGCTCGGCATGAACGCCGAGGGTTTCCACACCTGGACAGAGCAAGAGATCGCGCGCTTCGAGGCTCATTGGCTTATCGGAACGCGGGAACGGCTGGCCATGGCGATTCTGCTCTATACCGGCCTGCGCCGCGGTGACGCCGCTCGGCTCGGGCGCCAACACGTCCAAAACGGGGTCATCAGACTGCGAACGGAGAAGACCGGAACGGAGCTTTTCATTCCCGTATTGCCGGCGCTGCAAGCCGCGATCGACGCGACGAAGACGGGAGACCTTGCATTCATCGCCCAAGCGAACGGACGGCCGATGACCAAGGAGAGCTTCGGTAATTGGTTCCGAGAGGCTTGCAAGGCCGCCGGAGTGCCCGGCGCGGCGCATGGGCTCCGTAAAGCGGGAGCGACCCGCGCCGCCGAGAATGGCGCGACCGAGCGCGAGCTAATGGCGATATTCGGCTGGACCGACGGGAAAATGGCGACGGCATACACGCGCACGGCCAGCACAGCGCGGCTGGCGATGGCCGCAGTCGGCAAGCTCGCGGGGAACGAAAAGGCGACTTCTATTCCCGAACGCCCGGTTTTGTTAGGGAAGCGCCAGTGAAACGCCAATAAAATGAATGGCTTGAATTTGCGCTGGTAGGCCGGGAGGGACTCGAACCCCCAACCAGACCGTTATGAGCGGTCGGCTCTAACCAATTGAGCTACCGGCCCGGCTATCCTCGCCAGGAGAAGGGTTTCCTACACCGTGAGCGCGCCAGCCCGCAACCGGCGCGCGCGCTGTTGCTTTGTCGCCGCCCCGGCCTGTAGTTGGATGTTCTGGTCCGCTTCATCGCGCTGGGCTTGCGGGCCCCCTCTTCTGCCCTAACCTGCTTCGCGGGAGAGGGAGCATAGGCCGCGGGCGGACTCCCCGGACCGAGACTGCTCCTGGAGCCTCTTTCGCAGCCATGACGACCCTCCTTCCCGCCTCAAGCGCCGCGATCGAGCGCGCCGCCGACATTTTGCGCGCAGGAGGGCTCGTCGCCTTTCCGACCGAGACGGTTTACGGCCTCGGCGCCGACGCCGCTTCGCCTCGAGCTGTCGCCGCGATCTACGCCGCGAAGGGCCGGCCGCGCTTCAATCCGCTGATCGCCCATGTCGCGACGCTCGACGCCGCGCTCCGCGAGGCGGCGCTGCCCGAATCCGCGCAGCGTCTGGCCGAGCGCTTTTGGCCGGGGCCGCTCACGCTGGTCGCGCCGGCCCTGGAAACTGGGAGCGTTTGCGAGCTCGCCCGCGCGGGGCTTCCAAGCGTCGCGCTGCGCCTTCCCGCGCACCCGATAGCGCGCGCGCTGATCGAGGCTTTCGGTGGCCCGGTCGTCGCGCCCTCCGCCAATCGCTCGGGCCATGTGAGTCCGGTCACGGCCGAGCATGTGATGAGCGATCTTTCAGGCCAAATTGATCTCATCCTCGACGGCGGACGCTCCTCCGAGGGGCTCGAATCAACGATCGTGGCCTTTCTGGGCCAGCGGCCGACGATGCTGCGCCCGGGCGCGACGCCGCGCGAGGCGATCGAGGAGGCGCTCGGGGAGAAGCTCGCGCAAGCGGGCGAGGCGGTGATCGCGCCGGGCATGACGGCCTCGCACTATGCGCCTCGCGCTCGGCTGCGTCTCGACGCGCTCACGTTAGAGCCCGGCGAGGTCGGCCTCGACTTCGGCGGCGCGCTCGCCGCCAGGGGCGAGCGGGTGGCCCTCGATCTCTCGCCCTCGGGCGATCTGAAGGAAGCGGCGGCCAATCTCTTCGCGCATTTGCGCGCGCTGGATGCGCGCGGCGTCGCGCGCGCCGCCGTCGCGCCGATCCCCGCGCAGGGCCTCGGCGAAGCGATCCGCGACCGACTGCGCCGCGCGGCGAGCTGAGCGGACGTCCTCGCTAAAAATCCAACAGCGCGTCGGCGCGCCTGCGCTCCGTCACGAGGCGCGTCTGCAACATCTCCTCCGGCGTGAGCCAATCCATCTTGTCGGGCGTCATCTTACGCATCAGCGCGACGGCTTTTCCAGCGTCGACGCCCATCTTGGCGAAATAAGCGCCGACGGCGGCGTAGACGGATTCCGGCGGCGCCTGGCGCGGCAGATGGCGCAGCACGATTTCCTGGCCGACGAGGCGCGGCGCCTGACCGACGACCTTCCCGCCGACCGTCACATTCTCCCGTTGGAAGACGGCCACCTTCTGCCGCACATCCTGCTCAGGCTGGACCATCTGGTGGAGGCCGAGCGACGTCTCGAGCGGCGCAAATCGGCGCACGCCGCCGGCGAAGGCGAAGGCGCAGGCCGACGAGCAGAAGCCGCGCCCCGAAACGACGACGTCTGCGCGCGGAAGCGTCGATGGCGACGAGGCAGGAAAACCCCGCCCCGGCGGCGCGATCCGCGTCGCGCCGATGGCCGTGTCGAGCCCGAGTTGACGGATGCGCTCGCCGATCAGAACGGCGGGGGCGACCTCGCCGCCGACCGAATTGAAGAACACCGGCGGCTTGGCCCCGTTGAGCGTCGCGACGAGCGCCTCGAAACCCGCAAGAGTCGTCTTGTCGATCGCGCCTTGGATCGCGATCCACTCGCATTTCTTCGGACAGGGGCCGTTCATGCGCACGAGAACGGGCCTCGCCGGCGGGACCGGCAGGGCGCCCGCCTGCGTCGGCGCCGCTCCCGCGTCAAGCGCCAGGGTCAGCGCGCAAAGCCTGAGAAATCTCCGCATCGCAAAACGCCGGACTCTCCCCTCCCATAACGGAGCGCCCCCGCGCCGCCGCAGCCGGGAGCGGCCTGCCTTCATAGCCAAATCGGCGACACGCCGCGAGCGCTCAGCGCCCGGCCCAATTCGGCACCAGAATGACACGGAAATCATTGACGTTGGTGCGCGTCGGGCCGGTGATGATCAGGTCGCCGAGCTTCTCGAAAGCCGTATAGGCGTCGTTGTTGGCGAAGAGCGCCTTGAGATCGACTCCCGCCTTCTCGGCGCGCGCGAAACTGTCGGCGGTCATGATCGCGCCGGCGTTGTCCTCGCTGCCGTCGATGCCGTCGGTGTCGCAGGCGACGGCGCTCATGGCGCCAAAACCTTGCAGCGCCAGCGTCAAGGCGAGCAGAAATTCGGCGTCGCGGCCGCCCTTGCCATTGCCGCGCACGGTCACCGTCGTCTCGCCGCCCGAAATGATGGCGCAGGGCGGGGCGAAGGGTTGGCCGTGGATCGCGATCTGGCGCGCAACGCCGGCATGCACCAGCGCCACGTCGCGCGATTCGCCTTCGAGATCGCCGAGAATGCAGGGCGTGAAGCCCGCCTTGCGCGCGACCTCGGCGGCAGCAACGAGCGAGCCCTGCGGCGTCGCCGTCAGAATGTTCTGGACACGCGAGAAGATGGGGTCGCCCGGCTTTGGAGTTTCGCAGGCGTCGCTGTTCAGATGCGCGACCACGGCGGCCGGCGCGTCAATCTTGTATTTGGCGATCACCGCGAGCGCGTCCTGGCGCGTCGTGGCGTCCGGCACGGTCGGCCCGGAGGCGATGACCGAAAGATCGTCGTTCGGCACGTCCGAGATCATCAGCGCGACGACGCGCGCCGGCGCCGCGGCGCGCGCCAGCCGTCCGCCCTTGATCGCGGAAAGGTGCTTGCGCACGCAATTCATCTCGGAGATCGTCGCGCCGCTCCTGAGCAGCGCCTTGTTGACGGTCTGCTTCTCCTCGAGCGTGACGCCTTCGGCCGGCAGCGCCATCAGCGCCGAGCCGCCGCCCGAAATCAGCGCCAGCACGAGATCGTCCTCGGTCAGTCCCTGGACGGTCTTCAGGATTCGCGCGGCGGCCTCGCGGCCAGCGGCGTCGGGCACGGGATGCGAGGCCTCGACGACTTCGATTTGCGCCGTCGGCGCGCCGTGGCCGTAGCGGGTCACGACCAGGCCTTCGAGCGCCGCGGGATAATGCTTCTCCACGGCGGCCGCCATGGCGGCGGCGGCCTTCCCGGCGCCGACGACGACCGTGCGGCCCTTGGGCGGCGTGATTTTGGCGATATGCGCGGGTAAGCAGACGGAAGGGTGCGCCGCGCCGACCGCGGCGTCGAACATTTCGCGAAGAAGCTTGCGGTGGTCGTCGGACATCGGGGCTTTCTGCATCTCAAAGACAAGAAATTTTGCGGCGCCGGAGTCTCTCTCAGCCGCGTGGAGCGCCGGGCCGCGCTCACTGTTCTTTTTTCTGGGGGTTTGTCAAACGACGCTCTGCCGCAGGCGGGCAGGCCGGAAACCCCTGGGACACAGGGCGGGATCATGGATCGTTAACATTTGAGCAGTGTGTCTCGGAAGTCTGGGTTGATTGCGGCTTTGACGCGCTTTCGCTTGATGGGGATTTTGGTTGTGTCTCGCCTGAGGATGTTGAGGGCGGCGTGACGGATCATGGCGAGGTTGATCGCGCTGTTATCCTTGCGAGTTCTGCACTCGTCCTCGCGGAAGGTCACGTCGAGCGCCCAGTGCAGATTGTGGTGAGTAGGCCGGAGGAATTTCACCTCCAGCCTCTCGCAGAACGGTGCGGGAGCCTCTCGACTTACACCGCTCCCATCAGGCAAACGCGCCCACAGTTCCGTTTTGCCAGTGCGCGAACAGCCGGGGCTGGCGCTCCGCCACGCTTTCGAGGAAGAGGCTGGCCCGCGTCTTGTGCCTTCTGAGCCGTTTGTACTTTCGCATCGCCCAGGCGACCAACGTTTTGTTGACGTGCCTGTAGAGCGGATATAGCGCCGAGGGATAAAACTCGCCGTAATAGGCGATCCAGCCCCGCAGAATGGGGTTGAACCACCGAGAGATATCCCGCAGGCTTAAATCCGCGCGATTGCGCAAGTTGAGCCGCCGTGTCCGTTCCCGCATGGATTTCAGAGCTTTCGAGCTGACCGCCGGCGTGAAGCTCACAAACATGCTGTTGCGTTTGCGGTTCTTCACGACCCTCGGCCTGAAGGTGTACCCGAGAAAGTCGAACTTCTTGCTCGGGTGCTTTTCCTTTCGGCTTCCGTCCTTGCAATAAACAATCTGCGTCTTCTCGGGATGCATTTCGAGGCCGCACTCAGCAAGGCGCTCCGCGAGCGCCGCCTTGATGGCCAGCGCTTCGGCTTGCGTCTTGCAGTGAACGAGGCCGTCGTCTGCATAGCGACACCAGGGAACGCCCGGAAACGTCCGCGTCATCCAGACGTCGAACGCGTAATGCAGGAACAGGTTGGCGAGGACGGGACTGATGACGCCTCCTTGCGGGATACCCTTGGTTCGCTCGACCAAGGCTCCGTCCGCCTGTTGCAGAGGAGCAGTCAACCAGCG
>CAWFZD010000116.1:0-15660 GCA_963820145.1 uncultured Alphaproteobacteria bacterium
TATATTGGGGAGGGCCGCTTTCGGTCCGGAAGGCAACCTTCCAGTTGCCGCGCCCCTACCTTGTCGTTTACAGAGTTTCAGGGAGTTCCTGCGTACCGTGTCGGCAGAGTTCGTGATAGCGGATCTCGAAACGTTCGATGGCCCAGACTGGGGAGAGTTGCTATGATGCCCCTGGCCCAAACGTCGCTGTCTCAAATCGCGTTGGACCTTTCTAAGGCTTTGGTGAGGGTCTCGACCAACAATGAGACCGCTCGCATTTCGCTTCCGCTCCTTTATCCGGGCGGGACGATGGTCGGTATTGAAATTTCTCGACTTCGGGACGGTTTCCTGGTTTCAGATGGCGGCATCGCTCGCCGCGAAGCCGGAATGCTGGGCGGCGAACGATCTTTTGTGCGCATCGCTCACGATGTAGCTAGAAAGTGCGGCGTCAGATTTGACAACAATATGATGTTTGACCTCGATGTTACAGAATCGGCGCTACTTGCCGCTGTGGTCGCCGTCGCAAACGCCGCAAAAACCGCAGTAGAGAATACCGCCATGCATATGGCGTCCGTCGAACATGCAGACTATCGAGCTTATCTATGGGATAGATTGGAAGGAATATACGGAGTCCAATTTATTACTCGAAAACCGCTCAAAATAAGAGGAGCGGCCGAAGAGTGGGAGTTTGACGCTGGCATTCAAACACAAGAGAAAGTTACGCTGTTCGAGATGGTCACGCCTAATGCCAACTCGGTGAATAGCGCTGTGACCAAATTTCTGGACGTCCGCGATTTGGGAGATGCGGCTCCATCACGCGTGGCTGTTTTGACAAACTTGCAGAACACGCCTCGGCTGCCGGTTCTCGATCGCACAGCTCGCATTCTACGGGTTGATGCATCCGATGATGACTATCGGTGGGCTGCGTAAAATTGTCTTCAGACGTCGTCGGATCAAGACAAATGCGATGGACGAACCAATGTCCTAACCAATGCGCTCGCGATCACCTCGCGCTTCTGGTCATCGTCCCATCCCCTTCGCCCTATTCTCCCGCCAGTCCGGCGACACGTCGACGCGCATGGACGCGCACGCCGAGCAACGGAAGCGCGGCGCGCTGGCGATTGCGGGGAACAGCGCCTCTGGCGTGAGACCGATCGCCGCGAAGGCAATGGGCGTCGACCGCAGACAAACCGGATTGCAGCAAGGCACCCATGCGCCGGCGACGCCTTGGGATTGGAGATCGGCGATTGTGGGCGGGGCGATGGTCACAGCCGAAGGCAGTGTTGCGAAATCGGTCGCTGGGGATTTCCCCGAATTTCCGATTTCTGCTTACCGGGCGCTTACTGAACTGAACGTCTGCTCGCCAAACCCAGCCGAATATCTTCGTAACATTCTGTTTTTAGGTGGTGAGCGCGCTGGGACTCGAACCCAGGACCCCCTGATTAAAAGTCCTATTGTAAGACCATTATGGCCGTTGACGGCTATTCCTCGTCATGGATAAAACCCTTGTAAACCGGGGAAATCTGGCTCATAGGGTTTCCGCTCAATTCCCCGCGATCTATTTCCCGTGACTCCTGGGTGACTATTCGGAAGGGCGATGGCGACCCTCAAAATCACGAAACGATCCGTGGACGCCCTCGCCCCGGCCGCGAAGCCGTTCATCGTCTTCGATTCCGACTTGACGGGTTTTGGCGTGAGGGTCTCGCCGACCGGATCAAAGTCCTATGTCGCCGAGTATCGCCCTGGCGGGGGCGGACGTGGCGTCAATATCAAGCGCGTCACCATCGGCCGCGTTGGAAGCCTAACGCCAGACCAAGCTCGACGGGCCGCAGCCGAGATTTTGGCGCGGGCGAAGCTCGGCGGCGATCCTGCCGGAGAAAAGGCGAAGCAGCGCGCGGCCCTAACGGTCTCCGCTCTCATAGACGCCTTCGTCGCCGAGCATGTCGAAGGGAAGCTGAAACCAAAAACCGCGGAATGTTACGCGATAGGCCTGCAGCGGCTCCGCGATGCGCACGGCTCCGCGAAGGCGGCGACCGTCACGCGCGCCCAGCTCGCCACATTGCATTCGGCCGGGCGCTCGACGCCTTATGCCGCAAATCGCGCCCTGGCGGTTTGGGCCAAAATGTTCGCATGGGCTGGCGCTCGGGGGCTCATGCCCGAGGGAAGCAATCCCGCTCGGGGAATCGAGCGCTATCGCGAGCAAGGGCGCGAGCGATATCTGAGCGCCGACGAGCTGGCGCGGCTCGGCGATGCGCTGCGCCTCGGCGAGACCGTGGGCCTCGCCTATGATGTGGACGAATCCAAACCGACCGCGAGGCACGCCCCAAAGCCCGAGAACCGCCGCGTGAGGCTCGATCCGTTCGCGACCGCGGCGATCCGGCTCCTGATCCTGACCGGAGCCCGTCTTCGCGAAATCCTTCACGCCGAATGGTCTCAAGTCGATTTCGAGCGCGGCGTCATCTTTTTGCGGGACAGCAAGACGGGCAAGAAGTCGATTTATCTCTCCGCCGCGGCACAAGCCGTGCTCGCGGACATCCCGCGCGTCGAAGGCAATCCGCACGTCATCTCCGGGGCCAAGGACGGCAGGCCGCGCGCGGACCTCAAGAAGCCGTGGGAGGCCGTTTGCCGCGCCTCCGGGCTTGATGGGCTGCGCATTCATGACTTGCGCCATTCCTTCGCCAGCGTCGGCGCGGGGGCCTCTCTCGGCCTTCCTGTCATCGGAAAGCTGCTCGGGCATTCGCAGCCCGCCACAACAGCCCGCTACGCCCATCTCGAACTCGGACCCCATGCGCCGCGCCGTCGAGACCATTGGCGCGTCTATCACTGCCGCGCTGGAAGGCAAGCCGAGCGGCGCTGTCATTCCGCTCAAGGGAAAAAGGCGCTAAATTCTGACCGCGGGGATAGGCCGGCCAGCCGACAAGCGAGACAAGCCCGCTCGCTTCCCTGCGCTCATAGGGCGCACGCGAGGGCTCGCGATGATAGCGGAATCGCCGCCGGCGATCCTTAAGCTGCGAAGCGACGTGCTCTGCACCCCGCGCCGGCTGGACCTAGTTGAGATCGAAGCCGCCATGCTGTTTCCCGATTGCGCTGGCGATCGCCAGCAAGTCCTTCGAGCGGCGCAAGTAGAAGACGCTCTCGAAAACAGGGCAGCATACGGCGACACCTATTTAGCTGGTCTCTTGTATAAATCGGCTAAAACGCTCCCGCTGGAACTAATTCAAGCGAAAGCCAAGGAACGATTTATTAAAGGAATGATTGTCGGTCTCGTTTTACATAACCAAATTGCCTACGCTTGTCTCGGCCGAAGCGACGTGACGAAGGGCGAACTTATCAGAGACGCGACCAAGCCGTTCCAAAAAACAAAAGGCGGCGGATACCTGCGCATTTCGCCAAAAACTTTTAACAATGACGTTTGGCCTACATTCCACTGTGTCGCGCATCTTTGGGCCGCTTCGCTCGCCGCGAATGTTCTGCACGCCTATCCGAATGGCGCTTTTCCCTGCCGGATCGACGCGCTGGCGCAATTTCTGGCCGATGCTGAAACCTATCGGATCAAAGGTGAGACGACGCGGGCGAGACAGGCACCCACGACAATCCTCGACCCGACCGAGACCATCAAGCTTCCGGTCGGCTTTCGCCTGGAGCCGAGCATCTTGGCGTTCGAGCCGCGCTTCGCCGCCTGAAAAAGTTTTCCCGATCACTTGGGAAAAGACACAGCGAAATTCGTGCGTAAATTTCCCCGTCATTCCCGCCCAGCGAGGGCGCTATTCAACGGGGGACGGCATGGTGACCAACACCAGAACAGTTCTTTTGACGCCAAAAGAGGCGGCGGCGCGGCTGCGCCTTTCCCAATCGACGTTGGCAAAATGGCGAATGACGGGCTCGCGCCAAATTCCCTTCGTCAAGCTCGGCGCGAAGATTCTTTATAGCGAACAGGCGATCGAGGACTTTATCGCCAAGCGATCCTACGCTTCGACAAGCGACCTCGGCGCGGAAGCCGCCTGAGAAGGCTCACCCATGAGCCGATCATTCGTCCGCGAAAAGTTTGCGTGGCTCCGCCAAGTGGCGCGCGATGACGCGTTGCCGAGCGGAGCGGCGCGCGTCGCGGTCGAACTTTGTGGCTACTTCAACGCGTCAAGCCGCGAGGCGTGGCCAGCGACGGGAACTCTCGCAACCGCGCTCGCACTCTCTGAAGATACTGTTCGTCGCGCTCTTCAGGCGATGGCGCGGCGCGGGCACCTCGTCGTCGAAGTTAATCGGGGGCGGAACGCGACGAACCGGTTTCGTCCAAGTCTCAAATTTGAGCCATTAAAACCCCCTCAAAACTGCGAGAATTTAGGGGAGGAAAACCCCTCAGAATTGCAAGGTTTTGAGGAGGGTGAAAACCCCGCAAATCTGCAAGGTTTAAAAAGCGAAAACCTTGCAAATCTGCGGCTAAAACCTCGCAAATCTGCCGCTAAAACCTCGCAAAATTGCGAGGGGAATCCTTTTAAGAACCCAATGATGAATCCTTTGAAAGAGTCTCAGTCAAAAACAGCCGCGTCGGAGGAGGCCAAAAAAGTCGCGACGAAGAAACCCTCGCGACCCTCCAAAAAGCGCAGCCTTCGCGACGACGAAATCAAGGCGGAATTTCAGAGCTGGTGGCAACAGTATCCTCGCCACGTCGCAAAGGACGCCGCCGAGCGAGCCTATGCGGCGGCGCGCGTCAGAGGGGCGACCGCGCAAGAGCTGCTGCACGGCGCGATGAGATACGCGGCCGAACGCGACCGCGAGCTCGACCCCGGAAAGCGCGCGACCTTCACCGCGCATCCTGCGACATGGCTAAATGCAAAGCGCTGGGCCGATGATCCGACGCCCGCGCCGCAGCCGGCGGCCGCATCCCAAGCCAACGGATCGCGGCCGCCGGACAGGCGATTGTCGCCTTCTGAAATTGCCCTTCAAGTGATCCGTGACCGCCACGCCGCAGAACCAACGGACGGGGGCGACAGTGAGCTTCTATGACAAGCCACGCGTCCCGGCCGCGCCCTCGACCGCGCCGCATGATCCGCCGCCGCCGAATTGGATGGCAGGCTGCTACCCAATGGAACGCCATCGCGCTGGTTTCTGAAAGATTCGGGAAGCTTGAGCTGATTGTCGTTCGCCGCCGCGCTGAGAAAACGCGGGAATTCATTCGCACCCAAGGCGGATTGATCGGCAGCAACCGAACGGTCGCCAGAGCCACCCAAGTGTTGAAGCTGCTCCCATCCGATGACGAGCTTCGGGCGCAAATCAACGCGCTTGAGCAAGCGATTCACAAGCCGGCGACGCTCGACCAGATATGCTTCGTGGTAGGCGCGATTTTCGAAGGCATTCCATCCGCCGCGAAAGCCGTCACGCCTTCGCTGATCGATGCGACGGCTCATGTGCTCGCGCACGATCCCGAATGTTTCTTCTCGGCCCCCGTCATCTGGTCCGGCGGGCTTCAAATGTTGCGCGTGTGCAAATTCACACCGTCGCCCTGCGAATTCCTGGAGGCGAGCCACGAAGCACGCGGCCGATATGCTGACGCCGTCCAAAGAACGTGGCAGCTGCTAGAGATTCGCGACGACGCCGAGTGTCTTCTCGACCTTCACGCCGCTGGTAGCTGCAAGCTTTCCGGCAAGGACCTGCCCTTCTGAAACACCTGGAGAGCCGCACATGACACACGAAGACCAAACCGCCATCGCCGACGCGCTCATTATCGTCGCGGAGGCCGGCTTCGAAGTCGCCAGAGCGCTCAACAATGTCGCCAGCGCGATAGCGGCGCACGGAGCCCGCGCTCCCGTTGTCGCATCCGCCCTCCGCAATCTCGACGAGGAACGCCCAGCCGCAGAAGCCACAGAAGGCGAGGGCCTGACCTGGGATAAACGACCGGGGATATTTTGACATGACCACGCTCGCCCTCGTCGTCGGAACGCTATTCCGCGCTCCCGAGCAAAAGACCTCGAAGGCCGGCCGGCCATTCGTCACGGCGACGATCCGCACGCGGGACGGCGACGCGAGCACGTTCTGGCGCGTGACCGCGTTCTCAGAGAGCGCGCAGGCCGAGGTCATGCGCCTCGGCGACGGCGACGGCGTGAGCATCCAGGGCCCGATGCGAGCCGAGTTGTATCGACCCGGCAATGGCGAGCCGCGCGTTTCGCTATCCATCGTCGCCGACGCCGTGCTCGCATTACGCCAGCCGGAGCGCCCGGCCAAAGACCCGGGCCCAAGGCGCGAGGCATTCAAAGCGCGCTGCGGACGGGCCGACCCCGACCTCGACGACGGCGCGCCGTTCTGAGAATCCGCGCCGCGCGGCTCGCGGCAACGTGAAGGTGAAGGACACAAATATGCGACCCGAGATCAAACACCTGATCAAGGCCTATGAGGCGGCCAAGACGCAGGAAGAATGCTTCGAAATCCTGGAAAAGCTGGACGCTATTCCCGCGTCTCCAGCCGAGCGTCGCGAGGCCTTCGCGCAACTCGCGGAGATGTCGGAGTGCTTGCTCGCCGAAGCCGGGCGGCTGACCCGAGAAGCCGACGCTTTGCGCAAATATTCCGCCGAACGGATGAGCTGATGCAGCTTCCGGCGATGACGAAGGAGACGACAGATGACACAATTCGCAAAAGACCTCGACGATGCAATCCTCACAGCTATCACTTCAACAATGCTAGCTCACCCCGGCGCGCCCAAGGGGCTGATTATCGGCTGCCTGATCGACAAGTTGGCCTTCGTCTTCGCGGCGGCCAGCTCGGACAAGGATTACGATCGCAAAGTCGTTCTCGACTTCTGTGCGAGCCCAACTCACTGCCGCGCTCGAATATCACGAGGGCCGCCATCGGAGCGGCGCGCTCGATCTCTCCAACACGAAGATCACGTGGCTGCAGCAAGGCCAGCCGTCATGACCTTGCCCTCGGCCTCCGCAGCCCCGGCAATCGGCACCAGGAGGCCGAGGACCACCACCTCGACGATCACCACACCGACACCGACCTCGACGACCTCATGACCCCGACGACCTGACGACCTCATGACCTCGACGACCACAACCCGCAATGCAACCGGCCGCTCACAATGCAACCATGGGTAGTGGGAATAAAACGGTGGCTTGACCCTGCCGTCAACCGGGCTTCGTGAACCGTGCTCAACAACAGGAGAAATCTGCTTTGAAACCGACCCTTGCATCAAAATCGGCGCTCCTGAAGCGACCGGACGCCAAAATAGAGCCGGCTCCGAAACATCTCTCGGCCGAGGCCCGGAAGCTCTGGACCGCGATACTAGGCGAAAACGCCATTGATGATCGGGCGGGGCTTCTCATATTCACGACCGCTCTCGAATGTTTTGACCGTATGAGAGCGGCGCAAGCCGCAGTCGAGAGAGATGGACTGTCGTATCGCGACCGTTACGGACAGATTAAGAGCAATCCGGCGACGGTTGTCAGCGTGACAGTAGAAGCGCTATGCTTGGCGCTCTCAAGCAATTGAATCTGGACATCGATACAACTCTAGCCAGGAGTAAGTGACATGCCGAGCCCATACGTCAAACGCCAGCGTCGTGGCGCGAGAATGCCCGAATTGCCGGCCGATCTCGTCGGGTTTTTGTTCGATGAACCGCTTCCCGACGACGCCGATCTCATGTTGTATCTCGCGGCCAGCCGGCCGGACGGCGACGACAAGGCGTGGCAGGGCCAAACGATGCGCGAGATTTGGGCCGAGCATGGCCCCGCCGTGGAGGCGGAATATGCGTCCACGCGACCCGGAAGCAGGCCGGCATTGTGGTGGCTCTTGAGCAGCCCGGAGCCGAGGAAGCGCCTTGGCGGCCGAGCCAAGTGTGCCGAAGATGACGAGCCGACCCTCGAATACGGCGCGCCGAAATTTTGGGTCGGAGAAGACGACAGCGTCTTCTGGCTCCGGCCGCATGAGACGGGGGACGGGCCGCCCGTCATTCACAGCGACGGCTTCCTGCCGGTCTTCGAATCGCAGGCCCAATTTCTGAGGCGTCACGGCCTCCTCTTTCCGGGAGAGCTGCGTCGATCCCGCGCACCGCCTTCGAGCCCGTTCCGCTCGGCGAAGTTGCGGATCGTTAACGTGAGCGCCGCGCGCCGAGTTGCGAGATGGGGCCAGCGTCGCGGAAGACGGGCCGCGCGCCATCTCTATGCTGGCGGGCGAGGAAAACGCACAGGCGGGCTCCGCAGGCGATTTCAGCCTATTCTCGGACGCGGTCGCGCTGCTCCCCCGAGAATATCGCGGTCTCGTCGTTGGCTATTTGTCGCGAGCGTGGCATGAAGCCGCCGACCTCGCGGCGCTTGTTGAGCGCCTGACCGAGGAGCTAGCGGCTCTGCGCCTGCCGACCCGCGCTGATCGGCTCGCCGAACGCGACGACGCAATCCGCAATGCTCTCGCAACCCACTATGGCGCTATGAGCCGACGGGCCGCAGCGGAGACATTGGCGCGCGACCTGGCGCGCTATGTTTCAGGCGGATGGCTACGTGAACGTGAACTTTCCGAGCTTCCCGCCGGGGCGAGCGAGCTGCGGCGCGCTCTCCATCAGCTCGCTAAGCTAAATGATGGCGCATCGATTAGATGGCGTCGGATTTTCGATATCGCGAGCCGTGCAATTACTGACCGTTGAAGCTGCACATCTCGCCGGGGCAATGTCACCATGACGAGGTGACGTATGGCGAGCATCCTGACAAAAATCTTTGGGGCGAAGAAAGACGCAAGCGCCGACGCGCTCGCGACGATTAGCGACGTGCAGGCTGCACTGGCGCGCCTCGATCGCGAACGCCATGCCGCTAAAGCGACGATCGCCGATGCGGCGCTTCGCCGCCGCGAGCTGCTACTGACCGCGAGCGATCAAGAAATCGAGGTAATCGACCGGGGCGCGGACGCCGGGCGTCTCGCGCTGGAGAGGCTCGAAATCCTGGAACCTCAATTGCTGGAGCGTCTCGCATCTCTCCAGTCAGACGCGCGCCGCGCGCTGCTCGCCGAGTTCGAGGGAGCTTACGAGATCAAGGCCGCCGCGCTCGACAAAGCGATGGGCGCACTTCTGACTGTCTTCGAAGATTATCAGGAGATCCTTCGGCAAATTAGCGCGGCCGGTTTTGAGATTGAGTTCGCGCTCTTTTGTGACTGCGACGCCCTTTCTGAACGGCGGGCTCGCGGTCACGCCGAAGACCGTCCAGCTCTTTCGCCGCGCCAGAGAAAACCTCGCCGATAGGCGCGCAGCGGCAGAGACGCGCAGCGCCGCACCGCCAGCGACCCCGGCGCAGGCGCGATACAAATCGCCACCGTTTATATCGTCCACCCCCTCACGCCCCGCCCGAAGATCGAGCGCAGGGTTACAGAAGCGCCCCTGCCCGAGTATCGACCGTCTCCCCGCCGGGCTCCGATCAAAGCCGATGGCAAGCCGCCCTTCGGCTTCATGAAGATCACCGTTTTACGGCACGGTTTCGAGATCGAAGGGAAGCCGCGCGTCATCGGCGACGAGATCGTTTTGCCGAACGCCGAGGCCGATAAGTGGCTGCGGACCGGCGGCTGCGAGGTTGTCGAGCGCGGCGAAATCGGATCGGAGGCTGCCGAATGAGCATTTTTCCGAACACCACAGTCACCCTCGGCGTGTGCAACGGGACGCCGATCGTCGCGCTGCTCGACGGCGCGGACCTTTCCGTCATGCGGACCGTGACGTTGGCCTATTCCTACGCGAGGAGTGCGTCTTCCGATTGGCCGGTCTCGAAGGCCGGAAGTTTCGTCCAAACGAATCCGAGCGCCTATCCGCAAACGGTCCCGCCGGGGGCCTTCACATGCACCCTCGCCGAGGCTAACGCGCTCGTCGCGGCTGGCGTCGCAAGTTGAGGTCCCGACCATGAAGAAAAAGCTCCTCTCCACCGTCATCTCGAAGGGCGCTGGCCTCACCGACCGGCAAATCCGCGTCCGCGCCAGCGAGGAAGCGCAAGACAAAATCGGGGACATACTCGAAGCCGGGGGCTGCGACCTCACTGATTTTCGCAATAATCCGGTAGTCCTTTTCAACCACGACCCCGACCATCCTATCGGCCGGGCAAGTCTCTCGCGAAGCGGATACGCAATCGAGGAAGTCGTCGAGTTTGCGCCTGAAGGCGCGAGCCGTAAGGCCGACGAAGTTTGCGCGCTTGCGAAAAGCGGCGTCTTGAGCGGCGTCTCTGTCGGCTTCACACCGCTCGAAAGCGAACCGATCAAGGGCGGCGGCTGGAGATTCAAACGGTGGCGGCTCGAAGAACTGAGCATCGTCGCAATTCCGTGTTCGGCGAGCGCGACGATCCTGGAGCGCAGCTATCGCTCCGCCTCGCGCCGATCCTATTCGCGCCCCCTGACCGCCCACGAGCGGGCCGCACAAATCCGCGAGCTGGGCGCTATCGGCAAGCGCTACGAGGACGAGCGCCTCACCTCGCTGCAAAGCTCGCCGGCGGCTTTGGGCATGGAGTTGAAACGGATGGAAATCGAGCGCGTGCTTGATATGTCGCGCCGGCTTTTTGGCTCCGATCCGCACGCCCGGCGCGAGGAGCGCGAGCGGGAATTCGACTGCTTCGCGACGGTTAACCGTCCCGTCGCGGGGATGGCGCTTGCCTTCGAGCGCGGGGATGGGGCGCGGCTGTTCCTTCGCTGGCGGCCGCGCCTACTTTATGGAAAAGACCGGTGCGGACCTTGGACGAAACGATAGGCGAGATTTTCGGCGAGGTCGGGGTCAGGACAGGACCGACGCGCGGGCGATTCTCGGCGAGCTGCTTCAAGGCGAGCGGCTTTCCACGCTCGCGCAGCTCATGGCCGTCGCCCGCCGCACCGGCAACGAGGCCATGCAAGAAGAGATCGCCCGCCTAGTCGCCGCCGCGTGCGCGGGGCCGAAGCGTTAATTCAAGACATTTGACGGCGGGAAGGATAGCGCCGGCCGCGCATGTGCGGCAGCGCATGGCGATACTCGATTATCACGTCAGCTTATCGATGAGCTTCTCGACGATTTCTTTATCAGCTTTTTCCTGCCAATCCGGGTCCTCAGGATCGAACCTAAATCTGATCCCCACGATGTCCGCCGGAATCCCAACGAACTTTGTATCGTCGAGATAAATCGGGATCACATGTTCGTCAGCGACGCGCGGCGCGAAATGCTCCCGCTCGAACGTCGGCCAGATTTTCTCTGCGTGGTGTTTGTCAAGCAAACAGACGACATAGCGGCTTTTCTCAGCAAATATCTCTTTGAAGATCTTCGTCCATGCCTTGCCTAGGAAGTTCGTTTCGAATAATTCGTCATAGAAAACGGGAACATCAAGGTCTTCCAGTTGCCTCGCTATGTGCTTTGCAAGCTCGCGGTTTTCTCCCGCAAACGAAATCGCTATGTCATATTCAAATGTTTCGGCAACCTCCCGGTATCCGCACTCGCGCCTTAGCACATCCCAATCAAGATGACGGATGAAATAAAAAAGCGCCGGGTCGTCAATGGAGAAATTCTTTGTCTCCTTGTTATAGTAGAAACTACGGGCCACGAGTGGCTTGGTCTCAAGGAGTATTGATAGCCGATGCTCTTTAATATTATTAATGCTACCTCGAACCTCAGGGTCAGAATTTGCAAGTTCGTTCAGGTCAACGTTAGACTGTCCGCGTTGCGCAATCGCGCGTAGAACCTTAAAATATGGTTGGTTGCTTGGCCGAAATCTCTTCCCGCGGCAAAATTCCTTAACAGCCGGGTAGTGTGCTGCGCGAAGTTGCTCAACCACATCCCGACGAACATCCACGATTTCAAATCTGACTGGGATGATATGGTCACCTGTCTCCAATATGCCTGCTTTTAGGCAGATTGACTGGCAAAACTGCTGAGTAAGCCAGTAGTCTCCGCGCACCTCCTCGAATATCGTGTGAGTGTCTGCAATCAAAATATTAAGCTTTTCTGCTCCGCGTTCTACGAGGTCTTGGATTTCTCTTTCGCTCCCTGGAGAGACAGTGTGAATGCCCACCCGCTTGGCAATGTCAGGAACAAGTTGAATGAGACTCGAGCCAACTTGGTTGATTCCGACGATGATGAGCTTTGTGCACTCTTTTGGATTGGCGCTCTCGGCCGATATCTTCGCGAGGTCGGCCAGCGTCTCCTGTAGTTTAGCCGACAGCCGATGGAAGTCATCGATGACAAATCGCCCCACAGGTCGTGTTCTAGCGATCTCCTCGATTCGCGAAACGTCCACAGGATCTCGCGCGGCCAGATATTCTGTATCAAATTCGTCGGCCAGGTCAGTCAAAATCTGCCTAATGCAGGTGGTCTTGCCCGTGCCGGACTGGCCTTCGACAATCACAGGCTTCCCCGGGCTTCTGACATCCAAGAGGATCCGGTTGTAGTTCGGCGGCTTGACGAACGTGAAGGCCGGAACACCCTCCGTAACAAATACTTCTTCGAGATTCAGTTTCATCATCGTTTGACCTGCACACATGCTGGATTGTAGCTCGCTGTCGGAGCGTAAGCGCGAGAGGAGCATTGTGTAAAGGGTGACGCCTTGGTGCCAGCTCTTAGTCATCTTCACCCGTCCGGCCCTAGTCAGAGCGAGTCCCGCTCATCCTCGGAGAGCCGTCCCGCCGGCCGTCGATGCCGGAAGGCGAGGCGCGCGACCTTTTGAACACGCTCGACAGGATTGCTAAGGCCGGAGCCAGTTTCCTTTCCCTGCATGAAGCATGGGCGGACTTGACGACGGCGCACGGGCGATTGATGCTCACCGTCTTGGGCGGCTTAGCCGAATTCGAGCGCGATTTAATCCGCACGCGCACCGGCGAGGGGCGGGTGTGGGCCAAGGCGCGTGGTCAGCACATGGGGCAGCCCCCCAAGATGACGCCTTCAAGGAAGCAGGAAGCCCGCCGCAGAAGGAAAGACGGCGAATCCGTCGCCGATTTGGCGCGATCCTACGGCGTCAGCGCCGCCGCCATTTACAGAACGACGGCGTGAGGTTGACGTCGGCTCGGGGAGGTTAAGAAGCACGGGTCGGGGAAGTTAAGAAGCACGGGTTTGATGTTATTCTTAAACTCTACGGACAAATCTCGCCGAGGCCATGATGTATGATCTCCTGAACATGGCGGTAACCGCTCAACTAAGGCGACTCGAAGCCGTGAGCCGCCGATTGATAGTGGCACTTGCGATATGCATCTCGACCCCGGTGCCCCCCGACGCCGCCGAAATTAAAGCGGGTACTTACTCTGGTCTGGTGGTCATGAAAGGGAATATCGAAAAGGGCGATTACGAAAAGCTGCGAAGATTTATTACGGAAGGAGACGGTACTAGCTCTTTATACCTCGCTTCACCCGGGGGCAACGTCGCTGAGGCAATCAAAATAGGCCGCCTCGTTCGGGCCTTACGTTTGGAAACGCAAATTCCCGGCCGCGCTCCTGATGGCGAGATAATCGTCCCGAAAAGTATACAAAAAGAAGACTTCATGTGTGCAAGTGCGTGTTTTTTTATTTTCGTCGCCGGTGTGCATAGGATCGTATATCTAGACGTGGAGGACGAGCCACTTCTAGGTGTTTATAGACCTTTTCTCACGGATACAGATTTGAAAGCCCTAGGCGCAGATGAGGCGATCCAATCGACGAATCAGCTTAGAGCTTTCATAGAACGCTATCTTAAGGAAATGGACGTTCCAGCGAAGTACGCCGACTTACTTTTCTCTGTATCAAAAGACCAAGTTAGATGGATTACTGGCGCTGAATTTGGGTCAGACCTAAGAGGATTTATGCTTGGATTGAAAGACTGGATGGATGCACGGTGTGACAAACGCACTAATGCTGAAAAAGTCATGTGGGAAGCGTTAAAAGACAAGAACCCGAGCGAAATGACCGCTTCAGAGAAACAGGTTTCAGAGCTATTGGAGAAGAAACAGTCGGATAAGGAGAGGTGCGAATTTAAGTCGCTTAGCGAACTACAGCTCGAAGCTTATCGAAAGGTTTTTGTGGAAGAAAAGTGAGCTGATGGAAAACCTTGATTTCTTCATCCTTGTGGTCTCAGCCGCACGACCCAGATGCACGGCGGCAGCATGATTGAAATCCGCACGACGCCGGCCATGGCAGCGGGGGTTAGTTCTGGGCTATAGCCGGTCGGGGAATTGGTGGAGCGGGGTTCATCGTAATGAGGGAAGAAGACGATCAGATCGATCAGGAAGAGCGCGACCTTGATCGTGTCTCGAAGAGCGTTAAGTTACGTCTAAAGCCTGTCGAGGAAATCTACAAGCATGCTTTGACGAGCTTGTGGTTGAGCAACGGCAGCGGCGCTTTGGCTACCATGAGTTTTATGTCTTCAACTGCCAAGAATGGGAAACTGTCCCACCAATTTGTTTGGCCGCTATTATTGTTTGTTTTCGGCATGATATGTATGGCGTTGAGCACGCTTGCTTTTCTATGGAAAGAGCGCCAGCTTATCCGAGCGATGGAGGATGCCAGGTCCTTACTTGACATTAAGGTTAGGAAGGTGGAACGCCCGTCGGAAAGAGCGGGCTTGACGGTGAACACCAGAAATATGTTAGCTTTTCTGTCTGGACTGTTGTTTGTCGCCGGTTGCGTTATGGGCCTCTTTGAGATTCTAAGCTGTGATTAGGATACTACCCAGTAGCGTCATAAGTGTAATGCTCGCTTATGGCGCTTCAGCGACAAAAAGCCCCTGCCGCGTAACTGCCCGGCGTCGTCAGCTTTCTGGCCTATCGCGTCGATTGTCGCAATTCGTGAGTTTCGACAATGCGGCTTCGCGTTCCATAATGAGCGTTCAGCGAATTTCGGCGTCCCGGCGCTTCGCGCGGTCGGGCTGTTGTGAGCTGAACCCGCGAGCGGTTTCGGCCTTGCGCAATTCCTTGCCAGCGCTCACGGCTTCGCCTATTCCTTGAGCAAGCGCACGGTTTGCGCAAACCGACGCCATAAGGCGGCCCGCCCGGATGTACGGGGGGGCGTTCTTGAGTCTCAGGCCGTCCCTCGGATGTGCCACCTCATCGCGCCGTGCTCTTGGCCTTGTGATCTTTGGCCTTCGCATTCGCTTTGTTCCCGGACGCCTGTGCTTGGCTTGCTGGCGCAGGGGCTGCTGCGGCCGGTGCGGCTGACTGCGCGGGCGTAGTCGGGTTGCTTTGCGCTTGGGCGGGGCTTCCATTGCCGCTCTCTGCGGCGGCGGGTTCAGGCGCAGCCGGCGCAGCGGGAACAGCCGGCGCAGCGATCGGCGTGGAGTTTCCGACGCCTTTTCCGACGGCTTGTAGAACAGGAAAACGCCGACGACGGCGATGGCCAGCACGGCGGCTGCCAACAAGTATGTTATTTTTTCTTCGCCCCCCCGTTTGCCCTCAAATCGATTGAAGCCGAATTGATTCTCCAGCTGCGCCGCCTCGAAGCTCGGCGATAAAGAGTATTGGCGAGAAAGCAAGTGGCGCTCCGCGCCCACCATCCCAATCGAGGTTTAAGCGTTGCGCTGGCGTTTCCGCCGCTCGGCGTGAGGGTGACCAAACGACGTGCGGCCGGACTGGCGCGGGCATCAGGCGCATGGGCCTCGACCGCAAGCAAAGCGCATTGCAGCACGTCACCCATGCGCCGGCGACGCCTCGGGATTGGAGATCGGCAGGGCGGGCATTGTGCGCCGTGACTATCCGGTGACTATTCGCTCCCGAAAACGCCCCATAATTTAAGCTCCATTTCTCGCAAGTCTTTGAT
>CAWFZD010000117.1:0-78487 GCA_963820145.1 uncultured Alphaproteobacteria bacterium
TTTTTGGTCAGCGCCGCCTGCGCGGCCTTCGCCCTCGTCGGCGTTCTCTATCTCTGGCGGTCTCGCGGATCCCTCGAAATTTCCAGCGCGACCAGCGAGTGAGACGGCGGAAAGCCGGCGCAAGAGAGATTTCGAAGAAACAAATTGAGATTTGCCTGCTCGTCATGCCGTGGCGGCAATGGCCGCCTGGGGGCGACGCTGTCGAAAAATCCGTTGCGTTGGCACGGTAATTCTTTAGAACTTACTAGCTTTTACAAATTCATCGCCGGCGCGCCGCGTTGACTTTGAGAGCACCTGTTAATGGAGAGGAACTGATGAAGAAGCTGATATACGCTCTGGCCTTGGTGGGAGCGCTCGCGCCCTCGCTGTCGCAAGCGCAAGTCAAAATCGACATGACCCGCATCACCTGCGGCGACGTGCTCGCGATGTCGCCCGACCTTCAGAGCGACTACGCCGCTTGGATGAGCGGGTGGTTCGCCCAAAAGAGCGGCCGCACCTTTGTCGACGTGGGCCTCTTCCACAAGAACGTCGACAGCGTGATGAACTGGTGCCAGTCGAACAAGTCCAAATCCCTGATGGCCGGCCTGCAACGCGCGTTCGAGAAGAAGTGAAAGAGGGAACTCACATGAACCGTAAACTCTTTTTCGCCGGCGTTGTCGCCGTCATCGCCATGGCCGCGCCCGCTTCGGCGCAGGTCACCTTCGACATGTCGCAAGTCACCTGCAAGCAATTCGCGCAAATCCGACCCTGATGCGAAGGCTTTCATCAGCAACTGGCTGAGGGGCTACCTCAGCGCGACGAAAAATCTCAGCACCATCAATTCGCGCTATGTGCAGCGCAATACGGAGAAGGTTTTGGCCTACTGCAAGAAAAAGCCCAACGAGTCGCTGATGACCGCGGGCGAGAAGATCGGCCGCTAGAGCGCTTTTAGCTCGAATCGGAATCATTCGAGCTATAAGAATTCGCTCCGAACTCGAGACGATCGAGCATCTTGTTTTCGAAAAAGCGCTTCAACTTTTGCGAAACATGCTCCAAGTCAAAGAAGCCCGGGCGCGAAGGCCGGGCTTCGCTTGAGTTTGTCGAGGAGTGAGTCCGTTCTACATATTGAGCGACGGAGCCGAGTGCGGCAATGCTGCCTGCAATAGCCGCTTCGGCCGCCGCCTACCCCAAGAGGCCGCCGGCGAGGTAGAGCAGCCCGACGACCCCGATGCCGATGGCGTAAGGCGTGATGTTCTTTTCGAAATTCATGTTGTCGTAAATCGCGACGATCCGCTCCTCTTTCGCGAAGAGCAGCAGCAGGCCCGAGGCGAAGAGCAGCCAGCCCATCAGCGTCACCGCGACAGTCAGGACGCCGCCGCTCCAGAGGTCATGGCCGATCATGATGGCGAGGCCGGCGACGAGACGCAGCGCGCCGGACAGCATCACGATCCCCGGATCAGACAACATCCTGCGCGCGACGGCGCCGATCGTCTCCTTGCGCGACAAGAGCGCAGCCGCCATGATCACCATGACGGCGCCGATCAGCTCCGCGAGATAAAGGGTCAAAGACAACATCGCAGCCCCCAAAAACTAGACCGCGACCGAATGGCGCGCGGCTCCAGCTTCGAGATAGGCGTCGAAGGCCGCCGCCGCCAGACGCGCGAAAGGCCGTCCGGCTGGCGTCAAAGCGACCCGGCGCTCGGCAAGTTCGACGACGCCCTGCGCCGCGAGCGCGTCGAGCTGCGGCAGCGCGGCGTCGAAGGCGTTCCGCGCGAAGCCGTGCTGCAGCGCGATCGCCCCGTAATCGGCGGAAAAGTCGCACATCAGCCGCTCGATCACGGCGCCGCGGGCGATGTCTTCGCGCGAGAAGGCAACTCCGCGATTGGTCGCGAAACTTCCCGCTTCGACGGCGCGCTTCCAACCGCCAAGATCGGCGGCGTTGCCAACATAGCCTTGCGGCAGGCGCCCAATCGAGGAGACGCCGAAGGGCAGCAGGGCGTCCGCCTCGTCGCAGGTGTAGCCTTGAAAATTCCGGCGCATTCGCCCGGCGCGCGCGGCGACGGTGAGCGCGTCGTCCGCCTTGGCGAAATGATCGAGCCCGATCGCCACATAACCCGCGGCTTCGAGCGTTTGGCGCGCGACCTCGGCCTGTCGCAACCGCTCGGCGGCGCCGGCGAGCGCCTCGGCGTCGATGAGCTTTTGATGCGTCTTGAACCAGGGCACATGCGCATAGCCGAATACGGCAAGTCGCGCCGGCGCAAGACTGGCGGCGAGCCGCGCGCTATGGGCGACGTCGGCGCAGCTCTGGCGCGGCAGCCCATACATCAAATCGAAATTGATCGCCTCGATCCCGTGTTCGCGCAGCATCTCTGTCGCGGCCGCGACGATTTCGAAGGGCTGCACGCGGCCGGCGGCCTCCTGCACATGCGGATTGAAGTCCTGCACGCCGAGGCTGACGCGGTTGACCTTCGCGGCCGCCAGCGCCGCGACGAAGGGCCGATCGAGCAGCCGCGGATCGAGTTCGATCGCATGTTCGGTCTCGGCGCCAAGCCCGAAATGCCGCGACAGCGCGTCTTGGATTTCGAGGAAGCGCGCCGGCCCCAGCATCCCGGGCGTGCCGCCGCCCCAATGGATCGAGACCACGCGCCGCGCGCTCGTCGCGCCGGCGACGAGTTCGATCTCGCGCAGCAGCGTCTCCTTATAGGCGGTGAGCGGCGCCTCCTGGCGCAGCGCCTTGGTGTGACAGCCGCAATAGGCGCAGATCTCGGCGCAGAACGGCACATGGAAATACAGCGAGAGAGTGGCCTGCGGCGAGAGCTCGCCGAGCCAGCGGCGCATCTCCTCCGGGCCGATCTCTTTGGAGAAGTGCGGCGCCGTCGGATAGCTCGTGTAGCGCGGCGCGGCGCGCTCGGCGAGCGCCACGGCCTGCGCCGAAACATCCGCGCTCGCCTTCGCCTGCGCGCAAACGCCCAAACCAACGACCATGAAAGCTCCCCTTCCGGCGCGCCAGTCGTCGCCGCTTGTGAAACTCATGAGATTTTGCAGTTTGGGACCGCAAACGCCAGTCAAAAGCGTTCTGTTACGAAAACCAGTTGCGTTTCGCGACCATTCGCCGCAAAGCCTGTCCTAGGGCGCGGACCCTATTTTTGGCCATGACTTTGGTCACTAGGCGGCTGCGCGGGAAACGGACAAACTGTGGGTTAAGCTGAACCCAGATGATAAAAGGAGAGAGAATCCATGGCGCGTCCCCGCTCGTCGTCGCCGAGACATCGCTTCTTGTCGCTCTGCAGGTTGGCGCTCGTCGCAGCTTTCGCCGCGCCCCATGGCGCGGCGCTGGCGCAGTCCCACGTCGACTCCTCGGGACGCTACGCCGTGTTGCGCGCAGGCGACAAGGACACGGGCTGCATGCTGACGCTGCGGCCCGCCGGCAAGGCGCAGCTCGCGCCGGCCTGCCGCGACAACGGCATCGTGATCTTCGACCCGGTCGGCTGGGCGGTGGAGCGCGGCAGACTGGTGCTCACGGCGCGAAAGGGGCACAAGACCGTGTTCGACCGCGAACAGGGTATGTGGCGCCGCGACGCGAAGGATGGCAAGCCGCTCGCGTTGCGCCCGTTGTGAGGCGGAAGCGCTAAAAGCTCCATGCGCGAACCCGTTCCTCGCCGCTTCAATCTCGCGCGCTATTGCCTCAGCGAAAACGCCTGCGCGCGGCCGGATAAGACTGCGCTCACGATAGTCGGCGACGACGGGGCGCTGAGTTTCGCCTACGCCGAGTTCGACGCCATGACCCGCCGGCTCGCCGCGGGTTTTGGCGGGCTCGATCTGCCGCCGCAGTCGCGCATAATGATCCGCATGGGCAATGAGGCGAACGCCGCCCTGGCCTATTTCGCCGCCATCGCGGCCGGCCACATCGCGCTTCTCGCCTCGGCGCAGCTGACCTTCGAAGAGGCGGCGTTTCTTCGCGCCGACAGCGACGCCGCGCTGCTGCTGCTCGGCGCGGAGTTCGCGGCGGAATTCGCATGAGGCCGAAGGTCTGACGATCCTGCGCCCCGCCGACCTCGACCGCCTGCTCGCCGGCGACAAGCTTCTCGACTATGCGGACACCGGCGCCGACGATCCCGCCTATCTCGTTTACACCTCCGGCACCACGAGCCGGCCGAAAGGCGTGCTGCACGCGCATCGCGCCGCCTTCGCGCGACGCGTGATGTATCCGCATTGGATGGGGCTGACCGAAGGCGATGTGATGCTGCACGCGGGCGCGATCAACTGGACCTATACGCTCGGCGTCGGGGTCGTCGATCCCCTGGCCTGCGGCGCCCAGAGCGTGCTTTACAACGGGCGGCCCGACCCCGCGATCTGGCCGCGCCTGATCGAAGCCAGCGGCGCCACGATCTTCGCCGCGGTGCCGGGCGTTTACCGGCATATGCTGAAACATGGCGAACCCGAGCGGCGCGATCTATCGCGGCTACGGCACGGACTTTCGGCCGGCGCGCCGCTGTCCGACGATCTGCGCGAGGACTGGCGAAGGCGCACCGGCAAGGAAATCTTCGAAGCCTATGGCATGAGCGAAGTCTCGACCTTCGTCTCGAGCGGGCCGACTACCCCGCCGCGTTCCGGTGCGGCGGGCAGACCGCAGCCTGGACGTCGCGTCGCAATCCTCCCGCGCGACGGCGGCGTCGAGCCGGTTCCCTGCGGCGAGATCGGCCTGATGGCGGCGCATCGCGACGAACCGGGTCTGATGCTGAATTACTGGCGTCGGCCCGAGGAGGAGCGCGAGGCCTGGCGCGGCGACTGGTTCGTCTCGGGCGACCTCGCCGCCTTCGACGCCGACGGCTATGTGCATCTGCACGGCCGCGCCGACGAGCTCATGAACGCCGGCGGATATCGCGTCTCTCCCGCGGAGGTCGAGCGCTGCATCGCCGCGCATCCCGGGGTGCTCGAAGCCGCCGTGGCGGAGCGCGCCGGTCGCGACGCCGATGCGACGATCATCAAGGCCTATGTCGTCGCAAGAGAACACTGCCATCTCAGCGAGCCGGAGATATTGGCGCATTGCGCCGCGCATCTGGCGAGCTACAAACGCCCGCGCGCCGTCGTCATGCTCGCGGCGCTGCCACGCAACGCGAACGGCAAATTGGCCCGCGCGCTTCTGCCGTAGCGCCCAAAATAAAAGCCCGGCTGCGGGGCCGTTTGAAAGCCGCGATTATCCTGCAACCGAAATATGCTCTGGAGCAGGTTCCCAAAAAGTGCGAAGCGGTTTTTGGACAAGGACATGCTCAAACAAAAAGCTACGAGCGTCGTTCGGATTTGTTTTATTACGAACGCGCTTTAGTCTTGGGTCTCTTGCCTCGTTTCGAGCGCTTTTCCGCAGCGGCGGCGTTCATGGCGTCCCTGACCTTGGGCGACGCCTTGAACACCACGACTTGTCGCGGTTCGATCGGCACCTTCGCCCCGGTGCGCGGATTGCGGCCCGCGCGCACGCCCTTGTTGCGCACGACGAAAGAGCCGAAATCATGCAGCTTCACCGTTTCGCCGGAGACCAGCGTCGCCGTCATCTCTTCGATGACGCCGTCGATGAGGCGTTTGATCTCGCGTTTGGAAATATTCGTGCAGCGCAGACACGCGGCCTCGACCAAATCCTGACGCGTCAACGCGCCCCCCGCCGGCGTCGACGCAGGAATGTCGCCGATGGGCGCATCCTCTTGCGCGGACAAAGAAAGACGGGTCCCGTGGTTGGAAAGCGGCATGATTTTCGGCTCTGTATTCGCAAAGATTTGCATTGTCTTGCGCCTCGCGTATTAAGCACCGCGTCGCTTTGTAGATATGTGAGCTTGCGCACATGCACGATTTGGAGAAAGTGCTAATGGTCACGAGGTCGGCGTGACTTTGCACAGGGCGACTCCATCTCGAGCGGCGAGCGCTAGGCGATCGACGCGGCGATGGCGGCTCATCTCGCTGGCGGGAGGCCTGATCTTGGAAGTCTATTGGCGGCTCACACGCGACGCGTGTAGTGTCTGGTTGGCCGCTATTAGCGGCGATTACTTGAGATATTGGTCGCAGACGGTAGCCGGAGGGACCATGGGTATCGAGGGCGTCGAAGAGCAAATCCAGAAGAACCCTGTCGTCGGCGGCGTTCCCGCAGATCCCATGGAGCAGGTGCGCGAACTCTTGTTCGGCGAGGCGCGGCGCTCGACCGAGCAAAATGTGCAGGCGGTGGAGCAAAAGCTCGAAGAGATGCGCGCCGATTTCCTCGCCCGTTTCGCGGCGCTCGACAATCGTCTCGCCGAACTAGCGCGCGACGCGAAGCGCGATCAGGCCGATTCGATCGACGCGATCGGCGCCGCGATCGCGCAGCTCGGCGAGTCCGTTCAAAAGCTGGGCCAGCAACGCAAAGGCTAGAAACAATGTCTTCGCCTGCGGGCGAAAGTCCGGACTTCAAAACACTCAAAGCGCTGCTTTCAGGCGATGCCGAGGGTCGTATCGAGCGGCTCGATCGAAAGCGGAGCGTCTCGACGCCTATGTCGGGGACGCGCCGCGCCTCGAGGCCGCGACCGCGGAAATTGTAGCGGGCGCCTTGCGCAAGGCGGAGGTCGCGCGCCACGCCGAGCTGTCGCGCTCGATCGCGCCGCTCATCGTCGGCGCCATCCGCAGCGAGATCAAGAACTCGCGCGAGATGATGGTCGAAGCGCTCTATCCGATAACCGGCCGGCTTGTCACCGCCGCGGTCGCCAACGCGTTCCGCGATCTTGTCGAACAGCTCAACGCCCGCATCGACGCGATGGTCTCCGCCGATGTCTGGCGGCTGAGGATGCGAGCGCTGCTGTCGGGCCGCTCGATGGCGGAAGTGGCGCTCGCCGAGGCCGACAGCGCGCAGCTCAAACGGGTCCTGTTATTGGAGCGCGGCAGCGGGCGGGTGCTCGCGGCCTGGCCCGATCACGAGCCGGGCGCCGGTAGGGAAGAGATCACCAGCGGGCTCATCGCCGCGGTCACCGAATTCGTCGCGACAGCCTATGCCGGCCGCGGCGGCGAGTTGCGCATGCTCGATCTCGGCGCGAGCGGCGTTGCGCTGCGCGCCTCGGCGCGTCTCATCGTCGCGGCTGAAATCGTCGGCGCGCTCACGCCCGCGAGCGAGCGGCGGCTCGACGCCGCCTTCCAACACTTCGTCGAGGGGCGCGAAAGCGAAGGGGGCGACGGCGACGCCGCCGAATTGGCGCAATCGCTCGCCGGCGCGCTGAGGCCCGAAAGAAAGCCGCCCAGCAAAACGCCGCTGATCGTGCTCAGCGCCGGACTGGCGGGGCTTGCGCTCTGGGCGTCGATCGAACCCGCGACGCGGGCTTATCGCCAATACCGCATTGAGCGGGCGTTCAGCAGCGCGATGCGCGAACATCGCAGCCTCGCGGAATTTCCGCTGCGGCTCGAAATCAATCACGACGACGCGAAAGTGGTGCTGCGCGGCTTGAGCGCCGACGAGTGGGAGCCGCAGGCCGTGCTCGACGCCATCTCGGGGGCGGCCAAGCCCTACGCCGTCGAGCGCGACGTGAAGGTGCTGCAGCTGCGGAGCGACAGCCTGAGCTTGGACGCCAGTCGGGCAAGCGAAATCGCACAACTGCACTCCAGTTTGCAGGCGCTGCAGGCGAGCCTCAAAGACGTGAGCGAAACTGTGCGCGCGAATCGCGACGGCGCGCCGGCCAAGCTGCGTCGGATGATCGAAAGCTTCGCGATATTCTTCTCTGACGGCGACAATCTCGCCGAGCCCGCCGCCGCCGCCGCTGGTCTCGACGAGTTGGCGCGGCTGCTCAAACTCACGCAGCAGAATATTCGCATCGTGGGCTACGCCGATGAAGTCGGAACGTCGGCGATGAACCGCAGCGTCTCGCGACAGCGCAGCGAAAAAGTCGCGGCGATGCTCGCGGAACGCGGCGTTCCGCGCGAGAGGATGGCGATCGCGCCACGATCGACGCTGGTCCTGATCGCCGATTCCGCCAACTCCACCCGCAACCGACGGGTCGTCTTCGAGGCGGCCTATGAAAATGAATTCTCCAGGCGATGAAGTCCGCCAAAATCATGCTGCTCGGCGATATCGGCGTGGGCAAGAGTTCGCTGGCGCGCCGCTTCGTGTTCGACCAATTCGAGGGCGACTACAAGACGACGATCGGCGTCGACGTGCTGACCCATATCGTCGCGCTCGGCCCCGCATGCGAAAACGAAACGCTGTGCTTCGTGCTCTGGGACACCGACGGCGATTTCGGCGAGCAAATCTTCGAGACGGTGTATCTCGCCGGCTCCAGCGGCGCGATCGTCGTCGCGGACGCGACCCGGCCCGGAACGCTCGTCAAGATGGCCGCGCTGGCGGAAGGATTTTACGAGCGTTTTCCAGGACGGCCGGTGGCCAAGATCGTCAATAAGATCGATCTTGCGGCCCCGCCCGAAGACATCGACGACGACACGATCTTCACCAGCGCCAAAACCGGCGAAGGCGTCGCCGAGATGTTCGAGGTCCTCGGCGCAGCCGTTTGGCGCCTGTGGCGCTAGAGCATGTTCCGCAAAAGTCGAAGCGCTTCTGCGATAAGAACATGCTCAAACAAAAACTTAACCGCGTCGAGCGGAAAGCGTTCCAGAGCCATATTCACCGATTGCCGACGGCCCTGACCGCGAGTTCGGTGCGGCTGCGCAAATGCAGCTTGCTCAAAATCGTGCTGACGTGATTCTTGACCGTGCCTTCGGCGAGATTCAATTCCCGGGCGATGTCCTTGTTGCCCTTGCCCGAGGCGACGCCCGCCAGCACGTCTCTTTCGCGGTCGGTGAGGAGGTTCTTTTCGAGCGTGGGTTCGGCGCGCTCGACGCTTTTGACGCGGCGAAACTCACTGAGGATTTTTTCCGCGACGCGCGGGGCGAGCCGCAATTCGCCGCGCGCCGCAGCCCTTATCGCCTCGACGATCTCCCCTTCCTCGGCGTCCTTGAGGAGATAGGCGCTGGCCCCCGCCATGATCGCCTGGAACACCAGATCGTCCTGCTCGAATGTGGTGAGCACGATGACGCGGATCTCCGGGTTCTCGGCCAATATAGCGCGCGTCGCGCTGACGCCGTCGAGCAACGGCATCTTGAGGTCCATGAGGATGACGTGGGGCTTAAACGCCTTGGCCGCGCGCACCGCTTCCGCCCCGTCGGCCACGGCGCCGACGACCAAGAAATCCGCGAAGCTCGCCATCAGGGCGCCCAGCGCCTTGCGGATCATGGGTTGATCTTCGGCGATGAGCAGCCGGATTTTTGGCGTCTCGTCCAAACTGAACTCTCCCGATGGGCGCAAAACGCGTATTCCGACTGCCTTCAGTGTCGGTCAGGCACAAATTACTACCCACGCCGCAACCTCGCGCAAGAATTTCCTCATGCTTTCTGACGGGCGTCGTCGCCGCGGGCGACCCGGCGTATTTGCCGGGTGTATTGTAAGGGCCTATAAGTGTTAGTCTAATTTGTCTGAGGCGACGGTCTGCGAAAGGCCTCGCCCCGATCGAATGCAGATGCGGCCGAGTCTTTGAAGCCAACGCGAGGGCTCGACGCTAGGCCTGTCGCTACTCCGCCTCCCCACCCCCGCGAGGCGACAGGCTTCGGCCTTCCGGATCACCCCTCCGGAAGGCCGAATTCTTTTCAACCGGACGCCATGCTCGGCGCAGGGAAAGCCTTTGCTTAATCGAACAGGCTGGAGACGCTTTCTTCCTTCGCCGTGCGCGCGATGGCCTCGCCGATCAACGGCGCGATCGGGATGCGCGGATGTTCTTCGAACGCGCAGCGCCTGCGGTCGGCTGGATGGTGTCGGTGATGACCAGCTCCTTGCAGTTTGCGACGTCGCGATGCGCGCCACCGCGCCGCCCGACAGCACGCCATGCGTGATATAGGCGCGACTTCCGTGGCGGCCCCTGCGGCGAGCAGGGCTTCAGCGGCATTGCAGAGCGTGCCGCCGGAATCGACGATGTCGTCGATGAGGATGCAGATTGTTGCCGTGCACGTCGCCGATGATATTCATCACCTCGGATTCGCCGGCCCGCTCGCGGCGCTTGTCGACGATGGCGAGCGGCGCGTCGATGCGCTTGGCGAGCGCCCGCGCGCGCACGACGCCGCCGACGTCCGGCGACACCACCATGACATTATCGAGTCGAAGCCGCGACTGGATGTCGCGCGACGAGCACCGGCGCTGCGAACAGATTGTCGGTCGGAATATCGAAAAAGCCCTGAATCTGGCCGGCGTGGAGATCGACGGTGAGCACGCGGTCGGCGCCGGCGCGGGTGATCAGATTGGCGACGAGCTTCGCCGAGATCGGCGTGCGCGGGCCGGGCTTTGCGGTCCTGCCGCGCATAGCCGAAATAGGGGATGACCGCGGTGATTCGCCGCGCCGACGCGCGCCGCAGCGCATCGATCATGATCAGCAGCTCCATCAGATGGTCGTTCGCCGGAAACGGACGTCGACTGGATCGACGAAAAGCGTCCTGCGCCGCGAACGTTTTCCTGGATCTCGACGAAGATCTCCATGTCGGCGAAGCGCCGCACCACCGCCCGGCACAGAGACACCCCGAGATGAGCGGCGATGGCCTCGGCTAAGGGTCTGTTGGAGTTACCCGCTAGAAGCTTCATCGCCGCCATCGCCATCTCCGCCGCCAAGCCTCCGCCCTGTTCTGCGGGGTCATAGCAGCCGAGTGCGCCGCAAACAATACGACAAAAAAATGACCGCTAATGTTTTTCGGCTCGCGCGTTCTGATCGACACGCCCGGCGAAAAAGTCTTTTTGCTTTTGCGAAGCCCGCATCAGACAAAAAAAGACCCGGCCGCGAAGGCCGGGTCCAAAATCGCGACATGAGACCGACGGATCAGTATTTCGCGACGACCGGAGCCGGCGTGAAGGGATTGAAGTGCCAGTTCAGGCCGGCGCGCACCGTGTGGAAGCGCGTCTCGGAAGTGTGCGTATAGGCGAACACCGGGCCGCCCGCCGGGAAGCTGATGATGCCGCCGCCGCCCACCGTGGTGGAGCCGAGATCGGTGTAGAGATATTCGACCTTGACCGACCACGCCGACCAGGCGCCGCCCGGCGACCATTCGAGACCGCCGCCGGCGGTCCAGCCGACCTTGGTGCCGTCATAGTCACTGCCCGAGCCAATGATCGCGCCGGTCACGCCCGCCCCCGGAGGAGCATAGAACTCGCCTACGCCGAAGGTATGCACAACCTGGCCGTAAGCCAGACCGCCCGTGCCGAAGACCAGCAGAGTCGGGATGTTGGGGAAGGTCACGCCGAGACGGCCGCGCACGGTGCCGAACCAATCAACGCTCTTGGTCTGGTTAACGAGCGAGAAGTGGGGGAACCAGCCGCCGGCGCTGGTCCCGGCCGCGCCGCCGCCCGTGGACTGGGAATGGAGATCGGCAGCCTGGATGTCGGTTTCAAAGCCGACGACGAGCCAGGGATTGAACTGATAGTTGTAGCCGACCTGTCCGCCGCCGAGGACGCCCTGGATGTTGTTCTGCAGCGACCAGGCCGTGCCGAGCGGAGGCGGCGCGCCGACCGCGGCGCCCGGGCTCACATAACTGGTGCCGCCCACATCCTGATCGCCGTTGCCGAAGCCATAGCCGATGTTGATACCGCCATAGAGGCCGGTCCAGGTGAAGGTCGGCGCCGGCGGGACATAGACCGGAGCGGCCTTGCGGGAGGGAAGGTCGGCGGCCATCGCCGAACCGGCGAGAAGCGCGAACGCCACGCTGGCGGCGACTTTAAATCTGGTCATTGTATCCCCCTGATGGACTTCTAAGAACCTTCAGGCGCTTTGGACGCCTTTGCCGAAGCCGCGATTCCGCTTCGGCCTTCGTGTTGGATGTAAGCTTCGCGCCCCGCTGCGGTCAATTCGAAACGGGGTTCTGGAGGCCGCAATACGCGGAATGTCGAGCGCCGTGACAAAAAGGTCACAGCCTATTCGTTGATTTACATCAACCCTCAAAACAACTGAAGTATTAACGCTCCTCGCCACGATCTTTTCGCAGTTTTTCCCAATATTCGAGCCGCCTGCCGATTTCGCGCTCGAAACCGCGCTCCGCCGGCTCGTAAAACTTGCGCCGTCCGATCGCCTCGGGCCAGTAGTCTTGGCCGGAGAAGGCGTCAGGCGCGTTGTGATCGTAGACGTAACCCTCTCCGTAGCCTTCGTTTTTCATCAGTTTCGTCGGGGCGTTGAGGATGGTTTTGGGCGGCGGCGGCGAACCGCCGTCGCGCGCGAGCTGCGCCGCCGCCTTGTAGGCGACGTAGAGGGCGTTGGACTTCGGCGCGGTCGCGACATAGACGACGGCTTGCGCCAGCGCCAGTTCGCCCTCCGGACTGCCGAGGAAATCATAGGCGTCCTTGGCGGCGTTGGCGACGACGAGCGCCTGCGGATCGGCGAGGCCGATGTCTTCGACCGCCATACGGACCACGCGCCGGGCGAGGAAAAGCGGGTCTTCCCCCGCCGCGAGCATCCGCGCGAGATAGTAAAGCGCGGCGTCGGGGTCGGAGCCGCGCACGCATTTATGCAGCGCGCTGATCAGATTGTAATGGCCTTCCTGCGCCTTGTCGTAGATCGGCGCGCGGCGCTGCAGGGTCTCCGCCAGCCGCGCGCGGTCGAAAATCTCGCCGGGCGCCGCCGAACGCCATAGGTCTTCGGCCAGCGAAAGCGCCGCGCGGCCGTCGCCGTCGGACATTGCGACGAGCGCCGTTCTCGCATCGGCGTCGAGCGGCAGCGCTTTTCCTTCGGTGCGTTCGGCGCGTGCGAGAAGAGCCTCGATTGCGGCCTCGTCCAGCGCGCGAAACACCAGCACGCGCGCGCGGGACAGGAGCGCCGAGTTGAGTTCGAAGGAAGGATTTTCCGTCGTCGCGCCGATCAGGATCACCGACCCGTCTTCGACGACGGGCAGAAAACTGTCCTGCTGCGCGCGATTGAAGCGGTGTATCTCGTCGACGAATAGCAGCGTGCCCTGCCCCACGGCGCGGCGCGCGCGCGCGGCGTCGAAAATCTTCTTGAGTTCGGCGACGCCGGTGAAGATCGCCGAGGTCTCGACGAAAGCATGCGCCGTCTCATGCGCGAGCAGCCGCGCCACCGTCGTCTTGCCGGACCCGGGCGGCCCCCAGAAGATCATCGAGGCGAGCGCCCTGGCCCGCAACATGCGGGTCAACGCGCCTTCCGGACCCAGCAGATGGTCTTGCCCCGCGACCTCGTCGAGCCGGCGCGGACGCAGCCGATCCGCCAGGGGACGCGGGGCGTCGCGGTCGAGACCGGCGGCGCGGAAGAGATCGCTCATGAGGACGCTAAAGTAGAGGAACAGAGAGGCGCAGGCAAAGACAAAAGCCTATATTCGGCGACGCTTACACATAATACACGTTCTGCTGTGCTGCGTCGCGGCAAACTTGCCCACCGCAGACGGTCGGACGTGCGACCGATATAAAAACCACAGGGAATACGGGCATGTTTACGGTCGAGTCATATTTTTTAACCAAGCGTTAACTTTAACACAACTATAGGAATAGAACCCCGGCCGCCGCGACTTTCCGTAAATTGGAGCGAGGCCCTGCTTGTGCGTTCGGCGTGGAGTCGCGTGGAGTCAACGCAAACCTAGCACGGATCAACTTACATGCGCACCATCGCATTCGTGACGCAAAAGGGCGGCGCCGGAAAAAGCACTCTTGCCAGCAATATAGCCGTCGCCGCCAAAACGGCGGGCGAACGCGTGTTCGTCATTGATCTCGACCCCCTGCAGTCTCTGGTCAAATGGTCCAATCTGCGCAAGGATCCCGATCTTCCGGTCGAATACGTGCCCGCGCTGAAACTGCCCAAAACTTTGGAAATGCTGGAGAAGAAGGGCTTCACGCTGGTCGTTCTCGACGCCCCCGGTCAGGACGGCGAGGCTCAGGACGCCGCCATTCGCGCCGCGGATTTGTGCATCGTGCCGGCCCGCCCCAATGTGTTCGATCTTTGGGCGAGCGAAATCACCCGCGCTCGCGTGAAGGCCAAAGGCAAGGACTACACCTTCCTGCTCAACCAGTGCCCGCCCGCCCAGCAAAGCCAACGCGTCGACCAGGGCGCCAAGGCGCTGAGCGCGATGGGCGGGCTGCTGACGCCCCTGGTTTCGGCCAGAGTGGATTATCAGGAAGCGGCGCGGCAGGGTCTTGGCGTCGGCGAATGGCAGCCGTCGGGCGTCGCCGCCACGGAGATGCGCGAAATCTGGTCCGCCGTGAAGCGCCGCATGCGTAAAGCCGCGCAGCTGCGCAACGAGATCAAGGCCGCCGCGAAGGCGGAGGCCGAATTCGTCGCCGCCGAAGCGACGCAAAAGGCCGCCGCTGAAGCGCAAGCCGCCGCGAAGGCGTCGCCGAAGCGCGGAAGGACGGCCGTCGCCAGAGCCGCCGCCTGACACCATCGCCTGGATAGCCGCCGTCTGCGGCTATCGGCGATACTGTGGATGGTTTTTGCGCGAACGCGACAAAGTCACAAAAGCCGGTCGCCAAGCGACGCACTCTCCCCTCGGCGCAATTGGGCGCTTTGAAAACGTGGGAGGGTGAAATGAACCCCAATGTCGGAACCGTGGACCGCGTCATTCGCGTCGTCGCGGGCCTTGCTTTGCTCAGCCTCGCTTTTATCGGGCCGAAGACGCCGTTTGGCTATATCGGGCTCATCCCGCTGCTGACCGCGGGGGTCGGCTTCTGCCCGTTGTACCGGCTCATCGGCCTGAGCACGACCGCAAAATAGCCGGCGCGCGATCAGTGATCGCGCCAGCCGAAATCGCCCATGCTCGGCCCGCCGCTGCCGCTTCTGCGTCGATCCAACGGCGAGGCGGGCGCTGGCTTGTTGGCGGCGGCGATGTCCTCGCGGGTCACGCGGCAGGTTCTGTGCTTGTCGAACAGCGCGAAGAACGGGCTCTGCGCCTCGACAAACTCCTTTTGCGTGATCTTGCCTTTGCCGGCCTGGTCGAAAAAGTCGAAGCTCGCCTGCGCGAAGACCGGACTCACGGCTTTGATGCGCTCGAAATCCGCAGCGTCCATGTAGCCGCGATGGCGCGCGTCGCCGACCCGATAGATGCGCGAGACATAAGCCCGCCATTGCTGACAGGTGTAGGCGCCGCCCTGCCCGCCCCATTCATTGGCGGTCGCGACCAGCGCATCGCCGGCCGCGGATTGCGCGAAAGCCGGCGCGGCGCAAAGGATTGCGCAGGCGGCGGCGAGCGAACGTAGGATCATTTGTGACGTCTCCTGGAGAGGCGAAGTTTGGCCGCGGCATTCGGCCTTTTTGAGGGCGCGACCCGCGCCGTTCTGCAAACGACTGATATGGCCAAGATTTTTCGCTCGCGAAAAGCTTTTTTTGCAGAAACGCGATTTTTCCAGTTGACGGATGCGGGCTGATGTGGGATAAAAACATCAACGTCGAGATGTGCGCCCGGGGCTGAACAAGCCGCCGGGTTTTTCTTTGCCCGGCGCGTTCCGCGCTTTCGAGGCGTCTTGGCGGCTTTTTCAGAAGTTTCGCCAGTGTGGGAGCGCTTTCATGCCGCAAGCGCGAAAGCCGCGCCAAAGTCAAAAGCCGCCGCGCGAACGCGGTAAAAACACCACAGCAGACAAAAGCAAAGCCGACGAGCGCTCGCGCCGCGCCAACGCCATTTTGAACCTGCGCCTGCACGGCGCGCCGATCGCCAGGATCGCCGAACAGCTGCCGCAACTTGGTTTCGCCAAGGTCTCGATCACGCAGCTGCGTCGAATCATTCGCGCGGCGCTCGAAGACGCCGCCCACCGCCCCGCCGAAGAACTGCTGCGCATCGAACTGCTGCGGCTCGACGAATTGCAGAACGCGCAATACGCCAAGGCGATCACCGGCGACAATTCGGCGATGGACCGCGTGCTGGCGATCATGGACCGTCGCGCAAAACTCTTGGGGCTGCATCAGCCGCAACGCGCCGAACCCGCCGCCGAAAATCCCGAGGACGCCCGCGCGGCGCTGCTCGAAAAACTCGAGACGATCGCCGAGCGCATCAAGGCGACGGAGAGCGCTGCGGAAAACGCTGCGTCCGAATAACGCGAAGCAACGTCTTCGCGCCGGCGCCGTCGCGCGCAAATCCCAAAACAAAATGTGAGGCCCATGACGCAAGACGACCGCGCGAGCGGGCGCCCTTCTTGGTCGCTGTCGCCGCAAAATCTCGCCGTCGCCTATGGCGAAGCGCAGTTCATGTCCTCGACGGGCGAGGCGCGCGCGTCGGGCTGGTTCGGGCCGCTCGCCCCGCTCAGCCCCATCGCGCCGCCGGACGTCGCCGGGCGCCAGTTCGACTTCCCCTCGGGCTACAATATCGCGACGACGCCGCGCAGCTTCGAGCCGATCAGCTTTCACGATCTGCGCGCGCTCGCCGAAAGCTACGATCTGCTGCGCCTCGTCATCGAGACGCGCAAGGACCAGATCGAGCGCCTCCCCTGGCGGCTGCGCGTCAAAGCCGGCTGCGCCGGGCCAGACGCCGCGCGGCTCAAAGAGCTCACGCGCTTCTTCGAGCGCCCGGACGGCGAGCACGATTTCTCCGCCTGGCTGCGCATGCTGCTCGAAGACCTTTTCGTCATCGACGCGCCGACGCTCTGGCGCCAGCGCCGCCGCAACGGCGACCTCTTTGCGCTGCATCCGCTCGACGGCGCGACGATCAAGCGCGTGATCGACGACTGGGGCCGCACGCCGCAGCCCTATCAGGACGCCGGCGAAACCGTCTATCCCGCAGCCTTCCAGCAGGTGCTCAAGGGCTATCCGGCGGTCGACTATTGCGCCCGCGACATCATCTACGCGCCGCGCAACAGCCGCACCGGCCGGGTCTATGGCTTCTCGCCGGTCGAGCAGATCGTCATGACGGTGACGACCGCGCTCAAGCGCCAGATTTTCACGCTGTCGCATTTCACCGAAGGCAATATTCCGGAAAGCCTGATCGGCGTGCCGGAGAACTGGACCCCCGACCAGATCAAGAATTTCCAGGACTATTGGGACGCCTATTTCACCGGCGATCTCGCGGCCCGCCGCAGGGCCAAATTCGTCCCCGGCGGCGTCGCCAAGACCTTCATCCAGACCAAGGAGCCGGAGCTCAAGGGCGCCTTCGACGAATGGCTCGCGCGCATCGTCTGCTACGCCTTCTCGGTCTCGCCGCAGGCGCTGATCTCGCAGATCAATCGCGCCACCGGCGAGACGCAAAAGGAGATGGCGGAAGAGGAAGGCCTGCGCCCGATCCTCAATTGGGCCAAACGCCTCATCGACGGCGTCCTCGCCGAGGATTTTGACGAACCGGGCGTCGAATTCGTCTTCGGCCAGGACGAGCGCATCGACGCGAACCAACAGGCGCAGGCGCTGACGTCTTACGTCGCCGCCGGCATCCTGACCCGCAACGAAGCGCGCGTGAAACTCGGCCAGCCGCCGGTGAACGAGGCCGGCGCCGACGCGCTGACCGTGACGACCGGCGCCGGCGCGGTTGCGATTGGCGCAGCGGCGCCGGCGCGTGACCTCGCCAAGGCGTTCGACCCGAACCAGACGCGCGACGAAAACGGCAGATGGACCGCGGGCGGCGGGGCGGGCGCGGTCAGCGAAGCGCCGGCGCCGAAGCGCAAAACTCCCGGCGCGCAGGTGGCGAGCAATACCCGCGCGCTTCCATTTCAAGCGGACCGGCTCGACGCCGCAGGCCCCGCTGGTCATGTCGGCGACGCCGCCGCCACGGGGAGCGCAATCCTCGGCATCGGCGCGGCCGCCTATCTCGCCCATGAGGAGGAAAGGCGGCGAGCGGCTGCAACCCACGCCGACGAGGCCGAAAAGCCCGAAAAACCGAAGGCGCCGCCGAAATCCTCGCCATCGTCTTCCACGCAGGAAAATTCCGACGCCGCGCCAGGAATTGGTCACAACAGGCCGCCTCAGAACCCGGAGCAGCCCCCGCCACCCTTCCTCCTGCCGCCGACAGAACCGGCAGATTCTCAACGTCGTCATGACACAAGCGACGAAACGCCCCGAAAACCAAGCTACCAGATAGGCGCCTCGGATGGCGGGCCGGGCGAGTGGACGAAAGTCAACGAAGGCCTCACGCCCGAAGAGGCCGCCTATCAACGAAAGGCGACTGGCGCCCCGCAGGGGACGGTTTACAATGTTCCAAATCCCAAGGCCCCGACCGGCGTCACGAGTTTCGACGGCTACGATCCAGCGACGAATACTTTGATCGACGCCAAATACTGGAACAAATGGCCGATAGATGAAGGATTTTCATCCCGTTCGGTAATTGAGCAGGCCCGAAGCCAGATCAACGCGGCGAAGGGAACGAACATCGTCTGGAAGATGGCCTCGCCGCAGAAGGCCGCGAGCGTGGAGAAAATTCTCAATGAAAACCGTATAACGGGCGTCGCCGTCGAGTTCTTTCGCCCCTAGGAGCAAGCAATGAGCTTTTCGTTTCCAGATGCGATGGTCATTCATGCCGTCGGTTTTGGCCCGGCGATGACGGCGCGACAGTCGATTCAGAGCGCCAAGAAGATTATGCTCGATCTCGAGGCGATGTCGCCGTGGCGGCGCCCGTTCGAGGTCAGCGGATGCACGAAGGAAACGGGCGACATGCCCATCGCCGCGGATCTCTCCGACTTCGACGAAGTGGTGATGCGCGCGCTGCAAAGCTATGACGACGTTCGATATTACAATGAGAACGATCCGGCCAATTGGGAGCTTACGCCAGATTCCTATTCTCCGTATGGGTTTAGGGAGACATTTTCCGACGTTCATGCGGAGAAAGAATATTCACGCAGTATTTCTGTCAGTCTTCAAGGCTCTGGACTCGAGAATAACATTTCTAGTGACGATGGAGTCTATGTTATCAGCGTCCCGTTTTTTAATCATGACCAAAGCAATGCGGCATGGTCCGACCCAGACCTTGTGTATCGCCTGTTCAACTATTTCATCGACACATGTAATCCCCTGAAATGCACTGTTTTCGGAAGCGACCAAAGTCTGAGAATTTCACCACAACCAAATTATGCGATTGGATGGCTCAACTATACGAGAGAGGCAAAAGTTGCGGAGGTCTTCGAAAAAACCGGAAAGGCCGTCCCCTATCGCGCTGGGACGCTGTTGAAGCTCGGCGACGACGCCTCGGTCCTGTCCGACCCGAAAATCGACGCTGAGCTTAAAGAAATCGGCGAAATGCTGTGGCTCCCCGGCGTGACGCGTTAGCATCCGCTAGACGGTCTCGACCGCGCTCAAGCGCCAGATTTTCACGCTGTCGCATTTCACCGAAGGCAATATTCCGGAAAGCCTGATCGGCGTGCCGGAGAACTGGACCCCCGATCAGATCAAGAATTTCCAGGACTATTGGGACGCCTATTTCACCGGCGATCTTGCGGCGCGGCGCAGAGCCAAATTCGTCCCCGGCGGCGTCGCCAAAACCTTCATCCAGACCAAGGAGCCGGAGCTCAAGGGCGCCTTCGACGAGTGGCTCGCGCGCATCGTCTGGAAAATCGCCTCGCCGGAGAAGGCCGCGAATGTAAGGAAAATTTTTTACAGAGAGGGCGTTACAGGCATCGACATAGCGGTTCTTCTTCCCTAGGAGCAACAAATGAGTTTTCCGTTTCCAGATGCGATGGTCATTCATGCCGTCGGTTTTGGCCCGGCGATGACGGCGCGACAGTCGATTTCAGAGCGCCAAGAAGATCATGCTCGATCTCGAGGCGATGTCGCCGTGGCGGCGCCCGTTCAAAGTCAGCGGATGCACGAAGGAAACCGGCGACATGCCCATCGCCGCGGATCTTTCCGACTTCGACGAAGTGGTGATGCGCGCGCTGCGAAGCAGCACTAATGTCCGGTATTACAATGAAAATGATCCGGACAATTGGGAGCTTACGCCAGATTCCGATTCTCCGTATGGGTTTGGCGAAATATTTTCGGATGTTCGTGCAGAGAAAGAATATTCACACAGTATTTCTGTCAGTCTTCAAGGCTCTGGACTCGAGAATAACATTTCTAGTGACGATGGAGTCTATGTTATCAGCATCCCGTTTTTTAATCATACCAAAGCAATGCGGCATGGTCCGACCCAGACCTTGTGTATCGCCTGTTCAACTATTTCATCGACACATGTAATCCCCTGAAATGCACTGTTTTCGGAAGCGACCAAAGTCTGAGAATTTCACCACAACCAAATTATGCGATTGGATGGCTCAACTATACGAGAGAGGCAAAAGTTGCGGAGGTCTTCGAAAAAACCGGAAAGGCCGTCCCCTATCGCGCTGGGACGCTGTTGAAGCTCGGCGACGACGCCTCGGTCCTGTCCGACCCGAAAATCGACGCGGAGCTTAAAGAAATCGGCGAAATGCTGTGGCTCCCCGGCGTGACGCGTTAGCATCCGCTAGACGGTCTCGACCGCGCTCAAGCGCGAGATTTTCACCTCTCGCATTTCACCCAAGGCAATATTCCGGAAAGCCTGATCGGCGTGCCGGAGAACTGGACCCCCGATCAGATCAAGAATTTCCAGGACTATTGGGACGCCTATTTCACCGGCGATCTCGCGGCCCGCCGCAGGGCCAAATTCGTCCCCGGCGGCGTCGCCAAGACCTTCATCCAGACCAAGGAGCCGGAGCTCAAGGGCGCCCTGGAATTCCGCCCCCCCCCCGAGGGCTTCGCCCTACCTGCGGCCTTATCGACGTAAACGACTCCTGGGCCAGATAATTTGGCAAGCGCGGGCAAAGCGACCCGAATTGCGCCATGGAGAAACGTCATGGAAAAAGACCAGATGCGGAAATCGGACCCTGTCGAGGGCTCGCGCGAAGTCATCGATCGCGACCTCGCAGCGAAGCCTGTCGCGCCGAAGTTGATCTACGAAGTCGTCGAGCATGATGACGGCTGGGCCTATCGCGTCGAAGGCTCGTTTTCGGAAACTTTTCCCTCCAAGGAACTGGCGCAAGCCGCCGCGCAGCGGGCCGCAAGCGAGCAAACCCTCAGCGGCGAGACGACGGATATCTTGTTCGAGGACGCGGAAGGCGTGTGGCGCCGGGAAAATTCTTCGGGCCAGGACCGTCCAGAGACCGAGGTAGAGGCGCCCGAATAACCTCGCGCGTCGCGCTTTGTATCAATTCTCTAAAACCCGAGCCGCCGCCCGTGATCCACTCGCAGAATCTTGCGCGGATGACGCCGGCGCAACGCGCCGCCTTCGTCGCGGCGCTGACGCCGCAGGAGGCTGCGGCCCTCCCCTATCTTTGGGAGTTCTGGGCGCGCCCGGAACAGCTGATCCCGCAGGGCGACTGGGTCTATTGGGTTCCGCTCGGCGGTCGCGGCATGGGCAAGACCCGCACCGGCGCCGAGACCGTCCGGCGCTGGGTCAAGACGCATCGCTTCGTCAACATCATCGGCGCCGCCGCCGACGACGTGCGCGAGGTGATGGTCGAGGGCGAATTCCGGCCTCCTCGCCGATCTGTCCGCCCGACGAGCGCCCGAAATATGTGGCGGCGCAGCCTTTGTCTCGAATGGCCGAACGGCGCGCGCACGCAGCTTTTCTCGGCCGAGGCGCCGGAGCGGCTGCGCGGCCGCCAGCACATGAAACTGTGGGCGGACGAACTCGCGGCCTGGCGTTATCCGGAAGCCTGGGATCATGCGATGTTCGGCCTGCGTCTCGGCGACAGGCCGCAGGCGATCGTGACGACCACGCCGCGCCCGACGAAACTGATGCGCGATTTGCTCGCCAATCCGCTGACGCTCGCGACGCGCGGTTCGACTTTCGCCAACATCGCCAATCTCGCGCCCGCCTTCGTCGCCAAAATCCTCGCCAAATATGAGGGCACGCGGCTCGGGCGCCAGGAGATCGAAGCCGAACTGCTGCTCGACGCGCCCGGCGCCTTGTGGACGCGCGAACTGATCGAAGCCGCCTATCTCAACAAAGGCCAGGCGCCGACGATGACGCGGATCGTCGTCGCGATCGACCCGCCCGCGAGCTCCACCGAGCGCGCCGACGAATGCGGCGTCATCGTCGCGGGCCTCGCCGAAGACGGCGGCGCCTGCGTCATCGCCGACGTCTCGTCGCAAGGCGAAACGCCGCTCGCCTGGGCGACGCGCGCGGTCGAGGCGGCGCGCCGCTACAAGGCCGACGCCATCATCGCCGAAGTCAATAACGGCGGCGACATGGTGGAGACGGTGATCCGTCAGGTCGACGCCAACATGCGCGTGAAAAGCGTGCGCGCGAGTCACGGAAAATTCGCCCGAGCGGAACCCGTCGCCGCGCTCTATGAGCAGCGCCGCGTGCGCCACTGCGGCGTCTTCGCGCAACTCGAAGACCAGATGTGCACGATCACGCAAGGCTTCGATCGGCGCAGCGCCGGCGTACTCGCCCGACCGCGTCGACGCCTTGGTGTGGGCGGTGACGGAACTCTGCCTCATGCAGGGCGACGGCTCCGCGATCATAGACTTCTATCGCCGCATGACAGGGCCCGCGGGGCCGCGCGGCGAACGCGTCGCATTGCTCGCGCCCGAAGGCGTCTCCACCGCCTATGGCAAGGCCGGACGGCTCTATGCGGTCGGCCCGGATCGCCGCGTCGAGGTCGAAGCCGAGGACGCCGCGCCGCTGCTGGGCGCAGGATTCTCCTTCCCGGCCGATTAGAGCCGCGACTTCACCAACAGGGAAGCAAAGCGCATGAGCGAACTGCAGATGTTCATTCCGCTGACCAAGGTCGACGCCGCGCGGCGCCTGGTCTATGGCGTCGTCACCGCCGAGGCGCCCGATCGCGGCGATGAGATTTGCGACTTCGCGACGACGAAGCCCTATTATCAAAAATGGTCGGAGGAATTCCACAAGGCGAGCGGCGGCAAGAGCCTTGGCAGTCTGCGCGCGATGCACGGACGCGTCGCTGCGGGACGACTGGAAGCGATCCATTTCGACGACGACGCGAAGCAGATCGAAATCTGCGCCAAGGTCGTCGACGACGCGGAATGGAAGAAGGTCGAGGCCGGCGTCTACACCGGATTCTCGCAAGGCGGCGCCTATGTGAAGCGCTGGCCCGATCCGCAGGATCCGAAGTTCACGCGCTACACCGCGGACCCGATCGAGATTTCGCTCGTCGACATGCCCTGTCTGCCGTCGGCGACCTTCACCATGGTCAAGGCCGACGGCAAGGTCGAGGCGATCGGCTTCGTCTCCGCCGACCTCGCCAATCTCGTCGAACAGGTCTGGCGCACGCAGGACGGCGGGACGTTCAAGAAAAAAGCCGACGCGCTCGCGCATCAGGCGGCGATGGCCAACGCCGGCGCCGCTTTCGGCGCGCTGGCGAAGATCGAGCAGGATCTCGACAGGCGGCGCAAGGCGCCGAGATGGGAACGCGTCCGCAAATCGCTCGAACAGGATGTGTTCGACGCCAAGCGCGCCATCGCGGCCATCACGATCGTGTTCGAGACGCTGCTCGGCGAACTCGCCGAGGAGACGCCGGACGAAGCGAAGATCGCCGCGCTCGACGACGCCGTCGCAAGGTTGCAGGATTTCGTGTTCACGCAACTGAAGAGCCAAGGCGCGCCGGCGCCGCAAGCGCCCGACGCCGACGAAACGCATGAAGCCGCGACCGCAGGGGGCGCGACGACGCAAGACGATCTCGCCCGCGTCGTCGCCGAACGCGACCTGCACAAGGCGACGCTCGACGCGCTGACGCCGCGCCTCGAAAAACTCGCCGCGCGCATCGAAGAGATCGGCCGTCAGCCGCTGCCGCCGCCGCTGCTGTCCAATGCGCGGATCGCCGACAAAGGCCTCGAGGCGCCGCAGGGCGACCTTGCGCAAACCCTTGCGGCGATGACCGCCGACGAGCGCGCCGCGCTGCTGATCAAGGTCGCGCAGAGGCGGCCCGCGACGCTGCGCTGAACGGTCCCGCCAGATCCCATTTCCCTCGCGCCGGAGACGGCGCGCGCATTCGACAAGGAACTCACCATGCCGTTGCCACAAGCTGCCGCCGAGGTTCTCGACGCCATTCGCAAATCGCAAAGTCTCGCCCTGCAAGACGTGCGGCTCAACACGGCCGGACTGCAGAAGAGCACCTTCCAGCAGCCGACGAGCGCGATCTCCGGCCTCAACTTCTACGATCTCGAACCCGGCGCGAAATTCCTCGCGCCGGTGCTGACGCCGCTTCGCAACGAAACGCCGCGCGTCTCGGGCGTCGGCGGCATCCAGGCGAACTGGCGCGCCATCACCGGCATCAACACCACGGGCCTGCGTCTCGGCGTGTCGGGCGGCAATCGCGGCGGCGCGCAGGCGATCAGCACGCAGGATTATTTCGCCACCTATAAGGGGATCGGCCTCGAGACGAGCGTCGATTTCGAAGCCGAATACGCCGGCGTGGGCTTCGACGACGTGCGCGCTCAGGCCGGCCTGCGCGGCCTGCAGGCGACGATGCTCGGCGAAGAAGCGCTCATCCTCGGCGGCAATTCGTCAATGCCGCTGGGCGCGACGCCGACGCCGACGCTCGTCGCGAGCGCCGCCAACGGCGGACTGGCGACGCAAACTCTTTCGGTCGTTTGCGTCGCGCTGTCGCTCGACGGCATCATCAACGGTTCCGTCGTCAACGGCGTGCAGTCGCAGATCACGCGCACCAACGCCGACAGCTCCGTCGACGTCTTCGGCGGCGGCGCGGCGCAAAAGTCCGCCAACGCCACCGTCGCCGTGACCGGACCCACCGGCCTCGTGACCGCGAGCGTCGCACAGGTCAAGGGCGCGCTCGGCTACGCCTGGTTCTGGGGCGCCGCGGGTTCTGAAGTCCTGGGCGCGATCACCTCGATCAATTCGGTGGGCATTTCGGCGACCGCCGCCGGGACGCAGACCGCGGCGTCTTTGCCCGCCGCCGACTGGTCGAGCAATGCGCTGGTCTTCGACGGCCTGCTGACGATCGCGATGAAGAGCGGCTCCAACGCCTATTTCGCGTCGCAGCCGATAGGCTCTGCGGGAGCCGGAACGCCGCTGACCGCCGACGGAGCCGGCGGCGTGGTCGAGGTCGACGCGGCGCTGAAAAGCATGTGGGACAACTACCGGCTGACGCCCGACACGATCTGGGTCAACAGCCAGGAAGCGCTCAACATCTCGCGTAAGATCTTGGCGGGCGGCGCGAGTTCGGCGCAGCGCTTCGTGTTCAATGTGACGCAGGACGCGATCGGCGGCGGCGTCATGGTGCGCACCTACCTCAACCGCTTCTCGATGAGCGGCGGCTCCACGCTCGACATTCGCGTCCATCCCAACATGCCGGCCGGAACGATCCTGATGACCTCGCGCAGCATCCCCTATCCGCTGTCGGGCGTCGGCAATGTGTTCCAGATCCGCACGCGCCGCGACTATTATCAGATCGAATGGCCGCTGCGCGCGCGCCGCTACGAATATGGCGTCTACGCCGACGAAGTGCTGCAACATTACTTCCCGCCGTCGATGGCGATCATCACCAATATCGGCAACGGCTGATCGCACTCGCGCCCCGCTCTCGCGCCCCGCTCTCGCGCGTCGACGCGCGGGGCGCCTCCCGACTGTGGCAAAGAGAACACACCTTCTTGAGATAACGCGTCGGGCTGTAACGAAAATCGCTTGGCGCGCGTCTCTCCGGCGCGCTTAATGCTGAGAATTTACACAGGAGAATCCGCCGCGCAGGCGCTGCCCGACGAGCGCGCTGACCTCGCTCCTTCCAAAAAAACAATCGGTTTTGAAGACGCTTCTATTTTCCGGCGGCTCAGAAAAAGCGTCGCGGTCTTCACGGGCGATTAAAGCGCGGGCACATTGCAAACCATTTAATCCGACGAGTATAAGGAACTCGATATCCTGGCATTAAGAAACACAAATTGATGGTTCAAAGCCAGCAGCGTTAGCGTCCCGAAGTCGCGTATCGCCTCAGAATACGGCGATCCCTTGAAGGGCCTTTCCATGCGCAAACATGTGTCTACCTCTTTACTCGTTCTCGCCGCCCTGCAGGGGACGGCGAGCGCGGCCGATCTTCCCTCCAAGAAAGCGCCCGAGGCGCCGCCGCCGATCTTCTCATGGGAGGGCGTCTATCTTGGAACGCATGTCGGATACGGACTGAACACCGTCAACGAACAGGGAACGGATTACATTCCCGGCTACGCCGGCCTCGCCAATCCCGTCGGCTACAATCAGTCCTATTCTTCTCGAGGCCCGCTCACCGGTTTTCAGATCGGCTACAATAAGCAATTCGGCAATAATTTCGTGCTCGGCGGCGAATGGGACATCACTTACGCGGGACAGAACACCAGCAAGACGCTCTATAACAGCCTCGGCCTCGCGACGGGCGGCCCGTTCCAGACCAACATCCAGGACAATTTCCGCTGGTCGCTCCGCGCCAGAGCCGGTTACGCCGATGGGCGCACGCTCTATTATCTTACCGGCGGCATGGTGAACGGCGGCTATAACGTCCAGCATCTTTATTGGCCGCTCGCGGGCGTCACGCCCTACAACCCCGCCAGCGATCAGATCAACAACCCGCTCAGCGCCTTCACCACCAGCAACAACGGCGGCAACGGACAGTTCAACATCGAGCGCTTCGGCTGGACCCTGGGCGCGGGCGTCGAATACGCCTTCACCGACAAATGGTCGGCCAATCTCGAATATCGGCACAACGACTTCGGAACCGCGACGGTCACTTCGAACCTTTTTCCGGGCCTGACCTTCCGCGAGCGCGCTGCCGAGGACACCGTCCGGCTCGGGATAAACTATCACACCGGCCTGCCTTTCTTCGTGACCACGCTGCCGACGGCGGAACCCTCCGCGCCGCCGAAGCAGGAGACCAAGAAGGCCGAGGTCAAACCGGCGCCGCCGCCGGACCCGAGCTTCATCGGACGCCTCTATCACGCCTACGCAGACGAATGGGGCGGCCCGATCCCTGACGATCCCAACGCTCCGCCGAGCCGGCGCGCCTATTTCCCGCCGGCGCCGGCGACGCAGCCGCCCTACCCCTTCACCGAATGGTCTTTCGGCGGTTCGCAGGCCATCGGCGCGACATTGCCCAATTCAGTCGATGCGCCGGTCATGAAGGCGCTGAGCCCGACGCCGGTCGGCAAGTTCCTCGAGGACAATCACGTTCAAATCTACGGCTGGATCAATCCGGGTTTCAACGTCAGCACGGCGAAATCCCTTCCCGGCGCCTTGATTGGCGGCAACAATCCCGTGACTTATTCCTATCAGCCCAACGTGCTGCAGCTCGATCAGATTGTCGCGATCATCGAGCGCCTGCCGGACGAAGTCCAGAAGGACCATTGGGACTGGGGCTTCCGGCTGTCGCCTCTTTACGGCGAAACCTACCGCTACACGACGTCGGCCGGCCTATGGAGCACGCAGCTGCAGAAGTGGAACAAGTTCGCTGGCTATGACATTCCGATGGTCTATGGGGAACTCTATCTCCCTTGGTTCTTCGAAGGAGTGAACATCCGCGCGGGCCGCTACATATCGCTGCCCGACATCGAAGCACAGCTGGCGCCGAACAACTACATGTATTCGCATTCGATGACCTACGGCTTCGACAATTACACCAATACTGGCGTTGTGACCTCGGTGCAGCTGAACAAGAACATCATGGTGCAGGGCGGTATCTCGGACGGCACCGAGGCGACGCTTTGGCAGGGACGCCACACCTTCCTGCCGCCGGTCCCGGGCGGCGTCCTCTATCAGCCCGTGCCCGGCGTCTTCGCGACGACGACGGCGCAGTCCTACTACTCGGGCCAGGTCGATCCGGGCTTCAAGCCGACCTTGACCGCCTGCGGGCGCTATCAGACCGACACCGCCTACGACAACATCTATGTCTGCGCCAACGGCATCAACACCGGGGTCTATGGCTACAACAATCTGCAGTGGTATGGCTTCACCTATTACCACAAATTCGACGAGAACTGGCACATCGCGATCGAAGCCTGGCACATGCATGAGACCAACGTGCCGAACGTCAACAGCATCGTGGCCTCGACGATCGGCCTGACCGTCCCCAATCCCTTCTATTACATGGTCAACGCTCCGGCTCTCGCGCAGTGCCCCGGCAATCCCAACCCGACCTGCACGGCGCGAGAGTGGTCGACCGTCGCCTATCTCAACTACAAAGTTTCGCCGATGGACAATATCTCCTGGCGCGCGGAATATTTCGACGACATCAACGGCCAGCGCACGGGCACGAAGACGGCCTATTTCAACTATGCGATGGGCTGGCAGCACTGGTTCTCGCCGACCATCGAGATAAGGCCCGAGATCGCCTGGTATAATTCGCTTAACGCTCCGGCCTTCCAAACTAGCGCGCCGCTGCTCGGCGGCGCTGGAACCAAGAGCCACATTGCGGTCTTCTCGGCCGATCTGCTCTGGCACTATTAAACGGCGCGCTTCGTCGCCGGCTGCACGATGCGCGACCTTCGCGCATCGTGCGCATGTTTATCCGATCCTTATGCGCACTCTGCTTTTTCGGATTGCACCCTTATGCGTCATGCTCGCATGGTTTCAGCGGATAATAGCTTGCGATCTCCAGGAATCGGGCAATGCGCGTCCTCATTGTCGAAGACGATCCCAATTTGCAGAAAACTCTTCGCACCGCCTTCACGGCCGCGGGGAACGACGTTCTGCTCGCGTCGACCGGACGAGAGGCTATAGACGCGCTGAAGGATTTGGCGCCGGACGTCGCGATTCTCGATCTCGGACTGCCCGATATGGACGGCAAGGACGTGCTTGGGCAGGTGCGAGCCTTTTCTCTCACGCCGATCCTCGTGTTGTCGGCGCGCGACCACGAGCGCGAGAAAATCGCGTCGTTTGATCTCGGCGCCAACGCCTATATGGAAAAGCCCTTCGTGATTGGCGAACTGATGGCGCGCGTGCGCGCCGTCTTGCGCGACGCCGCGCCTTTCACCTACTTTGGCGCCAATGGCCTCTCGCTCGACATGCGCATGCGCTGGGTCAAAAAGAACGGCGTCGTCATAAAGCTCTCGCGCAGCGAATACGACATCCTCGTCGCGCTCGCGAGACGCGCCGGCAGGCCGCTGACGCATGACGAATTATGCACCGCGGCCTGGGGCGACTTTCGCACGCTCGACATGGAGCGGCTTCGCGTCGCCATCCGGCATTTGCGCGTGAAGATCGAAGAAGATCCATCCGACCCCAAGGTCATTCTGACCGCGCCCGGCGTCGGCTATCTCCTGGCTGACGCCACGGCCTGAACCATCCTGCAAGATCGGGATAAAGAGCGGCGCCGCACCGGCGCACGCTTCGTCTTCGCTTGTCTCGCTCCGCATCTGCCGACGCCGCCTTGATGAAAGGAAAACCATGATCACGATGAAAGCGCCAAGTGAACTCTGCGACGTTTGCGTCGCCGGCGCGCGGCTTCGCCTCGACGACGGCTTCGTCGAGGTCGAAGAGGCGCAGGTCGAGACCCTGCGCGCGCACGGCTTTGCGCCGGCGCCGAAATCGAAGTCGAAGACCGAAGCGCGCGACCTCGCGCAGGGCCGCGTCGCGCGGCAGGCCGCCGGCCAAATCGCCGCCCAAATCGCCGGCAAGGAGTGATGCGCGCATGACGACCGGCGATCTCGTGCAGCTTGCGGCCGTCAAGGCCTGGTGTGGCGTGACGACGACCAACGACGACGCGCTGCTCGCTGCGCTGATCACGCAGATCAGCCGCGGCATCTACAATTACATCAATCGCGCTTTCGTGCTGCCGATGAACGTCGTCGAATATTACGACGGCAACGACCGGCAGCATCTTCTGCTCCGCAATTGGCCGGTCGGCGCAATCGCATCGGTCGTCGTCGACGGATTTGCAATTCCGCAAGCGCCGCCGATCGTCGCCTCGACGCCGCCCGCGCCAGGATTCATTCTGGAAGCCGCCGACGACCAGCCGCCCGGCGCGATGCAGCAACTCATGTTGCGCGGCGCCTATCGGTTTCACAAAGGCCGCCAGAATGTGATGATCGCCTATCGCGCCGGCTATGAGATCGTCGCCGAACCGCAGATGGTCCCCGCGACCCCTCCTTATCAGATTCAGGCGCTCGCGCCCTATGGCCAATGGGCGCAGGACACCGGCGTCGCCTACGCCGGCGGCGCCGCGCTCGGCCCTGCTTCAAGCCCAGGCGCCGCGGGAACATACGCTGTCGATCCGACGAACGGAACCTATAGCTTCTCCGCCGCCGACGCCGGGCTCGCGATCACGCTCTCCTACGGCTATGTGCCCGCCGATCTCGAACAATGCGCGCTCGAATGGGTGGCTGACCGCTATCGCTACAAGGACCGCATCGGCCTCTCCAGCAAGAGCCTCGGCGGTCAGGAGACGACCGCCTTCCAAAACAGAAGCGTGCCCGACTTCGTGAGCATGGCCTTGACGAATTTTCGTCGCATCATCGCCAATTGAGTTTCTTCTCCGCACGCCGCGCGACGAGGGAGCGCATTCATGTTCACCGTCGACATCGAAGGCGCCAAGGAGCTCAAAGAACGCTTCGCCGCGCTGCCACAGGCGATTCGCGCCGCGCTTGCTCAGAAGTTCGCTTCGCTTGCGCAAGAGCTGCACGACAAGATCGCCAACGAGAAGCTTGACGGAGCGGCGCTGCTTTCGCGCAGCGGGCGCCTGCGCCAATCGATCCTCGCAAGCCTCGGCTTGGACGGCGCGTCGCTGTCCGCGGACGGCGTCGCCTACGCCGCTGCGCATGAATACGGCTTTCATGGCGACGAAAGCGTCGCCGCGCACAGCCGGACGATAAAGGAAGCGTTCGGCCGCGCGATAACGCCGAAGACGATCTTGGTTCAAGCCTTCTCGCGCCACATGAATTTGCCCGAACGCAGCTTCATGCGCTCGTCGCTGGACGAGATGCAGGACAAGATCGCGCAAACGCTGCGCGAAGCCGTCGAAGGAGAATTTTGAGCCATGAACGTCGCGCGCGAATCTGTGATGGCCGCGCTGCTCGCCAAGCTCGGCGCGGTCGCGTTTTCTTCGCCAGTCAACGGCGCGAGCAGCTTCGTGACGATCGGCAGACGGCTGAAACTTTTCACCGACGTGCCGAAGTCGCAGCGTCCGGCGCTCTTCGTCTTGGAGCACCGCGAACAGCAGGCCTATCAGAACGAGGCCTTGCCCGCGAAAACGATCCTGAGCGTCGACCTCTTCGTCTACATCGACTCCAGCGATCAGCACTGCGTCCCCGCCATCGCGCTCAACACGATCATGGACGCCATCGAGGCCGCGCTGAAACCCGGTCCGCTCGACAACGCCCGGCAGACCCTGGGCGGCCTCGTCTCGCATTGCCGCCTCGACGGCCCGGTGCTGAAGGATCCCGGCGATCTCGACGGCGACGGGCTGCGTGGGCGCCGATAAGATTCTCGCTGTGTGAAAGTTCTTCGTCAACGAACCCTCTAAGAGGAGTGAGACTCAAATGTCCAACAACACTTCGATCGCCTTCGGCGCGGGCGTGCTGATCGGCACGCCCGCGAATGGCAGCCCCATCCAGTTCGGCACGCTGCAAGACGCCTCGGTCGATTTCAGCTTTTCAGTAAAGCAGCTGATGGGACAATTCCAGTTTCCCATCGCCGCCGCGCGCGGCGCCGGAAAGATCTCGGGCAAAGCAAAATTCGCCAATATCGACGGCCCGGTGCTCAACACGATCTTCTTCGGCAATGCGACTACGGTCGGTCAGAAGCTCTGGTCCTACAACGAGGGCGCGACGCTTCCTTCCTCCTCGCCCTACACGGCGAGCGTCAATTACGCGACCACTTTCGATCAGGATCTCGGCGTCGCCTACGCCGCCAACGGCCTGCAGCTGGTTCGCGTCACAAGCAGTCCGTCGGTCGGACAATACAGCGTCAGCGGCGGCGTCTACGCGTTCAGTTCGGCGGACGCCGGCAAGGCCGTATTGATCACATACAGCTACACGCAGACCCTCGCCGGAACCAAGGCCGTCATCAATAACAAGATGATGGGGGTGGCGCCGACGTTCCAGATCGACTTCTACGACGCCAATCCGAACATCCCCGGCGCGCAATGGTCGCTGCGGCTCTATAGCTGCATCTCGACCAAACTGTCGCTCGGCAGCAAGCTCGAGGACTTCACGATCCCCGAAATCGATTTCGAAGCCTTCGCCAACGCCGCGAACAATGTCGGCGAAGTGAACACCGCGATTTAAGGAGACTTGATGACTCCCGATCCGACAATCGACTATGCGGGCGCGCCGGTCATAAAGCTTGCCGGGCGCGAATGGTTCGTGCCCGTGCTCGCGATGCGCCAGGCGCGCATCGTGGTGCCGGGTCTCATGCGGCTGATGCCGACCCTGCAAGCGATGCAGAGCGGCGACGTCGGCGCGATGGCGCGACTTAGCCAGGACAATTTCGACGCTATCCTCGACGTGGTTTATGCGGCGCTGACGCGCGCCTACCCCAAGCTCGCGCGCGACGAATTCCTGGACCTGCCCGCGACCACGGTGGAGCTGGTGGCGGCGCTCAGCGTCGTGACGCGGCAGACCGGCTTGTTCAAACCGGCGGACGCTCTGGGGGAAGCCGTCGGGGAGACGTCGACGCCTGCGATTTCTCCCCAAAATTCTTCGACCATCTGATCGCCGATTACTGTCAATGTTCGGGCGAAGCCTGGAGCGACGCGCTCGAAGCGGAGCTGACCTTTCCGCGTCTCTTCGCGCGTCGCGACTACTGGCGCGAAAATCCCCCCGCCCACTTGTTGCTGCGCGCGATCGCGGTCGGGATCGGCGTCTACAAGCCGGCGCCGACGCCTCAGAAAAGCGCCGCGACGCTGCGCGAGATGTTCCCGCGGGGACGCTTCTGAACGCTCCAGCGCGTCCTGCGCCGACACCCATTGTTGACGGGCAAAGAGGAGACTGTCGTGGTTGACAATGTGACGATCCGCTTCGGCGCCGACGTCGAGGACCTGGAATTGGGCATCGACGATGTCGAAGGCGCCCTCAGCGGGCTTTCGCCGGAACTGACCAAGCTCGCGAACAGCATCGGCGACGCGGCGCGCGTCTCGGCGCCGGCCGGCGGCGATTTCGCCGCGCTCGCGCGCACCCTCGGCGATGGCCTGGTCAATGCGTTGAAGCCCGCCGCGAGCGGCTTCGATGCGCTCGGCGACGCCGCGAGCGGCGCCGGAGACGCGGCGAAGGCGCGCATCGAGGGCGAGATCAAGGCGCAGCAGCAAGCGCTCGCGATCAAGAAGACGATCTATGACGGCGAGGCGCAGCTCAAGCACATCAGCGAGGCCGAGAAACTGCAGTTCACGATCGCCGCGACGCAAGAGGAATATGAGGCGCAACACGCGCTGCTCGAGAAGGAGGCGCAGCTCGACGATCAGTCGGCGCAGCAAAAGCAACAGGTGCAAAACAAGATCGCGGCGCTCGACGCTGCGCACACGCGGCAGATGTTGCAGCTCGCCTATCAGGCCGCCGAGGAGCAAAACAAAATCTGGCAGGACCTCTCGAACAAGATCAGCCAGAGCCTTTCAAGCACGATCCTCGGCTTGCTGCAACACACGACGACCTTTCGCGAGGGCGTGCGGCAACTGTCGGTTCAGGTCGTGCAATATTTCGTCGACATCGGCGCGCGCTGGATCGCGAGTTTTGCGACGACCATCGCCAAGAATATCGCGACGCAGACGCTTGGCGAACAGGCGATGACGGCGGCGACGCAAGCTGGCGTTTCGGAGCGCTCCGCCGCCTCCGCCGCCGGCGCCGTCTCGGACGTCGCGGCCAAGGCTGCAGCCGTGTTGAAGAGCATTCTCGCTTCCTCCGCAGAAACCTTCGCCGGCGTTTTCGGCTTTCTCTCGCCGCTGCTCGGCCCAGCGGCGGCCGGACCGGCGGCGGCCGCGCAGGCGAGCGTAGCCGGCGTCGCAAGCGTCGCAAGCTTCGACATCGGCGCCTGGAGCGTTCCTTACGATCAGCTCGCCGTCGTGCACAAGAACGAACTCGTCATGACCGCCAGTCAAGGCGAAGCCTTCCGCAGTCTGATCAACAGCGGCGGCCAAAGCGGCGGCGCGGTCACCGTCGCGCCGAACGTTCATTTCAACATCAGCGCGCTTGACGGCGCCAGCGTGCAATCGGCGCTGATGGCCAACGGCAAGGCGGTGATGCGCGCGATGAGCCGACATGTCAGCGACGGCGCGCATCTCGGCGTGCGCAACTCAATCCGGCGTAACGAGGACGAAACCCCATGACCTTTCCCTATGTCGCCGGCGTCAATATGATCCCGGGGTCGGGCGAATTCGTCTATGACACTGTCGCCTATAGCGGCAGGGCGCCGGGCGCCTCGGCCTTCGCGCCGATCAACACATATCACGCGCCCGGCGGCGCGCGCACCGATGTAATGTTCGCGCTCGACCAATTGCAGGCGGCGCTGCCGAACTGCAACACCGTCGCCGTCGTCGTGCAATGGTTCGCGAACTCGCTCAACGCCGCCGCGTGCCAGATCTATCCTTCGTCGACCTATGTGCAGGGCGGGACGATCGGCGCCTTCGCGCCGACCGCGGGCGGCAGCGAAAGCTGGCGCGTCTCCGACGTCAGCTTGTCGACGCCGGGGCTCATCCAAATCAGCCGCAACGGCGCGGGACAAGCCAATTACGGCGGCACGCCATCGGATCAATCCATCGTGCGCTGTCTGCAGCAGATCAAGTCGCGCGGGCTCAACGCCGCGCTTTACTTGCTGCTCGGTCTTGATACGCCCGGCAAACCCTGGCGCGCCGGCATCGGTTTTGCGCCCGACATATCGAGCGCCGCCACCGCGGCGACGACGAGTTTTCTTGGGGCCGCGACGCCCGCGATGTTCACGCCGGACGCCGTCAATCTCACCGTGCATTATGCGGGCGCCGTCACCGATTTCACCTATCGTCGCTTCGTGCTGCACTACGCCAATCTCGCGGCGCTCGCCGGCGGCGTGTCGGTCTTCGCGATCGGTTCCGAGCTTTCCGGTCTCGAATTGATCAGAGGCCCGGCCTGGACGCCGACGGGAACGACCGATGGCGCGGGCGATGCGGTGTGGGATTATCCCTTCGTCGCCGGGCTCGTCACGCTCGCCAACGACTGCCGCGCCGTGTTCGACGCCGCGGGCCTCGTCAAGAATCTCGCTGCGCGCGAAAATCTCATCGTCTATTCGCCCGACTGGTCGCAGTGGATGGGCGCGCAGCATTCAGGGACCGGCTACGCCGGCATTTGGCCGCATCTCGACAGTCTCTACGCGTCGGCCAATTTCGACTATGTCGCTTTCGACAACTACATGCCGCTCGCAGATTGGACGACGGGCGCAGGCGGCGTCGACGCGCTGAACTGGCGCTCGGCGGCGCAGCGCATGGCCCGTCGCGCAGCCGGATACGATCGGTCTTGGCCTCTCCACTACGCCCGACATCCACGACATCGGCTATCTGCAGGCGAATATCGAAGGCGGCGAGAAGTTCAATTATTGGTACGCGGATTACGCGTCGTCGCAAACGCAAGACCCTGATGGGTCGTTGCGGCAGTCACGGCGCCGCAGGGCGATCGCCGAGCACAGACGCGCAGCGCCTACTTCCCCGCCCAGCAGTTGCTGGCGTTCAAGCAGATCCGCTGGTGGTGGAGCAATACGCATCAGGCGGTCTATGACGACGGCGACGGCCAGGGAACGATCCCGCGCGGGCCGCACAGCGAATGGATCCCGCAGTCGAAGAGCGTCGGCTTTCTCGAATATGGATTTCCGAGCGTCGATCGCAGTCCGAACCAGCAGAACAGATTTTTCGATCCAACGTCTACGGCCGGCGGCGCGCCGTTCTGGTGCGTTTGGAATGGCGCAAGCAGCGCGCCCTTGACCGACAACGCCGTCGCGCTCAATGCGCTGCAGGCGTTCTACAGCTATTGGACGACGCATAATCAGACCTCGGCCGCGAATGTCGAAATGATCGCGACCGATCTGATGTTCGCCTGGTGCTGGGACGCGCGGCCTCTGCCGGAGTATCCCTTGCGCGTCGATATCTGGGCCGACGCGCCGAACTGGCGCTATGGCCATTGGCTCAACGGGAAGCTGCCCGCGACGGCGATCCCGAGCCTCTCGCCGCCGCCGAGTTTCGGGCCTTTTCCGAGTTTTCCCGCGCTGCCGGGCCTTTCCTGGTCAATGACCGTGACGCCGCGTTTCGCGACGCAGACGCATGAGCGCGCCTCTGGCAAATCGGGCCGACACATGCAGATGCGCTACCCGCTGTACGAGATCGAACTCGTCTACGATATGTTGCGCGCCGACGCCGTCAATCTCGAACTGCAGCAATTGCTCGGCTTCTTTAAGTCGGTCGCGGGCCAGGCGCTCCCCTTTTGGTTCGCGCCGCCCGGCCTCGCGACGCTGTCCAACCAAATGATCGGAACCGGCGACGGCGCCACGACGACCTTCCAGATCACGCGCTCGACCGGCGCATTCACCGAACCGCTCGCGGGTCTCGCCAGCCTCGCGGCTGTGCGCGTCGCGGGCGTCACGCAGCCGCCCGCGAGTTACAGTCTATCCTCCGGCTATGAGCCGGCGCTGACTTTCGCGAGCCCGCCTTTGAGCGGCGCCTCGATCAACATCGACGGCGCCGCGCTGTGGCTTTGCCGCTTCACTGAGGACGCGCTCGAATTCGAGCAATTCGCCTCTCAGCTCTTCGAGCTGAAGAGCCTCAAGCTCGTCACGGTGAAACTATGACGGCCCCGTTCTTTCCATCGCTTGGCGGACAGAGCTTCGCGTCGAAGTCGCCGGTCTCCGCGACCAATGTCGCGCGCGGCAAATCGGGACGCGAAGCGCGCACGCCGCTCTATCAGGGGCTTTACGAATTCGAGCTCGCCTTCGAAGGACTTGCGTCGGATTGCGCTTCAAACCCTGGTCTTGGCGCGCAGTCGCTGCAGGCGATCATGGGGCTTTATCTGCAATGTTTGGGGAGCTTCGAGACGTTTCTTTACGTCGATCCGACCGACAATGCGGTCGCTGATCAAACCGTCGCGACGGGCGACGGCGCCACGACGACATTCGCGCTCGGCCGCGCGATCGGCGCAGGGTTCGACACGAGCCTTCACGTGACCGGCGTCACCGGCGTCGCGATCAACGGCGCCGGCGTCTCCGGATGGACGCTGCTTGCGCCGAACACGCTGAGCTTCAATTCTGCTCCGCCGAGCGGCGCCGCGATTACGGTTTCCTTCTCTTACGCCTTCGTGTGCCGCTTCCTCGACGATGGCCTCGATTTCGAGAATTTTGCGCAGAACCTGTGGTCGACGCGCGGCGTCAAATTTCGGAGCGTGCGGCAATGAAACAGGCTTCGCAAGCGCTGCAAAATTTTCTCAGCTCCGCCCGCGCACAAGCCGATCTGCCGCTCGCATTCGCGGATTGTTTCACCTTCATCTTGCTTGGCGGCGCAACGCTGGCCTACACCAATGCGGATGTTCCGATCGCCTATGCCGGCATGCTGTTTCTCGCCAACGGACCGCTGATCTCGGGCCTGAAATACAGAGCGACGGCGGGTCTCGACGTCGATCGCCAGGAGCTGACGATCGCCGCGCGGCCCGGCGATCTCGTCTTTGGCGCGCAGTTCCTGACGGCGCTCGGCGACGGCGCCTTCGACGGCGCGCGACTGCAACGCGACCGCGTGTTTTTTTCCGACGTCGTCGGCGGAACTCTTGTCGACGGCGTGACGCTGTTTTACGGCCGCGTCTCGACGATCGACGAGGTCGGCCGCACCAAGGCGAAGATCACCGTCGCCAATGAACTCGTGCTCCTCGACGTGGACATGCCGCGCAACATCTTCGGGCCGAGTTGCCAGCACGTGCTCTACGATCTCGGCTGCGGCCTGCCGGCGGGCGCCTTTGCGACAAGCGGGCCGATCGGCGCCGGCTCCACGACGTCACTGATCAATTTTGCCGGCGCGGCGCAGGCGCATCTGCAGGGCAAGATGATTTTCGCCAGCGGCGCCAACGCCGGCGTCGCGGCGACGGTCAAATACGCCGTCGCGGGGACGTCGCTCACGCCGATGTATCCGCTGCCGGAGCCGCCCGCGGCGGGCGATGTGCTCACGGTCTATTGGGGCTGCGACCACACGCAGCCGACCTGCCAGAACAAATTCGCCAATCTCGCCAATTTCAAGGGCTTTCCCTATGTGCCGCCGCCGCAGATGGCGGTGTGAGGGCTTTGAACGCCGACAGCGCGGCGTTCATGACAGCGCCGAGTCTCTCTTCGCAGATTTAGGCGTCGCCGACAGCAACTCTTTTTCGATTTGGATTTGCGCATGTTCGACACTCCATTTATCCGCGTTTATTCGTTGTCGAAATGTCGCGACGATCGCGGCGTATATTGTGGGCTAAGCGGCCTCTTTATCGGTTCTGTGCCACTTCTCGACAACGAAATTTCGAGCACAGGCAAACGCCTTTGGCGGCCGCGGCCGCTAGTCGCCATCGACCGCGATTTGGAACGCTGCTATGGCGCGCCTGTCGATGTCCGGGCAAAGATGGGCGGCTTCGCCGCCGTGGCGCGCGCGCTTAAAAAGAGGGTATGATATTCATCATATCGCGGAACAGGCCACCGCGTCAGCGGATGGGTCGGAAGATGATTAAATATCGAACTCGGACAATCTCGTAAGCATACCCGCAATCAAGCATTGGGAATTGAACAGTTGGTATGAGACTGCTTTGGACAAATACAACGGTTTGACCCCCCGTCGATATCTCAAGGACAAAAGCTTTACTGAGCGCTATCGTATAGGTCTTGACGGGTTGCGCGACGTTGGAGTCTTAGCAGAATGATCGACCCAGAAGACTTTCCGCGCCTGACGCCCGAGCAACATCTCGCTAGAGCTCGGCGCATCATGAACCTCAAAGATTGGGCCGCGGCTGAGGCAGAGGTAAAGCAGATGGATGAAAGGTTCGAACGTCTTTTTTTAAAATATATTACAAGAAAAAAAGATATTGATTTGAAGTTATTGACTACTGAGCAATTACTGGAAAGGTTTGAAGAGATTTGCTTCGTGGAATGGGAAACTCGTAGCCTAACAAATGACGAAGGAATAGCACGTTACAACGATTGCTACGCGGTTTTGGACCGAGTGAGCAAGGAACTGAAATCTAGGGGCGAGCAGGCCCGCCGAAAACTATCGTGCTTTTATTCGCATTGGAACTACGAAGTTCGACTGAAGGCCGCGATACATTCCTACCGGGTGAACCCTGATCCGGCCCGGCGTTGCCTAGAAGAGCTTAGGCAAATGCGACTTCCTGGTGTGTCTCTCGACGCCGGCATGACTCTCCGCGGAATTGATGACCCCTCTTCGATGCTTAGTTGACGGTCGGTTGAAACCGATATTGCACATATCGGCAAACCTTGTCCGCGCAGCCAGTCGACGCCGGACTGACGCAACGAATTCGTCCTCTGCTCTTTCTTATCAAGTGGCCCCCGAGGCGGCGCGGCGCTGCCTGGAAGAGCTGAAGCGCATGAGGCTGCCCGGCGTATCTCTCGAGGCTGGCATGTTCCTGTTCGATGGATTGTCGACGCCGGACTGAGCGTCAGGCGCGTCCTTCGCCCGCAAAGCGCTCGGCGGCCGAAGCGCCGCCTCAGTCAACAAGACGGACTTCCCCATGCGCGAAAGAATCGTCGCCGAGGCGCGAAGCTGGATCGGCACGCCCTATCATCATTGCGCCGACATCAAGGGCGTCGGCTGCGACTGCGGCATGCTCCTGGTGCGCGTCTTCGTCGATCTCGGCGTCGTCGCGCCTTTCGATCCGCGCCCCTACACCTTCGACTGGCATCTGCACCGCGGCGAAGAGCGCTATCTCGACGCGCTGCTCGCGCGCGGCGAAAAGGTCGAGCGCCCGAGGCCCGGCGACGTGATGCTGTTTCGCGTCGGCCGCTGCTTCAGCCACGGCGGCGTCGTGACGGGCATTGCGCCGCTTTCGCTCGTGCACGCGTCCTGGCCGGCGAAAATCGTGATGGAGGAATGCGTCGAGCAGAATGCGACGATGCGCGAGCGCCTGCATCTTGCGATCTTCGCGAGCGTCCTCGCAGGCGACTGAGCGCACTCAATTGAACGGGGTCAATACGCATGAGTTTTCTTGCCGCCAAGAAAGCCTCGCCGCAAAGCGCCGCGATCTGGCCGAGCTACACCGGGCTGCAGCTGCAGACCTCGGCCAACACGCTGCCGATCCCTTTGGTGTGGGGCATGACCAAAGTCGCGCCCAACATTATCTTCTACGCCAATTTCGAGGCGCATCCGCTCCTCGAGGCGCAGCAGCAGGGCGGCAAGGGCGGCAAGGGCGGCGGCGGCGTTCAGATCGTCGGCTGGGCCTACTCCGCCGATCTTATGATGGCCGTGTGCGAGGGCCCGATCTTCGGCGTCAATCAGGTCTATCAGGACCAGTCCGTCTACGGCCTGCCCTATCTTGGAACCGGCGCCACGGGCTACGGCGGCGGAACCGGCTCCGGCGGTCTCTCCGGGGGATCCTCGGGACTCGGCGCCCTCGGACTGACGCTGTTCAACGGCGCCGCGCCGCAAGCCGTCTGGGGCTATCTCGCCAGCGCCTATCCGACCGAGGCGATCAATTATCCCGGCGTCGCCTATGTCTGCGCGGCGAATTTCGGGCTTGGCGAGTCCGCCAGCATCGGCACGCTCAATCTCGAGGTGCAGGGCGTGTTGTTCGGCACCGGCGCGAATGGCGTCGACGCCGACCCCGCGCAGGTCGTCGCCGATTTTCTGGTCAATCCGCAATATGGCGTCGGCTTTCCCGGCGCCTACATCGATGCGACCTCGCTTTACGGTTCGGGCGGCGACGCCTCCGTGCAAACCTACTGCAAGGCGATGGGGATCGCCTTCAGCCCCCTGCTCAACCAGGTCGAGACCGCGTCGAGCGTGTTGACGCGTTGGCTGCAGCTCTTGACGGTCGCCGCCGTATGGTCGGGCGCGACGCTGCGTTTCATCCCTTACGCGGACCAGCCCGTGACCGGCAATGGCGCGACCTTTACGCCGAACGTCGCGCCGGCCTATGCGCTCGGCGACGCCGATCTCGTCTACACGCCGGGTGAAGACCCGATCAAAATCTCGCGCGTCGACCCGTATACGCTGGCGAATTTGCAACGCATCGAAGCGCTGAACCGCACCGGCGTCACAAGCGGCCAGGGGCTGCCCGAATATCAGGCGACGCCCATCGAAGCGCGCGACCAGGCGATGATCGAGCAATTCGGCCTGCGTGTCGGCTCGACGATCACCGCGCATGAGATTTGCGACCTCAACGTCGCCGCCGTCGTGGCGCAAACAATTCTGCAACGCGGGCTCTATGTGCGCGCGCAGTACAAGTTCACTCTTTCCTGGGAATTCTGCCTGCTCGATCCGATGGACATCGTGACGCTGACCGACGCCAATCTGGGCCTTGCGAATGCGCCCGTGCGCATCGTCGAGATCGAGGAGGACGAGGGCGGCCTGCTGACGATCACCGCGGAGGATTTCACGATCGGCGTTTCGACGCCGGCCAGCAATCCCACTGGCGCTTCGGGCGGCTATTCGATCAATGCAGGCGTTCCCGCCGACCCCGTCAATGCGCCGCTCATCTTCGAGCCGCCGCCGCAGCTCACCAACAATGTCGCGGAAATCTGGCTTGGCGCTTCGGGCGGCAGCGGCGGCGTGAACGACCCCAATTGGGGCGGCTGCGCGGTTTGGGCGTCGCTCGACAATGTCGCGTTCCAGCGCATCGCGACGATCGACAATCCGCTGCGGCAAGGATTTTTGACCGCGCCGCTCGCGAGCGCCGTCGGTTACGACACGGTCGACGCGCTGAGCGTCAATCTCGCCGAGAGCGCCGGCGCCCTGTCGTCCTCGACGCAGATCTCGGCGCTCGCGGGGCAAACGCTGTGCCTCGTCGACGGCGAATTGCTCGGCTTCGCGACGGCGACGCTGACCGGGGCCAACGCCTATAATCTCACAGGCCTCCCGCGCGGGCTCTACGGGACGCAAGCCGCGGCGCATTCGACCGGCGCGCCATTCGCGCGGCTCGACGGCGCGATCGCGCAATATCCGCTGCCGGCGAATTTCGTCGGCGAGACGATCTATCTCAAGTTCCAAAGCTTCAACGTGTTCGGCGGCGGCTTGCAGGATCTCTCGACCTGCGCGGTCTATGCTTATGTCCCCAACGGCGGCGGCGCCATCGGGCCGGTCGCGACGTCGCTGCTGCTCGGCCAGGCGCAGGATTGGGGGGCCGCGAGCGCGCAGGCCAGCATTTTCGACGATTTCGGCACGGCGACGGGACCCGCCTACGCCGACATTGATCTGGGGAGCACGGCGCCGTGAGTTGCCCGCGCGCCGAAAAACTGTTACCGGCGCGTCGTCCGCAAGCGAAACCTCCGGCGAGTCCCAGGTGAGCGATTCAACTTCTGCGCATGGCGTTTTTGCAAAGAGCGTTTTGGAGCGCGACGATCCGCGTTGGACGCGCTTGCACGTCCTGATCGAAACGCACGCCCTGCAACGCGGCGATTTTGTCCTCTCCTCCGGGCGCAGAAGCAAATTCATCTTCCAACTTCGGCAGATGATGATGCTGCCGGAAGGCGCGAAGCTGCTCGGCGACGTCGTCGTCGACTACATGCGACGCGAGGGGCTGCGCTGCGTCGGCGGTCTTGCGGTCGGCGCCGTGCCGCTCGTCGCCGCGACCGCGACCATGAGCGCGGTGAAGGACTATCCGGTCGAGGCGTTTTTCGTGCGCAAGGAACCGAAGACGCATGGCGCGCTGGAGCGCATCGACGGGCATGTCGCGGCGCAAGGCGAAATCCTGCTCGTCGACGACGTCGCGACCTCCGGCAATTCGATTTTGAAAGCGCTTGAAGGCATGCGCGCGGAACATCCAGCGAGCGTCGCGCGCAAGGCCTTCGTCGTGATCGACCGCGAAGAAGGCGCGAGCGAAAATCTCGCCGGTCAGGGCCTGTCGCTGGTCTCGATCTTCAAGAAGAGCGATTTCGAGATTTAGAGCGCTTTCCGACCGAATGGAATCATTCGGTCGATAAGAAATCACTGCAGAATTAGAACGATAGAGCAAATTCTGATCGAAAAAGTCTGTCAAGTTTTTTGCCGAATTTGCTCTAGCGCGAAGCGCGCCTTCTAAAAAAGCCTCTCCAAAGGCTGACGAGCGCCCCACGGGGCCGCGCGAAGGCCTTTGCACGTCTGCGACGCCTCCCCACCAAAGGAGTTTTCATGAGCACGCAAGTTCAGTTGCGGCGCGACATCGCGACCAATGTCGCGGCCTTCACCGGCAAGCCGGGCGAGGTCATCGTCGACACGACAAACAATCGGCTCTGCCTGCAGGACGGAGCGACCGCGGGAGGATGGCCGGCGGCGAAACTCTCCGAAGTCGTCACGCTCGGCACGGCGACGCTCATTGCCGAAGCGCCGCATGGCGGCGGCGTCTCCGCCTGTTGTCTCGAGCAGCTCGTCGCGCTTTCCGGCGCCGCCACGACATCGAGCGTGGTCATACCGAGCGGCGCGATCGTGCTCGCCGTCTCCACCCGAGTCGTCACGGCGATAGCCGGCGCGACTTCATACAGTTGCGGCGTCGCGGGCAATCCTGCGCAATTTGGCGGTTCGCTCGGCGTCGCCGCCGGCGCGACAAATCTCGGGCTGATCGGACCGAATCCATTTTACGCCGCCACGCCGGTGATCTTCACCGCGGCGGGCGGCAGCTTCACCGGCGGCACCGTGCGCATGACGATCCATTACCTCATCCCCAACGTCGCCGCATCCTGATCGCATCAGCGTCACGCAAACCCTCGAGGCTTTCATGAACATTCGTCCTGCGCTCGCGGGCGCCCTTTCGCTCGCCCTCATGGCGCTCCCGGCCGACGCCGCCAATGACGCCTTCGCCGTCAACGGCGCTGCGCTGTCCGCAACCGCGGCCGGCGGCTATCTGCCCGCCTTCGCGGCCTATTTTCCCAACGGGCTCGGCACGACCGCCAATCCGCTCGTGTTCAACTGCAACAGCGGCTGCTCCGGCGGCGGAAGCGGAGGTGGAAGCGGCGGGACGGTGACGCAGGGGGCAGCCGCCGCGGCGACCGGCGCGTGGCCCGTGTTCTTGACCCAGAACGGCGCCGCCAATGCGCTCGCCAACCCGATCTTCGTTGCGCCGGGCTCCGGCTCCGCCTGGGCGATCACGGCGGCGTCGCTGCCTTTGCCGGCCGGCGCCGCCACAGCGGCCAATCAGCCATCGCTCAACGGCGACGGCGGCTCTCTTGCGCATGTGACCAACTGGCCGCCGACGCAGGCGGTGAGCGGCAACATCGGCGGCTATGATTACCAGACCGCGCCGGTCGCGCCGACGATCCAAAACGCCGCCTATGCGGCGAGCAACGTCATTGGCGGCCTGCAGACGGTCGCAGCGTTCCGCACTACCGCGCAGCCCGCGGGCAAGCTTGACCAATTCATGCTGAACTGGAACGGCGGCGAGACCACGCCCGTCACCGTCTATATTTTTGCAAAAAATCCGACATCGACGACATGCGCCGACAAGACGGCTTTTTCGCTCGCGCCAGCCGATCAGAAATATCTCGTCACGCCGCCCTTCACGCTCGTCGCCGCGTCGGCGCAAGGCGCGACGCAAAGCTTCGCCAATTATTTGCTCGCGGCCTCCGTGCGCAATCAGGACACGTCCGCGACAACCAATCTTTATGTTTGCCTCGTCGTCGGCTCGTCGGTGACGCCCGTGGTCGGCGACCTCTCCTTTACAATCTCGATGGAGCAGAACTGATGCGCGGATTGGTTTGTCGCTCGCTCCGGGCGAGGCCCGACCGCGGGCGAGCCTGCGCTTCTTCTGATGGCGCTGTTCTGCGCAAGCGTCGCCGAGGCCAAGAACCTCGCGCTCGACAACAACGAGATTGCGGCGCCGGGCGGTCTCGTCGGCTATTGGCGGATGGACGCCTCGGACATTGCGGGTTCGACGCTGATGGATCGTAGCGGAAAGGGCAATAACGGCGTGCTGGTCAATCTTTCGGCGGCGAACATCGTTCCGGGCCAGATCAATCAGGCGATCACCTTGAATAGTTCGAGCGCGGGAATCAACGCGCCGTCGATCATGCTCTCCGCAATGACGATCACGGCTTGGATAAAGCCGTCGTCGTTTTCGGCTGGGCGGTTCGTCGCCGGGCGACTGGGCACGGCGTCGCCATATGCGCATAACTACTATCTCGATATCGCCTCTGGCGGCGAGCTGTTCTTCGGATTTTGGAACGGATCAGCCTATGTGAGTTGCCAACAATCCTCCACGACGATGACGGCGGGGCGGTGGTATTTCGTCGCCGCGACGACAAGCGTCGGCGTGATCGATTGCTACATAAACGCGATTCTCGTCGCTCAAACATCGGGAGCCGGAACGCCATCCCCCAGCGGGACGCAGCAATTCGCCATCGGCTTGGCTCCGGATGGATCGGGCAGAATTGTCCGGTCCGGCGGACGACGTGCGCATCTACGATCGCGCCCTCTCCGCCGCTGAAATCGCTGCGCTCTACGCCGCCGGGCTCGCCGGTCACCAATAGCAAAGCCGGATATATCCGAATTTGCTCGCGGGTAATCATTTGCAAAGCCGCGCTTCCTCGCCTCGACTGCTTTCGCAATCCGGAGGGCTCATGCTGCATGTCCTCGTCGTCGACTATTTTCCTTTCACCTACTGCGGCGCGACGCTCGCCATGATCGTGCTGTGGCCGCGTTTTCTGCACGACCTCGACCTGCTGTTCAAAGCGTGAAGCGCGACGCAGCGCCTCAGCAAAAGGAGAGTTTTATGCCGATGAACAAAGAAAGCTTTTTCGCCGCGATCAGAGAAACATTGTTTCATCCGCTGACGCAGAGTCAGCTCGACGGCGTAACCGCGATACTCGACGCCTGGGAGACGACGGCGCCGAACTCCGATGCGCGCTTCATCGCCTATTCGCTCGCCACCGCCTATCACGAAACCGCAAGAACGATGCAGCCGATCCGCGAATATGGACGCGGCCGCGGTCGGCCCTATGGCGCGCCGAGCGGGCCTTGGCGCCAGACCTATTTTGGCCGCGGCGACGTTCAGCTGACCTGGGAGCGCAACTACAAGCTGGCCGACGAGCGCCTGCATCAGATCGGCGCGCTCAAGGAAAGCGAGAACCTGGCGCGCGATCCCGATCTCGCGTTGCGTCCCGACGTCGCCGCGGCGATCATGATTCACGGCATGGATCAGGGCTGGTTCACGGGGCGCCGCCTGGGGCATTTCTTTGTGGGGACGCGCTCGGATTGGGTCGACGCGCGCACGATCATCAACGGACATGACCGCGCGCAGCTCATCGCCGGCTATGCGTTGCATTTCCATCATGCGCTGCTCTCAGTCGAACAACCCGCCGCCGCGTCCTGAACCCATCCCCTAAAAATTCACGCTCCCGACTTCGAAAGGCGCCCGATCTAATCCTCGGTGCGCGAGGAGACAGCCTTGTCAAATCTCATGCTCGACATCGTCACCTGCGTCGCCAATCCGATCGGCTGGCGCAGTCGCATAAAGCTGGCGCGCGACGCCATAATCTCCTGGCTCGACGACGCCAACGTGCGCGTTACCCTCGTCGAATGCGCCTATGGCGCGCGCGGCTATGATCTCGCGAGATCTCGCCTCGGATCGCGTGACGCACGTGCCGGTTCGCGCGACGAGCCTCGTGTGGAACAAGGAATGCCTCATCAATATCGGCGTCGCACGGCTCCGCCAGGACGCGCGCTATGTCGGCGCCTTCGACGCCGACATCAGTTTTCGTCGCTCCGGCTGGGCGGCTCAGGCGCTCGCCGCGCTCGATCTCTATCCGGTGATTTAGCCTTGGGACACGGCCTATGATCTCGGGCCCAACGACGAACATATTCAGACCCATAAAAGCTTTGCCAGCATCTATCATTCCGGCGCGCCGGTCGCCGCGGACAATGCAGAATTCTGGCAATCGGAGGGCGGCCCATACGCCTATCCGCACTCCGGCTACGCCTGGTGCTGGACCCGCGACATTCTCGATCGCATCGGCGGCCTTTTCGAACTCGGCGGCATGGGCTCGGGCGATCATCACATGGCGCTCGCCATCGCAAATCTTTTCGACAAGTCGCTCCCGGCTCAGGTCAACGGCAATTATCGCGACGCCGTCAAAAATTGGGAGCGGCGCGCACGAGCGCACGTCAACGGCAAGCTCGGCTTCACGCACGGCACGATCGAACACGCCTTTCACGGACGCAAATCGGACCGCGGCTATGTCACGCGCTGGGACATGTTCCTTGCGCATGATTTCGATCCTTTCGCCGATCTGAAGCGCAATAATTTCGGCGTTCTGGAATTTGCGGGCGGCAAGCCGGAGCTGGAGCGCGCCTTCGATCGCTATCTGCGCTCGCGTCAGGAAGACGTGAACACATTGACCTGATCGGCGTCGCGCCGCCCGAAACATCGGCGGCGAATTCTCCTTTCGCGCCGCCCGAAACATCGGCGGCGAATTCTCCTTTCGCGCCGCTCGAAACATCGGCGGCGGCGAGACACCGCGCCGGGCGGTCTCCCGGTTCGTCAGTGGAGCGCGAACACCATGTCCAACGTTCTCTCTTATGTTTTGGCGCGCATCGAAGAGCCGTCGACCTGGGCCGGAGGCGGCATCGCCGCCATGGCGATCAGTGCGGTCGCTCCCGGAAATCTCGCCGCGAACATCTTGCAGATCGGCGGCGCCGTCGGCGGACTGCTGGCGGTCGTGCTTCCCGAAAAATCCTCGAGCTGAACCAACCCAGACGAGGTTGGGCGCCACGGCGCCCGACCTCAACCAAAGCGAAGCGCCGATGATCGCATCCTTCCTCTCACTGCTCATCCATATCCTGCCGACCGCGCTGAGCCTTCTCTCCAAAGCGCTGGCCTTCGCGCATGATCGCCGCATGATCTCGCTTGGCCAGGCGCAGACGATGAGCGAGAGCGCCGCGCGCATCACTGCGACCCTGACAAAGGCCAAGGCTGCCGCCCTGGTCGCGACCGCCGCCGCCGCGAGCGACGCAACCGACGGCGCCTTCGACAAGAGCTTCCAACGAAAGGAATGAGCGATGTGGTGTGTCGGCTTCGTCTTCGCCTATTGCTTCACCGCGGCGCCGGCCGGCGCGGCGGACGATTATTGCCAGATCGCCGCGCCGATCTTTTGGAGCGCGCAGGACACGCGCGCCACGAAAGCCGCGGTCGATCGCCACAACCGCGTTTGGAAAGCCATATGCGCGAAGGAAGGGTGATCCATGCCGAACGTTGAATGCTACCGCGATATCGGCGCGATCGGCGCGCGGCTCGACGAAATCGAGAAATCGCGCATCGAGCGCGAAACGGCGAATGAATGGGCGCGCCTTGAACGCGAGGCGCATGTCGACGAAACGCTGGCCGAACTCAGCGCCAAGATGGACGCGCTCAACGCCGATCGTCAAACCTTGATCGGGATTCTTTGGGCGGTGCGTATTTTGTTTGGAGGCGTCTTCGCAAGCGCGCTTTACCTTCTCTCCAACGGTGTCCCGGCCTGGCTGAAACGCGCCTTGCAATAGATGTCGCGCGCTCTGCCGCACCCCCGCTTGGCCTGGCCAAGCGGGGCTTTTTGCGTCTTGAAGGGCGCCTGCCTCGACTACAGTCGCGCTGGAACCGCACCACCTTCCCGCTACCTACCGTTTCGCCTTCTCGCGGAGCGTTGAAGCGTTCCAAAGTTTGGCTTGAGGAGAGCGGAGAAACCTCATGAAAATGCCTGCTGTCGTTCTAACCTGCCTCGTTTTTGCGGCGCCCGCCTATGCGGAGTTGCTCACCGAGAGCACCGGCGTCAACTCGGCGCTAAATCTAAGCCCGTCGACTCAGGACTTCGTCAAGCAAGCGGCCATCGGCGACAGGTTCGAGGTCGAATCCGCGCAGATCGCGCAGAACAAAGGCGACACTTCCGACAAGAAATTCGCGGCGCATATGATCCAGGATCATCAAAAGAGCTATGACGAGCTGAAGACGATCGATCCTAACGCCCCCGACAGCCTGGACGCGACGCATAAGAAGATGCTCGATCAGCTCTCCCAGCTGAACGGACCGGAGTTCAAGAAGCAGTTCCGTCGCGATCAGATCAACGCGCATAAGGAAGCGGTGTCTTTGTTTCGGCGCTACTCTGAAAAAGGCGACAATCCGCAGCTGAAGGGCTTTGCCGCCAAGACGCTGCCGGAGCTCGAACGCCATCTGCAGATGGCCGAACTCTCTGGAATAGCCAAGGCCGCGTAAAAAAGCCGACAAGGCCCGCTCTCCGCCGCGAGAGCGGGCCTTTTTTTTAAGTTCGTTTCTTCGGCCGCCGTCCAGCGCTATAATCGACCCAAAACAATCGCCGCTTCGGTCGGCGGCGCGGGCGGAGGAAGCCATGCTGCAACAGGAAATCGCCAAGCTCGACGCGCGCGTCGCGCTGAAGAAACGCTACGACAATTTTATCGGCGGCCAATGGGTCGCGCCCGTCGCCGGGGAATATTTCGACAACATCAGTCCGATCACGGGACAACCCATCTGCGAGATCGCACGCAGCCGCGCCGCCGACATCGAACTCGCGCTCGACGCCGCGCATAAGGCGAAGGACGCCTGGGGCAAGGCTGCGCCCGCCGATCGCTCGAAGGTGCTGCTGAAGATCGCCGACCGCATGGAGGCCAATCTCTCGGCGCTGGCGCTGATCGAAACGATCGACAACGGCAAGCCGATCCGCGAGACGACCGCCGCCGATATTCCGCTGGCGATCGATCATCTTCGCTATTTCGCCGGCTGTCTGCGCGCGCAGGAGGGCTCGATCAGCGAGATCGATCACGACACGATCGCCTATCATTTCCATGAACCGCTCGGCGTCGTCGGCCAGATCATTCCTTGGAACTTCCCGATCCTGATGGCGATCTGGAAACTCGCGCCGGCCCTCGCCGCGGGCAATTGCGTGGTGCTGAAGCCCGCCGAACAGACGCCGATGAGCGTCATGGCGCTGGCCGAACTCGTCGGCGACCTGCTGCCGCCCGGCGTGCTCAACATCGTCAACGGCTTTGGCGTCGAGGCCGGCAAGCCGCTTGCAACGAACAAGCGCATCGCCAAGATCGCCTTCACCGGCGAGACGACGACCGGTCGCCTCATCATGCAATACGCCTCGGAGAACATCATTCCCGTGACGCTGGAGCTCGGCGGCAAGTCGCCGAATCTTTTCTTCGCCGACGTGATGGCGGAGGAAGATGATTTCCTCGACAAGGCGCTCGAAGGGTTCACGATGTTCGCGCTCAACCAGGGCGAGGTCTGCACCTGCCCCAGCCGCGCGCTGGTGCAGAAGTCGATCTACGATCGCTTCATGGAAAAGGCTCTCGCTCGCGTGGCCAAGATCCGTCAGGGTCATCCGCTCGATCCCGCGACGATGATCGGCGCGCAGGCCTCGAACGATCAGCTCGAAAAAATCCTCGCCTACATCGACATCGGCAAAGAGGAAGGCGCAAAGCTCCTTGCGGGCGGCGCGCGCAGCAGGCTCGATGGCGAGTTGAAGGACGGCTACTACGTGCAGCCGACGGTGCTCGAAGGCCACAACAAGATGCGCATCTTCCAAGAGGAGATCTTCGGGCCCGTGCTGTCGGTGACGACATTCGAGACCGAAGCGGAAGCGCTGCAGATCGCCAACGACACGCTCTATGGCCTCGGCGCCGGCGTTTGGACGCGCGACGGTTCGCGCGCCTACAGATGCGGGCGCGCGATACAGGCGGGCCGCGTCTGGACCAATTGCTATCACGCCTATCCGGCGCATGCGGCCTTCGGCGGCTACAAGCAGTCGGGCCTCGGTCGCGAGACGCACAAGATGATGCTCGATCATTACCAGCAGACGAAGAACCTGCTCGTCAGCTACAGCCCCAAGGCGCTGGGGTTCTTCTGATGATCGACCGCGTCGTCGCGACGCGGCAGGCGCTGGCGCTGATCGAAAAGCTGACGCGCCAGCATGGGCCGCTGATGTTTCACCAGTCCGGCGGCTGCTGCGACGGATCGGCGCCGATGTGCTATCCGCTCGGCGAGTTTCGCACCGGCGCAAGCGACGTGCGGCTCGGCGTCATCGGCGGCGCGCCGTTCTACATCGGCGCGGCGCAGTTCGACTATTGGCGCCGCACCCAGCTCGTCATCGACGTCACGCCGGGGCGAGGCTCCGGCTTCTCGTTGGAGGCCCCGGAAGGCCTGCGTTTTTTAAGCCGCGCGCGGGTGTTTTCAGACGAAGAACTCGCCGCATTGGCGCCGATCCCCCGGTCTTGAACCGCGCTTTTTGACGAGCCTATCGCCAGGCTGGCCGCGGTCATATATAAGCGTCACAAACGCCCCTCGCGGGGCCGCGCCTAGCCTTGGAGTTTTGTGACCGTGGAACGTTGGACGCCCAGCAGTTGGAGGCAAAAGCCGATCGAGCAGTCGCCGGTCTATAGCGACGCCGCAGCGCTCAGCGATGTCGAGCGGCAGATCGCCGGATTTCCGCCGCTGGTTTTCGCCGGCGAAGCCCGCAATCTGACCAGGGCGCTCGCCGACGTCGCGGAAGGCCGCGCCTTTCTGCTGCAGGGCGGCGACTGCGCCGAAACCTTCGAAGAACACAGCGCCGACAATATCCGCGACTTCTTCCGCGTTTTCCTGCAGATGGCGGTGGTGCTCAGCTATGCGGCGGCTTCGCCGGTGGTGAAGGTCGGCCGCATCGCCGGCCAATTCGCCAAGCCCCGCTCTTCGCCCATGGAAAAGCAGGGCGACATCGAGCTGCCGAGCCTATCGCGGCGACATCATCAACGACATCGCCTTCAACGAAAAGGCGCGCAGCCCGACCCCGCGCGGCAACTCCTGGCGTACCGGCAGTCGGCGGCGACGCTCAATCTGCTGCGCGCCTTCGCGATGGGCGGCTTCGCCAATCTGGAGAACGCCCATCGCTGGATGCTGGGCTTCGTCAAGAACAGCCCGCAATCGGAACGCTACCAGAAGCTCGCCGACAACATCACCGAGACGCTCGGATTTCATGCGCGCGATCGGCCTCGATCCCGAGCATCATCCCGAACTGCGCCAGACCGAGTTCTACACCTCGCACGAGGCGCTGCTGCTCGGCTACGAACAGGCGCTGACGCGGGTCGAATTCGACGACCGGCGAACATTACGCGACCTCCGGCCACATGCTGTGGGTCGGCGACCGCACCCGCCAGCCCGACCACGCCCATATCGAATTCCTGCGCGGCGTCAAGAATCCGATCGGCCTCAAATGCGGGCCGACGATCGACGCCGGACGGGCTTCTGCGGCTGATCGACCTGCTCAATCCGGCGAACGAGCCGGGCCGGCTGACGCTGATCTGCCGTTTCGGCGCGGAAAAGGTCGGCGAGCATCTGCCGCAGCTGATCCGCGCCGTGACGCGCGAGGGCCGCAAGGTGGTGTGGTCCTGCGATCCGATGCACGGCAACACGATCAGCGCCGAGCGGCTACAAGACGCGGCCCTTCGACCGCGATGATGCAGCGAGATCCGCGCCTTCTTCGACGTGCATCACGCCGAAGGCTCCTATGCCGGCGGCATCCATCTCGAGATGACCGGCAAGAACGTCACCGAATGCACCGGCGGCGCCCGCGCGCTCTCCGAGGCGGATTTGCGCGCCCGCTACATGACCTATTGCGATCCGCGCCTCAACGCCGAACAGGCGATCGAAGTCGCCTTCCTCGTCGCCGAGCTGCTCAAGGCCGAGCGTCAGGCGCGCGACGCCAAAAAGCAGGCGGCGGAGTAGATTGCCGGGCGCGCCCAAGCGGGGCGCCGCATTTTCACCGCGGCAGCACGGCCCAATAATCGAGATCGAGCAGCACGGCCGGGTCCGGCTTGCCGTCGGCGCCGGTCAGCGGAAACTCCGCGCAGGGCTTGTCCTTCGTCGCCACCAGCCGCAGCCGCAACGCGCCGATGTCGCTGCGGCCCGGAAGTTCCGCCTTGTCGAGCACTTCGCTCCACGCGAACACCGTGCCGCCGGCGAACAGCGGATTGACGTGGCGCCCGCCGTTGATCGCGGAAATGTGGAAGACGTTTTCGAGTCCGTTGAAGGAGAGCGCGCGCGCCAGCGAGATGACGTGGCCGCCATAGATGATGCGCTTGCCGAAGCGGCCCTGAGATTCGTAATATTGGTTGAAGTGCACCTTTGAATTGTTCTGGTAGAGGCGCGTCGCCAGCTGATGCTCCGCCTCCTCGACAGTCATGCCGTCGATGTGGTCTATTCTTTCGCCCTTCTCATAGTCGCCCCAAAAATAGGGCGAGCCGGCGAGATCGCGGTCATAGGCGCTGATCTCTAGCGCCGGAACCGCCTTGCCGAGCGCTTCAGGCGCCACGGATTTGGGAAGTTCGGGCACGACGTCCGGCCCGACGGCTGCGTTCCTGTCGCGCTTTTTCACCATCACCCAGCGCGCGTAGTCGAGCACGGTCTCGCCATGCTGATTCTTGCCCGTCGAGCGCACATAGACGACGCCGGTCTCCTTATTGGAATTTTCCTTGAGGCCGATCACTTCAGAGGTCGCGGTGAGCGTGTCGCCGGGATAGACCGGCGCGAGAAATTTGAAATCCGCATAGCCGAGATTGGCGATGGCGTTCAGCGACACGTCGGGCACGGTCTTGCCGAGCACGATGTGGAACACCAGCATGTCGTCGATGGGCGCTTCCCTATAGCCCACGCTTTGCGCGAAGGCGCGTGAGGACTGCACGGCGAAGCGCGGCAGATAAAGCGCGTTGTAGAGCGCGCTCTCGCCGGAGCCAAGCGTGCGCGGCGCCGCATGACGAATCACCTGCCCGAGCGTAAAATCCTCGAAAAAATTGCCGATGTTGGACTTCGATTTGCTCATCTCTTCTAACCGCTTTTTTTCTGTTGGCCTTCGGGCGCCCGCTCCTTCGCCAGCGCCGCGACAAGTTCTCGCGGGGTCGCCCGCGATGAATAATTTCTTGATCCGCGCCGTATGTCCCGAAACGATCGACACGGCGCTGGGCGAGGCGTCGAGCGCATCGGCGATAAGGCGGGTCAGCGCCGCATTGGCGCGACCGTCTTCCGGCGCGGCGCGCACGCGCGCTTTGAGCACGCGCCGCCCATCGGAGAGAGCCTCGACGCCTTCGAGAGCATCGCGGCCGCCCTTGGGCGTGAGACGCAGCCATAGCGCGACGCCGCCCGGCTCCGCGGCCCAGGCGGCGCTTGCCGCTTCGTCAGCCACCCGCCTGACCCGCGAAGCCGCTGACCAGCAGGTCGCGCAGGAAGCGCAGCCCAAGCAGCACGATCATGGGCGTGAAGTCGAGACCGCCGAGCGCCGGCACGATGCGCCGGATGGGCTCATAGACCGGCTCCGTCGCGGCGTCGAGGAAGCGACGGACGGTGTAAATCGCCTGCGAGCGCACGTTGATCATGTCGAAGGCGATCAGCCAGGACATAATGAAAGAAATAATCACGATCCACGTGTAAAGATCGATGATCGTCAGCAGCAGATTGAGAATCGCATAGGACATTTATGGCTCCCGCAGTGGACGCTTTGGACGCCTGTCTAGCCTTCCCGTCCCGAGGCCGCAATCCCTGGCATGGCGCGGTTCCGGGCAGCCGCCCAATTCAATATTTCCAGGGCGGCGGCGGGCCGGCCGTCACCGCGACGGGCGCGAGCTTCGAGCTGCGGCTTTAACGGGTCGCGGCGGCCGTCCGAACTCGCGGCGCAGCTCGTCCTTGGCCCGCTCCAGCACGCGCCGACGATCGCTCGGGAGAGTCTTGCCGGCGCGGTTGACGAAGAAGGTCAGCATCGACATCGCGGAGCGAAAGGGATCGGCTTTGCGGCGCTCGCTCGCCTGCGCCGACCGCTTCAGCGATCGCGCGATGCGGCGCGGGTCGCTCCAGGTGAAGACGCCGTCTTCAAGATCGAGCGCGTCACTGTTGCGCGTGACGTCGTTCGACCAGTAGCGCTTCTCTTTCGCGGGCTGTTTCATGATGCGCAGACCTAGCGCGCGCTCACCGGTTGAACAGCCACAGGATGAAACTGAGAATGACGCTGATCAGCAGCGACGACGCCAGCGGAACATAGACTTTGAAATTGCCGCGCGTGAAACTGATGTCGCCCGGCAGCCGGCCAAGACCGAAGCGTTCGCCAATGAGCCAGAAGAGCCCGAGCGCAATGAGCGCGCCGCCGGCGAGAATGAGAAGTTTGGGCATGTCGCCTCCGCTCTTTGGTTCTTAAGCCGCGCCGCCGCCGGAAAGTTCCGCAGCGACGAGGCGCAGCAAGACGGCGACGTCTGGGTTTGAAAAAGCCTCGCCGGAAGTCTCGAAGCGCACGACCGGATCGCGCGTGCAGAGGCGCAGGCAGTCTCGCCTCGCGAGCGAGAGCCGCCCTGCTTCGATCTCGGCGGAAAAGGTTTTGTTCAGCGCCGCGAGCAGAGCGCGTCCGCGGCCCTCGGCGTCGCAGCGCGGCCCGACGCAGACGAGGAGGCGAACGGGCGGGGACGGTAGCCTCCGTCCGAACGCTGGTCGCACGGAGGCGCTCAGGCCGCCGCTTCCTCAGGCGAGGACTTTGCCGCAGGAACGAAGGTAAGACGAAAGCCGAGCGCCGCGGCGACCTTGGTGATCGTCGCGAGTTCAGGATTGCCGTCCTCGCCGAGCGCCTTGTAAAGCGCCTGTCGCGTCAATCCCGTCTTTTGCGCGATCTCGGTCATGCCGCGCGCGCGCGCGACGACGCCGAGCGCCCGAGCGATCTCGCCAGGCCCGCCATCCTCGCAGGTAAGCCGCAGATATTCTGCGATCGCCTCCTCGTCGTCGAGGAATTCCGCCGCGTCGTAAAGCGTCGTCTTAGGTCTCATGTTCCCTCGCCGTCTGCGTCCGTAAAGCTCTTGGCGATTTCCTTCGCCTTGGCTATGTCCCTGACTTGTGTGCTTTTGTCGCCGCCGCAAAGCAGCACGATCAGTCTGGAGCCACCGAATGAAATAGAGGCGATGCCCGGCCCATAATCGATGCGCAGTTCGCCGACGCCCTCGCCTACCGGCTTAGCGTCCTCCAACGTTGCCAAGCGCAAGCCGGTCGATGCGGCGGGCGTTGGCGGCCTTCGCCTTGCCGTCGCGCAATCTGTCCCGCCAATCTTTGAACGTGTCGGTCAGACGAACTTCCAACATGCAAAATTGTAAACCATGGTTGACGGTATTGCAAGCAATGGCTCGGCTTTTGGCTGGAAAGGCGGCGTGGGCTATCTGTTTGACATGTGACAGTGCGCTCTATGACCGTTTTGGAACGACACTCCCTCACACATCCAAATTCGCGACGCTCAGCGCATTCTCCTGGATGAACTCGCGGCGCGGCTCGACGACGTCGCCCATCAGCCGCACGAAGATTTCGTCGGCTTCGACGAGGTCCTTGATGCGCACCTGCAGCAGCGTGCGCGCGTCGCGATCAAGCGTCGTCTCCCACAGCTGTTCGGCGTTCATTTCGCCGAGACCTTTGTAGCGCTGGATCGTGAGGCCCTTGCGGCCTTGCGTGTTCATCGCCTCGTAAAGCGCCATCGGGCCGGAGACGGCGGCTTCGTCGCCGCGCCGCGCGAGCGCCGCCCGGCCCTTGAAAATCTCGTGCAGGTCCTGTGCGCGCTCGGTGAGTTTGCGCGCTTCGCTCGAGGCCAGCAGAGACGCGTCGAGCAGCGCCACATGTTCGACGCCGCGCAACGTGCGGCGGAAGATGTAGCCGCCGTCGCGCAACCCGCCGCGCCAGCCGCGCTCCAGCTCCTCGGCGATGACGTCGAGCCGCCGCGCCACTTCGTCCGCGAGCTTCTGCGCCTCGGCTTCATCCGCGGGGAGCGGCTGCAGCGCGCCCGCGAGCGCGGCTTGTTCGACGACGTTGCGGTCGTAGCGCGAATGCAAAGCGAGCACGACGGCGCGGAAGGCCCGCGCCTGATCGAGCACGCGGCGCAAATCGGCGCCTGCGCGATCTTCGCCCGACGCGGAGCGCAGCACGGCGCCGTCGAGCAGCGCGTCCATCAGATAATCCTCCAGCGCGCGTTCGTCTTTCAGATATTGCGTCGATTTGCCCTTGGTCACCTTGTAGAGCGGCGCCTGCGCGATGAAGATATGGCCGCGTTCGATCAGCTCCGGCGTCTGCCGATAAAAGAAGGTCAAGATGAGCGTGCGGATATGCGCGCCGTCGACGTCGGCGTCGGTCATGATGATGATCTTGTGATAGCGCAGCTTGTCGATGTTGAATTCGTCGCGGCCGACCCCGGCGCCGAGCGCCGTGATCAAAGTGCCGATCTGCTCGGAGCCCAGCATCTTGTCGAAGCGGGCGCGCTCGACGTTGAGGATTTTGCCGCGCAGCGGCAGCACCGCCTGGAATTCGCGGTTGCGGCCCTGCTTGGCGGTGCCGCCGGCGCTGTCGCCCTCGACGATGAAGAGCTCGGCCTTGGCCGGGTCGCGCTCCTGACAGTCGGCGAGCTTGCCGGGCAGATTGGCGATGTCGAGCGCGCCCTTGCGGCGCGTCAGATCGCGCGCCTTGCGCGCCGCTTCTCGGCCGACGCCGCCTCGATGACCTTGGCGACGACGATCTTGGCGTCGCCCGGATGCTCCTCGAGCCACTGCCCGAGGAACTCGTTGACGATGCTCTCCACTGCCGGACGCACTTCCGAGGAGACGAGCTTGTCCTTGGTCTGCGACGAGAATTTCGGGTCGGGCACCTTCACCGAGACGACGCAGGTCAGACCCTCGCGGCAATCGTCGCCGGAAAGATCGACCTTCTCGCGCTTCGTCGCGCCGGAACTCTCGGCGTAGCCGGTGACCTGACGCGTCAGCGCGGCTCGGAAACCCGCGAGATGCGTGCCGCCGTCGCGCTGCGGAATGTTGTTGGTGAAGACGAGCACATTCTCGTGATAGCTGTCGTTCCACCACAGCGCGACTTCGAGCGCGATGTGCTCGCGCTTCCCCGCGATGAGGATCGGCTTGGTCGAGCAGCGGCGTCTTGGCGCGGTCGAGATAGCGCACGAAGGCCTCCAGGCCGCCCTCGTAATGCAGCTCCTCGCGCTTGATCTCGGCGTGGCGCGCGTCGGTCAGCACGATGCGCACGCCGGAATTGAGGAAGGCGAGTTCGCGCAGCCGATGCTCGATCGTCGCGAAATCGAACTCGATCATGGTGAAGGTTTCGCGGCGACGGCATGAAGGTGACCTCGGTGCCGCGCTTGCGGCTTGCCGTTCTCGATCGGCGCCGGCCCGACCACGACGAGCGGCGTCGACGGCGTCGCCGTTGGCGAAGTGCATGAAATGTTCGTGGCCGTCGCGCCAGATGCGCAGCGTCAGCCAGGCCGACAGCGCATTGACCACCGAGACGCCGACGCCGTGCAGGCCGCCGGAGACCTTGTAGGAATTCTGGTCGAATTTTCCGCCGGCATGGAGCTGGGTCATGATGACCTCGGCCGCCGAGACGCCTTCTTCCTCGTGGATGTCGGTCGGAATGCCGCGGCCGTCGTCGTGCACGGTGCAGGAGCCGTCGGCGTTGAGCGTCACCGTCGACCAGCGTCGGCGAAGCCGGCGAGCGCTTCGTCGATCGCGTTGTCGACGACCTCGTAGACCATGTGATGCAGGCCCGAGCCGTCGTCGGTGTCGCCGATATACATGCCCGGCCGCTTGCGCACGGCGTCGAGCCCGCGCAGCACCTTGATGGAATCCGGCGCCGTAATCTTCGGCGTCGCCGTTTTCCTTGATGTCGTCGGTCATTTTGCTCGCCGCTGACGGGCCGCGCGGGACCCTTGATTTGAAGTATGGAATTCTACTCCAGGCGCAAGCGGAATGCACGGCTTTCCGCACCGCAAGGCGACGCCGTTGGAGTTTTAAAATCAGTGTGATGTGTAAAGCCGCGGCGGTAAATCACGCCTCACGGCGCGGCGGCGGCGGCGACTTGTCGCTCAGCCTTGCAAGATTGTCTTTGACGAGCCAGAGGAAGACGCCGAAACCGCCGAGCGACAGCGCGTCGCCACCCAGTCGATGCAGAGATGGTTGAACAATTTCGCTTGGGTCACCTGCGGCCCGAGCGCCGCCGCCAGCGCCGCCCAGCCTGCGATCAGCACGCGAAACTCGAGCGGACCGTTCCCCTCATCCGTCGTCTTGGGGGCAGCCACCATGACCTTGAGGTAGGTGTAGCAATTCATCAAAAACAGGATCGAAAGCGCGAGCAGCGCGGAAAACAGCGTGAAATAGGGCGAGAATCCGAGACCCAGGATGATCAGCGTCTGCGCGATGAGATCGGTCGAGTGGTCGATGAAATATCCATGACGCGGGTTGGCGTTGCGACGCGGCGCGAGCAGGGCTTCCAAAGAGACGCCGAGCCAATTCAAGACAAGGCCGAAGATCGCCGGAGAGGAACCAGGGCGTCAGCCGAGCATGCGATGAACGCCCCGGCGCTCATGGCGCCGGACCGATAAGGCCGAGGACGGCGAAGTAGTTGGGCTTGGCCGCCGTGGGAAAAGCATTCGCCAACCAAGCCAGGAATGCCTGTTCGCCCTGCGCAAGAAAATCTTGAGTCGGACGGAGATAGGACAAGAGACCTCCCAATTGCGCGCCTTCCGCTCCCGCGACCTTAGAACCCTGCAAGCTTCCCGCCTTCTGCGAGCTGCGCGCCCAACCCCCGCGGACCTTGGTCCGCATCATTTCGAAAATCGTTAAGACAAACTTGGTGGCCATGCTCGCATGACATGCTCTAAAGCTTGATCCGGGCCGCGGATCCTGCCCTCCGCCTCGAGCGTAGGCTGGAGATTGCACCTATACATGTGAAAAAAGCAAGATGGGATTAAACCTAATTCGCAACAGCCGCCGCGGCTGCGAAGCGTCGAGTCCAAGGCGAGGATAAGACATGGATATTTTGCTGCTGGGCGGCTCCAACGCCGGTTTGCGCGACGGGTGGGCGGCGCAGCTCGAGACGGCCATGCCGGAAAGGCGAATCGCCAACCGCTTTCTCGGCGCCGTCGGCTCGCTCTATGGCCTCACGCGTCTGCTCGAGATGGAGGAGTTGGGGGAGCCGTCGCCGCAGCTTCTGGTCTTCGAATATACGCTGAACGACGCGGTGCTGCTCGACGCCGGCTGGCTGCGAGTCGATCTTTTGGAGGACACGCTGCAGCAGGTCGCCGACATTTGCTGCCGCCGCAACATTCCGCTGTTGCTGCTCTCGCTTGAGCTGCGTCCGACCGGGCGCGCCCGCGTCAATGCGGCGGTGAGCCGCGCCAAGACCATCTACCGACGCTTCGCGAAGGCGCGCGGCCTTAGGCCCTGCCTCACGCTCGAATCAATGCTTGGCGGCGTGCGTCGCGAAGATTTCCTCGACAAGCATCACCTCGTCGAAGCGGCGTCGAAGCGCGTCGCGGAAACTGTCGCGGCGATGATTCGCAGTGAGGGCGCGGCGGTTCCAACGCCAGGCGATGCGCCAGCTCCGCGCTTCAGCCTGACGCGCGCGCCGCGAGCGCAAATGCAAGGGCCATGTCGGCTGACCGAGATTCGCTCGACGGGTGTACTGCGGGGAATTTCTGGAAATCGCGCGCGGCGGCGTCAGCCGCTGGCCGGGCAAGGGGCGTGTCGTCGGTCTGATGCTGCGCTCGACCGACCGCTCCGGCGTCTTTCGCCTCGCCGTGACGGGCCGCGCGCTGCGCAAGAACGCGCAATCGAGCATGCGCGAGATCGTCCCCAAGCTCATGCTGCTGCATTATGTGAAGCGGCAACCCCTGGCCGACGACGATCTCGAGATTTCGATGCCGAACGACGAGGCGCGGCTGTCCGCCCTGCCGCAGGACCGCAGCCTGTTGGAGCAGGCGCCCGAAGCGCCTTTCGCCGAGCAAACCCTGGACATCGCCGCCGTGATTTTCTGGCGCGGCGCGCCGCTGCTTCGCCGCCTCGCAGCGGCCTATTACGCCAAGCGCGACGCCGGCTTCTTCGCCAAAGGAAAAGGCCGATGAGCGCGGCGCGTCCGCTCGTCTATGACGCGACGCATCTGACGAGCCGCCTTCACGGCGTCACCACCGCCGGCATCGACTGGGTCGATCGCGCCTATGCGCGTCATCTCGCGCAACACCCGCGCCTCGCCTGCGGCCTGCACGTACGGCGCGTTCAGGCCGCATGTGCTGCCGCCGGATCTCGTCGCTGCGCTCTCGCGCTTTCACGAGCAGAAATTCGCCGGCGACGACGCCTCGAGCGGCCCCGCCTTCGAGCGATTGCGCGCTTGGTTGCTGGAGCTCGCGCCCGTAAGCGCCCCTTCGAGCGAGGTCAAACCCTCGCAGGCGCCGCTTGGCGTCAAGGCCGCAGCGCTCGCCCTCACTCTGCGCGCCTGGTTCGGCGACGATCGCAAAAGCGTCGTCCCAAAGGACGCGATCTATCTCAATCTGGCGCAGCACGGCTGCGAATACCCGCGGTTTTTTTCCTGGCTCGAGGCGCGCCCCGACGTCAAGGCGGTCTTCCTCGTGCACGATCTGCTGCCGCTCGACAGCCCCGAATATTTTCGCGACGGCTACAAGGCGCTGTTCGAGGCGCGGCTCACGACGATCATGCGCCATGCCGACGCGATCATCGCGACGGCGCCCTGCACCGCCGCGCGCATCGCGAGCGAATATCGCGCGAGGGAATTGCCCGCTCCGCCGATCCACGCGCAGCCGCTCGCGTCGCCGCTCGAAGGCGAGACCGCGGCGCTTGCCGATGCGGAGCTTGCCGGCGTTCCCTATTTCGTCGCGCTCGCGACCATCGAACCGCGTAAGAATCACGCGCTGCTGCTCGATCTGTGGCGCGACCTCGCGGTTCGTGGAGGCGACGTCCCGAAACTCGTTTGCATCGGCGGTCGCGGCTGGGGCTCGGCGCAGATCGTCGACGCCTTCGCTCGCTCGACGGCGATCGCGCGGCATGTCCGTTGGGTCAGCGGACTCTCGAAGCCGGCGCTGCGACGTTTGCTCGCCAATGCGCGCGCGCTGCTCGCGCCAAGCTTCGCGGAAGGCTACGGCATTCCGCTCGTCGAGGCGCTGGCGCTCGGCGCACCCGTGATCTGCTCCGACATCGCCGTGTTTCGGGAAGTCGCGCAGGAGCGCGCGCGGTTTATCTCGCCGCTCGACGGCGTCGGGTGGCGCTCCGCGATCATCGAATCCTCGCGCGAGAACTCACCCGCCCGAACCCTCGCTCTGGACAGTGCGGCGCGCTTCGCCGCGCCCAAATGGGAGAGTTATTTCTCCGGCGTAGAGGCTTTCTTGGCGTCGCTGTAAATTCCAGACATCACGGCTCTATGAGACCGAGCACGGTCGCCTTCACTGCAGCTTCCACGCGGCTCGCGACGCCAAGCTTGCCCCGCGCATTGTCGAGATGGAACTCGACGGTGCGCTTCGCCACCTTCATGATCTCCGAGATTTCGTCGCGCGTCTTGCCGCGCGCGGCCCACATCAGCGCTTCGCTCTCACGCTCGGTCAAAGGTTCGCTGCAACTGCGTTTGACGCGCAAACGCGCGACGCCGGCGAGACGCGCCTCGATGATCGTCTGCAGAATGTCGAAGTCGATCGGCTTGCGCACGAAATCGTCAGCGCCGAGCGCGCGTCCCGCGAGTTCGCTTTCATGGTCGCTGAGGCCCGTCACGAAGATGAAGGGCGCGGGGAAGTCCGACGCCTCTTCGTTGAGCCGCGCCAGCAATTCGAAGCCTGACATGCGCGGCATGTTCACATCGGCGAGCACGAGATCGACGCGGCCTTCATGCAGCATGGCGAGCCCCTCGCGGCCGTCGTGCGCGACGACGACGCTATAGCCGCGCTCTTCGAGCTCCTCTTGAATGAGCGAGGCGCATTCGCGATCGTCTTCGATGCAGAGAATGACGCATTGACGCGCCCCGTCTCCTTGCAGCCGTTGCGTTGCGGTTACGTCGCTCTCGTCTTGCGCTGCGCTCGGCGTTCTCATCGCCCGTCCTCAACGATGCTCTTCAGCCGCCGTCCGTTGCGTCGAGCGCTTCGCGAGCATCGCATTGAGCTCCGGCGCGCCGCCCACGACGATCTTCTCACCCTTGTTCAGTCCCGAGAGAATCTCGACGAAGCCGCGCTGCTGGCGGCCGATCTCCACAATCTTGCGTGTGAAGCGAAGCTCGCCCGTCTGCGTCCAAACGACATTGGCGCCGTCGCCTTCCAGCAAGACCGCGCTCGCCGGAACGCCTATATGATCCAGCGTCTGACCCTTGACGATCGTGAAGTCGGCGAACATGCCGGCGCGCAACAATCCTTCCGGATTGGCGATCTCCGAACGCACGAAGACGCGCTGCGACGTCGAGTCGACCGCGGGCGTGACGACGGTGATCCGGCCGACGAATTCGCGGTCGGGATAGGCCGCGACATGGGCGGTGACGCGCTGTCCGACGCGAAGATTGGCGGTCTCGCGATCAGGCACGTTGGCGAACATCCACATCGTCGAAAGATCGGCGACGGTGAAGGGCGCGGGCGCGTTGCCGGGCTGCACGAAAAGGCCCGGCGCCGCCGTGCGCGCCGTGACATAGCCCGTGATCGAGCTCCTGACGACGAGCTTCGGATCGGCCTTGCGTGCGGCGACGATCTCGTCGATTTCGGTCTGCGTCTTGCCGAAGATGCGCACCGCGTCGCGCGCGGATTTGAGCGCGCCTTCGGCGGTCATCTGATCGGATTTGGCCTGATCGAGCGCCTGCTGCGATCCGGCGCCGATGTTGGCGAGCCGCTTCGCGCGCGAAAGCGTGACGTCCTGCAGCTTCAGCACGCCCGCCGCGGAAATCAGATTGTTCTCGGCCGTCAGCAGGTCGGGACTGTCGATGGTGAACAGGAGCTCGCCCTTCTCGACCTTGTCGCCGACATTCGGATAGGCCTCGATGATGCGGCCGGGATAGGGCGTGAACACCTGCACGAGGAGATCTTGATTGAAGTCGATGTTGCCGACCACGCGCGCGTCAATGTCGAAAGCTGCGACCGCCGCCTTGGCGGTTTTAATCGCCTCCGCCTGCTTCTCCTCAAGAACGAGACTTCTGCGCGTCGACGTCGTTCGTCGCGATCTTCTTGACTACGACGACGGGCTTGCTCGCGTCCTGCTTTTGCGCCGAGCCGCCGGAAAACATTCTCCAGCCGACGAAGAGCGCGCCAGCCGCCAGCAGAGCGACGATCGCCAGCAGAATGGAATTACGGCGCATTTTTTGGACCCTGTTGTGCGCGGGGTTCGACCCGGCGGTCGCCGCGCCCGACGCGAAGCGTCCGCATCGCGCGGCGCCGCCATGGTTTATTGCCGGAGCCGCGGGTTGGAGTCTACTGTGAGTTTTGACAGTAGACCACGCGGGCGCCCCTCTGCTTTAAAGTCCGCGGGTAGATTGGAGAGCGGCGCGAGCATTGCAATCACCGCTCCATCGTCATAAGGCGCTTTGGGAGCGCGGAGTGACGTCAAGCCGATCCCGACGCGTGCGCCCTCCAGCGTATCACGGAGGCGAGAGATATGACCGAGCGCATAGTCTAGAGCAGGTCTTTTTGGAAAGGGCAGTCGGCTTTTTCGACAGGACATGCGCTAACGCTTTGGTTTCGCGCGCCTTCGCAAGCGAATCCGACCATATGCCCGCGAAGGCGCTAGTCAAGCGTATTCAGCTGAAGGATCCCATGGCGAGACGCGCATACTCTGCAACTATCGGCGTTCGGCGTTTTCGCGCGGCGACGCTTGGCGCGAGTTTTCTCGGCGCGCGGTTTCTCGGCGCGGGAATTCTCGGCGCGGGACTGAGTTCCTGCGCGGTGGGGCCGGAGTTCGTTTCGCCGCCGCCGCCGCTGGTCGACGCCTACACGCCGGAGAAGATTTCCGCGGTCGGCGGCGAGCGGCTGGTTCCGGCGCAGGAGGTGCCGCGGCGCTGGTGGGAGGTTTTCCACAACAAAAATCTCAATGCGCTGATCGTGCATGCGATCGAACGCAACCCCAATCTGCAGGCGGCCGAGGCGGGCATCCGCATCGCCTATTACAATGCCGAGGCGCAGAAGGGCTATTTTCTGCCGACGGCGATCTTCGAGACCACCGACAGCAAGAATCTGCAGGCGCAGGTGCAGCAGGTCGTCTCGCCCAACGCGCCGGTCAACCCTTACGGGCTGTTCTTGAAGCAGCTCAGCGTCAGCTACACGCCCGACGTCTGGGGCGGCAACCGGCGCAACGTCGAATCGCTCGAGGCGCAGACCGAGCAGCAGCGCTATCAGCTCGAAGCCGCCTATCTGACGCTGACCAGCAACATCGCCGCCGCCGCGGTGCAGGAGGCGAGCCTGCGCGGGCAGATCGCCGCGACCAAGGAAGTGATCCGCTTCGCGCGCGAGATCCTGAGCCTCTACCGCCAGCAGCTGGCGATCGGCTCGGTGGCGCGGGCCGACGTGCTGATGCAGGAGGCGGCGCTGGCGCAATTTTTGGAGCTGCTGCCGCCGCTCGAGAAATCCCTGGCGCAGCAGCGCGATCTTTTGACCGCGCTGGCCGGGCAATATTCGACCGCGGAAGTGCCGGAGACCTTCAACTTAAAGGCGCTGACGCTGCCCGCGCATCTGCCGCTGACGCTCCCCTGCGCCTTCGTGCGGCAGCGCCCCGACGTGCGCCAGGCCGAGGCCAACATGCATTCGGCGAGCGCCCTGATCGGCGTCGCCATCGCGGCGCGGCTGCCCAACATCACGCTCTCGGCGCAGGGCGGCTACACCGCCTATCGCGTCGCCGATCTGTTTTTGCCGGGGACGGGGTTCTACACGCTGGCGGCGGGCGCGACGCAGCCGATCTTCGACGGTTTCACGCTGCTCAACAAGCAGAAGGCGGCGGAGGTGGGCCTGACGCAGGCCGAGGCGCAATATCGGCAGTCGGTGATCACGGCGTTCCAGAACGTCGCCGACGCGCTACGCGCGCTGCAGGCCGACGACAAGGCGGTGAAGGCTTCGGTCTACGCCGAGACGACGGCCAAGAAGAGCCTCGACATCGTCAAGAAGCAGCTGCAGGTCGGCTCGGTGAACGTCCTCGCGGTGATCGCGGCGGAGCAAACCTATCTGCAGGCGGCGGTGAACCGCATGCAGGCCGAGGGCGCAAGGCTCGGCGACGTCGTCGGTCTGTTCATGGCGCTCGGCGGCGACTGGAAAGACGAGAATTTGAAGACCCTCGCGCCCAACCTGCCGGCGACGCTCTTCACGCCGCCGACCCCCGCGCCGCAACAGGTCCAGACCATCGACGGACCCGTCAACGCCAGCTGGTTCCCGACCTTTCTGGAGTAAAACGCGACCGGGGCCGCAAGGGAGATTAAGAGATGAAGCGCCGATTGCTCTCCACAGCGTTTTTCTGCTGGGCCTCGGCCGGGGCCGCGGCCCAGGATCTCGCCGCCGACGATGGCGCCGCCGCGCCCCCTCCCCTAAGCCACACCCTGCTCTACGCGACGGCGGGCGCGGCCTTCGGAAATTTCCAGACCACGCATAATTTCGTCGTCTCCGGCAACACCGACCAGCCTTATTACTCGACCGTGGGATGGACGCTCGGAGCCGGCGTCGAATACGCCTTCATGGGCGATTGCTCGCCGCCGCCGCCGCCGCTCGTCGCAAAATATTAGAAAATCCCGAAGCGCTCAACCCCGCGGATGGAGAATTCTGCGCGCAACGCCGTGCGTCACAGCCCCGAAAAAAGTCGCAACGCTCTCAGCTTGGCGCCGGGATCGACGCGCTCACGCGCGGAGCAAGGAAAATCTGGTCGCTCATATTGATCGGCCCGACGACGTTGCTGCCAAGATAGGACGAGTATCTGTAGGACACCTGCCCCCAGATCACCGAAATATTCGGCTGCATCAAACCCGGCGGCAGCGTCACGGGAACGCCGGGCTGCAGCGGCGAACCGTTCAGCGCGCTGCTCCAGGTCACCGTTCCATTGCCCTTGTCGTCGGTGCTGACTTCGGTGACCGTGACGACGGCGGTCGTCGTAGGATATGGCGCCATGATCGCCGACGAAGCGTTCAGGATCGCCGTCATGTCGGCCTGCGTCAGCGTCGCGCTTCGCGTGACGAGATCGGTGACGGTCTGCGTGGCGATCGACACTTTGCGGTTGATCGACAGCGCGTCGCCGAGACTGACGAGGCCGACCAGGAGCAGCGCCGCGACCGGGAAGGCGACTGCGAATTCCACCAATGCGGTTCCCTCGCAAGCGCATGTTCCGCAAAACTGGACCACGCTTTTGCGAAGAGAACATGTGCAACTTCCTGAACTGGCGCGAGTTCTCGATCGAGCGGACAAGCACATCCGCTCGGAACGCGCGCAAGAAGCGCCGAAGGCGACGGGCTCGCCGGGTGAAGACTGACGACGCATCACATGTTGCTCCTGAATGCTCACGGCTCGTTCTTGAAGACGGCGGTCGCCATCAGCAGGCGCGTCCCATTGGAGACATTGGCGAGATTGAGGTTCATCGGACCGCTCACCATCGGCCAAAGATACATCACGCGCAGCACGACGACGCTGCCGGCGGCGCCCGGCGCGAACTGCCATTGATTGTTCACCTTGCCCTGTTTGTCGAAGGTGATCTGCGGAGCGCCGGTGTTCGCCGCGGCGAAATTCTGCGCGGTCTGCATGTCCACCATGACTCCCGCGCAGTTGAACAGCGCCGGCAGATTCCCGCACACCGCTTGCTGGAACTGCTGCTGCGTGAGGCCCTGGCTTTGCGCCTGGCCGGTCAGCACCAAGCGTCCCGATTGTTCGACGGCCGTCTCGAGCTCCTGCTGCGCGACATAGACGACGCCGATCTGGAACAGCGCGACGATGATCGCGAGAAACGGCAGCGCGACGAAGCCGAATTCGACCGCGACGGTCGCTTTGCGGCAGTTCAGGAACTCCGGAACGGATGCGGTGAAGCGACGTCGCGCGGCGCGGCGGATCCTAGTCGTCGACACGGGGCTAGCGCTCCTCTTGGTCTGCGGCGTCGCTGCTGGCGCGCCGTCCTAGACCGGAAAATTGCGCCTATTCCTTACCGAAATCTTAATTTGATCGCTGAGCGACGCGCTGGGCGCGATTAACCTTCTGCGTGCGAGAGCCAAAGCCGCGACAAGCTGTCCAGAATCGGCTAACGCCCATATTTTCCAGGCTTCTTACGTTTCGTATGACACGCGCGGCGCGGAAGGAAAGAGGAACGGATCGCGTCCGCAAGGTTAACGCAATGCCGGAAAATCAACAGGCGAACGACCCGTTTCGCGACGCTGCGACGACTTGCCGGCTGCTGAGCCGACCGATGAAACAATAAAGTTTTCATCTCTTTCGAGCGTCTACGGCAAAGCCTCCGCAAGCATCGGCTTAATGTCCTTTAACGCAAAATTAACCGTGCTCCAGGATTTGCGCGAAGCCCTTTCGCTTTTTCGGCGCAGCAGCTCACGAACCTTCGCCGACCGCGAACTCATGCGCGAAAACCCCGCCCGAAGAGTCGTGCGCTTCGACGCGAATGGTCTTGGCCCCGTTCGGCTTGTAGGCGAAGCGAAAGCTCGGGTTTTCCGAGAGCGAAATTCCGCCCTCCATCGAGAAGATCAGCGCATCGCCCTGACGCACGACGACGCTGTCGACGTAGCGTGCGGGGATGTAGAGATGCGAGAGTTGATCCATCTGCATCCCCGAACTGTTCGGATGGCGGATCAAGATCTGCGCCTCGCGCAAGCCGCCGGCCGCGGTCTTGAACTCGCGATATTTCATCTCTCCGATATGCGCGGCCGCCTCCGCTTCGCTTTTCGTCGCGGGCGCCGAACAGCCGCCGGCGGCCTTCACGAATTTCTTTTGCACATGCAACGCGCCGTCCGCAGTTTCGCCGACGACATGCACGTCGGAATAAGAATTCACGCGCGCGCGCGTCGACATGAAGGCGACGCCCGCGCCCTCGCCGAAAGTGAAGGTCGCGGCGAGCGGCATCGGATTCTGGTCGACGACGAGCGAGGCCTTGCGCAGACCTTCGGCGTTGAGGCGCAAGGTCATCGGCACGATCGCCGCGTCCTCCGCGCGCGCCGGAGCTTCGAGCGTTACGGCGTCGTCGCTCGTCATCGCCCGATCCTGGAAGAGATCGCGAGCGAGAGAGGGCCATTGGTCTTCCAGCTTATCCGCGACGCCCGGCGCGACGCAGCCGACCCACATGCAGCTCGCAACGAGACTTTGCGCGGCGAGGCGGACGAAATTTGCGAAGGCGCGTCCTTCGCACTTATAAAAACCTCTCACGGCTGCTCCCATTCCAGTTCGGCGAATCCCGCCGTGGCGTTGCGCGCGTTGTAGTCGTCGAACAGACGCCAGTGCGCGCGTTCGCTCACGCCCGCGGTCTTTGCGGCCTGCGTCACCGTCTCGCCGGATTTGATCGCCGCGCGCAGATCGGCGGTGAGGCGATTGAGATAGTCGCGTTCGTCGTTGAGCGCCTGCGGCCAGGGCGCGACGAGCGGCCCATGTCCCGGCACGGCGCGCTGCGCGGGAATTTTCGTCAATTCTTCAGCGACGTCAAGGAAGCCGAGAAGACTGGCGTCGACGATCGGCACATGGCGCAGGAACAGGAGATCGCCGGCGAACAGCGTGCCGCTCTTCTCGTCGAGCGCGGTGAGATCGCAGTCGCTGTGCGCGCTGCGCCAGGCCCGCAGGAGCAGACGCCGACCGCCGAGGTCAAGCGTCATCGTCGATTTCACGGTGACGCTCGGCGCGACGATGGTCACGCCGTCGAGCGCGTCGCCCATGGCGTCCCGAAACGACTGCAGATAATAGGCGCCGCGCGCCGCCAGCGCCTGCGGAAGATTTCGCGTGGCCGACGAAAGCCGCGCCCGTCTCAACAAAGGCTGCATTGCCGAACAGGTGATCCGGATGCTCATGCGTATTGATGACGTAGCGGATCGGCTTGGGACTTATTTGCCGCAGCGCGGCGAGGAACGCGCGGCCCTCGACGAGACTGCCGCCGGTGTCGATGACGGCGATCGCATCGTCGCCGACGACGGCGCCGAGATTGGCGATGTCGCCTTTGTTCTCCCGGTCCATGAGCGCCATCTGGCCCTGATGCGCATAGACGCCGGGAGCGATCTCCTGCAGCGCGAAACCTTGCGCGCAAAGGGCCATGCGGACAAACAAGAAGAGCAGAGACGGCGCGAGTATAATGCGTTGCAGCATGCGTTTCATTTTATCCCGCTGCGTCCTATAGTTCGCCTGGCGGAGGGATTGCTCGCCAGCCTCTTCGAGAGATTGCATAGCGCATTTTTCCCAGTTGCGCTCCAAAACCCGGCGCCATATTATCCGGCCCGTTTCCGACTTAACGAGACGTTTCCCGGACGGGAACCGGGGGCGTCGCCACGCCGTTCGACGGAGCCAGGATTGCCAGGGATCCCGAGATCGACGCGAGAAAAAAACGGAAAACGCCTTCCCATTTGCTGAGGCGCCATCAGGGCGCGACGTCGAGGACTGCGCACGGCTTGCGCGCGTCGGCGTCGTCAGGAGGAAAAGCTCATGCATAAACTGTTGTTGTCGACTTCGGTCGGTGTTCTGGCGCTGCTTTCGATCGGCGCCGCGCAGGTCGCCGCCGACGAACTCGAGGCTCTGCAGAAGGATCCCAAGCAATGGGCCCTGCCGACCGGCGACTATGCGAACCATCGCTATTCTTTGCTCAAGCAGATCACGGCCGAAAACGTGCATCGCCTCGCGCCGGCGTGGAGCTTCTCGACCGGCGTTCTGCGCGGCCACGAAGGCGCGCCCGCTCGTCATCGGCGACGTGATGTATTTCTCATACGCCGTTCCCGAACATCGTCTATGCGCTCGACCTCAACAACGACGGCAAGATCCTCTGGAAATACGAGCCCAAGCAGGATCCGAGCGTCATTCCGGTGATGTGCTGCGACACGGTCAACCGCGGCCTCGCCTATGCGCGACGGCAAGATCTTCCTGCACCAGGCCGACACGACGCTCGTCGCGCTCGACGCCAAGACCGGCGACGTCGGTTTGGTACGGTCAAGGACGGCGATCCGTCCAAGGGCAAGACCGGCACCGCGGCGCCGCATCGTCTTCAAGGACAAGGTGTTCATCGGCGTGTCCGGCGGCGAATTCGGCGTGCGCGGCTAGGTGACCGCCTATAGACGTCAAGGACGGCAAGCTCGTGTGGCGCGGCTATTCGATGGGTCCGGACGCGGACACGCTTGATCGATCCCGAGAAGACCACCGCGCTCGGCAAGCCGGTCGGCGAGGACTCCTGCACCAGCACCTGGGAAGGCGATCAGTGGAAGATCGGCGGCGGCGCCACCTGGGGCTGGTACTCCTACGATCCCGAACTGAACCTCGATGTATTACGGGTCGGGCAACCCCTCGACCTGGAACCCGAAGCAGCGTCCCGGCGACAACAAATGGTCGATGACCGATCTGGGCGCGTAACGTCGATACCGGCGAGGCCAAGTGGGTCTACCAGATGACGCCGCACGATCGAGTGGGATTATGACGGCATCAACGAAATGATTCTCGCCGACCAGGAGATCGACGGCAAGGATCGCAAGCTGCGTCCATTTCGACCGTAACGGCTTCGGCTATACGCTCGATCGCGTGACCGGCGAACTGCTCGTCGCCGAGAAGTACGATCCGGCGGTCAACTGGGCGACCAAGATCGACATGGACAAGTCGCTCCAAGACCTACGGCCGTCCGGACGTGGTCGACGAAATACTCGACCGAGCACGAACGGCGAGGACGTCAACTACAAGGGCATCTGCCCGGCGGCGCTGGGCTCGAAGGACGAGCAGCCGGCGGCCTACTCGCCGGAACACCGAGCTGTTCTACGTCCCGACCAACCACGTCTGCATGGACTACGAGCCCTTCCGCGTGAGCTACACCGCCGGTCAGCCCTACGTCGGCGCGACCCTGTCCATGTATCCGCCTGCCGGGCGACAGACCGAACATGGGCAACTTCATCGCCTGGGACGCGCAAGACCGGCAAGATCGTGTGGTCCGATCCGGAGCAGTTCTCGGCGTGGTCGGGCGCTCTCGCGACCGCCGGCGGCGTCGTGTTCTACGGCACGCTCGAAGGCTATCTGAAGGCCGTCGACGCCAAGACCGGCAAGGAGCTCTACAAGTTCAAGACCCCGTCGGGCATCATCGGCAACGTCAATGACCTATGAGCATGACGGCAAGCAGTATGTCGCGGTGCTGTCGGGCGTCGGCGGCTGGGCCGGCATCGGCCTCGCGGCTGGCCTCTCGAAGAGCAACGACAGGTCTCGGCGCCGTCGGCGGCTACAAGGGCCTCGCGAACTACACCGCCCTCGGCGGCGTGCTGACCGTGTTTGCTCTGCCGCTGGAAGAGCAGGCCAGCGCCGCTCCGAAGGCGCCAGCGGCTCCGGCGACCTGGGTGTCGCCGAAGTAAGTCGCGCAGCCGGTCTAAACTCTGCACTAAAGGCGCTCGGCGAACCGCCCCCTGGCGTATCGCCGGGCGCCTAATTTTAAAGGACCGCGGAGTTTCTCCGCAGAGGCGACCCGACCGACCTCAAAGGACGCCAGGCGATGGCGACGGCGAAACGCCGCTCGCGAGCGCTGGCGGATTTTTTCCTGGATGGCGGACGCATCTCGACACGACCCGCTGAAATAAGAAAAAGTCGCTTAAGCCCAAGGAAGCAAAAGCGAGAAACGCCGGAGAAAGAGTAATGAGACTGTCGTTGGCTGGGGCTGTCGCCCTTAGCGTCGTTTTATGCGCCGGAACCGCCGCAAAGGCCGAGCCTCCGGGAGATCCCAAAGCCGTCAAGAGCGTGGACGGCAAATACTACGATGAGAAAGGCGACCCGACCTACAACGTCGGCGCCGACGGCGCGGTCGATTTCTACACCTTCTCCGGCTATCGCCGCTATCACGCCGAATGCCACGTCTGCCACGGCCCCAACGGCGAAGGCTCGACCTATGCGCCGGCGCTGAAGGATTCCCTGAAGCGCCTGAACTATCAAGAATTCGCTGGCATCGTCATCGGCGGACGCGAGAACAAACAGGCCGGCAACGACAGCGTCATGCCGTCCTTCGCCGAGAACAAGAACGCCATGTGCTATCTCGACGATCTCTATATCTATCTGCGCGCGCGCTCGACTGAAGCGGTGCCGCGCGGACGCCCGGAGAAGAAAGAGCCGAAGCCCGCCGCCTTCTCCGTCGCCGAAGAAAAATGCATGAGCGGCAAGTAAGGCGTCGACGCAATCCGCGGCCCCGACCGGGCCGCGGACCAAGAGACGCAGGGACAGAATAAAGCAGGAGTTTGCGTGAGAGCGTCGAAGGACTCGTGTCGCAACGGTGCGCGTCTCGCGCTGCTCGCCCTTGCGGTTCTCGTCGCGGGCGCGGCGGCGGCGCAAAACATCGGTCCCGATTTTGGCGCCCGCATGAAGTCGGACACCCCGGATTCCGAAAAGAACGCCGGCTCGATCGAACTCGTCGACCCCAAGGCGTTGCGCGTCTGCGCCGATCCGAACAACCTGCCCTTCTCCAACGAAAAGGGCGAAGGCTTCGAAAACAAAATCGCGCAATTGCTCGCGGGCAAGCTCGGCAAGGAGTTGATCTACAGCTTCTATCCCGGCGCCACCGGCTTCGTGCGCAATACCCTCAACGCGCATCTTTGCGACGTCATTCTCGGCATGCCGCAAGGCGCCGACCTCGCGCAGCCGACCAATTCCTATTACCGCACCTCCTACGCGATCGTCGCGCGTTCGGACTCGCCGCTCGCCGACATCAAATCGCTCGAGGATCCGCGCCTTAAGGACAAGGGCCGGCGCATCGGCATCATCGCCAGAACGCCACCCGCCAATATTCTCGCCGCGCAAGGCTTGCTTGCTTCTGTGAAGCCCTATTCGCTGATGGTCGATACGCGCGTCGAACATCCCGCGCAGGATATGATGCGCGATCTTTCCCGCGGCGATCTCGACATCGCCGTGCTCTGGGGTCCTTTCGCCGGTTATTACGCGAAGCAGTCGACGACGAAACTCGTCGTCGCCCCGATCGCCGACGGCAAGGACGGCCGTATGAGCTTTCGCATCTGCTTCGCCGTGCGCCACTCCGATCAGAACTGGAAGCGCGAACTCAATCGGTTCATCGCGCAGAACCAGCCGGCGCTCGACGCCATCCTGGAAGACTACGGCGTGCCGCTGCTCGGCGAAGACGGCCGGCCGCTTCCCGCGCCGCCAAAGCCGTGACGCTGCGCGGGTAATCCGCGCCGAAAAGACCGGACGGGGACGATGGGCGCCAGCGCTGAAGCCGAAAAGCCGAAGACTCTCCGCCTTCCTGTCGTCCGGCGCTCCGGAAGCCGAAGAGGCGCGCATGCGCCTCGTCGCCAAATATGGCGAGGTGACGCCGGACGACGCCGACTGCATCGTCGCGCTCGGCGGCGACGGCCTCATGCTGCGCACGCTGCATCGCTTCATGGGCGAGGGCAAGCCGATCTACGGCATGAACCGCGGTTCGGTCGGCTTCCTGTTGAACGAGTATCGCGAGTCGAATCTGCGCAAGCGCATCGCCGCGGCGAAGCCGTCGATCGTGCATCCTCTGCTGATGGTGGCGGCCGATCAGCGCGGCGGCGAGTTCCGCGCCCACGCGATCAACGACGTGTCGATGCTGCGGCAAACCTCTCAGATCGCCAAGCTGCGCATTCTCATCAACGATCAGCAGGTCATGTCGGAACTGATCGCCGATGGCGTGCTGGTCGCGACGCCCGCCGGCTCCACCGCCTACAATCTCTCGGCGAACGGCCCCATTCTGCCGCTCAACGCGCCGCTGCTGGCGCTGACGCCGATCTCGGCCTTTCGACCGCGCCGCTGGCATGGCGCGCTGCTGCCGGACGACGCCAAATTCCGCTTCGAAGTGCTGGAGGCGGACAAACGCCCGGTCTCGGTCGTCGCCGATCACGACGAATTTCGCGACGTCGTCAGCGTCGACGTCGAAATGGACCGGGCGACGGAGCTCGTGCTGCTGCACGACCCCGGCCATTCGCTGGAAGAGCGCATCCTCCGCGAGCAGTTTCGGTATTGAGGGCGCTGACTAATGGTCAGATTTTGAGCCATCTTTCAAAGTCGACAAGGTCGACGCATATGAATCCATCCCAGCTCAGCGCCGCGCGTTCCGCATCGGTGAACAGCGGCGCATACAGAACGCGTTCGACGTTCCACTCGCGAAAGGGCGCGCCCGTTTTCGTGGCCAGGAAGCGACCGACATGCTGATCAAATTTTTTGAGCGCATCCCTATCGTGCGATCTGGCGGCACGCTTGCATGACCCAAAACGCATGCGGCGGTTGGTTTCGTCGATAGCCACCATGTCGATCTCGATATCGCCGCCATCGGCCTTGTTCCAATAACCCGAGACGACCTCCGTCAGCGAGAAATCGCCAACGCCCTGCGCGAGCACTCCTGGTGATCTGACGGACGAGCTTTTCAAAGGCGAAGCCTTCATGCGTTTGCAAAGCAATATCAGCCTTGCTGACGGCCTCATCGATCGGCCTTATGCGCGCCAGACGCACGTTGCGCTGTATAGCGGCGAGCCAAGCGCTCAGAAAATTGTCACAGATGACGTAGCGCGCGTTGCGCTGCTTCTCGCCGGAGAGGATCGGCTGGAGACGATCGACCATGCCGTATTTGTCGATGAGCTCGTCAGCTGTTTCTCGCCGCCGGGGCCGGTTCGATCATATTCTTCCTTCAGTTGGCCATGCGACGGCGGCCCCGCCGGCGAGAACAGCTGACGAGCTCATCGACAAATACGGCATGGTCGATCGTCTCCAGCCGATCCTCTCCGGCGAGAAGCAGCGCAACGCGCGCTACGTCACCTGTGACAATTTTCTGAGCGCTTGGCTCGCCGCTATACAGCGCAACGTGCGTCTGGCGCGCATAAGGCGATCGAGAGGCCGTCAGCAAGGCTGATATTGCTTTGCAAACGCATGAAGGCTTCGCCTTTGAAAAGCTCGTCCGTCAGATCACGCAGGAGTGCTCGCGCAAGGCCGTCGGCGATTTCTCGCTGACGGAGGTCGTCTCGGGTTATTGGAACAAGGCCGATGGCGGCGATATCGAGATCGACAGGTGGATATCGACGAAACTAACCGCCACATGCGTTTTGGGTCATGCAAGCGTGCCGCCAGATCGCACGATAGGGATGCGCTCAAAAAATTTGATCAGCATGTCGTCGCTTCCAATCCCCGAAAACGGGCGCGCCCTTTCGCGAGTGGAACGTCGAACGCGTTTATGCGCCGCTGTTCACCGATGCCGGACGCGCCGCGCTGAGCTGGGATGAATTCATATGCGTCGACCTTGTCGACTTTGAAAGATGGCTCAAAATCTGACCATTAGTCAGCGCCCTCAATACCGAAACTGTCGCGGAGTGGCTCCTCCAGCGAATGGCCGGGGTCGTGCAGCAGCACGAGCTCGTCCCCGGTCCATTTCGACGTCGACGCTGACGACGTCGCGAAATTCGTCGTGATCGGCGACAACCAAGACCGGGCGTTTGTCCGCTCCAGCACTTCGAAGCGGAATTTGGTGCGTCCGGCAGCAGCGCGCCATGCCAGCGGCGCGGTCGAAAGGCCGAGATCGGCGTCAGCGCCAGCAGCGGCGCGTTGAGCGGCAGAATGGGGCCGTTCGCCGAGAGATTGTAGGCGGTGGAGCCGGCGGGCGTCGCGACCAGCACGCCATGGGCGATCAGTTCCGACATGACCTCCTAATCGTTGATGAGAATGCGAAGTTGGGATGAGAGGTTTGCGCAGCATCGACACGTCGTTGATCGCGTGGGCGCGGAACTCGCCGCCGCGCTGATCGGCCGCCCCATCAGCAGAGGATGCACGATCGACGGCTTCGCCGCGGCGATGCTGCGCAGATTCGACTCGCGATACTCGTTCAACAGGAAGCCGACCGAACCGCGGTTCATGCCGTAGATCGGCTTGCCCTCGGCCATGAAGCGAGCAGCGTGCGCACATCAGGCCGTCGCCGCCGAGCGCGAGTGCAGTGCGCGTCGTCCGGCGTCACCTCGCCATATTTGGCGACGAGGCGCATGCGCGCCTCTTCCGCTTCCGGAGCGCCGGACGACAGGAAGGCGAGAGTCTTCGGTTTTCGGCTTCAGCGCTGGCGCCCATCGTCCCCGTCCGGTCTTTTCGGCGCGGATTACCCGCGCAGCGTCACGGCTTTGGCGGCGCGGGACGGCCCGCCGTCTTCGCCGAGAGCGGCACGCCGTAGTCTTCCAGGATGGCGTCGAGCGCCGGCTGGTTCTGCGCGATGAACCAATTGAGTTCGCGCTTCCAGTTCTGATCGGAGTGGCGACGGCAAAGAGATGCGAAGCCATACGGCCGTCCTTGCCGTCGGCGATCGGGGCGACGACGAGTTTCGTCGTCGACTGCTTCGCGTAATAACCGGCGAAAGGACCCCAGAGCACGGCGATGTCGAGATCGCCGCGGGAAAGATCGCGCATCATATCCTGCGCGGGATGTTCGACGCGCGTATCGACCATCAGCGAATAGGGCTTCACAGAAGCAAGCAAGCCTTGCGCGGCGAGAAATTGCGGTGCGTTTGGCGATGATGCCGATGCGCCGGCCCTTGTCCTTAAGGCGCGGATCCTCGAGCGATTTGATGTCGGCGAGCGGCGATGCCGAACGCGCGACGATCGCGTAGGGGGTGCGGTAATAGGAATTGGTCGGCTGCGCGAGGTCCGCGCCTTGCGGCATGCCGAGAATGACGTCGCAAAGATGCGCGTTGAGGGTATTGCGCACGAAGCGGTGCGCCGGGATAGAAGCTGTAGATCAACTCCTTGCGAGCTTCCCCGCGAGCAATTGCGCGATTTTGTTTTCGAAGCCTTCGCCCTTTTCGTTGGAGAAGGGCAGGTTGTTCGGATCGGCGCAGACGCGCAACGTTGGGGGACGAGTTCGATGAGCCGGCGTTCTTTTCGAAATCCGGGGTGTCCGACTTCATCCGGCGCCAAAATCGGAACCGATGTTTTGCGCCGCCGCCGCGCCCGCGACGAGAACCGCAAGGGGGAGCAGCGAAGACGCGCACCGTTGCGACACGAGTCCTTCGACGCTCTCACGCAAACTCCTGCTTTATTCTGTCCCTGCGTCTCTTGGTCCGCGGCCCGGTCGGGGCCGCGGATTGCGTCGACGCCTTACTTGCCGCTCATGCATTTTTCTTCGGCGACGGAGAAGGCGGCGGGCTTCGGCTCTTTCTTCTCCGGGCGTCCGCGCGGCACCGCTTCAGCAGCGCGCGCGCAGATAAATATAGAGATCGTCGAGATAGCACATGGCGTTCTTGTTCTCGGCGAAGGACGGCATGACGCTGTCGTTGCCGGCCTGTTTGTTCTCGCGTCCGCCAATGACGATGCCAGCGAATTCTTGATAGTTCAGGCGCTTCAGGAAATCCTTCAGCGCCGGCGCAGGTCCAGCCTTCGCCTGGGGCGTGGCAGACGTGTGCGGCGTGATAGCGGCGATAGCCGGAGAAGGTGTAGAAATCGACCGCGCCGTCGGCGCGACGTTGTAGGTCGGGTCGCCTTCCTGATCGTAGTATTTGCCGTCCACGCTCTTGACGGCTTTGGGATTCCCCGGAGGCTCGGCCTTTGCGGCGGTTCCGGCGCATAAAACGACGCTAAGGGCGACAGCCCCAGCCAACGACATGCTTTAGTACTCTTTAGGGGCACGTTGGCAGGACGAT
>CAWFZD010000118.1:0-57627 GCA_963820145.1 uncultured Alphaproteobacteria bacterium
GATGTCGCTCCGCCCCACGTTCGGTCCAATGACCATGGTTCTCCGTCAGACCGCAATCCAAGGCGATCTGATGCGATGGGACGATAGCCGCGGCCATTATGTGCTGACCGGCACTGGGCGCAATAAAATCGCGGCGCGCAACAGGGTCCCAGGGTCGGTGCTGCGCTTCAAGCGGCGAGAGGAACTCGTCGACGCCGGCAAGCCGCAGCAACAGCGCAAGGCCGACTAAAAGGTCGCGCGAGGCGCTTTCCGCCCGGAGATGGCCGAGATCAGGCCCGCGGCTTTTTCGGCTTGAGGTTTTTTGCGGGCGCCGCCCCGCTCTTTCCCTCCCGCGGCGCGCGCGCCCGCGGCGAGGGCGCATCGCGCTCGGACTTCGGCCTCGTCTCGCTGCGGCCGCCCGCCTCCTGCAACCGCTCGATCTTGATCGGCTCGCCGCCCGGGCGACGCATATTGGCGCAAAATTGCGCCGCGACCGCGTCGTCGACCTCGAACTGCGTCTCGTGATCGAAGATGCGGATCACGCCGATATGCTGTCTGGAGATGTCGCCCTTGCGGCACAGCATCGGCAGCAGCCACTTCGGATCGGCGTTCCTCTTGCGGCCGATGTCGAGCCGAAACCAGGCCGCCCCTTGCGGAAAACGCGCCTTGTCGGTCTTCGGGACACGCGACGGCGCCTCGCGACGGGAGGTCTCGCGCGGCTCGGGTTCCGTTCCGGGATCGACGACGTCCTCGACCGACGGCAAGCGCGAGCGGTAAAGCTTCACCAGCGCCGCGGCGAGCTGCTCGGGCGTTCGCTCGGCGAGCAGCAGCCGCGCCAGCTCCAGTTCTTCCGGCGATGCAGCTTCGGTCAGCAGCGGGTCCTGCAACAGCCGTTGCTGGTCCAGCCTGCCGATGTCCTCCGCCGACGGCGGTCCGCTCCAGCGCGCCTCGACCCCGGCGTCCCGCAACAAGGCTTCCGCGCGGCGCCGACGGGACGGCGACGCCAGCAACACGCTGACGCCCTTGCGCCCGGCGCGGCCGGTGCGGCCGCTGCGATGCTGCAGAGTCTCCGCGTCATTCGGCAATTCGGCGTGGATCACGAGGCCGAGATTGGGCAGATCGATGCCGCGCGCCGCGACGTCGGTGGCGACGCAGACTCGGGCCCGCCCGTCGCGCAGCGCCTGCATCGAGTGATTGCGCTCATGCTGGCTCAGTTCGCCCGACAGCAGCACGGCGGCGAAGCCTCGCTCCAGCAAAGTCGCCTGCAGATGGCGCACCGCCTCGCGCGTGTTGCAAAACACGATCGCGGTCGGCGCGTCGACGAAGCGCAACAGATTGACGACGGCGCGCTCGGTTTCCTTCGGCGCGACGCGAAACGCCCGATACTCGATGTCGGCGTGGCCGCGCGCGTCGCCCACGACCTCGATGCGCAGCGCGTCGCGCTGATAGCGCTTGGCGAGATCGGCGATGCTTTCGGCATCGTCGCGGAGAACAGCAGCGTGCGCCGCTCTTTCGGGGTCGCGTCGAGGATGAATTCGAGGTCTTCGCGAAAGCCGAGGTCGAGCATTTCGTCGGCCTCGTCCAGCACCACGGCCTTGAGCTGCGAGCTGTCGAAGCCGGCGTGCTCGATATGATCGCGCAGGCGCCCCGGCGTGCCGACGACGATATGCGCGCCTTCGGCCAGTCTTCGTCGCTCCTGCCGGCTGTCCATGCCGCCGACGCAGGTGACGATGCGCGCGCCAGCGTAGCGGTAGAGCCAGTCGAGTTCGCGCTGCACTTGGATCGCCAGTTCGCGCGTCGGCGCGACGATCAGCGCCAGCGGAGCGCTCGCCGACGCAAGAGTTTCCGCGTCGCCAAGGAGCGTCGCGGCGATGGCGAGACCATAGGCCACGGTCTTGCCGGACCCGGTTTGGGCGGAGACGAGAATGTCGCGCCCTTCGGTCTGCGGCGCAAGCACAGCGGCCTGCACCGGCGTCGGGTCGGCGTAGTTGCGCTCTTCGAGCGCACGGGCCAGCGCAGGGCTGGCGGCGGGAAATGTCACTTTTGGGATGCCTGACTGAGAGGATGAGGCGCGTGAAAGAGACGTTAGAATAGATGATCCGCGATTGCTACGACGAGCGATTCGCTTTTAGCAAAAATAGCGCGCTTATATTGATTATAAAAAGCGAAGAGCGCCGCGAGGCGCTCGACCAGTAGAAAAATCGCCAGGGATTACCTCGGCTGCGCCTATGCCGCCGCCACGGCATGCACGTGCACGTCATGCGCGCCGTGCCGTTTCATGACCGAGATCGCTTCGCGTTCGCGCTCTTCGGTCCAGGCTCTCGCCCACAGCAGCAGGCCGCCCTTCTCCAGCTGCGATTGCATCCATTTGACCTGACGATCGCCGATCAGTTTGGATATGGCGAGACCCGCGAGACCGGCCACGCCGCCGGTCAGCGCGCCAGCGATGATCGGGCTCGCCAATATGCCGCCCGCTGCGGTCAAGGCGCCCGCTCCGACGAAGGCGCCGACATAGAAAAGCCCGCCGATGAGCGACGCCTTGCCTTCGCTGAGCGACTCGAATTCGATATAGGGAAGCCGCGGCGCGCGATCGTCGTCCTCGAGCTGGGCGGCGCTGACATCGCCGCCGCGCTTGGAGCTCACCGCCTTTTGCTCGGCGAGCAGGCTGATTTCCGATCGATCGAAACCATCCGTCAGGAGATCGTCGATCGCCGACTGAAGCGCGGCGAGATCGTCGAAAACGCCCACCACCTCGCGAACTTCCTTGCGCCTTTGATCCGGCACTGCTTTCGCCTGCGCGTCCATCGCTCTAATCCTCCCCTCGATCCGCTTTTATCGGATTCCAACTAAGGTAGGAGGTAGCGCCAGAGCCGAGCGTTTCAAGCAATCGCTGGCGCGACCCTATCGCGCCGCAATTCGCACGCCGTCGCAGGCCAGCATTTCGGCCTCGTCCGGCGGCTCCCACAGGCCTTCGACGAAATCGAACATTTCGCGCGTCACGTCGAAACCGAGCTGATAGGTTTCGCCCTTCTCGGCGTTGCGTTGCTCCACGCGGCACCATCGCTGTTCCGGGGTCGCATCGATGAAATGCAATTGCGTCGCGAGCCCGGCGTCGCGCGCGAGCGCCGCAAAATGTCTGCGGCTCTCGGCGCGTCCAAAGCCCAAATCAAGCACGCAAGGCACGTCGCGGCCCGCGACGGCGCGAGCGACCCGCCAAATCTGCGCGTAGCAGCGGTCGACGCGATTCATCGACCATGCGGCGTCGAGCGGTCTGGGGCTGTCCGCCCAGAACAACGCCTCCATCCACTCATCGATCGAAAATCGGATCCCGCCCAGCCGCTCTGCGAGTTGCGTCGCATAAGTCGTCTTGCCTGCGCCCGTGGCGCCGCAAATGAGATGGATCAGATGGCGTCGCATCACCCTTTCCTCGACGACGCGGCGCGCCCGTTCACTTCTCCTGCGGCAGAAGCGCAAGAAGATCGGCCATTTTCGGCGCGGCGGAGGGGTTCATCATGCCGACGATGTGATAGCCCGCGTCGACATGCAGAATCTCGCCGGAGACGCCGCGCGACATCGGCGAGAGCAGATAGACCGCGGTCTCGCCGACCTCCTCGATGGTGACGACGCGGCGCAGGGGCGCGTTATACTCGTTCCAGCGCAGGATATAGCGGAAGTCGCCGATGCCGGAGGCCGCGAGGGTCTTGATCGGCCCGGCGGAAATGGCGTTGACGCGAATATTCTTCTCGCCAAGATCGGCGGCGAGATAGCGCACGCAAGCTTCGAGCGCGGCCTTGGCGACGCCCATCACATTGTAATGCGGCATCCATTTTTCGGCGCCGTAATAGGTGAGGGTCAGCAGCGCGCCGCCGTCGGGCATCAGTTTCTCGGCGCGCTGTGCGACGGCCGTGAAGGAAAAGCAGGAGATCAGCAGCGACTGCGTGAAATTTTCCGCTGTGGTGTCGACATAGCGCCCGTCGAGCTGATCCTTGTCCGAGAAGGCGAGGCAATGCACGACGAAATCGAGCTTGCCCCAGAGCTTTTCAACCTCTTTGAAAACGGCGTCGATCGTCTCGGCCTCGGTGACGTCGCAGCGGCCGACGACGATGGCGCCAAGCTCCGCGGCGATGGGACGCGACGCGTTTTTCCAACGCTTCGACCTGATAGGTCAGCGCGACTTCGGCGCCGGCTTCGCGCGCGGCCTTGGCGATGCCGAAGGCGATGGAGCGGTTGTTGGCGACGCCGAGGATCAGGCCCTTCTTGCCGGCAAGAACGCCGCTGTGCGGCAGGGGATGCTCTGTCATCGCAAGTCCTGTTCTTTTTGGGGCGCCGGAGAGGCCGGAAAGCCCGCGCTTTCGTCGAGCCGACGTGTAAGTGCTGTCACTTGCTTAGGCAAGCGGGGGGAAGGGCTGGAACGGGGCGGGACGAAGAGGTGGACTTCAGCCCGGATTTTCCTTTGACGCCGCTTTTCTCGCAGATCCGAGCGGCAAAAAGAGCGACAAGGGACGACTGGCGAAAGGCGTGAAGCCCTGCCGCAGATAGAAGGTGACGGCGTTTTCGTCTTTGGCGTCGACGATGAGCGCGAAAGCCTTCGTATCGCCTTTGAGCACGCGCAGCGCAGCGTCGGCAAGGAGAACGCCTCCAAGCCCCTTGCGATGAAAACGCCGATCGACGGCGAGTCGCCCGACGAGCGCGGCTGGCAAAATCGGATAGCGCGGAAGACGCTTCAGGACTTCGGGCGGCAGATCATTCGCCGGCACGCTCGTGGCCGCGAGCGTGTAATATCCGGCGACCATGTTCGTCGCCGCGTCGGTAAGGATAAAGCAGCTCGCCATCAGCCGCTTGACGTCCTGCGACGCCTGTTCGCGAAGATAGCGGTCGAGCGGAGCTGCGCCGCAAGAGAAGGCGGATCGATCCTGACCGCCCAAAGGCTCGATAACAAAGCCGCCTTTCACCGCGACTCTTTGATCAACTCGCGATGGCGACGGAAGGCGCGCTTCAGAGCAGGGGTCGGCGCCGCGGATTGAGAATCGCCTCGACAAAGGCGCGCTGATCTTCGAGCGAAAGCCTGATCACCTGCGCCTGCTCGATGCGCCGCTCCGCCGCCTCCTGTGCGGCGGCCACGACGAAATCGCTCAACGAACGGCCCTCGAGCTCCGCAGCCTTTTTGAGAAGAGCCTGCAGATCTGGCGTGATGCGGGCTTCGAGGCGGGCGGTTTTTTCATGGGCCAGATCATAAGATGTGCGAGGCCTTTAATGTACGGCGAGATGTCGCACAAAATCAAGTTTTTTTTGTTTTTGGTTTTGCGGATCGTTGAAGTCGGCATCCCTGCGCTTGCCGCTGAGGCGGCCATTGTTGTAATTTGCGTTAATACACAGGAATGCTCCATGACCTACTCGACCAGCGACCTGAGCCGCAAGTCCGGCGACATCATCGCGGAGGCGATGCGGCGCCCGGTGGTGCTGACGCAGCGCAACAAGCCGCGTCTGGTGTTGCTCAATATCGAAGACTACAACCGCCTCGTCCGCTCCGCCAGCCGCGCAAAGCCCATACGCTCGACACTATGCCGGACGAGTTGTTCGAGGAGTTCAAGCGCGGCGTCGAGCTTTACGCCCGCGACGGCGAAGACGTTTGAGCTACGACTTCCGACACCTCCTACTGCGCAGGATAAAGAGCGTCGTTGGGGAAAAACGTGTTTGCCATCGCGGATTCTCAATTCCTCGATCCACGGGTGCTTGTGATATTCATATTGTAGGTGCTTGCCACAGTTGAACTCATCGTCTACGATAGGATGGTTGTCACGAAAAAACAAAAATCTACGCGCATATATCTGAACTGTTCTATTGATAAATGAAACTTCGTCCGGCCTTAAATTCATGACAAAGGCGGTCGGGTATGTTCTATAACTTCTTGGCCTCGTATAAAATATTGCGATTTCTGGAGTAATTGGAACAAGGCAGCGCGGAGATGACAACGCATCTGGAAGAGAAAAATTGTGGAAGAAGCCATCACCAAATGCAAACTCCAACTCTCCGCTTAAGAGAAATGCGAACTTGCCTCCAGCCGCTAATTCCTTGCTGAACCTTTGCTGCGAACCATAAATATTAGAGGCCACCAAGTGTTTGGGTGCTGTTGGGCGGGTTCCGCCGAAACAATTAAGAAAATATTCAGTTGTTATCTGGATACGATATCGATAGTTTGGACTTCGGACGATCAGAGATGCAAGGCATTCGCTGAGTGAAGCATGACGTTCACCTTTTACTCCGAGTGGCGTGAGCCGCTCGGCAAAGGATAATGTTGAGGCAGGTATTGGGGACGAAAGGCTCCGAAGCCATGCAACAATACTCGGGAACCCAGCATCAGCGCTCCCAAATGCGCTTTCAAAAGACATATCCCAATCGGTCGGCGTCCGATCGAAAGTAATGTTGTGCGCGTTACGCGTTGCGCCGAAATTTTTCGGAAACGAACGCACTAACTGCCCATTGTAGGATAATTGATAAACGTGTCCACTCTCATCGGCCCAAAATTTGGACAGACTGCGAGGCCACCAGTGATGTAATGCGTTTTTCACCTTTTCAGGCATGCGCGATCTCTCGCTTTAGTCAACCTTACAAGGAACGCAGCCAACTATTTCCGAGCCACGTCTCGCCCCCTCACCCAAACTTATTATTCTTCGGGAAACCCCGCGGCGGCAGGCGGCCGGCGTCGGCGCGGTGGCCGATCCATTCCTTCAGCTCCGCCGCGGCGACGGTATAGGTGCGGCCGGATGAGTCCACCCAGGTCAGGCCGTCCTTGAGCGCGAAGGTCTTGGCGTCGGCGAGGCCGCCGTCCTTATAGGCCTGCATGCGCACGCCCTTGCCGCGCGCCATGCGCGGCGCCTCGATGAGCGGGAAGACGAGCAGCTTGCGGTTCTCGCCGATCGCCGCGACGTGATCGCCCTCGACCGGCGCAACGATCTTGAGGCGCGCCCCGGGGTTGAGATTGAGCACGGCGCGGCCCTTGCGCGTCGAGGACACGAGATCGTCCTCGGCCACCACGAAGCCGCGCCCGTCGTCGCCGATCAGCAGCCGCGCGGCCTGCGGCGCATATTCCGCGACGCAGACGACGCTCGCGTCCTCCTCGATCTCGGCGAACATCCGTATGGGCTCGCCCTGGCCGCGGCCGCCCGGCAATTTGGCGGCATCCAGCGTAAAAACCTTGCCGTTCGAGGCGAAGACCAGAATCTTCGACGTCGTCTGCGCGAAAAAGGCCGTGTCGAGCGCGTCGTCGCCCTTGTAGGCCAACGTCGAGACGTCGGCGACATGCCCTTTGAGCATGCGGATCCAACCCTTTTGCGAGACGACGACGGTGATCGGCTCGCGCTCGATCATCGCCTGGGTCAGATCGAAATCCGCCGCCGGCGGCGCGTCTTCGAAACTCGTGCGGCGGCGCCCGAGCGGCGTGGTCAGCGCAAAGGTCTTCTTCAGGTCGCGAATCTGGCCGGCGATGGCGCGCCACTGCATGGTCTCGTCGGCGACCAGCGCCTCGATCCCGTTGCGCTCCTGCCCAAGCTTTTCATGCTCCTTGCGCAGCTCCATCTCCTCCAGCTTGCGCAAGGCGCGCAGCCGCGTGTCGAGGATATAGTCGGTCTGCAGATCGGTCAGCTCGAAGGCGTCTTTCAGCGCCGCCTTGGCGTCGTCCTCCTCGCGGATGATGCGGATCACCTCGTCAAGATTGAGGAAGACCACGACCATGCCTTCGAGCTGCTCCAAGCGGCGCAGGATCGCCGCCAGGCGATGCGACGAGCGCCGCAGCAGCACGGTGCGGCGATGGTCGAGCCATTGCCGCAGCGCTTCGTCGAGCGAGACGACGCGCGGCGTCACGCCGTCGATCAGCACATTCATGTTGAGCGGAAAGCGCGTCTCCAGCTCCGAGAGCTTGAACACCGTCTCCATCATCAACGCCGGGTCGACGGTTTTGGCGCGCGGCTCGATGACGATGCGGATGTCCTCCGCCGATTCGTCGCGCACGTCGGCGACGAGCGGCAGTTTCTTCTCATTGACGAGCTCGGCGAGCCGCTCGATGAGACGCGATTTCTGCACGCCATAGGGGATTTCAGTAACCGCCACGACCCATCCGCCGCGCGCGAGCTCTTCCTTGCTCCAACGCGCGCGCAGACGGAACGAGCCGCGCCCGGTGCGGTAAGTCTCGATGATCTCGGCGCGCGGATCGACGACGATCCCTCCCGTCGGAAAGTCCGGGCCTTGCACGAAATTCAGCAATTGCTCGGCGCCGGCGCCGCGATGCGCAATGAGATAGAGCGCCGCGTCGCAGAGCTCGGCGACATTATGCGGCGGCACCGAGGTCGCCATGCCGACGGCGATGCCCTGCGAGCCGTTGGCGAGGAGATTGGGCAGAGCGGAGGGAAGAACGACCGGCTCTTGATCTTCCCCCGAATAGCTTGGTTTGAAGTCGATCGCGTCGTCGTCGACGCCTTCGAGCAGACCGCGCGCCACCGCCGTCATGCGCGCTTCGGTGTAGCGATAGGCGGCGGCGGCGTCGCCGTCGACATTGCCGAAATTGCCCTGGCCATCGACGAGCGGATAGCGCGAGGAGAAATCCTGCGCGAGCCGCACCAGCGCGTCATAGATCGCCTGATCGCCGTGCGGATGGAAATTGCCCATCACGTCGCCGACGATCTTGGCGCATTTCTTGAACGGCGCGCCGGGGTCCAGTCTCAAGATATGCATGCCGTAGAGAATGCGCCGATGCACGGGCTTCAGCCCGTCGCGCACGTCCGGCAGCGCCCGGCCGGTGATCGTCGACAGCGCATAGCGCAGATAACGCTCTTCCAGAGCCTCGCGCAGTTCGATCGGAGTCGCAGGCTTGTCGACGCCGGAGCCGCTTCCGGCGGGAGATGAGCCTTTTTGCGCCATGATGTTGGAAACCTCGCTTGCGCGTCCTTTTAGAGCAAATTCCGAACAGGTTGATAGGCCGAATCGATCGACACTTTCCGGGGCAATCTGGAGTCGAGGCGCATTTCAGGCAATGGGTCCGGGAGGCGGGCGACCGCCAGCCACGGCGGAACCAATAGACCGCGTCGGGCGTTTAACCTTAAGACAATGAGTATAAAGAGCTTTCACTTTTTATCGACTTTTTGGCGATATTTTGCTTGTCGAAAACACTACCTGTCAACTAGAACCTGACCGCGTCGGCTTTTGCAGCGCGAAACGAGATTGGCCGATGAGTTTTGGCGTCAAGTGCGGGTGATGCGCTCATGAAGAAGAGTTTTCTCCTTTTCGCAGTTTGCTCGCTTATCTGCGGATCAGCCGCCCTCGCCCGGGGAGCGATAAAGCTTTCCGAGCCCCAGGCGACAGCCGCCGCGACGCAGGAGAGCGACGTCGCCGTCAGTTCCTTGTGCCATGAGGTCGACGTCGCGCTCGACGAGGGTTATGGCGTGAGCAGCCATGAGATTCGTTACGAGTGCGCGCCGCATAATTAGCCTGCGCCGAGATTTTTTGCATTCTGATGGGACTGATGCGTCGCGTCGCGCCGGTTGCGCTTTGTCCTCAAGGCGGAGGCCGAAGGCGCGACCCTGCTGAAGCAAGCGGCGGAAACCATCATGGTGAGCCCGCAGGTCTCGAATTGCGCCGAATGCAGATGATCACCGAGATCGGCGCCGAGCAGAACACGCCGAGCAGAACACCATGACGATCATCATGACGGCCGAGCGAATTCGTCGAGATAGCGCGCGCCGTCTCGACCACAAAGGCGGGCGGGCGGAATAGCAGCCCTTGCTCAAGAGCGGCTTCGGGAAATCATCCGACGCCGCCGAAGTTTTGCAAAAACTGGTTTAGCGCCGCGCCGCCAGCGCGCTCATTAGATCGCAGGCCTCGCGCCACAAACGGCGCGTAAGTTCGCCGGCGTCTTCCTCGCGCGCGAGGGCGCCCGCCTCTCCCGCCCAGAGCGGCGAAAAATCGGTCGCTCCTGATTTTTCGAACGCCGCGCGAAGCGGCGCACAAGCGCCGGTCGCCAGCGGAAAGGCCGGCGCGGCTGAATTCATCGGCCCCTGCTCCCGCATGAATCTCGTCAACAGCCCCCGCGCGGGACGTCCCGTATACAGATTGGTGAGGCGCGTGGCGTCGTCGCGCGCTTCCCGCAGAGCCGCGCGATGCAGTTCCGAAATCATCGATTGCGGCGTCAGCAGATAGGCGGTGCCGATCTGCACGGCGGACGCGCCGAGCGCGAAAGCCGCCGCGATCCCTCGCCCGTCCGCGATCCCGCCGGCGGCGATGACCGGCAGGTCGATCGCGTCCACGACCTGAGGCAACAGCGCAATCAGACCGGGCTGCGCTTCGATATCGTCATTCAGGAACATTCCGCGATGGCCCCCGGCCTCGCGCCCTTGAGCGACGACGGCGTCGACGCCGCGCGCCGCGAGCCAGTGGGCCTCGGCCACCGTTGTGGCCGACGACAAGATTTTCGCGCCGGTCGCCTTCACCCTCGCCAGCAAGGGCTCGGCAGGCAAGCCAAAATGGAAACTGACGACCGGCGGCCGCATTTCCTCGATCACGTCGCACGTGGCTTGATCGAAAGGCGCCCGCCCGGACCCTGCGGACGCGGCCGCGAGATCGAGACCGGCTTCGGCATAGTAGGGCGCAAGACGCGCTGTCCAACGCGCCGCAGCATCCGCGTCCGGCTCGGGCGGCGTATGAGCGAAGAAATTGACGTTGAACGCCGCGTCTGTCGCGGCGCGGATGGCTGCAATCTGTTCGCAAAGAACCTCGGGCGTCAGCATCGCGCAAGGAATCGAACCAAGCCCGCCCGCTTTACATACGGCGATGCATAGCTCCGGTCCCTGCGCGCCCGCCATGGGGGCCTGGATGATTGGAATAGGCGCAAACATGCGGGCGTCTCTGGGGTCAGCGACACGGTCCATGCATCCTATCCCGGCCAGCGCGCGGGGACCAGCCGAACGCCTCACATTCGGCGCGCGGCGCGCGAGAGCCCTATCGAACCCTCGCGGCGCCCTGCTCGACCAGAACCGGCTCCTCGCGATAGACGCCCGGATAGAGCGTCTTCAACGCCTCGATCTTCGGCATGTCGTTGATGGCGATGTAGGGATAATCCGGGTTGCGCGCGAGAAAATCCTGATGATGGCGCTCGGCCGGATAAAAGCTCTTGCCTAGCTCGATCTTGGTCACGATCGCCGCGTCGAAGACGTGCGCCTGATTGAGCTGCGCGATGTAAGCCTTTGCGATCTTGGCCTGCTCCGCGCTCAGAGGGAATATCGCCGAACGATATTGCGCGCCCGAGTCGGGGCCCTGGCGGTCGAGCTGCGTCGGATCATGCGCGACGGAGAAATAGATCTGCAGGATGCGCCCGTAGCTGATCTTCTTGGGATCGAAGGTGACCTGCACCGATTCGGCGTGCCCGGTGGCGCCGGAGCTGACCGTCTCGTAATGCGCCGCGCTCTTCTCGCCGCCGGCATAGCCGGAGACCGCCTTCGTGACGCCGTTGACATGCTGAAACACGCCCTGCACGCCCCAAAAACAGCCGCCCGCCAGCACCGCGGTCTCGCTCGCAGCCGTATCGGTTTCGTCGAGCGCGGGCGCCGGCGCCGGCCGCGCGTCGAGCGTCGCCGAGCGCGTCATCTGCGCGCCGATGAGCGTCGCGAGCCCCATCCCCAGCGCGAGCCACGTCGCGGACCGATTTTTGTTGGATTTTTGCGGCGCCTGCATGGTCTCGCTCCTTAACCGAAAGTGAAGGCGTAGGCCTCTACGCCGGGGTCGAAAAATTCGATGCGGAAAGTTCTGTCCTTGATCGGCCCGCGCTGGCGCACGAGCTGATAAAGGCGGTGTTCGGTCACGACGCCTTCGCCCGAAGGATCGACGTCGACGCCGTGGTCGTCGCCGGGGGCCGCGCCGTCGATCGTGACGCGAAAGCGCGCCTTGCCGCCGGCGCCGGGACCGAGCACGAGATGCAGGTCGCGGGCGTGGAAGCGGTAAGCGATGGCGTCGTCCTTCGCATTCGCGGCGGCGTGGTCTTCGCCGATCGTCCAGGCGCCCTGCAGACCCCATTCGTTCAAGCGCGGATCGCCGGGCTCATAACGGCTCTCCCGATCCTTGACGGCGCCGCCGGGCGAGACGAAATTCTCGGCGCGACCATAGCCGACGTAGGTTTCGGGAGAGAGCACGTGACCGTCGTCGGCCGGCGCCTCGACGCCGCTCGCCGCTTTCACGGGAGCGGCCTCTGCGGACAGTCCTTTTCTACCGGCCTCCGCGAGCAGCTGACGGATCACGGCTTCCGAGCCGTCATAGTCGCCCTCGCCGAAATGATGGTGGCGAATGCGCCCTTCGGCGTCGATGAAGTAATGCGCCGGCCAATACTGGTTGTTGAAGCCGCGCCAGATCGCAAAATCATTGTCGATCGCGACCGGATATTGAATTTTCAGATCGGCGACGGCTCGCTTGACGTTGGCGATATCCTTTTCGAAGGGAAACTCCGGCGCGTGCACGCCGATGACGACGAGCCCCTCGTCCTTGTATTTCTCCGCCCAGGCGCGAACATAGGGCAGCGCGCGCAGGCAGTTGATGCAGGAGTAGGTCCAAAAGTCGACCAGCACCACCTTGCCCTTGAGTTCGTCCCGCGTCAGCGGCGGCGAGTTCAGCCATGCGACCGCTCCGGCAAGGCTCGGCGTCCGGCCTTCGTCGTCGAGCGCCTCGACCGGCGCAGGCGCGGGCCCGCCCTTCATCATCATCGCCTCGCCGCCGGTCATCGCGCCGCCCGACATGGCGGGGCCGCCTGACATGGCCGGACCGCCCTGCAGGACCACGGAAGACCCGTCCCTCGTCGACGCCTTGCCGAAAGCCGCGAGCAGGCGGTCCTCCAGCGCATTGGTGTCGGGCGAGGAAAGTTGCGCCAATCCGCCGACGTCGAGGCCCAGCGCGATCGCCGCGACGCCCGCGAGCACGGCGGCGCCAAGGCCGCGTCTGACCCATTCGCCGACGCCGAGGCTGCGCTTCATCGCCGCGAATAGGCGGCCCCCGAACAGCAGCGCGCCGGCGAGCGAGGTCGCGGCGCCCAAAGCATAGGCGAGCAGCAACGCGAAGGTTCCAGCATTGGCCCCATTCAGCGCCGCGCCCGTAAGGATCAGTCCCAGGATCGGCCCGGCGCAGGGCGCCCAAAGAAAACCGGTCGCGACGCCAAGCAGCAGCGAGGCGAGGACGCCGCCGGACGCTGCGTCGCTTTCTTGAGCGTCGCCGATCCTGGCGCCGAGCTTGACGAGCGGGCGCATCATCCGGTCGCTGAGTTCGGGAACCAGCAGCGAGAGGCCGAACAGCGCCAGCAAAGCCAGCGCCAGCCAGCGCCCGAACTGGTTGGCCGCGACGACGAAGCTCCCCGCCACCGCCGCCAGCGTCGCGACGAGAGCGAAGGTCCCGGCCATGCCGATCAGCATCGGCAGTCCGTTGCGCGCGAAAGGCTTGTCGGCGCGCGTGAAGACGAAGGGCAGCACCGGCAGCATGCAAGGGCTGAGGATGGTGAGCACGCCGCCAAGATAGGCGACCAGGAACATGACCAAAACACAACCTCCGCTAAGTCACGCGCCCATGGGCTTGAAGGTCAGTGCGACGCCGTTCATGCAGTAGCGCAGGCCGGTCGGCTTCGGGCCGTCGTCGAAGACATGGCCGAGATGGCCGCCGCAGCGGCTGCAAAGGACCTCCGTGCGCGCCATGCCGAACGAACGGTCGTCGCGTCGTCGACCGCATTGTCGATCGGCGCCCAGAAGCTCGGCCAGCCGGTGCCGCTGTCGAATTTGGCAGTCGACGAGAACAGATCGCGCCCGCAGCCCGCGCAAGCGAAGACGCCGCGCCGATGTTCGTTAAGCAGCGGGCTGGTGAAGGGCCGCTCGGTGCCGCTCTGCCGCAGCACCGCATATTGCTCCGGGTTGAGCAGCTTGCGCCACTCTGCGTCGCTGTGCGCGACTTCGAAAGCCGCCGCTGCCTTGCTTTGCGCCGCGCGCCACAGCGTCGCCAGCGAAGCCGCGCCCAGCGCCGCAATCGTCAGGAATTTCCGCTTGGTCACCATTCTAGGCCTCCATGAAGTGCGTTCGGGTTACATAGGCTTCGGCGTGATTACGCCGCGAACCGGTCTTTTGTTACGGGCGCCGGACGACGACGCAAATCCTGGCGCAGCTTGGTCTTCGTTTGCGCCGCGCTACCTCTCTTGCGGTCGAGCGCAGTCACGCCGGAGCTTTTGAGTGAATTTTCTCTTTCGCCTGCAGCGCTTCCCCCGATAGTCGTCGATCTTCTCGCCAGCCTTTACGACGGTCTCGCGTCGGAGCGCGGCGCGACCTGGAGCATCGCCGCGCTTGCAACCGCAGGGGTGATCATTCGCCCTTTCGGCTTGCCCGAAGCGATCTGGGCCGTGCTCGGCGCGCTCGCCCTCGTGCTGCTGGGACTGCTCGCGCCGCGGGACGCGCTCGCCGGCGTCGCAAAGGGGACGACGTTTATCTCTTCCTCGCCGGCATGATGTCGCTCGCGGAAGTCGCGCGCTCGAAGGATTGTTCGACTGGTCGCGGCGATCGCCGGCAGCGCGCCGAAGGCTCGGCGCAGCGCCTCTTTTTGCTCGCCTATGGCGTCGGCGTGCTGGTCACGGCCTTTCTCTCCAACGACGCCACCGCCGTCGTGCTCACGCCCGCGGTCGCCGCCGCGGCGAAAGCCGCGGCGCGCAAGACCCGCTGCCTTTCTTCTCGCCTGCGCCTTCGTCGCCAATGCGGCGTCCTTCCTGCTGCCCATCTCCAATCCGGCGAATCTCGTCATCTACAGGCCGCATGCCTCCGCTGCTCGAATGGCTGCCGGCTTATCTGCTCCTTCCATACGCGCGATCGGCGCGACCTACGCCGCGCTGCGCTGGACCCAGCGCGAGACGTTGCGGCAGAGGTCGCCGAAGACATCAGCGCCGCCGTCGCTCTCCGCCTCGGGAAGGATCGCCTTTTCGGGCTTGGCCTCACCGCCGTCGCGCTGCTCGCGGCTTCCACGCTCGACATGCAGCTCGGCGCCCCGACCGCGCTCGCCGGCGCCGTCACCGCCGCCGCCGTAATGACTATGAGCGAAAAGGCCCATGGTCGACGCTGCGCCACATTTCCTGGAGCATGCTGCCGCTGGTCGCCGGCCTCTTCGTGCTCGTCGAAGCCTTGCAGAAGACCGGCGTCATCGCGTCGATCGGCGCCAGGCTGCACGAGTTGGCGCAAGCCTCGCTCACGCAAGCGACATGGGTCGCCGGCCTTACGGTCGCAGTGGCGAATAATCTCATCAACAATCTGCCGACCGGGCTCATCGCCGGCGGCGCGGTGCAAAGCGCCAAGCCGCCCTCGAGCGTGACGGACGCATTATTGATCGGCGTCGACCTTGGACCTAATTTTTCGGTGACCGGCTCGCTGGCGACGATCCTCTGGCTCATCGCGCTGCGGCGAGAGGGATATGGCGTCAGCGCATGGCGGTTCTTGAAAATCGGGATAGTCGTGACGCCGCCGGCGCTGCTTCTGGCGATCGGCGCGACGTTTCTGTTTCCTCTCATCGCGGAGCACAAAGACATGGTGAGAGACATGTTGAGCTGGGCGTCGTCGGAAAGTCGCTGATCGCGTCCTGAAATGGGCCCGCGCAGCGGGACCGCCTGAGGCGGTTTCCTGGTTGGAAACTCGGACTGCGCCCGTCCCCTTTTATCATGCGGCGATCTGCTGCTGTCGTCGTCCCTGTGGGCATGTGGCGACGCGGCGCGCCAGATACATGACCCTGGAAACCATCGCTCCCTTGAGCGATAATCCAATAGTCGGGCCGCCCGCCCGGCGCCGCCTGATCAATTCCAGCGAAGCTACGCCACGCCGCGGGACACGATCGACACCCACTCCCACCCCATTTTTCCCTCTTCGCCCCGCCTTCCGCTATAAGCTCGTCTGCGACTTAAAAAAGACAGGCGACGAAAACCCAAATGACCGTTCGACTGCACCACGGCGATCTTCCCGAAACCATCGATCTTGGCCCCATCGTCGCGATCGACACCGAGACGCTCGGCCTCAACCCCAGGCGCGACCGGCTCTGCCTCGTGCAGCTCTCGCGCGGCGACGGCGACGCCGAACTCGTGCAGCTTTCGCGCGGGCAGACGCGGGCGCCGAACCTCGAGCGCATTCTGGCCGACCCCAAGACGCTGAAACTCTTCCATTTCGCGCGTTTCGATCTCGCGATTCTGGCGCAGACCTTCGGCTTTTCGCCGGCGCCGGTCTATTGCACCAAGATCGCCTCAAAACTCGCGCGCACCTACACCGACCGCCATGGACTGAAAGACATCGCACGCGAATTGCTCGGCGTCGAACTCTCCAAGCAGCAGCAATCCTCAGATTGGGGCGCGCCGGAGCTTTCGGAGGCGCAGCTGGCCTATGCGGCGTCCGACGTGCTCTATCTTCATGCGCTCAAAGAAAAGCTGGATACGATGCTGCGGCGCGAAGGTCGCGAAGAGCTCGCCGCAGCCTGCTTCGACTTCCTGCCCATGCGCGCCAAACTCGATCTTTGCGGCTGGGCCGAGGTCGACATTTTCGCGCATTCCTGAAGCGACACGAAAAGGCCATTACACGGGACTAGCGCTTTTTTGTTAGGGTTCTGATTTAGCCTCGGGACAGGGGCGTGGCGGATGGACCGACGTTGACCGAAAGCCGGGAAAAACCGCGCAACAGACTCTCGTCGCTCGGCGCGCCGCGCAAGGACGCGATCCCGGCGGCGCGGCGGCATTCCGCGCGAGTCGCGCGGCTGCGGCGCGCCATCGTCTGGTCGGTCGGCGGCGTCGCCGCAGTCGTTCTCATCCTCGTCGGCTATAAATCCCTCAGCCTGCTGCCCGTCGACCTGCGCTTTGCGCATATCGGCCTGTCGGGCACGCGCATCACGATCCAGACGCCGCGCATCGTCGGCTACGGCCAGGACGGACGCCCTTACGAGCTGCGCGCGGATCTCGGCGTGCAGGACATGGCCACGCCCGACGTTTTCGAACTCGACGGCCTCAAGGTCAAAATCGAGAGCGGGGTGGAGACCCCCGTGCTGCTCGCCTCCGGCAAGGCGGTCTACAACTCGAAGAACGACCACGCCGACCTCACCAGCGGGGTGCGTATCTATGACGACAAGAGCTTCGAGCTCACGATGACGCGCGCGCAAATGGATTTTCACGCCGGGCGGCTCACCTCGGACGACAAGGCGATGCTAAAACTCGATAAGATCACCATCACCTCGGACCTGGCGGAGTTTTCGCAGCCCGAGCGGCGCGCGAGCTTCTCAGGGCATGTGCGCACCGTCATTCCGGGAGACGAACTCCGAGTCGGTCGCAGCGCAGGCGACGAGCGACAAACAGAATTGACGAAAGGCGAAGTCGAATGAGGTTGGCGACCACTCTTGCGCCCGTTGCGCTGATCCTCGCGCTTTGCGCGCCGGCGAACGCGAAATCCGGCGGGCGATTTTACCGGGATCGAATCCGAGCGATCCGCTGAGCATCGACGCCGACAAGGTCGACTATTTCGATCGCGAGCAAAAGGCGATCTATTCGGGGCAGCGTCATCGTCGTCAACGGCCCTTCGACGCTGAAGGCCTCGCGCATGACGATCTTTCTCGACACCAAGGGCCAAAAGCCGAAGAGCGAAAGCGGGTCGCAGTCCGACAAAGTGAGGCACATCGACGCCGAAGGACCGGTGACGATGGTCTCCAAGGATCAGATCGCGACGGGCGACGGCGGCAAATATGATCGCGCCGAGCACAAGGTCTATCTCATCGGCAATGTCACGCTGAACTCAAGGCGAGACCATCACCAAAGGCGACCGCCTGGTCTATGATACGACGACCGGTCAGGCCGCGCTGCAGGCCGGCGAACGCGGCGGCGGCCGCGTCCACAGCATCATCACCCCAAAGAACAAATAACCCGGCTTAGGGCTTGTTCCGCAAAAGTTGAAGCGCTCTTGCGACAAGAACATGCTCCATCGCTTCGATAGTGGAGCGGTGTCTTATCGCTCGAATGAGTCCATTCGAGCGTAAAGCGCTCTAAACCCCCGAGACCTTCGGGCGTCCGATCATGGTCGGCAGCGGCGGGGCCTTGAGGTTCTGCGCCTTCAGACTGTCCCAGCCGCCCTTGGGCGGAGCCACGTCATTGGCCTCGCGCTTCATTGGCCGCACCTTGAAGTTCGCCAGCAGTTCCTTGGCCTTCGCCAGCTCCTTGGAGTCAGCCTCGCGCCGACTTCGTCGCGTTTCTTGCCCGCGTCCTGATCGCCCTGGTTGGCGGCGACCCCGAACCACATGTAGGATTGCGCCAGATTCTGGGTCACGCCGAGCCCGCGCGCATAGAGTATGGCGAGATTATACTGGCTGTCGCGCACGCCGAGCTCAGCCGCGTTGCGGAACCATTCGGACGCCGCCGGATAGTCCGGCTTGCCTTCATTGCCCTCGGCGAACATGACGGCGAGATTATGCATCGCGCGCGCATTGCCGTTTTCGGCCGCCTGCCGATACCACTCCTTCGCCCGGATATAGTCGCGGTCGACGCCGACGCCCTTTTCATAGAGCGATCCCAGCCGATATTGCGCCGGCGCCGACGCCCTGCATCGCGGCTTTTTCAAACCAGACCGCGGCGGCTTTGGCGTCGCGCGCGACGCCCCGCCCTTCAGCGAGACGCGAGCCGAGTTCATACTCGGCGGCTGCGTCGCCGTGCGTCGCGAGATGCTTGATCGCCGCCGTCTCGTCCGTCGCGCCGACCGAATGCGAGGAGCCGATGGCGCCGACCGGTGTCTCGTCGACATCCGCCTCCCTCGCTGATTTGCCGGGCGCCGGCGCGGGGGGCGACTCGCCCGTAGGCTTGGCGACAGGCGCAGTTTCGGTCCTGCCGTCGAGGTCGGTTTCGGCATGCGCGGGCGATTTGCGGCCCTGCGCCTCCGAGCCGACGGTCTCGCCTTTCGTAGCGGGAGGCGCGCCGCGGCCCGCGAGATGCGCCACCCCGGCGACGCCGCCGAGCATCACCAGGACCGGCTAGGCCAAGATAGATGTTGCGGCGGCGGGCGGAAAGCGCCGATCCGACGCTGGCGAACAGGCCGGCTTTCTCTTCCGAATGGTCGTTCGCGGCGCCGCGCGCAAGGCTTGCGGACTTGCGCGCATCCTGCTGCGCTTGCGCCGCGCCGGCTTCGGCGGCCGCAAGTTGCGCCGCAGCCCTGCGCGCGGCGGCGATGAAATCGGTGCGCACCGGCTCGTCGCGCGTCGTCGTGGGCTCGACAAGGCCGAGGTCGTCGAGGCCGAGATCGTCGAACTTCACGTCGCCTTGACCACGACCCGAACCCACTTTGGCCTCGGATCGCATTTTCGCGGCCGGGACGTGCAGCCCGTCGCGTTCGCGGGACGGCCCCCGCTCGTCGCGCGTCTCGTCATCAAACGCCTTCGCGACTTTGATGCGCGGCCGCTCAAAGCTTTCGACGTCGAAGGACTCCGTAGGCCGCGGACGCTCTTTGACCTGCGATTTTCAAACGCCCCGAAGCGCGGTTGCTCGAGAGGGACCCCAGGCGGCGTCTCGCGGATTTCAGTCAGTTCTTCCTCAAAAGCCGCCAGCCGATCGACGACGCGCTCCAAGGTTTCGTGCACGACGGTGAGTGTTTCATGCGTGCGGGCGCCGCTCACCTCCTGATTGCGGCGGATTTCGTCGAGCTCCTGCTTCACCGCGGGGCTGAGCTGCGACGCGGCGCTGGCCGCTTCGCGCAGCACCTCGATCGTCGCATTGCGCAGCGCGGCCTCGGCCGCCTCCACCGCCGCGCCGCGCGTCTCTTCGAGCCTGCCGAACAGCTCCGCTATCTTGTCTTCGATCGAGGCGAGCGCGGCGCCATTGGCTTCACCGCGATCGAGCCGCGACGACAGCTCGGTGATCTGCCGCTCCAGCGACGCGACGGCGTTCGCATCGGCGCTCGGCGCGAGCGCCCCGTCGATCTTATGCGCCAGCCCCTCGACGAACTGCGCGAGTTCGCTCTTCTCCGTGTCGTCCCTTCGGCGCGCGCCTTCTTCGATGCGTGCGGCGAGCGCCGAATGCATGTAGTCGATGCGCTCGCTCAATTCGTCGAGACGGCCGTGTTGCGGCGGCTGCGCCAACAACTGCTCGATGCGTGCGGTCTGCGGCGAGTTGGCGAGACGGTCGAGCTTGCGCGACAACTGCTCGATCTGTTGTTCGAGCTGTTCGACGTCGCGGCGGCCCGCGCCCGGCGCCATCGCGGCGTCGATCCGGTCGCCAAGTCTCGCGCCAACTCCTCGAACTGACCGACGTCGGCGCCGCTTTGTTCGAGGGTTCCACGTTCGAAGCGCTCGTTGAGATTCGTCCGAGCGCGTCGAGACGACCCGCGAGATCGGCGAAGCGGCCGTCGTCGCGCGGATCGCGCAAGCGCCCTTCAAGCCGCTCGATCCGCGTCCAAGCTCCTCGAAGGCGGCGCTATGGGCATTGGGATCGAGAGCCGCGTCGATCTTCTTGGCGAGCGTCGCGACCAGCGTCTCCAGCGCCGCCGCCGTGGCCGTCGAAGGCTTTTGCGCCGCGCCCCGATCGATGCGTTCCGCGAGCGATTTGTGCATCTCGTCGATGCGCGCGTTGATCTCGTCGAAACGCTCGGCGCCGGCGGCCTTAACCGCCTCCTCGAATTTCACGCCAAGGCGTTCGAGCCGCTGATTGAAGGCGTGAAAGCCGTTGCTGGTCTCGGCAGCGACGATCGCGCGGATCGACTTCACGATCTCGGCCATGTCCGCGCTTGCGCCCGGAACCCTGACGCCCAGCGACAGGGATTCGACGCGCTGCGCCAAATCCACGACGCGCCCCTCCAGCCGCTCCAGCGGCAGCGGGCGAGCGGCGAGCAGCCTGAGCTGATCCTTGATCTCCGCAGTCTGCCGCGCCAGCTCGCGCATCGCGGCGGCGTCGCCGTCGCCCTGCTGCGTCGCTTCTTCGAGCCGACGCGCGATGGCCGCGACGTCCTCGTCGAGATTGCGCAGGATTGGCGTCGGATCGAGCTGCTTCAGCGCGGCGCGCAATTCCGCGGCGATGTGTTCGGCTGGAGCCAGAGCCTGCTCTTCGACGCCGCGATCGCGCCCGGCCTCGACCCGGCGCGCAAGATCACGCAGCGCGGCCTCGACGGCGACGATCGACGCGCGCGGCGCGATGTCGGTCATGAGGCGCGAAAGATCTTCGACCTCGCCGCGCAGACCGTCCATCTGCCGCAGCATGTGCTCCTGCTGGCGCGCGTTCTCGCCCGCCTCCAGACGCAGTTGCGCCAGTTGCTGGCCGAGCGCCGCGACCGACGCGTCGATTTCGCTCATGCGTTGCGCGACATGCGGCTGTTCGGCGGCGGTCGCGATCTCTTCGACGCGGCGCTGCAGCGTTTCAAGCTGGCGCAGGATCAGAAATTGCTGCTCGGGCCGCTGCGCGGCGTCGGCGCGCAGACTTTCGATGTGGCGCGCAAGTTCGACATGGCTCGCGCGCAGCTCCTCGACCCTGCGCGGCAGATCGCCGCGCCGATCGTCGGCGAGCACCTCGATCTCGCGCCGCAACGCCTCGATGAACCAGAGCGCCCTGTTGATCCGGTCTCCGCAGCAAGTCGGCGCGCAGCGTTTCGGTCAGTCGCGCCTGCGCGTCGAGTTGCGCGCGCAACTCGTCCATCGCGGCGAGGGATCGGGACGTTCGGCGCGCGCGAGTTGTTCGATCTGGCGGCCGAGCGCTTCGAGCCGTTCGCCGAAAGCCGCGGCGAGGCGTTTGGCCTCGGCGTCCTCGCGGCTCTGCGTTTCGAGACGCTGCGCCAGCGCGTCCATGGAGACGTGCAATTTATCGAAGCGATGCGCCGCCTCCTGCGGCAAGGCGAAGTTCTGCGCCTGCGGCGGCGCGCGGAAAGCTGAAGCGCCGACCTCCTCGACAGGAACTCTGCGATGAGCCGTGGGGACGTCTTCGACCGGCGCGCGGCGCGGCGCCAAAGCCGCCTCGTCCAGCGCCTGCTGGCGGCGCGTGATGTCGGCGATGGCCTCGGCGAGCGGGCGTTTGGCGGCGTAGGGCGCGTGTGGGGCGCGATCCTCGAAATCGCCGAGATAATCGAGATCGCGAGAGCGGGCGGCGCGCTCGACCGGCTCGGGCGCAGGCGGCGGCGGCGGCGCGAGGCGGCGGTCTCTCGCATCCTCCTCGAGACGCGCGGCGATTTGCGACAATCGCTCATCGAGACCGGACAACGCATGCGCGAAACCCTCGGCGCGATCGTCCTTGGAGATGCGGTCGATACGCAACTCGAGCCGCGCGAGAGCATTGCGGATCGGCCGGTTCTCGTCCACGGGAGCTTTCGTGATTTTGGATTCGATGCGTCCGAGGCGGTCCTTCAGCGTGTCGAAATCGCTGTGCGCCGCCGTCTTGACGTTGGTTTCGATAAGCTCTGCGATATTGTCGAGCGCTTTCGCGGTCTTGCGCTCCGTCGCTTCGGCGCGGCGCTCGAATTCCGCGACAGCCTCGTCGATGCGCTGCGGATCGAAGCGCCGCTGCCCGGTCTCGATGAGCTCCGCGATGCTCTCGAGCGCTTTCGCGGTCTGCCGCTCGCTGGCCTCGACCCGACGCGTGACGAGCGCGGCGGCGGTTTCGGCGATCTCCTCGGCGTCGACGACGGGCTCGGATCGCTCGCGCGCCCGCATCTGTTCCTGATGGCGGCGGGAGGCTTCCTCGCGGGCGAGACGCTCGTTCGAGCGCTTCAGCCGCCGCGCGACGGCGTCGAAGGGGCTTTCATGATCGAGATTGTCTTCGTCTTCATCGTCGCCTTCGTCGAAGCCGACATCGGATTCGAAAGGCTCATGGTCGCCCAAAAGGTCCCGTTCGTTACGCCGCGCGGTCGGCCTACGCGCCCGTAGAGCGTCTCGATTCGAGCTTCTGAAGCTGCGGGAGAGCAACTTGTTCATTAGGGTTTCCGGCGGATCCGACCCGAAATGGGCGAAGTGTCGACAACTCAAGGACAGACGCTGGCAGGAAACTCGCGGCGACAGACGACCACTGCAGGTAACTTTTCAACAGTTAAGGTAAATATGCGGTTAACCAACCGACAATTCCTTTGCGGCCGGTTAACCCGCCGCCCATTCCCGGGCGCAAAACGCCGCGCGCCGCGGCGCTTGACGAAAGCGCGCCAAAGCGCGAATTCGCTCGTGCGAGATTGTCTTTAGGGAGTCACCGCGAATCACCTTGTGTCTTCCATTTGTATCGCACCAAGCGTTCGCCGCCGCAAAAACAAATCAGCTAAATGCTTATTTACGCTTGCAACTATCGCTTGCGCGTTGCGTAAGCGGGCGCCTGACACTAGTTAGCTTGACCATGCCGCGCACGCGGCGCTTAAGCCGCCTTGTCAACCGCGACCTTCGTTCGATTCGCGTGGGAAGGTCAATTCGCTGGAGTTTCCAATGCCTCTATATAAAGCCCCGGTGGACGACGCGATTTTTCTTCTCGAAGATGTGCTCAACTTTAAACAATACAGTCAACTTCCCGGCTTTGGCGACCTTACCGGAGAAACTCTCGCGGCGATTCTTCGGCGAAGCCGCAAAAATCTGTGAAGAAGTCGCGCTGCCGCTCAATCAGATCGGCGACCGGGAGGGTTGCGTCCGCCACGACGATGCGAGCGTGACAACTCCGAAGGGATTCATCGAGGCTTACCGCGCCGTCGCCGAGGGCGGCTGGATCGGTCTTTCCGCGCCCGAAGAATATGGCGGCCAGGGTCTGCCCTACACGCTCAGCGCCCTGACCAATGAATTCGCTTCGTCGGCCAATATGTCGCTCGCGATGTACACGGGGCTAACGCAAGGCGCGATGGCGGCGTTGCTGCGTCACGGCAGCGACGCGCAGAAGCGCCTTTACTTGCCCAATATGGTCTCCGGCAAGTGGAGCGGCACGATGAATCTCACGGAGCCGCAATGCGGCACCGATCTTGGCCTGCTCACGACAAAGGCGACGCCGCTCGGCGACGGCGACTATGCGCTCACCGGCCAGAAGATCTACATCTCGTCCGGCGAGCATGACCTGGCGGAAAACATCGTTCACCTCGTGCTTGCGCGAATCGAAGGTGCGCCGGCCGGCGTGAAGGGCATTTCGCTGTTCATCGCGCCGAAGTTCGACGTCAACCCGGACGGCTCGCTCGGGGCCCGCAACAAAGTCTCGTGCGGTTCGATCGAACATAAGATGGGCATTCACGGCAATTCGACTTGCGTGATGCATTACGAAGGCGCGCGCGCTCAACTCGTCGGCGAGGCCAATCGCGGCCTCAATGCGATGTTCGTGATGATGAACGAAGCGCGGCTCGGCGTCGCCATCCAGGGCGTCGCGCTCTCCGAAGTCGCCTATCAGAACGCCGCGCAATATGCCCGCGAACGTCTGCAGGGCCGCAGCCTGACGGGCCCGAAGAACCCGACCGGTCCGGCCGATCCGCTGATCGTGCATCCCGACATTCGGCGCATGTTGATGGAGATCAGGGCTTTCAACGAGGCGGCGCGCGGCCTCGCGCTCATCGCGGCGATCGACAATGATCTCTCGCATCGCGCGCAGGATGCTGCGGTTCGTCAGGCCGCCAAGGATCGCGTCGGCCTGCTGACGCCGGTGCTCAAAGGCGTCTTCACGGAACTTGGCTTTCAAAATGCGGTCGCCGCGCAGCAGGTGTTCGGCGGCTACGGTTATATCGCCGAAGGCGGCATGGAGCAGTTCGTGCGCGACGCCCGCATCACCATGATCTACGAGGGCGCGAACGGCGTGCAGGCGCTGGACCTCGTCGGCAGAAAACTGCCGCGCGACGGCGGCCGCGCAGTGATGGCCTATTTCAAGGAAGTGAGCGACTTCATCGCCGGCGCCGGCGCGATCGAAGGCATGGAGCCTTATCTGAAGCCGCTGCAGGTCGCGCTCGGCGACTTGCAGAAGGCGACGATGTGGCTGATGCAAAATGCGATCGGCAAGCCGGACAACGCCGCCGCCGCCTCGCACGACTACATGCATCTCTTCGGCGCCGTCGCGCTCGGCTATGTCTGGGCGCGGATCGTCAAGGCGGCGCTGGAAAAAATGAAGAGCGAACCCGCTCTCTCGCCGCGAATGTCGGCGAAGCTCGTCACGGCGAAATTCTATATGGAGCGCATGCTGCCGCAGACGGGCTTGCGACTTGCGCGCGTCGCCTCCGGCGCCGATACAATGATGTCGCTTGACGCAGAGATGTTTTGACGATGTTTGCGAGGCGCTCCAAAAGCGCCCCGCAGTTTCACTCGCCCGCGCTCATGCGCGGGGTTTGGGTCAGTGAGTTCCCGGCGCGAGCTTCACGCCCCGCCGTTCATAGGCGACATAGGAAAGGATGGCGGTCATTTTCGGATCATCCGCCGCCATCGGTTTTCCCTCGAGCGGATTTCTCAGGCACCAGTTCACCATTTCGTAAAGTTGTGCGACCTTGCCGAGTTGTTTTTGGAATTTCGGATAGGTTTCCGGATGGGTGTTGGCGCCGTTGGGATGGCATTGCGCGCAGACGACGCCATTGCTGCCGAGCTTGTCGTCGGTCCATAGCGAACGTCCTTGCGCGACCACTTGGTCGAACTCCTTTTGCCAGCGTTCCGTGTCGGCTTTTGTGAATTCGTCGGCGCGCGCGCAGGGCGCGGCCAACAAGGCGAAAGCGAGAACCGCGAAGATGGGGCGCATCAGATGCTCCTTCAAAAGATCAGTAATGGGTTTGCGGCGGTCGACGCTGCGTCGGCTCCTGATAGGCCATGTCGACCGGTCGTCCTTGCTTGGGATCGAAAGCGACGGTGCGCGCCTTGTTGTCCCAAAGCTGGTAACGCGCGGCGACGCGGCCGGAGTGCACGTCGATCAATTGCCACCCCGTGGCGTCGCGCTCGAAGAAAGGATCGGCGCGATTCATCGGCACCGTCAGCACAGGCAAGTGACTTTCCGCCTGCGCGTAGGTTTGCGGATAGGGCCAAGGCCATGCGGTCGCCATCACCGAATTGAACGAGATGTTGCCGATCTGATTGTACTGAATCTGATGCACATGGCCATAGATGACGTTGACCGACTTGAACGGCGCCAGCAACGCCTGCACCTCTTCGGCGTCGTCAGTCCAGAAGTTCCAGCCCTTGTAGATCTTCTGCAGCGGCGAATGCGAGAACACGACGATCGGCACGTCGTGACCGATCTTGGCGAGATCGTCGCGCAGCCATTCGCGCTGTTTCAATCCGACCATGAAGGGCGAACCGTTGGGATTGTCGAGATCGGCCATTTCCAACATGCGCTGCTCGGGCGTCGGCCAACGATGGAAGGTCCATTCATCGCTGGTCAGAATTGAATTCAGCACGATGAAATGCACGCCCTTGTGGTCGAAGCTGTAATGCTGCGGACCATAGAGCTTGCTCCAATAGTCGCCGAGGTCGAGATAGTAGTCGTGCTCGCCCATCACCGTGTGCAGCTTCGGCGTGAGATGCGAAAGAATCTCGGCGCCGTGATCGAGTTCTTCTTTCTTGCCGAGCTGCGCGAGATCGCCGCCGAACATGACGAAGTCGCTCTCCGGCTTGACGAGATTGGCTTCCGCCACGGCGCGCTTCAGACCCTGATCCCAATTGCGCACGAAGGTTGCGCCCTTGATCTGCTGAATATGCGCATCCGAGATGTAGGTGAAGGTGAAGTCCTCGCGCTCGCCGCCGAAAGCGAGGCGCACCATGCTGATCGGCAGCGTCGTGATGGTTCCGACGGCGCCCGCCGCGCCCGCGGCCATGACGCTCCGTCTTGTGATCAGTTTGCTCATCGTCTTTGATCCTCGAAGCCTGTGATGCGCGGAGGTTTATGGCGTCGCGCCCGCTTTCGTGTTGGCGTTGGCGTAGGCGGGACTGGTCAGCGTCTCCATGAAGGCGACGAGATCGTCCATCTGCTGTTCGGTCAGATTAAGCGGCCGAATGCCGCCGGAGAGATAAGGGTTGATCGATGGATCGCCCGGGCTCTTGCCGCCGTCGTTGTAATGTTTGACGACGTCTTTCAGCGTCTTCAGAGAGCCGTCGTGCATATAGGGGCCGGTCACGGCGATGTTGCGCAACGTCGAGGTCTTGAAGCCGCCGATCTCGTCGAAGCTCGTCGTCACCGCGAAACGCCCGAGATCGGACACCTTGGGGTCGGTGAGAACGGCGACGTCGACCAATTCCCAGAGGCTTTCGCCTTCAGAAACGCGCCGGCGAGTTGGGGCGTCTCGGCCTGAATGCGATTGATGCCGACGCCGATGTTATGGAAACGATTGTCGGTGAACAGCGCCTGGTCCTGCTCGATGACGTGGCATGAGACGCAGCGGCCCTGGCCGACGAACACCTCGAAGCCGCGCTTCGCCGCGTCGCCGATCGCGAAAGGCTCATGGCCGAAATGCCAGCGGTCGAAAGGCGAGTCGCCGGCGATCAGCGTGCGCTCGTAAGAGGCGATGGCCTTTTTCACATGCTCCATCGTAATCGCCGCGGGGTCGAGGTGAAACACTTTCCGAAAGGCCTCGACATAGGAACTGTCGGCGCGCACGACCTTGAGGATCGCGTCATGCGAGGTAAGACCCATCTCGACTGGATTGAGCGGCGGGAACTGCGATTGATCCTCGAGCGAGCTGGCGCGCCCATCCCAGAACAAGGTCGTGTAATAGGCCGCGTTGAGCACCGTCGGCGCGTTGCGGGTCCCGGTCTGCGCCCTGATGCCGCGCGAGGTCTTCAGGGGGCTGTCGGTGAAGGCCTTGTCATTCGCGTGGCAGGTGCTGCAACTCACCGTGCCGTCGCCGGAAAACCGCGCGTCGTGGAAAAGCTTGTCGCCGAGCGCGATTTTTTCCGGCGTCTGCGGATTGTCGGCGGGTATCGGAACCGGCGGGAGTCCCAAGGGCTCGGCGACGCTGGACGTCGCACAAACGCCTCCAAGACCGACGAGCGCCAACACCAGCGCTCGGAATCGCATGCGCTTCATAAGTCGTCTCCCTTGCCTGTCGGCGGGCGGCGCAGAACCCCGAAGGACTTCGCCTTCTTTGAGCCGCGCTCGCGTTCTTGTCTTTAATTGGCCGCGGCTTAGCCCGCGGTGGTTGCGGCTTAGCCCCGCCGTGAAGAGCCTGCCCCGTCTTCGCTGCAGCTGACAACCTCTTTTCGCGTCACGTCGGTGTCTTGTTCCTCAAAGCTGAAGCTAAACAGAGATTATTTTGACGCCAAATTGTGCGACGCATCAAAGGAGATGGCGCAGGACACGCTAAAGGAGTTTGTTCAAACTAATGAATAGAGTCGATACCTTGTCTCGACCAAGATTTCCTGCTGACAAAGGCGAGCAAAAGCTTTACCGTCTGAGCCTCTCTCTGAGCGAGTTAATTGTTTATATTTGAGAAAACTTCGCGCTTTGTCGGCGCGCCGACAGTGTGGTACAGGGCTCGCGTCGCGCGCGCCTCACGCGGCGCACAAGGGCGCCTTCCGCGCCTGCGAAGACAATTCTGCAAGGAGCACCGGATGTCGAGGTCATGGTTGTGGTCGCTGAGCATGGTCGCGTTGTTTCCGATCGCGGCGACGGCGGGAGATTTGAGGCAGGACGCTTTGGCCGTCTTCAAGCCCATCGATCAGGCGGCGGTCGTAAAACTCATCAAGAACAACGACGTCACCGCGAAAAAGGTGGAGCTCGGGCGCGAGCTGTTTTTCGATCCGCGGCTCTCGAAAAGCCAGCTCATCAGCTGCGCTTCCTGTCATAATCCCTCGCTCGCCGGCGTCGACACAGGCCCGACCTCCGTCGGCCACGGCTGGCAAAAAGGCCCGCGCCGCGCGCCGAGCGTGCTCAACGCCGTGTTCAACGTCGCGCAATTCTGGGACGGCCGCGCGGAGGACCTCAAGGCGCAGGCCAAGGGCCCGGTGCAGGCCGCCGTCGAGATGAATAATACGCCGGTGGCGGTCGAGGCGACCTTGAAGAGCATGCCGGGCTATGTCGCCGGTTTCGAAACCGCCTTCCCGGGCGACCCGAAGCCGGTGTCCTTCGACAATATGGCGATGGCGATCGAGGCTTTCGAAAGCACGCTGATCACGCCCAACGCGCGCTTCGACAAATTCCTCGAGGGCGACGACGCGGCGATGAACGCGTCCGAAAAGCGCGGCCTGCGCGCTTTCATCGACAAGGGCTGCGCGAGTTGCCACCATGGCGTCAATATCGGCGGGGCTGACTATTATGCCTTCGGCGTCGTCACGGCGCCCCCGGAATTGGTGCGGCCGATCGCCGACAAGGGACGCAGTTCGGTCACGAAGAGCCCCGGCGACGATTTCGTCTTCCGCGTTGCGCCGCTGCGCAATGTCGCTTTGCGAGCGCCCTATTTCCACTCCGGGCAGGTCTGGACCCTTCGCGAAGCCGTGCAACTGATGGCGAAAGATCAGCTTGGCGAAGAATTGACGAGCGAAGAGACGACGGACATCGTCGCTTTCCTCGGAACCCTGAACGGCGATCAGCCGAAAATCGAATATCCGGTGCTGCCGCCGCGTTCGGAAGCGACGCCGCGCCCGCAGCTTTAAGGTTCTGCAGCCGACAATCCCTCGTTTCGCGCCAATCCCGCCCGAGCCTGGGGCGCTTTCCGCTCGAACGGACTCATTCGAGCGGTAAGAAATCTACTAAGAATCAAAATGTTGGAGCATGTTCCTATCGCAAAAGCCTTCAACTTTCGCGGAACATGCTCTAGCGTATGGGCGGGGTTTTTTGCATTGCAATAGCAGCGTAGACGCGTCGCGACAGCCTAGGACTGGCGGTCTCAAAGTAAAGCGTATTGCTCAGTCTTCGGAATTTAGGGACTATCACTTAGGTGCGGTGCAGCACAGGATGTCGCAGCCCGAAGGGCGGGGGGTTTTGGATTTTCTTGCGGCGGGGCTGCAAGCTGCGACGCGGATTTTTATGGGCTTCTAAACTCTATGAGATTGCATTTTATTGGCGGGGCGTCGGCGGTGGCGGGAGCGTGGCCGTCTCACAATTAGGGTGGCGTCAAACCTACCCGAATAGGGTGATAGCCCTCTTCGATAGATTGCGTAGCCCTACCCTAGTGGGTATTGTGTTTAAGCCCGCAAACATAAATTGTGACGGCACGCTAAGCCGGGGTCTTGAGGGCGGCGCCTTCGGGTGCTTCAGCTCAAGTTCGGCTTAGGCCGCGAGGTCGGGGTTCGTCCAAACAAACGCCTGCTCAAGGGCGCCGAGAAGAGACGCGGCGGCGGGGCTCGAACAGGGCTTTTCCGAGAAAGCCGCGCGAAGTTGGGGAGACGGTCGCGCGCCATTCGCAGGACAAGCGAAGGCGGGCGCAACGTAGCGAAGACGACAAGAAGCAAGAAGGACGGGCGAGCGCCGTTTTGGGAGGCGGAGCTTTGCCGATTTCGCGCACATCCCGCCATATCTTTAGGAGGATATAACATGAGCTCCACCACCGACACGGCTGCCGGCGCAGCCGCTGGCGCCGATACAGTCGTCGATCTGAAGGGCATGTGGATCGGCCTCGCCGCTCTCAACACCTTCTATCTCATCGTCCGCATTTACGAGCAGGTCTTCGGCTGGCGCGCCGGTCTCGACTCCTTCGCGCCGGAGTTCCAGACCTACTGGCTGTCGATCCTGTGGACGGAAATCCCGCTTGAGCTGGTCGCCGGTCTCGGCCTCGCCGGCTATCTGTGGAAGACCCGCGACCGCAACGTCGACGCCGTGGCGCCGCGCGAAGAGATGCGCCGCCTCGTCGTTCTCGTGCAATGGCTGACGGTTTACGGCATCGCCATCTACTGGGGCGCCTCGTTCTTCACCGAGCAGGACGGCACCTGGCACATGACGGTGATCCGCGACACCGACTTCACGCCGTCGCACATCATCGAGTTCTACATGAGCTACCCGATCTATTCGATCATCGCGGTGGGCGCGTTCTTCTATGCGAAGACCCGCATCCCGTATTTCGCTCATGGCTACTCGCTGGCGTTCCTCATCGTCGCCATCGGCCCGTTCATGATCATCCCGAACGTGGGTCTCAACGAATGGGGCCACACCTTCTGGTTCATGGAAGAACTCTTCGTCGCGCCGCTGCACTGGGGCTTCGTGTTCTTCGGCTGGATGGCGCTCGGCGTGTTCGGCGTCGTGCTGCAGAATCCTCGCCCGCATCCATGCCCTGATCGGCAAGGAAGGCGTCGAGCTTCTGGCGTAATCTCCTGACAGACACGGGCCGCGGCTCGCCGCGGCCCGGGCGACCCGGAGCGCGGCTCGCATCAATCCTCGAGCCTTTGCTTTGGGCGCGCGCGAAGACCCGGCTTTCGCTAAGCCGGCGGGGGCGACCGCGCCAGCGCGGGGTCCTCTCAAGACGGACGAAAAGTCTAAGACCAAGGTCTAGAAGACGACTAAAAGACTAAAAGACTTAACGACACCAAGGAGAAGAAAGATGTCGACATCGACAAAGAGCGGGGGGGCGGTTGGTCCGTTCCATTCCGTCGCCGAGGCGGCGGGATGCGTGCAAACCGTTGACTGGCTGCTGCTGACGCTGCTGTTTTTCGCCGTTCTCGGCGGTTATCACGTGCACTTCATGCTGACGGCGGGCGACTGGGACTTCTGGGTCGACTGGAAAGACCGTCGTATGTGGCCGACCGTGCTGCCGATCCTCGGCATCACCTTCGCCGCCGCCGCGCAGGCGTTTTTCTGGGTCAACTTCCGTCTGCCGTTCGGCGCGACCTTCGCGGTGCTCGGCCTTCTGATCGGCGAGTGGATCAACCGCTACGTGAACTTCTGGGGCTGGACCTATTTCCCGATCAGCCTCGTGTTCCCGTCCGCGATGATCGTTCCGGCGATCTGGCTTGACGTGATCCTGCTGCTTTCGGGCTCCTATGTGATCACGGCGGTGGTCGGCGCGCTGGGCTGGGGCCTTCTGTTCTACCCGAACAACTGGCCGGCGATCGCGGCGTTCCACCAGGCGACCGAGCAGCACGGGCAGCTGATGACCCTCGCGGATCTGATCGGCTTCCACTTCGTGCGCACCTCGATGCCGGAATATATCCGCATGGTCGAGCGCGGCACGTTGCGCACCTTCGGCAAGGACGTCGTCCCGGTCGCAGCCTTCTTCTCGGGCTTCGTCTCGATGATGGTCTACTTCCTGTGGTGGTTCATGGGCCGCTGGTATTCGACGACTGCGGTCATCTCGAAGATCTGATCGGACGTCGATCGGAGTTTTCCAAGCACGAAGGCGTGGGGAGCGGCCGGGTTCGCCGCTCTCCTGGAAAAAACCCAAACGGGATCCCAAAGGGCGGCGCAGCCGGTCTTTTAAGGATCTTTGAGACTAAAACCTGGGAGGTTTTATCAATGAAAGGCCTAATCAAGCTGGCCGCCCTAGGCGCGGTCGCGATTGCGACGACGCTGGGAGCCTCGGCTCCGGCATTCGCGCATGGCGAGAAGTCGCAGCAGGCGTTTTTGCGCATGCGCACGTTGAACTGGTATGACGTGCAATGGTCGAAGACGACCGTGAACGTGAACGAGGACATGGTCATCTCGGGCAAGGTTCACGTGTTCTCGGCGTGGCCGCAGGCCGTCGCCAACCCGCGCGTGTCGTTCCTGAACGCCGGCGAGCCGGGTCCGGTTCTGGTCCGCACGGCGCAGTTCATCGGCGAGCAGTTCGCTCCCCGTTCGATCTCGCTGGTTCCGGGCAACGACTATGCGTTCTCGATCAACCTGCGCGGCCGTAGAGCCGGCCGCTGGCACGTGCATGCTCAGATCAACGTCGAAGGCGGCGGCCCGATCATCGGACCCGGCCAGTGGATCGAGATCAAGGGCGACATGAAGGACTTCACCGACCCGGTGACCTTGCTCGACGGCACCACCGTCGATCTCGAGCACTACGGCATCGACCGCATTTATATGTGGCACATGCCCTGGCTGCTCGTCGGCGCGGCCTGGATCTCTTCTGGTTCATCCGCAAGGGCATCATCGCCTCCTATCTGAAGGTGGCCAAGGGCAAGGAAGAGGAAGCCGTCACGGATGAGGATCGCCGCATCGGCGCCATCGTCCTGGCGCTGACGATCCTCGCCACGATCATCGGCTACGCCGTGACCAACAGCGCCTTCCCGCGCACGATCCCGCTTCAGGCCGGCTTGCAGAAGCCGCTGACGCCGATCATGACGGAAGGCACCGTGGGCGTCGGCAAGGAGCGTGTGCTGGCCGAACTCAAGGGCGGCGTCTACAAGGTTCCGGGCCGCGAACTGTCGATCAACGTCAAGGTCACGAACAACACGTCGTCTCCGGTTCGCCTCGGCGAATACACCGCGGCCGGCCTGCGCTTCCTGAACCCCGACGTGTTCACGACGAAGCCTGAGTTCCCCGACTATCTGCTCGCGGATCGCGGCCTCTCCGTCGACGCGACCCCGATCGCGCCGGGCGAGACGAAAGACATCGCCGTCAAGATCCAGGACGCGCGTTGGGACATCGAGCGCCTCTCGGATCTCGCCTACGACACCGACAGCCAGATCGGCGGCCTGTTGTTCTTCTTCACCCCCGACGGTCACCGCTTCGCAGCGGAAATCGGCGGCCCGGTGATCCCGAAGTTCGTCGCCGGCGACATGCCCTGATCGGATTTGATCTGACCTGATCCGGTCCACCCAAATCCAAGCGCCGGTCGGCACCCCCGACCGGCGTTTTTCCTTGCCAAAACACCCTGAGCGCTCAGCCCGAACAAGCCGCAAAGCGCGCTTTCGCCGCGCGACGATTGGTCGCAAATCGCTCGCTCGATTTTGCTTCGAAAGCCGCGCCGCGTTGCGTAAGACTTAATTTGAGACTCGAATTCCGCTTTAGGAGGCGTGCGTCTTTCGAGAAAAGAAATCCAATCAGAAATCGGCCCGCAATCAGAATATTGGAGCAGGTTCGGCTCGGCCAAGTCTTTCAATTTTTTTTCGAACATGCTCTAAAAAGTCGAGGCGGAGTCCGAAAAGCCGATAACGAATAAGGCGCCGAAAACGAACGGCGCCGCGAGGGGAGGAAGTTACAAGAAATGATCCGGTCAAAGGAGTTGGCGTCGCTTATCGGCGTCCTGTTGCTGCTCGCGACGCAAGGTTTCGCCAAGGCGGAGGGCGGCGCAGGCCCCGAAGCCATGTCGATGGGCAATATGTGCATGGTCATGTTCGGCTACGACATGATCCACATCACCTCGTATCTGCCCGGAAAGTCGCGCAGCGAATATTGCGAGGAGGTGCCTGCGACCGGCAAGGTGATCATGGTTTTCGACATAGAAAACCCGAAGTTCCGCGACATGCCGATCGAACTGCGCATCGTTCGCGATCCGCTCACGCCGCTTGGCGACGAGGCGAGCCTCGAGCCCCTTACCGAAGTGCATTTTCCGCCGACGAGATACCGCACGGGCACGTTCAGCTTCGAGCATGACTACAAGCAGAACGGCCATTACATCGGCCTTGTCACGCTGACCAAGGACAACGGCGAGCGCGAGACGAAATATTTCAAGTTCTCGGTCGGCGAAACGCTCTGGCAATATGTTCCCTTCGCGCTCGGCGCCGTCCTGATCGGCATGCTGATCGTATTTTATTGGCTGCACAGCCGCCCGACGCTGGTTGCGAAGCCGAAAGAAGACGCGGTCTAACCTTGCGAAGACGAGAGCCGCGACAAACGAGAAACTCGAAAAGACAAGAAACTAAAAAGCAGTGGAGGAATACGATGCGCCGACAGATTTGCGGTCTGAAGCTTGCCAAACTCGCTAAACTTTTCGCTTTCACGGCTGCCCTGACGCAAGCCCCGCCGGCGTTCGCGCATTCCTTCCTGGTCGATGCGACGCCCTCGGCCAAGGATCACGTCCAAACCTCGCCAAAGTCGATCAAATTGCGTTTCGGCGGCGGCGTCGAGCCGGCCTATTCCAAGGTCACCGTCGAGTCTCCCGACGGCAAGGTGTTGGCGCAAGGGGCGGTCGGCGTTCCCGGCAAGCCGCGCGAATTGTCTCTGGACTCGCCGGACCTGCCGCCGGCCCGTTACATCGTTCGCTACCGCGTGCTCTCGACCGACGGACACATCGTCGAAGGCAATTACGAGTTCACTGTCGACAAGAAATAGATGGCCCTTGGCGGTCCAAACCCGCCTTGACGGACACCGCCCGTCCCGCTTCGTCCGAGAGGGGCGTCAATAGCGCGTCCCTTGCGATCCGCGCCGACGCGCCAACTTTTGGAAGTCACGTCACATGGAATTGGCGTTCGTTCGCTTCTTCGAGAGTCTGCCGGCGGCTCTTGCCGTCGGACTGTTGCTGCTGCCGCAACTCATCGGCGAAAATGCCCGCTACAAGCCGGTCGTGGCGGCGCTCGCAGCACTCCGTTTCCTGCTCGGCTTCTATCTGATCGTGCTCATCGCGCGCGGCGTGGTCCCGGAGGACCGCGCGATAAGATCTGCCGCTTCTGACCGAATTCGCCAACGGCACGACGGTCGGCAAGGCCTGGATCTTCACGCAGGGCGTGGCTTTCGTCTTCGCCGCGCTCGCCCTCCTGCGCCTTTTCGTGAACTCCAAAAATCTCGACCGGGCGACGCTTGGCGCCGGCGCTCTCGTTCTCGCGGTCACATCCGTCACCGGACACGCGATCGACGACAGTTTCGAGTGGTGGCAGCAGGCGAGCTTCCTTCTGCACACGCTCGCCGGACTGACTTGGCTTGGCGGCCTCATCGCGCTCGTCTGGTGGATGCGCGCGGCTCGCGACAAGCCGCCGGAGGTTTGCGCCAAACTCGCGGAGCGCTGGTCGCTGATCGCCAAAATCGCGATTGTGGTCGTGTTGGCGAGCGGGCTCGTGATGGCCTGGGAGAATGTCGGCAGCTTCGCCAATCTTCTCGCAACGCCTTATGGCCGGTTGCTGACGTTGAAACTATGTTTCTTCTCCGCCGCGATGTTCGCGGCGCTGGCGATCGTGCTTTACCTGCAACGGCGTCCCGCCGACGCGTTTGACACCGGCTTTTTCTCGCGGGTCGGCGCCGCCGAGGCGGTCGCCGCAGTAGGCTTGGTGTTCATTGCGGGTTGGATCGCCGTCATAACGCCGGCGGCGCACGAGACCGAGCTTTACTGGCCGCTTCCCTTCCGCCTGTCCTTTGCAGCGACCTGGGGCTACCTCGGCCTCAGACTGCCCTGGGTCACGACGCCCGCCTGGTGGACCGCGCCGGCCTGGTGGGGAATCGGCGCCCTGATTTTCATTGCGGTGGGCGCCGCTCTTTGGTGGGCGCCCAAGGTTCGCGCCTGGCGCCTCGCGGCGACTCCGGCCGCGCTGGGGGCGGCCCTGCTCTGCATCATCGTCTCCCTCTCGACGCAGGCCTACACCGACACCTACAACGATCCAGCCGTGGACTATACGGCGGAGTCGATCACCCGCGGGCACAAGGATTTCGTAGAAAACTGCATCCCTTGCCACGGCGTCTCCGGCGAGGGCAACGGCGAGATGGCGAAAAGCCTCAAGGTGCAACCCGCCGACCTCACCGCGCCGCATGTCGGCAATCACACGATCGGCGACATCTTTCACTGGCTGAGCTACGGCGGCCAGAGCGGCGTGATGCCGGCCTTCAAGGACATCCTGGGGTCGGACGATCGCTGGGACGTCATCAACTATCTCTTGGTCCTGTCCTACACCAACCAGGCGCGCTTCATCGGCGGACACCCCATGGTGCAGTGGCTCATCGCGCCGGACTTCCAGCTCGACGATCCCGAAGACAAGGTTACGACGCTTTACGGGTTGCGCGGCGTTCCGACCCTCGTCTCCTTTGCGCGCTGCAACGCAGCGGGGACCGACGAGGCTGAACTCGAGCAAAGCCTGCGTCTTGCGGCGGAGACGGTCAAAACCTCCGGCGCCAATCATGTGACGGTCTATCAGGGCGGTTGTCCGCAAGGCGTTTTCGGACGCATCGCGGTGCATCCGGCGGCTGCGGAAGACGCCTACGCCGTGTTCAACCGCTACGCCAATGAGCTGCCGAACTCGGAGATCAGCGAGGTTCACTTTCTCATCGACCGCTCGGGCTATGTGCGCTCAAGATACCGCCATTTCGCGCCCGACAACGGCCAGACAGCTCAGCTCGCGCAAGCCGTCGCCACGCTCGCCAAGGAGCCTTACGTTCCGATCAGCCTGCATTCGCACTGACCAAGGCTCGCATGCGCTACATTGCCGCACGCGGCTGATCCGCTCAGGCTGGCGGGGCCGGTCGCTTTGGGACAATATGCTTAAAGCGCTGCACGACGAGCGAGCCCTTCGCTCAATGGAAAGGCGCCAAAGCCGGCGTCACGTCCGGCGTCTCAAAGGAGGAACGAATGTCGATTACGCGGCGGGATCTTCTCGCGATGGGCGGCGCAGCGGCCGGCTCGTTGTGGCTCTTCGGCTCGGCTGAAGCGCACGAATATGAAATCGCGAAACTGGTCGTGGAGCACCCCTGGATTCGCGCGCCGAAGGACGGCGAAACCACGGCTTACCTCTACGGCTTCTTCCATAACACCGGCGCGACGGCCGACCGTCTCATCGGCGTGAAGTCGGAAAAGTTCGGCAAGGTGGAATTCCATCCGGACGCCCGCGACGACAAGCCGACGAACGGCATCGACATCGCGCCGAACCAGACCACCACCTTGGCTCCCGGCGGCGCCTATGTGCTGCTGCTCGACATCAAGAAACATCTCGAAGTCGGCTGGGGCCTTGAAATGACCCTCACCTTTGAAAAGGCCGGCGACGTGGTCATCGACGCGGCGATCGAGGCGCCGGACGCGGCCCATGCGCATGACTTCGAGGCGCAGCAGCGTTGGGAAAAAGCCCACAATAAGGACGCCGCCGGGCCTGTAGCCGGCGAAGACCACGACCACGACCATCACCACCACCACGACGACAAGAAATAAAAATACATCGCCCGCCTCCTTTAGGGATGCGGGCGTTAAGTCCACCGGGGGATCGGCTTATGCCGGGATCGCAATTAGTGGTTGTCGATAGTCACCAAGCGACCCGAGAATTGCGAGTCGGTCGCGATGGCGGTCTGTTTCAGCGGCTGGCGCGGCGTCACCGGCGACAGGAAACCGAGTACGAAGGCCGCGAGAGCCATCGCCGCGACGAGGACAACCGACATATGAAATTGCCGACGCGCACTCTCGCGATCGAAGCTGCGCGTGTAGCCCGGCTCAGTGTGATGCTCAAACTTATCTGCAAGCGACATCTCTACCCCCTACGATTCGACCAACCCCCGCGCTCCCGCCGACACGATTGGCGGCGCGGCTTTTTCTCTTTGGTGTTGTGTCCAGTAAACACATATGACCCTGAAAAGTTGCCTCCAATCCCCAAAAAATTAGCGTTTCGTTAATTTTTCTGTTTTTTGTTCGGCGAAATTTGAGTCGTCAAAGCAAGGCCTGCTTAACCCATGCTTGGGGCCTCGGTTTTTTCTTTGCGACGCAAATAAATTTCAAACTCAAAGCAAGACATGGCCTTATGGAAGGTTTGCCGCGCGGCGCATCTTAATTTGACCTCGGGTTGCTGCAGCGCATAAACTGCAACGCCGCTTTTCGGCGGCTCTCCGTCCCTTTCGCGCCAACCAACGAGCCCTTCGCATGAGCTTTCTCGCCGCCGCCCTCTCGCGTGTGAAACCCTCCGCAACGATCGCGGTGACGCAAAAGGCGCGCGACCTCAAAGCTCAGGGGCGCCAGGTGATCAGCCTTTCGGTCGGCGAGCCCGACTTCGACACGCCCGCCCATATTTGCGCCGCCGGCAAGGCCGCCATCGACCGCGGCGAAACCCGATACACCCCGGTGCTCGGCATTCCTCCGCTGCGCGCGGCCGTGGCGAAGAAGTTCAAGCGCGAGAACGGGCTCGACTACAAGGAGAGCGACACGATCGTCGCCACCGGCGGCAAGCACATTTTGTTCAACGCCTTTCTGGCGACGCTCAATCCCGGCGACGAAGTGGTGATCCCGGCGCCCTATTGGGTGAGCTATCCGGAAATGGTCGCGATCTGCGGCGGCGTCGCCGTGACCGTCGAGACGCATATGGCGGAAGGCTTCAAGCTGCAGCCGGAAGCGCTGGAGCGCGCCATCACGCCAAAGACCAAATGGCTGGTGCTGAACTCGCCGTCGAACCCTTCCGGCGCCGCCTACACCCGCGACGAGATGAGACAAGTCACCGAGGTGCTGCTGCGCCATCCGCACGTTCATGTGCTGACCGACGACATTTACGAACATCTCGTTTACGGCGACTTCAAATTCGTGACGCCGGCGCAGGTCGAGCCCGAGCTTTTCGCGCGCACGCTCACCATGAACGGCGTCTCCAAGGCCTATGCGATGACCGGCTGGCGCATCGGCTACGCCGCGGGGCCGTCCGAACTGATCAAAGCGATGGATCTGCTGCAAGGCCAGCAGACCTCGGGCGCCTGTTCGATCGCGCAATGGGCGGCGGTCGCCGCACTCGAAGGCCCTCAGGATCATCTCGCGACCTTCCGCAAAGCGTTCGAAGAGCGCCGCGATCTCGTCGTCTCCATGCTCAACCAGGCGAAATTCCTCACCTGCCCGACGCCGGAAGGCGCGTTCTATGTCTACCCCTCCTGTGCGGAAGCGATCGGCCGTAAGACGCCGTCAGGCCAGGTCATCGAGACGGACGGCGATTTCGTCACCGCGCTGCTGGAAGCCGAGGGCGTCGCCGTCGTCCAAGGCACTGCGTTCGGGGCCGGACCGAACTTTCGCGTGTCCTACGCCGCCTCGACCGCGACGCTGGAAGACGCCTGCGGCAAAATCCAGCGATTCTGCGCCAGCTTGAGTTAATGGCGGAAGCGCCCGCGTAACGGCCTATTAAACGCGAAGCCGCATAGTCCCGGGCGGACTTAAATCGCAGGGACCATGCGGATGAGCTTGGAGACGAATTGGGCGGGACGCGGTTTCGCCGACGCAGCGTTGCGTCGCGGGATGAGAATCGAGGCTCGCGGTCTTTGGCTCCTTGGCGCCGGCGTGGGGCTTTTCGCCTTCTGGTTCCTCCGCCATCCCTACTATGGCGTCTGGCACGACGCACGAATTTACATGGGCCGCGGCCTCGCCGATCTCGATCCCAAAGGCGTCGGCGCCGATCTCTTCTTTCGCTTCGACGGGCAATCCTCGTTCAGCGTGTTTTCCAAGATCGTCGATTTTCTGATCCCGCTGCTCGGCTACGCCGAAAGCGCAAGGCTGCTCACATTTACGGCGCTCGCCTTCTGGTTCGCAGCGCTCGCGCTGCTGGTCGCGCAAATCACGGAAGGGCGTTGGCGCTGGGCGTTGCTTTTTAGCGTCGCCGCAGCGGGCGGAGGCTACGGCGGTTTCGGGCTTTTGAGCTATGCGGAGAATTTTGCGACGCCGCGTCCCTTCGCCGAGGCCTTCGTGCTCGCCGCGCTCGCGTTTCTGCTCGCGAAGGCAGGAATGCGCGCCATCTTGTGCGTCGCGCTCGCCGCGGCGTTCCACCCGATCATGGCCTTCGTCGGCGCGATTGTCATATATCTGCACTTATGCCTCGAAGACCGGCGCTGGATTTATCTTGGCGCGGTCGGAGCGCTCGGGGTTGTCGCGGCGGCCTTCGGCGGAGCTCCGCTTTTCGCGAGACTTCTGCAGAACTTCGACGCAGATTGGCTGCTCGTGCTGCGCCAGCGCACGACCTATCTTTTCCCCTTGAGCTGGCCGGCGGAAGCTTGGTCGCAAGCCGCCGTCGTCGGGGTCACGCTCGGCTACGCGGCGGAGCTATCCGAAGGCAAGCAACGACGCCTCTTTGCCTGCGTCATCGCGGCAAGCCTGTTCTGCCTCAGCGTCGCAATTCTGTTCGGAGACGTTTTTCCGCTTAGGCTCATCACGCAGGCGCAACTTTGGCGCGCTCTTTGGCTGGCGACCCTGATGGCGACGCTTTCCATCGGCGTCATCGCGTCCAGACTGCTCGATGGAACGGCGGAAGGGAGGGCGGCTCTGGCGCTTCTCGCGCTCGCCTGGCTCACGCCGGGGTCTTCGCTCTCGCCCCTATACCTGCTTTTCGCGATATTCGTCCCGCGTCTGCGCGGCGCGATATCCGAGCAGGCTATGCGTCTCCTCGCCAATCTCTTCGTGGCGATCGTCGTTCTCGTCGCGGCGACCGAAATCGTCGCGAGCCTTGTCAGCCTCATCAACGCCTGGCGGGAAGCGCCGCCGAACGCGCTCAGCCTTTCGAAGGCGCTTGGTTCCGGCGTTTTTCTGCGCGCGCCGGTCATTGCGATGGCGATCGCCTGGCCGCCAATGCCATTGTAATTCCCCGTCTCGCGGCGGTCAGCGCGCTGGCGGCGACGCTGCTAGCCATTCTGAACTGGAGCGACGACGCGGACGCCTTCACGCGCGCCGCGACGTCAGGCGTCCACGCCCCTGAGCTCGAGCGCATCGTCGCCAAACATCCGGGAGAAGTTCTCTGGCTTACGCCCGTCACCCAGCAGACCGCGCCCTGGACGCTGCTCGGTCGCGCCAACTGGCTCAGCAATCTGCAGGCGGGAGGCATTGTGTTTTCGCGCGAGCTTGCGACGCAATGGCGCGACCGCGTAGCCGCGCTCATCGACAATGACTGGCTCGACGCGAGCGTGCTTGGCGGCCTGAGCCAGACGCGTCCGCCGCAGCGGCCTTTGCCCGACCTGTCGAGGGCGAAGATCGAGAAAGTCTGCGCGCGCCCCGAGGCGCCCGCGTGGATCCTCGCCTGGGTCAAGTCTCGCGGGGATTTGCCGGCCGATGTCGAGGCTGATTTCTGGCGCGCGCCGCCGATGAATCTCCATCACGACGTCGATGGTCGCGAGGTCTGGGACGTCGTCCAGGACGTCGCCGTGATCGAGTGTGAAGCTTACCGCATCAGAACACCAATTTAGTGTCGGCCAGCGAAACGCGACTTGGAGAGATAGCGCAAGATGTCCATGACCTCGTTTCGGCCCTTGCTCGCCTTTGGCCCGCGCAATCTCGTTCTGCCCTTCGACCGCACCGCTCTCGTCACGCTGCTCGCTTTGACTTTGGGCGCCGCGATGCGGTTTCGCGTCAACGCCGACGCGCCCTTGTGGTTCGACGAGTCAATCACCGGCGTCTTCGCGTCGGAGGACAGTCTGGCCGGAGTGCTGCGCGATTCGTTGACCGAAATGAACGCGCCGCTCTATCATTTCGTGGCTTATTTCGCGGCCTGGATTTTTGGCTTGAGCGACCAGGGGCTGCGCGCTCCGGCGCTGATCTTCGGGTTGATCGCGCCCTTGCTTTGCCTCTTGGCCTCGCGGGAGTTGACGCGGCAGACGCGCATGCTGTGGTGCGCGTTGACGGCCTTATGGTTTTACGGGGTCTATTTCTCGCAGGAGGCGCGCTGTTATTCCCTCCTGCAATGCCTTTCCATTCTGTTGACGATCGCATTCATGAATTTGATGGCGACTCGACCACGAAGCGTGCGCTTTGGTGGACGACCCTGAGCGCGCTGGTGATCTTGACCCATTATCTGGCCGGGTTGCTGGTGGCGGCGCAGGGGATCATATATCTCGCCAAGCATCGGCGTCGCGCGCTCGCGATCTCGCCGGCGGCCTTCGCCTTTGCGCCCGTCGCTCTTTGGCTCCTCGCGGCTCTGCCTCGGCTGCAAAGCTTCGCAGGCCTCTCCGGAACGCCGCTGCTCAACTTCGGGCGCGCCGTGACCGTCATCAATTTCCTCTTCGGCAATATATTTGTCATCGCCGTTCTGCTGCTTTTCCTCGTGGGACTGTTCTTATGGCGACGGCTGGGAATGCGATGCGCTTCGGACGAGAACGCAGCCCCAGCCAGTAGTTCGGCGGCGCGATACGCCGTGCTCGCCAGCTTCCTGGCGGCCGCGGCCATGTTGGCGATCGGTTTTTACCGTCCGATGATCACCTTCCGCTACGCCATGCCCATCGCGCCGGGAATACTGCTCGGTTGCGCGCTTATCTTCGAGCCCGCGAGGAAGCGTTGGCTTCTGTCGTTCCTCGCGCCATGCCTCCTCTTCGCTGCGGCGACCGTGCAGGCGTCGACATGGCCGCTCAACCACAAGGATCATATTTCCTTCGAGGCCGCCGCCGACAGCGTGATCGCCGCCGGCGCCAAGCATCTCGTGTTTTTTTGGGACAACCGCGCAAGGCTGGCGGCGGAACCTGATCTTTTGGCGCGAGGCGCGAGTTTCAGCTTCGAGCGCAAGGGCTACGATATTGACGTTTCGATGTTGAAGCTCGCCGAGGGCGAAGACCCGAATACGCGCTTCATCGCATCCGCGGACAAGGATCGCACGGCGCTGCTTTGGATTTACGAGACCGCCTCGCTGGGTTATGTCGCGAAGCAATATCCGCCGCGGATCGCCGAACTCGATCCGTCCTGGCGCTGTCACGACTCCGCGACGCGGGAGAAGCGCACCTTCGTCGTCCTCGTTTGCGTCAAGCCGGAATAGCGAGGGCTCACCCGGTCGCGTTGCGACGAGAACCGGGCTATGACGCGAACGGCAAGGCTGTCGAGTTTTTTGAGTATTACGACGCGGCGGGGCTGCTCGCCGCGGCGGGTTGAAAAACCACCTTCGCTCCGGCGGTTCCGTTGATCTTGTTCAAGTGCGAAAACGGCTTTCACAAATTAGCCGACTACGCCTGAAGACGCGCGTGCCTCAAAGGGCGTATCGTCGCGATGGCGTCAAATTCTCGATCGTCGTGAACCAGCAACGCCGCCTCGTCTATCGCGATCTGCGCAATGCAGCAGTCGATGAGGCTCCTGATCGTCTGCCCTTGTCGGCGAAGATCGAAGTAAATGCGCGCCGCTTCCTGCCATATTGTCGGCGTCGGATCGAGCATGGTGAGACCCGCCAGATAGGCTTTCAGGCGACGCCAGTCGTCGTCGTCCTTCGCCCCCGCCAAAAGCTCCAGCTCAGTGAAACGAGAAGCGATTATTTCACGGTCGTCTGCAAATTCGAGAAGCGTTCGGGCGCGAAAACCCGAGCGGTCGCGAAGCGACGCAATCAGGACGGAAGCGTCAACCAGGATCATTGTGGAAGAGACCGAGAGTTTCTGGGATCGTAACCTTCGTGAAACTCCACCTTGCCGACCAAATCGAGAAGCGCCGCATTTTTCTGACGCACGTCGAGCGCCCTCTCGAGAACGCGCTCGACCGCGGCGCGGTCGTCCTGCTCCCCCGTCAATCTGCGGGCGGCCTCGACGAGCCTGTCGTCGATGTCTACTTTTTTCACCACAAAGCGCTCCCTTTCACGCAACATTTTCTGAATGACGCATTCCTTCACATCAGCTCGACGAAGCGGTCCATAACCATTTTCGAGCCCGCCTTGTCGAAGTCGACGGTGAGCTTGGTCCCGTCGACGCGCGTCACCGTGCCGGGGCCAAACTTCAGATGCAGCACGCGCGCGCCGATCGCAAAGGCCGACGCCGGGGTGGATTTCGCAAGCACCTTGCCTTCGATGATCGTCGAAGATTTCGCGCTGGCGTCTTTTTGTCCGCTTTGTGCGCGCTTCCAACCCGGCGTGGCGTAGCCGGAAGAATAGCGATCGAGATTGGCGAAGCGGGAGACGCCATAAGCGCCATATTGCGATGCGCCCGCAGATTCGACGACCTCGACATGCGCGGACGGCAAATTGTCGATGAAGCGCGACGGCATCGTCGTTTGCCAGAGCCCATGAATGCGCCGGTTGGTGGCGAAATAGATTTTCGCGCGGCGCTTGGCGCGCGTGAGGCCGACATAGGCCAGGCGACGCTCTTCCTCGAGTCCGGCGCGGCCGTTGTCGTCGAGCGAGCGCTGCGAGGGAAACAGTCCCTCCTCCCAACCGGGGAGGAACACGGTCTCGAATTCGAGACCCTTGGCGCCATGCAGCGTCATGATCGAGACGCGTTCGGCGTCTTGCGTCTCGCTGCTCTCCATGACGAGTGAGACATGTTCCAGGAAGCCCGCAAGATCCGGGAACTGCTCCATCGCGCGGACCAACTCCTTCAAATTCTCGAGCCGTCCCGCGGCGTCCGGCGTCTTGTCGTCGCGCCACATTTGCGTATAGCCCGACTCGTCGAGCACGAGTTCGGCCAGTTCATGATGCGGCTTGACGTCGATGAGACCGCGCCAGCGCGCGAAATCGTCGATCAGCGCCCGCAACGCGGCGCGCGGTTTGGGCTTGATCTCTTCGCTCTCGACGAGGACGCGCGCAGCGCGCATCAAGGGCAAGCCCTCGCGGCGACCGTAGTCATAAAGCATCTGCAAGGTCGCGTCGCCGAGGCCGCGTTTGGGCGTGTTGACGATGCGTTCAAAGGCGAGATCGTCCGCCTCCTGCGCCACGCAGCGCAGATAGGCGAGCGCGTCTCTGATCTCGGCGCGCTCATAGAAGCGCGGACCGCCGATGACGCGATAGGGCAGACCGATGGTGACGAAACGCTCTTCGAATTCGCGCATCTGAAAAGACGCGCGCACGAGAATAGCGATTTCCTCGAGCCCGTGGCCGCGCCGCTGCAGTTGCTCGATCTCTTCGCCGACGGCGCGCGCTTCTTCTTCGCTATCCCAAACGCCCGTGACGGTGGGCTTTTCGCCAGCCGCGCCATCTGTGAACAGCGTCTTGCCGAGCCGATCTTCGTTGTGGCTGATGAGATGCGCCGCGGCGCCGAGTATATGGCCGGTCGAGCGATAGTTGCGCTCCAGGCGCACCACGGTCGCGCCGGGAAAATCCTTCTCGAAACGCAGGATGTTCTCGACTTCCGCGCCGCGCCAGCCATAGACGCTCTGGTCGTCGTCGCCGACGCAGCAGATGTTGCGCCGCCCTTGCGCGATCAGCCGCAGCCAGAGATATTGCGCGACATTGGTGTCCTGATATTCGTCGACGAGCACATATTTGAAGCGGCGGCCAAGCTCCTCCAGCACATCGGGCCGCTCGCGCAGCAGCCGCAGCGATTCCAGCAGCAGGTCGCCGAAGTCGACGGCGTTGAGAATTTTGAGCCGCTCCTGATAGAGCGCGTAAAGCTCGATCCCCTTGCCGCCCGCAAAAGCAAGCGCTTCGCCAGCCGGCACCTGCGACGGCGTCAAGCCGCGGTTTTTCCAGCCGTCGATGAGGTGCGCCAGCGCGCGCGCCGGCCAACGCTTGTCGTCGATATTCTCGGCCTTCAGCGCTTGTTTCAGCAGCCTGATCTGATCGTCGGTGTCGAGGATGGTGAAATTGCTCTTCAGCCCGACGAGTTCGGCATGACGGCGCAGGAGCTTGGCGCTGATCGCATGGAAGGTGCCGAGCCACTGGATCGCCTCGACGCCGGCGCCGAGAAGCGTTTCGACGCGCTCCCGCATCTCGCGCGCCGCCTTGTTGGTGAAGGTGACGGCGAGAATCTCCCAGGGCCTGGCGCGGCCCGTCGCGAGAATATGCGCGATGCGCGTCGTCAGCACCCGCGTCTTGCCGGTGCCGGCCCCGGCGAGCACGAGCACGGGCCCGTCCAGCGTTTCGACCGCGGCGCGCTGCTCGGGATTGAGCGCATCGAGATAACGCGGCGCGCCCTGCGCCATGGCTCTCGCCTGCGCAGCGAGACCGCCGGGCTCAGGTCGATAGGCGGGCGCGGATGAGGACAATGGCGGCTCCTTGTGATTCTCCTCGAGTATATAGGAGAACGGACGGCGAATCTCGTCTTGCCCGAGCCTCAGACGTCATGTCACAAGGGCCCGGCCTGGAGTGGGTGAATGAACTCCACCAGAGCGGGCGACGTCGCGTCGCGCAATCCCAGCAAGAAACATTACTTGGGAAAGCGCGACGCGATTTGCGGCGAATTTAGATTCTCTTGCGGTCGCGCAACGCGCGGGTGGCGAGGCTGGCGACGCGCTCGTCCTGCTGGCCGCTTTCGTTGACGATCAGCTCCGGCTTCTTATAGGCGGAGGATGAGGACGAGACCTTCTCTTCGCGCGCCGGCTTGCGGTCGGAGCGATATTCCGTCGATTCCGCGGAACCCATCAGAACGCCGCCCTTTTCGACCTCGATCTCGCCATAGGTCCACTTGCCCTCGATGCGGCCCGAAGAGCGCACGATGAGAAGCTGCTTGACCGAAATGTCCGAACCGATTTTGCCGTAGATGTCAGCCTCGGAAACCGCGATCGTGCCGTTGACGACGCCCGTCGGGCCCACGATCAATTGGCTGCAGGAAACCTCGCCGTCGACGGCCCCGTCGACGACGACCGTGTCCTGAGCCTGTATGGCGCCGCTCAGCGAAACGCCCTCGCCAATATAGACGACGTCTTTTTCATCCGGTCTGAAATCCGACATTTGACCCCTGCTCCTTCGTGTTTTGGTTTCCCAACGACCCAAGACCGCTCCCGCTCGTGGTCCGACCCGAACGCTCAATTCCTGCGCGTTTGGACAAGTCGCCCCACCAACGCATTGAACTAGCGGATAAAAATATCCAGACGAATAGGAACCATCCGTCTGGTTTTATCCACTGGGAGATCTGACATCGCGGCTTCGCCGCAAGCGCCGACTCCAAAGCCGATACTCATACGCCGCTACGCCACGTTAAACTCCAGGACGTCGCTGCTCTATATTTGAGAATTCCAATCATCAACCTGTTTTACCGTAGAAGCAACGCGCGAGAGTTGTCTTTACCTGATCGCGCGAATAGCCCGCCAACGTGTGTCGGTGGACGCGGTTTCAGCAAACGGCGGCCAAGGGCGGATCGCCTGAGGCTGCATCCTTGTAATCTCAACCGCAGAGGCAGGACCTTTCGCGACGGCGGATAAAATTTACAGGGGCATTTACTTAGAGGTGACCGGGATTTTTCATTTTGGCGTCCCACAAACTCGCCCCACAATACTTTATTAAGCTATCGTAGGCACTTTAACGGGTAACATGTCGCAAGCACACCATCAACTTGTTTTTGTCACAAATTAACTAGTTGTCAACAATTATTAAAGACGTTTAGTCAAGCATAGGAAACAAAAGAGAATTTTTGGAGCGGCTCCACTCAAGCAATAATGCCGCGACTTGCTCAAAGCTGTTCCCCCACTGTTTGACAAGTCGCTGCGCTGGACAGAAAAATCATGCTTGCTGAACTATTTATGACATTCTTGACGCTGACAAATAGGCGTTTGGATGGCGCTAAAACCCGTCGCATGCGCCGTCAAAACTTCTGAGACACGCCGAGATAGAGCTGCAGCCTGGGCGTCGCGGCGGTCAGGCCGATGTTGGCCCCGACGTCGAATTGCAGGCTCGGCGACTTTTTCCAGGCGAGCCAGGCGAGCGAGAGGTCGAGCGAGGCTTGCTTGTTGGGCTTGACGGGATCGTTGTCCGCCTGCCCCCAGAGTTCGATATAGCCCGTCACATTGTCGATGACCGAATGGCTGAGATTGCCGAGCATCGCGACATTCGTATGCCGTCCGCCGTCATTGGCGTTGCGCAAGACGTCGAGTTCGGGGTCGAACAGAAGCGTAAATCCCTGCGGCAGCGCGAAGGAGACGGGCGCGATCGCGCCGCCTTCCACGGATCTATTGGAGATTCCCGGCGAGCCGGTCGGGGCCTTGACGTAAGGTATCAGCGCCAGTTGAAAATCGCCGCCCTCTGGGCCGGCGAGATTGGCCTTCGCGCGGAAATAGAGATCGCCGACGCCGTCGAAACTTTGTCGGCCCGCCGCGGTCTTCGTGGTCACGCGCTCGAAAGGCGCCATATTGGCTTCGAGGTCGACCGTATTGGTCAACCCGATTTTCAGCGTCGGGTTCGTGTAGAGAAACGTGTCCGTGGCCGCGCCGCCCGATTTGACTCGCATCCAATTGAAGGCGTCTGACTCATATTGAAAATGTCCGGCGTCGACAGTGCAGGGCAGATTGGCCTTGGGCGGACGATCGGTGCAGAGGTCGCGAAGCTGGTCGTCCGGCGTTGGATTGAACAGCGTATAGTTCGAGCGATCCGACGCGGCGGCGCCGCTTTGAGGCGCGGTCTGCGCCGCGAGCGGTTCCGAAAAGAGAGCTGCGAACAGCAGCACAGCGGCGGCTTTGCACGAGTTCTTCATGGATCGATATCCTTCGCCTTCGCCGGCGCCGGCCATCGAATTGGCTCGCGCAGCCTAGAGCAAATTCGGCAAAAAGTTGATAGACTTTCGATCAGAATTTGCTCCAGCGTTTTGATTTTAGAGCGCTATAGCGACCAGCGATTCCATTCGGTCGATGAGCGCTGTAGTAAACCAGGTTTTCCGCGTCGTCGACTGAGCCTGTGGCCAAGGAACGCCTCGAGCCCCGCCCTTTCCATTTCCGCGTTTTGCCGCTTGCGCTTTTGCGGCGACGCGGTTAACCCGGGCCGCAATTCTCCGCGCGACTTGCGCCAGGCGAAAGCTTTTCATGAAAGCCCGCGTCATCGTCACCTTGAAGACCGGCGTCCTTGACCCGCAGGGCAAGGCGATCGAACATGCGCTCGCTTCGCTCGGCGTCGACGGCGTCTCGAGCCTGCGTCAGGGCAAGGTCTTCGACATCGAATTTGTTGGCGACGACCGCGAGGCCGCGCGCAAAAACCTCACCGTCGCCTGCGAAAAGCTCCTCGCCAATACGGTGATCGAGAATTTCGCGATCGAACTCTAAGCCGCGCCGGGGTCGCCCATGAAGACCGCCGTCATCGTCTTTCCCGGCTCCAATCGTGAACGCGACCTGGCGCGGGCGCTGCGGCAGGCGACGGGCCGCGCGCCCGCGATGCTGTGGCACGACGATCACGCGCTTCCGGGCGGCGTCGATCTTGTCGCGCTCCCGGGAGGCTTCAGCTACGGCGATTATTTGCGCTGCGGCGCGATCGCGGGGCGCGCGACCATCATGGACGCGGTGCGCAGACACGCCGAGCGCGGCGGCCTCGTGCTCGGCGTCTGCAACGGCTTCCAGATCTTGTGCGAAAGCGGGCTGCTGCCCGGCGTCCTGATGCGCAACGCCAATCTGCGTTTCGTCTGCCGGATGCAGCATTTGCGGGTCGAGCGCGCCGACACCGCCTTCACGCGTCGTTATGCGGCGGGTGAGATCATCAAGGTCGCGATCGCGCATGGCGAAGGCAATTACGAGGCCGACGACGATACCATCGCGCGGCTCGAAGGCGAAGGGCTCATCGGTTTTCGCTATTGCGACGCCGGGGCGCCTCGGCGGCGACGCCAATCCCAACGGTTCGCGCAGCGACATCGCGGGCATTTTTTCGCCCCCCGCAATATTCTCGGCATGATGCCGCATCCTGAAAATCTCATCGATCCGCTCGTCGGCGGAATCGATGGGCGCGGGCTGTTCGCGAGCCTCGCCGACGCCGCGTGAGCCGCCGCTCTCTCTTTTCCGCAGCGGAGAGGTAACGAAAGGCGCTCCTCTCGCGATAGATCGACTTGAGACGTCGATTTCGACGGCAAGACAGAGGAAAGCGCCTGATGACGGGACAAAACACGTCGCTTGCGGAAACTCCGCGACGCCCGGCGTCTTATGACAAGCGGGTGGCTCTGGTGTTGCAAGGCGGCGGCGCGCTCGGCAGCTATCAGGCCGGCGTCTTCGAAGCCTTGTCGCGCTCCGAATATTTGCCGGACTGGGTCGCCGGCATATCCATAGGGGCCATCAATGCGGCGATCATCGCCGGCAACGCGCCTGAAAAGCGCGTCGAGCGCCTGCGCGACTTTTGGGAGATGGTGACCGCGCCGACCACTTGGTTCGGCGCCGCCAACCCATTCGGTCTCTCCGGCCCTCTCTACCGCCGCGGCGGAGCGATGGCGGCGATCTTGTTCGGCGGCAACGGATTTTTCGCGCCGCGCTCCCCTTACGCCTTTTTCAGCGCGACCGGACCCGACAGTTACTATGACACGACCGCCCTCAAAGCCACACTCGAACGCTTCGTCGATTTCGATCGCATCAACAGCAAAGACGTGCGCCTCAGCGTCGGCGCGGTGAATGTTCGAACCGGCAATTTTCGCTATTTCGACAGTGCGGAAATCGCCATCAGACCTGAGCATGTGATGGCGAGCGGGGCGTTGCCTCCGGCTTTTCCGGCCGTCGAGATCGACGGCGAATGCTACTGGGACGGCGGCTTGGTTTCGAATACGCCGCTCGAATATGTGTTGAACTATTACCCGCGCCGCAGCCGGCTCAGCTTTCAGGTCGATGTGTTCCCGGCGCGCGGGCCGCTGCCGCATACGCTCGAGGATGTCGCCGAACGAGACAAGGACATTCGCTATTCGAGCCGCACCCGCAAGGGCACCGAAACCGCGCGGACGATGCATGACATAAGACATAATCTGAACGGTCTTCTGGCGAAAATTCCGCAAGAGCTGCTGGCCGAGCCGGAAGCGGTTTTCCTTCACGCCGTTTCTTGCGTGACCAAGATGGACATCGCGCAGCTCATCTACAGGCCAAGCGAGCCGCAAGGGTTTTTCAAGGATTACGAATTCACGCGCAGCACGATGCGCGAAAGATGGGCGCAAGGCCGCGCCGACGCGCAGGCAACTCTTTCAGCTTCGCCGTGGCTCGCCGCGGCGGCGCATGAAGTCGGCGTGCGAACATTTGACGTGTTGAAACCGGCGACGGGCCCCGAGTCGGCGGCGGAATTGTAACCATAACGCAAAACAGCGCCGCATCGCCCTCAAAAAAACCTCTCAAATCGCAGGCTGCTTAAAAAGCGACCGGTTTAAATCGCGTCCTGTAAATCCGACACGCCTTAGGGTCGCTGCTTCGTTGCCGGAGGGCCAATTCCAAAAAGGAGTGCATGATGCGTAAGTCGCGTTTTCCTTACTATCGGGACAAAGCTGCTGCAGTCTTCGCTTCAGCGCTGAAGGACAAATCCGGCGCTGTCGCGATGATTTTCGGTCTTGCGGTCCTGCCTGTCGTATTGCTGTTGGGAACCGCCATCGACTACAGCCGCGCAAGCCGCAGCCGTATGGCGCTCCAGCAGTCTCTCGACGCCGCCACTCTGGTCGCCACATCCAACACGTCGCAAGCGAGCCTCGTCTTGAACGCGAATGCGGCGACGTCGGGGATCACAAATCTGTCCGTCACTTGGAAGAAGAACGCGGACAACTCCGTGACAGGCGTCGCGACAGGAAAGGTCCCGACCGCCTTCATGCAGTTGGCGCAGGTGACGTCCATCCCCGTCGGGGCCTCGGCCACGGCGAAAGCGCCCGCGCAAACGGCGTCGAGCGTCACGTTCACGCTGACGGGCGCTTATGGTCGGTACCTGGAAGCAGGTCAATCTCTATGTCCACACGGCCGGCGCCTCCAGCGACACGCTGCTCGCTTCTTATGTCTATCAGCCGGTAGACTTGAGTTATGAGAGCGGTCGCGGTGACGGCACGACGACGGCTACGTTCCTGAGCGGCGGGAGCATGGTGGCTGGACCCGTCAACACGCCGATTACTCTCGGCTCGAACTACGACAACGCCTATCTCACCATGACAGTCTATTCGGACGGCTGCGGCCCGAACTATGCGCCGGAAACGTCGCAGAGCGGCAGTACGACCAACTATACTTGCGTGCTCTCTGGAACCACAGTGACGACCGGCAGCGGACGCAATCAGACGACCACCACCTATACGAAAACGACAAGCCCGGTCGTTTACAGCACGACGAATGCGACGCAATCGCGCAATCTCTTCGTCAATGGCGTGAATATGTATTCCACCTCGACGCCGCCGTCCATCATGCAGCTGTTGCCTTGCCCGCCGCAGGGAACTGCGAGCCTGACCAGCACTCACGCCTGGGAGGACACCCCTTACGCCGGCTCGCTCAACACCGGGAGCTGGCTGTATCAGGACATCTTCTTCAATGTCACGACGAGCTGTGCGACGAATACCTATTACACCGGGATGCCAGTGCTGATCCACTGAACCGGCAACCCGGCCGCCGTCACCGCGCAACAGGCGCGCGCCGAGAAAATAGCCGGCGAGCGCGACGAAGGAAATGGCCAGCGGATACCAAGTGGCGAGGAACAGCGGGCTGTCGTCGGTGCAGTGCGAGGCGTAGATCGCCGCCGACGCTGCGCCGGCGAGCAGCCCCGCGACCGCGCCGGTGATCCCTGGTCTGGTGGGCGCGCCGTCGCGCAACGCCCACAGGATAAAGCCAAGCGGGCGATCGCGAACAGCGGGATCAGCGTGAGGCAATATTTGGCGTTGACGCCGATGAGCCCCGGGAGCCAACTCGCGGCCGGCGTGCTTTCGATCTCCGCCGCGATTCCAACGAGGAGCAGCGCCGGCGCGGCGAAGAGCGCATAGACCCAGGACTTCACCGGAACGCCGGGTTTTGCGAGATTGAGCGCGAGGCTGAAACTCGCCGCGAGAAGGCTGAAGGCGAAGGCGAATTTGAGCAGCACGCGCGGCTTTTCCATCGCCGCGGCGAAATCTGGCCTGACGCCCATCGTGGCGAAAAACAGCGCGGCGGTCAAAAGCGCGCCAAAGATCAGCGCCTTCGTCAGCCGGCGCGAGAGCCTCGGCGTCGGCGTCTGCAGATCGGCGACCAGCAGATCGGTCAAAGCGTTCGTTTTCATTTGCCTTCCCCGCGATAGAGGGAAGCCGCGACTTTATCGCCCGGTGCAATGCGACGCGGACCGCGCCCTCGCTTCATTTCGAGACGGCGCGCAGTCTCCAGAACCGAGCGGCCTTCGAGCGAGAGAGCGCGCACGAGGTCGCGCTGGCGCGGGCCAAGCTTTTCCAGCATCCGATCAAGATCAAACCGGTCCATTTGTTCGTCGTTCCGCTCTTCGCTCCATGATTGCGTGAATTCCTCGTCGATCGGCTGATGCACAGCGGCTCCGCGCCGCCGTCTGGCGTCAATCAGCTTGTTGCGCGCGATCGTCATGATCCAAGGGCCGATGGGGCGGTCGCAATCCCAAGTATGTCGCTTGAGATGGATCGCTAACAGAACTTCCTGGACCACATCCTCGGCGTCGCCCCCGTCCAGTCCGATTCTCGCGCAGTTGCGGCGCACCACGCCGCGCAGCACCGGCGTTAAAGAGGTCAGCAGCTTCCGATAGGCCGAGGCGTCGCCGCCCAATGCGGCGCGCATCAGCGACGCCCACTCCTCTTCCGCTCCGCCGACACGCAATGATCCTCTCCATTCTTCGCAGCGACGAGGGCTTTGTTACTGCACGCAAACAAGTTTCGTCCAGCCGCGCGCGAGGGCTTCTGCGCCGCGAGCGATGGTCGTCGAGGCAAAACCGCTGTAACACTTGCCGAGGAAGGTGCGAAATCACCTCCGTATCCTTCGGACGCAGGCGTCCAGAGGCTTCAGCCGGCTCTATCGCGAGCCTTTAAGACTTGGGAGATCAAGATGAAGACGAAGATCGTTTCCGGCTCGGCGCTTGCCGTCGCTTCCGTGGCTCTCGCCCTCGCCGGCGTCGTCGCGACCCCCGCCGTCGCCAAGAAGGCCGCAGTTCACTGCGTCGGCATCAACACCTGCAAGGGCACGAGCGCCTGCAAGACCGCCGACAACGCTTGCAAGGGTCAAAACGAATGCAAGGGCAAGGGCTTCCTAATCGAGAAGTCCGCGAAGGCTTGCGAAGCCAAGGGCGGCACGGTCGGCTGATCGCCTTGAATGAAGCGCGGCCGCGTCGGCGGCCGCACTAAAAATTGCCGGCGGCTGCATGGGACATGCGGTCGCCGGCGACGATTGGCGCCTGAAAGCGGACTGAATATGCACTGCGAATAATTGCTTGAGCCGGCGCGCTGCGTCGGCGCTTTTAAGCTCAGGCGTTCACGAAGGCCGTGAGAGCCGTAATCGCCGCCGTAACCGCGGCCGCCGCGGCGAAGATCGACAGAATGGTGGTGAGCGTGTTCATGTGCGTTTCCTCACATTGCGCTGGGCCATTGCTCCGGGAGTCTTCTGCGTCCTCTCCGTGCGACAAATTAACGCATGAGAAAGCTGCGCTTTCAAGCGGCAAGCATATTGCGCTGCACTGCATTCTATGAGTTGCGACTTGAGCGCCGCCGTGAAACCGGATTGTGTCGAAAGAGTGTTCGTCGCCTGCGCCGGCCTATTGCGGCACGGCAATCAAAATTTAAGACTTGGTTAACGACGCGCCGGCTCCAGCACGGGATGCTCCGGCCAGCACACCCGGTCTTCGACCGCAAGCCGCGGTCCTTCCCGGCTCACCAGCCAATCCGGGAAAGCGTCGACGTTGGCAAGATAATTGGCGCCATTGGATTTCGGCACGCTCTTGCGGAACGTCGTCAAGAAATTGCAGTCGCTGATCGGATAGGCGTGAAGGAAGGATCGCGCGATCTCGAGACCCGGCGTGAAGGCCGCGATGACGGCGATCGCCGCGAAGGCGATCCGGGCGCGGCCGGGCTCCGCGATAAGCTGCGCGCCGACGCTCGAAAAGACGAAAGCCAAAACGAACAGCGGCGCGATCGACCCGCGCATGCCAAGATCGTTGGAGTGGCCGAATTCATAGGCCGGCAGCGCGACAAGGATTGCGATCGCCGCAGCGAGCAGCCGCCGGTCGCATGGCGCGACGCGCCGCCACAGCAGCGCGAGCAGCACGGCGTGCGGGATTTCGACCAGCAGGAACAAGACGTAAAGCGAGGGATAGCCGTCAACGGCGAGCAGCAAGCGATGCGGATTGTCGCCCGCGCCCCGCGTCAGGAAATAGGCGATCGGCAGAAAACACAGACCGGAAGCCGCGGCGATCAAAGTTTTCGGCGCAAAAACCACGCGCGGGAGCTGTTCGATGCAGAGCAGCGCGAGAAGGGGCGCTGCGCCGAGGACTGCGAGCGGTGACCAGAACAACAGCGGCGCGAAGCCGGCGAGAGCCGCGGAAAACTCGATCTCCTTACGCACATACAGCAGCATCAGCGTCGCGAACCACCAACCGGGGAGCATATGATTGGGCGCCCAGAACAGCTGCGTGACGTGACTGGAATATTGGGTGTAAGGATTCCACCATTCGATGTGCCCCAGATGGCCCCAGGCGCCCTCGCTCGCAAAACGCGCGACCTCAAAGAGCAGCGCGGGAATGATGTCGAGACCGGAGAAACCGACCATCAGCAGCACGACGAACCAGCGGCGAGTCGGCGCCAGCCGCGCGACGAAATACAGGATCAGCGCGAGAAGGGAGGCGTTTTGCGCCAGCATGGCGACATGCGCCGCATGCAATCCGAGCCACGCGCCCACCTCCGCCGGCGCGAGATACATCGCGAGCGGCGCCCTGAGCAGAAAGTCGCGCCCCTGCATCTCATAAAAGAGCGGAAAGCGATGGCGGGAAAGATCCGCCAAGAGGCCGTCGCGCGCCAGCCAATCGGCGTTGGCGTAGAAAAGATGCGTCTCGCCGCCCAGGAGACAGAGCGCCAGCGCCAGGCCGCCGCAGACCGCGAGCGTAGGGAAATCGATCGGCGCCGCGAGCAGCCCGGTTTCGCCCTGCGGTTCGGCGCGCCACAGAATCGCGGCGGCGAGCGCGCATCCCGCCATCAGCACAAGCGCGGGAACGAACCCCAGTCTCGCCGCAAAAAGCGCGTTCGGCGCGATGAACGCCAGGCCCCCGACTTGCAGCAGCGCGCGATTGGCGCCGAGCGCGGCGGACAAAGCCTTGAGGCGACCGGATTTCGCAGGCGCGGCGGGGTTTGCGACTTCGACGAGGGCCATGCTCTCAATCCCGTTTCGACCTTGGCGAAATCCGCCGCCGTTCACGATTTCAAAACGGGAGTATCGGCGCCGGCGATGAAGGAAGCGTATCCGCGACGAAAAACCGCGCCGCCGCCGTCCCTTTTGACTGGCCGGGAGGTCAGTTCTTAAATCTCTCGGGCATAGTCTTGCGCTCAAAGAAAGGGCGAGCCGCCCGAAGTCGAAAAAGGCCACGACGATGTTCGAGAACTGGAAAAAATCCCTGCCGTTTCCGGCGCATTGGGCGAGCTATCTCGCCTTCAAACTGCTCGTTTTGGCAATAGCCGCGCTGGCGGCGCTGCATCTTTTCGGCTATTTCTAGTTTCATGCATGGAAACAAATCGAAGCCGGGCTTGCGTCCGTTCCTGCGGGCGGACGCGCCGCGGCTCGCCGCGGTTGCGAGAGCCGGCATAGAGGCGCTGTCGGAAGATATTTACGATTACGACCAGTGCGCAGCCTGGGCGTCGCGTTTCGACAACGAGAAGTCGCTGGCCAAGAGTTTAGACGCGAGCCTTGCGCTGGTCGCTCTGGTCGACGGCGAGATCGCCGGCTTCGCGGCGCTGAAAGACGGCGAAATCCTCGACATGCTTTATGTCGACCCCGGCCTTCGGCACTGCAAATGGAACGCTGGGTTAGCGGCGGCGGAGATCGATGGACGTTGCGCCATTGAACACCGGCCGGCGCCGGCAGGCGGTCGATGGCGTTTCCGAAAACGTCGAACATTCGCGAGAGAATTCCTTTGCCGACCGGCGCCTTCAACTCCCCGCCCGTGTCTTCCACAGGGTTGCCGCGGGCGAGCCCTTCGGTGGGAGTCAGTGCGATTCCACGCACGCTGTGCGCATCGAGTTGTGCCAAAACCTCGATGGCAACTTTCCCTTCTTTCGCGTGCAGCAGCGAGTAGATGGGCGGCAAATGTGAGTCGAACCGTATGTCGACGACGCTGCCGCGCACCGAGACCACCGCGCCGAGGTTGAAGGATGTGTTGATCTCCATATTCGCCTTACACTCTTCCGTTGGCAAGCTGGCTCGTATAGTCATGCCGGCCGCTCAGGCCCCACGTTCACCAATAAGTCCGTCTCCAGGCAGCCGATACCGACAGATCCGCTCAAACCGC
>CAWFZD010000119.1:0-16901 GCA_963820145.1 uncultured Alphaproteobacteria bacterium
CAACCAGTAGAGTGACATAACGTATCGCTCCTGCTCGATCCGCCGCTGCACGAATTCCTGCCGCACAGCGAGGAGGAGATCGAGAGCGTCGCCAAGGCGATGGGCGCGGAACCCGACAAGCTGCGCAAGCGCGCTCAGGAACTGTCGGAATTCAATCCGATGCTCGGTTTTCGCGGCGTTCGGCTCGCTATCGCCTTTCCCGAGATCGTCGAAATGCAGGCGCGCGCCATTTTCGAAGCGGCGATCGCCGCCGGGATGTCGACGGGAGAGCCCGCGCATGTCGAAATTTTCGCGCCCCTGGTGTTCTCGCGCGCCGAACTCGATCTCGTGAGAGACGGCGTCCGCAAGGTCGCCGACGCGATCGAGGCGGAGACCGGGCTGAAGCCGCGTTACCGCCTCGGCGCGATGATCGAACTGCCCCGCGCGGCGCTGCGCGCCGGCGACATCGCCGCGACCGCCGAGTTTCTTTCCTTCGGCACCAATGACTTTGACCCAGACGAGTCTTGGCATTTCGCGCGACGACGCCGGCTCCTTCCTCGACGCCTATGTCGGCAAGGGCATACTGCCCGACGATCCTTTCGTGACCATCGATCAGGAAGGCGTCGGCGAATTGGTCGGATCGGCTGCGAGCGCGCCAAAGCGGCGCGGCCCGACATCGAACTCGGCGATGTGCGGCGAACACGGCGGCGATCCGGCCTCGATCGCCTTCTTCGAGACGGCGGGCTCGACTTACGTGTCCTGCTCGCCTTTCCGCGTGCCGATCGCGCGGCTCGCGGCGGCGCAGGCGGCGCTGAAGCGGAAGAAAACGGCGAAGCAAGAACTGGAATCGAAATTATAGAAGAATAGCGATCACTGCTTCTTGTGACGCAGTCTGATGATCACGTCGCAGCCGACGATCTCCATCCCCTCGGGGGCGCCGGCAGCCGGGCGAATTCGACCGCGCCGTCGGCGACGTCGAACATGCGTCCGCTCGCTTCATCCATGAAGTGGTGATGCGGCGAGGTGCGGGTGTGGAAATAGGTGCGCGGACCCTGCACCGCGATTTCCCGCAGCAGGCCCGCCGAGGCGAAGGTGTTCAACGAATTATAGACGGTCGAGAGCGACATGCTGAGACCGGCCTCGCGCGCTTCCGCATGCAGCGCCTCCGCGCTGACGTGGCGATCGCCCTTGCCAAAGAGCAGACGGCTGAGCGACATGCGCTGCACCGTGGGCCGCAATCCGGCCGCACGCAGCTTGTTCTTGAGGTCCTGCTCGGTCGGGGCGACGCCTTCCCTTTGCAAGTCGCGCCTCCAGACTGGCGTGCGCGCGGAGATGGTCGAGGGCGTCTGCGTCGTCATACCGTTACATCGCGGTCGCCCGCGCTCCTGTTTGTCAAATCTTCCGCAAACCAATAGAAGGCGGCAGCGCCTCCCCTGTCAAACGAATAGGCTCCAAACCGGCGGAGAGTGTAATCTTTCCAAGTTTGCGCAAGGGTAGGCGGAAAGGTTCTCATGCAAGATATAGGCCTTCGTCTCGAAAGCGCGCGCGTCGACCGCCGCCGGCTGCTGCTGGCCGCCCTCGCGTTCGGCGCCGCCGGCGGCCGCGCACAGGCGCAAGACCCTGATTTCAAAAGCTTCGTCCAGGGGCTTTGGCCAGCCGCGGAACAGGCCGGCGTGTCTCGCGAAACCTTCGAGGCGGCGACCGCGGATCTTGCGCCCGAACCCGGGGTGCTCGCGCGCCCGAGCGCGCAATCCGAGTTCACGGTCTCCATCCCGGCCTATGTCGCCGGCGTCGTGACGGAGAAACGCGTCGCCGCCGGCCGGGCGCTTTACGCCGGGCTTGCGGCGGTCTTGAGCGAGGTCGAACGGCGCAGCGGCGTTCCGGGCGAGATCGCCCTCGCGATTCTTGGGATCGAGAGCAATTATGGCTCGGCGACCGGCGGGACCGACGTGCTGCGCGTCCTCGCGACGCTGGCCTACAAAGGCCACATGGCCGAAAAGCTACAATCGGAATTCGTCGCCGCGCTGGTCATGCTGCAACAGGGCGCGCCGCGGCGCCGCCTGCGCGGCTCCTGGGCCGGCGCGATGGGAATGCCGCAGTTCATGCCTTCGGCCTATCTGAAATATGCGGTCGCCGCGACGCCGGGATCGGCGCCCGACATCTGGTCCTCGCGCAGCGACTCGCTTCTCTCCATCGGCAATTTCCTGAAAGAGTCGGGCTGGAATCCCGCCCTCCCCTGGGGCGTCGAGGCGCGCGCGCCGCAAGGCTGGGACTATCCCGAACTCGATTCCGACTTCGCGCAGTTCCGCGCGCAGGGTTTCGTCGCCGCGGGCGGCGACGCATTGCCGCAACAAGGGGCCGCAAGCGTCTATCTGCCGGCGGGCGCCGACGGCCCGCTGTTCTTCATCACCGACAATTTCGAAGTGATCCGGCAATACAACACCTCGGACGCCTATGCGCTGGCCGTCGCGCTGCTCGCCGGCCGCATCGCCGGCGGCGGCGGCCTCGCGGCTCCCTGGCCGCGAATAGCGCCGCTCTCGACGACCGAGGTCAAGGCCATGCAGCAAGCGCTCGCCGCGAAGGGATTCTATCGCGGCGCGATGGACGGCAAACTCGGGCGCGCCAGCCGCAACGCGGTCCACGCCTTTCAGCGCGAAGCGGGCGTGAAGCCGGCGGACGGCTTCGCCTCGAAGGCGCTGCTGGCGAGGTTGCGCTGAGCCGCGAAGCTGCGGCCTAACCATTAGAAAAGGCCGCGACTTGCCGCTAGCTCTACAAAGCCGTAAATTCCCGGAAATCGAATAAGGCAGTTTTAAAGGGCAGGAGGCTCCGTGGGCATCGTCGTTCCGCTCGAAGAAAAGGAAAAGAAGGCCGCGGGTCTCGATAATCTGTTGGAGCTCATCCGGCCTGATCTCGAGCGGACCAATCAGCTCATCATTCAGCGCATGGGCTCCGACGTCACGACGATTCCCGAAGTCGCCAATCATCTGATCTCGGCGGGCGGCAAACGGTTGCGGCCGATGCTCGTGCTCGCGACCGCCGGCATGTGCGGCTATCACGGCGACGGCCATCTGAAATTCGCCGCCGGCATCGAATTCATGCATACGGCGACGCTGCTGCACGACGACGTCGTGGACGAGAGCGACATGCGCCGCGGCAAGATCGCGGCGCGCATGCTGTGGGGCAACGAGACCTGCGTGCTGGTCGGCGACTTCCTGCTCGGCCACGCCTTCAAGATGATGGTCGAGCCGGGCGTGCTGCCGTGCCTCACCGTGGTCTCCAGCGCAGCCGCGATCATCGCCGAAGGCGAGATCATGCAGCTGAACGCCGCCAAGGACACGCAAACGACGGAAGACGCCTATATGGGCGTCATCCGCCGCAAGACCGCGGAGCTCTTCGCCGCCGCCGCCAAGGTCGGAGTGATGCTCGCGGGCCGCTCCAAGACCGACGAGGCCGCGGCGCGCAGTTACGGCATGAATCTCGGCATCGCCTTCCAGCTCATCGACGACGCGCTCGACTACGGCGGCTCTTCGGCCGAACTCGGCAAGAATGTCGGCGACGACTTTCGCGAAGGCAAGATCACGCTGCCCGTGGTGCTCGCCTTCCGTCGCGGGACGGACAAGGAGCGGGAGTTCTGGCGCCGCACGCTGGAGAAGGGCGAGGTCATGGACGGCGACGTCGAGACGGCCTGCGGCCTGATCAAGAAGCACAAGGCGCTCGACGACACGATCGAGCGCGCCGCCCATTACGGCGCCATCGCGCGCGACGCGATGGAGATTTTCCCGGCGTCGCCGTGGAAGAGCGCGCTGCTGGAGGTCGTCGACTTCTGCATCGAGCGGGTGTATCGAGGCGGCGCGTGGCGTCATCGCCACGGATTAAACACCGGAACGCGCGCCCTTTCATAGTCGCTCGTGTCGCGCGTCACGACCGTCAGCCCGTGATGGAGGGCGGTTGCCGCGATGATGAGGTCGGGTTGCGAGAACGTGTGCCCGGCCTTGCGGCTCTCCTCGACCAGCAGCCGCCATTTGAACATCACGTCTTCGGTGACTTGCAACACACGCTCCTCGAACGTGGGGCGCACTGTATGCGCCAGCCATTCGTTGAGTTCCGCGCGCTTGTTGGCGTCGGCGACGAGTTCGACGCCAAAGCGCATTTCGGCAAAGGTCACGGCGCTGACGTAATGGCGGTCAAGCGGATGAGCGGAGATGAAGGCCAGCACTTTCGGCTCCGGCCTCGGGCGGCGAAGCTCGGAGAGGATATTCGTGTCGAGCAGCCACCCGGTCACAGATCTACGCCCCGCACCGGCATTGCCGCGCGCGGCGGTTCGATGTCGACATCGCGGTAAGGGCAAGCCTGCATCGCCGCGATGAGCGTTTCGCCGCTGCGCTCGCCCTTGAGGCGGCGGAATTCTTCGGCGGCGACGACGACAACTTCGTCGCGGCCATGAACGGTGACATGCTGCGGTCCCTCGCTGCGCACGCGGCGCACCAGCTCGCTGAATTTCGCCTTGGCGTCCTGAAGCAGCCAGTAACCCGGCGGTAGGTCGCGAGCGCGTCGGCCGGCCTTTGGCGCTCCAGGCGGGAGGGTTTTTTTGGTTCTAGTCATACTGACTAGATTACCATGCGTGAGCGCCCAGGAGCAAGCCGATTGAGCAATCCACGCATTCGGCGCGCTTCGCCCCAAATCGGGAACCGCTTCAACCGGCTCCGAGGCATGCATTTTCGTGGTAGGGTATAATTTATGGACAGACAGGACATTCTCGCCAAGCTGAAGGAGAATGAAGCGGACGTGCGCGCCCGCGGCGTCGTTCATGCGGCGCTGTTCGGTTCGCGCGCGCGCGGCGACGAGCGCCCCGACAGCGACATCGACATCATGATCGAGATCGGGCCGGACGCGGAAATCGGCGTGTGGGAATATGCCGGATTGAAAAGATATATCGAGAAGCTTTTCGAGGCGCCCGTCGATGTCGTGAGTCGGGAGGGGTTGAAGCCCTACGTTCGTCCCACGGCGACGGCCGATGCAGTCTATGCCTTCTAAGTCTCTTGACACGGCGCTACGCGAACGGCTCGACGACGCGTGAAAGCCGCCCTCACCCCCACACCTTGAGCGGCGCGAAGCGGGCGAATTTCTTGGCGTAGTGCCGCTCCATGCGCCCCAAAATGTCGCGCAGCAGCGCGACGCCTTCGACGAGATGCGGCCCCTTGTTGAGCATCACGCATTCGGCGCGCTGCGCCATCGCGGCGTCCGTCGTCTCCGCGCGGCTCGGAACGCCCTCGCTGACGAACTGATCGAGCACCTGCGTCGCCCACACCACCGGCGCATGGGCGGCCTCGCAGAGCCACAGCAGCTCTTCCTGAATCTCCGACAGTCGCGCAAAGCCGAGTTCGACCGCAAGGTCGCCGCGTGCGATCATCACCGCGGTCGGATGGCGCTTCGCCGACTGCACGATGAGCCGCGGCAAATTGCGCACGGCGAGCGGCGTCTCGATCTTCAAGATGAGCGGCTGCGGCGCTCGCGCGCGTCGGCGCTCAGCCAACTGTTCCTGCATCAGCGCAACGTCCTCGACCGTCTGCACGAAGGAGAAGCCGACGAGATCGGCGTGATGCGCGACGAAGTCGAGATCGGCGAGGTCCTTTGTCGTTAGTGGCGGAAGCTTCAGCTCGGTCGAAGGGAAATTCAGTCCTCTCTCAGGCTTTAGCCGTGCGCCCTTGGCCTTGGCGGCGACGATCTCGATCTCGGCCTCGCCGGGCGCCCTCGCGACGACGCGCGCGCCGATCTTGCCGTCATTGATCCAGATCGCCGCGCCGACCTCGAGCTGATCGACGACTTCAGGAAAGCTCGGCTTGATCGCGATTTTGACGAAGGGCGAAGCGTCGGGATCGGCGAGCAGCATCAGGCGATCGCCGACATGGGCGCGGTATTTGATCGGCGCGCGCACGCTTTCGATGCGACATTTCGGGCCCGCGACGTCCATCAACACGCGGCAGATATGACCGGTTTCGCGCTGCGCGGCGCGCACATTGGCGATCATCGCCGCCCAGGCTTGCGCGTCGTCATGCGCGCAATTGACCCTCGCGCAGTCCATGCCCGCTTCGATCAGGCGCTTGACGAGCTGCGGGTCCACGGCCGCTTCGCTCGGCAGAGTCACCATGATGCGGGTGTGACCCCCGTCCTTTTTTGCGCCGAATATGCTGTCGCAGGCGGCCCGCAGCGCGTCGTCGCCGGCGCGCATCGCCTCGCGCGTGGGATAGGCGGCGCAGCTCTCGCCGGTCACGCGACGCAGCGTCGCGATCAGCGCGTCGAGCGCGGCGCCGACCTTGGCTTCGCTGCGCCCAAGCGACGATAGGCCGCAGGCCGAGAGCCGCATTTGCAAGCCGCTGAGATCATGTCGGCGCAAAGCGAGGTAATCGGCGAGATTTTGCGCCTGCGGGGCGAAAAGGCCAAGCGCCTCAGCCCCGCCCCAACCGGCGATGAGCGCCGCTGCTTCGGTCGCCACCGCGTCGCGGAGCCTTATCGAAAGCTCGCGCAAGTCGCGCAGCTCGCCGTCTATTTCGTCTGTCACCGGGCCGCCATGCCTGGAGCGCTCGCCCATCGGCGTCGATGGATTTCGCTCAAAAGTAGAACCCCGTAAGCCCTATGACGACTATGTTACAACTCGGCGACAGTTTTTCCGCTATCTTTGCAGTCCGCGTCGGGCTGAGCGACGAAGAGCAAAATCACGCCGACCGAGCCGATGAAGCGGAACGCCGCCTGCTGCATGTTCCACACTTGCGATCGCCACATCTGGAACCATTCGCCGCCAACGACGAGAAAGCCGAAAAAATACAACCCCAACGCCACGACGAGGCCCGCGATCGCAATGTCCTTGGCGCGCGTGAAGCTTTGCAGGCTGCATCGCCGCGCCCTGAACAGCTTGCCGGCGCCTGCGAAACATAAAGCGCTGGAGCCGAGTTCCGCCGCGATGATGCCGACATAAGCGAGATGGTGCAGCGGCGCGCTCGTGATCGCGCGCCAAGCGAAGGGCGAGTTTGGGCCGATCGCATCCATGGACAGGATATGTTGGACCGCGGCGAAATTGGCGCCGTAGTCGAGAATATTGTCAAGCCCGGCGATCAGCGTGAGGGCGCCGACGCAAGCGGTCAAAAAAATCTTGGAGTAGCGAAGGATCATGCGGCTGCTCCCAGCGGGCGTTCAGCCAGAGCTTCCTACACGCGCGCACGAGAGTAAAGCTCGACGAAGCGGCCGCCGCGCGCTTTGCCGCGGGCCGCAGCCAAATGAGCAGGGCCGCCACCAGCGCGCCCGCTGGATTTTGCGGCGCGTAATGCGCGCCCGTCGCGACGCAATTTCCGGCGAAGGCCAGCTTGTAGGGATCGGCAGGCGCGAGAAAATCATAAGTCGCGAAGCCTTCCGCCGCGCAATGGTCGATGAGCCGCGTCGTGAGCGCATGGCCGGGCGCGCCTTCGCTGAAGCGGACGTCGTAACTTCCCAGCAGCGAGCGATAGGCGCCGCCATGCGCGATTCCTATGTCGATCGCGGCGACGTGAGGTCCCGCCGTGAAAGCGTGCGCCTGCAGGATCTGCGCGCGCGACAGCAGTTCCAGGAACAACGCCGTGCAAGGATGCGACAGGCCGGCGCTGACAATTCCCTTCTCGCGCAGCCACGCGCTCTTGAGGGCGAGCGCCTTTTGCGCCAGCTCGTGGCGCCGCCGGCGCGTCGAAGCCGTCTCCAGCCGTCTTTCGCCGTAGGTTGCGAGTTTGCGCTCGCGCCGTTCGGCGCTCTTGCTGAGACGCTTGCGCGGCGCAGACGCCTTAAGATCGACGAAAGGCGCCACGGTCGTTCGCCGTGAGCGCAAATGCGCAGGCCGCAACCCGCGAGAACGCCGTCTTCGCGCAGCCGGCCCAAAGCGACGAGATCAACCGACCGCCAGCCTTTGATTTCCATCTCGACGCGCCGCCGCCAGTCGGCGCGGCTCTGCGAAGGCGAGGCCAGCGCGTCGCCATATTGCGTCATGGGCTCGCCAAGCCAGCGCAGCAGGCGCACGCCGAATTTGCGCTCGACCTGCAGCGGCCACAGCATCGCGAGCCGCCCCTCGATGCGCAGCGCGACGACGCGAAACTCGAGCGCAATTCCGGAAAGCTCGGACGCGGCGATCCAGTTGCGGCACCAGAGATATGACTGAAAGCCGGTCGCCTCCGGCGTCAGCGCTTCGAGCGCGCGCCAATCCTCGGCGAGTTCGTCCACCGCGTCCAGCGTGGTCAGTGTCTTAACGACGATCTTCGAGGGCGCGGGCATCACTTCGCCAACGGTTGCGGCGCGACGCTCTGGAAACCGCGCGCGGCGCCGGGCGCGACGCGGAAGTCGACGCTGAGCGGCAATGGCTTGTCGTGAAGTCGGCGCAGCAGCTTATGAGCGCCGGCGAGCGCGAGCTTGCCGTAGAACGCCGGACCCGACGTCGCGCGCGCGAGGTCGCGATCTTGCAGCCAGGGCCGCAACAGGCCGTTGGCGTAATCGACGGCATAGGCGGCGCTCAGCTCGCGCGTCCAATGCTCCGTCGTGAAGGAGACGTTGAGGCAGTCCTCGTTCTCGACGCGATGCGGACAGTTGCGCGGCCAGCTCGCCATGTCGCCCGGCTCGAGAACGAAACTCTCCGCTTCCGCGTCAAAGGCCTCGCAATAGTCGAGGTCGGTGTCGAGGCTGCGCTTCAGGACAATGTTCTCGATCGCGCGCTGCGGCAGAAACGGCGCGCGCGCGGGATAGATCCAGACCCGCTTCCTGCCGCGCGCCTGCCAAAGGCTCTGACCCGGCACGTCGGCGTGATAGGCGACGCTCATGCAAGGAGAAGAGATCAGCACGCTCATGGAGCGGCGAAACGTCTCGAAGCCGGGAACGCGCTGCGCCAGTTCGTCGAAGGCCGCGTCGAGCAATTCTCCGTAACCGAAATCGAGCTCCTGCACGCGCTGCAGATGCACCCAGAGTTCGCCCTTTGCGACCGCCTCGAGCACTTCGACGCCTGAAAGCCCCGACATGTCGCCCTCGCGCCAGCGTCGCGGATCGCTTTCGCCGCGGGGCATGGTGTTGACGTGATAATTGCGGCGCGGCGTCGCCTCGATCAGCCGGATGAGCGCGTCGTTGGAGAACAGCCGATGCGCCGCGAGACTGTGCCGCAGCTTCAGCGGTCGACGTCCGAAGCTTTGCGCGGCGTGTTCCGGCCAATCTACGAAAATTTGTGTCATGACGTCAGTCCCGGCTGGCTCCGCGTTCGTCTAAAAAGCGTCGCTCAGCGGCCCTAATCTTTCGTAAAAGTGAATGCGCTGAAAAGGTTGACGGATTTTTCAAGTCGCCTGTCGCGCGCTACATAGATGATGCGGGTGCGACGACGTGCGGGCGGCGCAGTCGGGCGACGCGTAGCCGCAAAGGAGCAGTCCGATGATCACGCTTTACTACTGGCCGACGCCCAATGGCCATAAGATCACGATTTTCCTCGAGGAAGCGGGGGAAGGCTATACGATCGCGCCGATCGACATCGGCAAGGGCGATCAGTTCCGCGCCGAGTTCCTGGCCATCTCGCCCAACAATAAAATGCCGGCGATCGTCGACGACGCGCCGAAGGACGGCGGAGAACCGCTGTCGCTCTTCGAATCCGGCGCGATCCTCGTATATCTTGCCGAGAAGACCGGAAAATTCCTCGGCGTCGAGCCGCGCGAGCGCCTGCGCGTGATCGAATGGCTGTTCTGGCAGGTCGGCGGACTTGGCCCGATGGCCGGCCAAAATCATCATTTCGGGCGCTATGCGCCACAGAAAATCCCTTATGCGATCGACCGCTACGTCAATGAGACCAATCGTCTCTACGGCGTGATGGAGCGGCGCTTGGCGCAGTCGGCTTTTCTTGCGGGCGATAAATACTCCATCGCCGACATGGCCTGCTACCCGTGGATCGTCCCTTATGAGGCGCAAGGGCAAAAGCTCGAGGATTTCCCCAATCTCAAGCGCTGGTTCGACGCCATAGCGGAACGTCCCGCAGTCGTTCGCGCCTATGAGGCGGGCAAACATCTGCAGCGCGAGCGCGCCGGCTTCACCGACGAAGAGCGCAGGATTTTGTTCGGGCAAACTGCGGCGAGCGCGGGAGGCCGCTAAGGTCCGCGACGCCGCAAGGACCGCTCCGGCGAAGTAAAAGCTTTGGCCGGCAGTGTATTTAACAATTAGTAACCAAGGTCGTGGCTGTTTAGGCGTCGACGCGACGCGCGCTGCTTCGCGAAAAATCTGAGCGCGGAAAGGCGATTTCTCGTGATGCAACATGTCGCTGTGCTGATGGGCGGTCTGTCCGCCGAGAGGGAAATCTCGCTGCGCTCCGGCGAGGCCTGCGCCAAGGCGCTCGAAAGCGAGGGGTTTCGCGTCACGCGCCTCGACGTCGATCGCGACGCGGGACAAAGATTGGCGGAACTTAAACCCGACGCCGCCTTCAACGCGCTGCACGGACGCTTCGGCGAAGACGGAATCATCCAGGGCGTGCTCGAACTCCTGCGCATTCCTTACACGCATTCCGGCGTGCTCGCCTCGGCCGCGGCGATGAACAAGGAGGTCGCCAAATCCATCATGGCGGCGGCGGGCGTGCCGACGCCCAAGGGCCGTGTCGTGCATCGATTGGAAGCGGCGAAACGACACGTCTTGCCGCCGCCCTATGTGCTGAAACCGATTGCGGAAGGCTCGTCCTTCGGCGTCTTCATCATCCGCGCCGACCAGGAGAATCCGCCTCAGGAGCTGATGCGCGTCGACTGGACGCACGGCGAACTGATGCTGGCGGAGGAGTTCATCGCCGGGCGGGAGCTCACTTGCGCAGTGATGGGCGATCATGCGCTCGACGTCATCGAAATCGTCGCCGCCGACGGCGGCTGGTACGATTATGAGGCAAAATACGCCAAAGGCGGATCGAAACACATACTTCCTGCTAATCTTAAACTGAATATTTACCTAAAAGTCCAACAGTTGGCGCTTGAGGCCCACCGAGCGCTCGGGTGCCGCGGCGTCAGCCGCGCAGACTTTCGCTACGACGACCGTCCGGATGGGTCCGGCGAGCTCGTCGTTCTGGAGGTGAACACCCAACCCGGCATGACGGAGACCTCGCTAGTGCCAGAAATGGCCGCCCATGCAGGGTTTTCGTTTGGCGAGTTGGTGCGATGGATGGTGGAAGACGCTTCCTGCGATCGCTGAAAGAGCAGCTTGGCGCGCTGCTGGCGCCGACGCGCCTGCGCGCGGCTGCGGCCTTCGCGGGCGACGCCGCGACGCCCTCGATCTTTGCAGCGAGCGGGCCTGAACCGCGCGCCGCCGCCAAAACCGTTCCTCCCAAGCGCAAATCCTCGGCGCCGAGCGGCAAAACGACCGCTCTCGACCGCATGTCCGCGATCGCCGCGACGCCCGGGCTTGAAGCCCTCGTGCTGGCGACGATGGTCGGCGCCTGCGGCTGGACCGGTTTCGTGCAGAGCGGCGGCTACGCTCAGCTCGTGGAAGAGAGCGGCGCCCCGCGCGACATCGTCGCCCGCGCGCTCGGCTTCCCGATCAAGGCCGTCACCATCTCGGGCCAGGCGCGACTGCGCGAACCTGAAATCCTCGCCGCCGCCGGCATCGACCCGCGCGCGTCGCTGATCTTTCTCGACGCCGCCGAGATCCGCCATAAGCTCGGAGCGCTCGCCCTGGTGCAGGACGCGCGCGTTCTCAAGCTTTATCCCGACCGACTCGTCATCAACATCGTCGAGCGCGAAGCGGCGGCTCTCTGGCAGCGCGACGGCGCAATTTCCGTCATCGCCGCCGACGGCACGGTCATCGATCAGCTCAACGACCGGCGCTTCCTCGGACTTCCCTTCGTCGTCGGCGAAGGCGCCGACAAGCGTCTGCCGGAATATGTCGCGCTGCTCGCCGACCTCGGCGATCTCGCGGCTCGCGTGAAGGCGGGCGTCCTCGTCGCCGGTCGGCGTTGGTCCCTGACCCTCGTCAACGGCGTCGAGATCAAACTGCCGGAACGCGATCCAGGGTCCGCGATCGGCGCATTGACGCGGCTGCAGCGCGAGGCGCGCATTCTCGACAAGGACATCATCTCGATACAATCTGCGCCTGCCCGATCGCGTCGCCGTGCGACTGACCGAGGAAGGCGCGGCGAGTTCGGCGGCCGCATCGGCGCGCAAGTCAGTAAAGAGTGGCGGTCAGACATGAGGCATTCGGTTCCCATGCGTATGAAGCAACTCCAGCCGCGGCGCGCCGCGACCGTGGCGGCGCTCGACGTCGGCACGTCGAAGATCGCCTGCATCATCGCTCGGCTGACGCCGCAGCGCGACCGCGCCCCGGACGATTGGCGCACCCACAAGACGCAGATTTTGGGCGTCGGCCATCAGCGCTCGCGCGGGGTCAAGAACGGGCTCATCGTCGATATGGACGAGGCCGAAAGCGCGATCCGCCAGACCGTCGACGCCGCCGAACGCATGGCCGGCGTGCGCATCGACCGCGTCGTCGTCACCGCTGCAGGCGGGCGTCTCGCCTCGCAGCATTTCGCCGCCAAGGTGACGATCGGCGGACGCGAGGTCGCCGATTACGACGTGCACCGCGTGCTGGAGGCCTCCGCCAATTATCCGCTGGTGCGCGGCCGCGTCGTGCTGCATTCGCTGCCGACGAACTATTCGCTCGACGGCGTGTCCGGGCTGCGCGAGCCAAGGAACATGATCGGCGACGAACTCGGCGTCGATCTGCATGTCGCGAGCTGCGATCAGGCCGCGGCGCGCAATCTGACGCTGGCGGCGGAGCGCGGCCATCTTTCGATCGAAGCCGCGGTCGCTGCGCCCTACGCCGCCGGCCTGTGCGTGCTGGAGCCGGACGAGGCGGAGATGGGCGTCGCCGTCGTCGACATGGGCGCCGGCACGACGTCTCTTGCGATTTTCGCCGGCGGCGCGCTCGCGCATCTCGACGCGGTGTCGGTGGGCGGCAATCACGTGACGATGGATATCGCCCGCGTGCTCAACGCGCGGCTCGCCGACGCCGAAAGGCTCAAGACTTTTCATGGCGCGGCGATCGCTTCGCCGTGCGACGACCGCGAAAGCGTCTCCTACGCGCATGTCGGCGAACTCGGCGAACATCAGACCCAGGCGCCGCGCTCGCATCTCGTGCGCGTCATCCGACCGCGCGTCGAAGAGACCATGGAGTTCCTGCGCGATCGGCTCGCCAAGGCGGGCTACGGCGCCGGCGCCGGACGCCGCGTCGTTCTGACCGGCGGCGCCTGTCAGCTCACCGGCGCGGCCGAGGCGGCGCGTCGCATTCTCGGCGGCCAGGTGCGAGTCGGGCGTCCGCTCGGCGTCGTGGGCCTGCCCGAGGCGGCCTGCGGACCGGCCTTCGCGGCGGCGCTCGGCCTCTTCGTCTATCCGCAGGTCGCGGGGCGCGAATATTTCGAACCCAATCGCGAGCGGCGCAGGGCGACGGGGTCCGACGGCTACATGTCGCGCATGGGGCGATGGCTGGTCGAAAGTTTCTAGGACGTCGCCGGCGCGGAGCCGGCGGCGCAAGGGTTGAACGCGACGGATCACGAGGATCGAAAGGCTTAAGTTATGACCATCACTCTCAAAGCCCCCGAGTTGAGGGAATTGAAGCCGCGCATCGTGGTTTGCGGCATCGGCGGCGGCGGTTGCAACGCCGTCAACAACATGATCACCTCCGGACTGTCCGGAGTGGACTTCCTGGTGGCCAATACGGATGCGCAGGCGCTGGCGTCTTCGCGCGCCGAACGAATCATTCAAATGGGCCTGCAGGTCACCGAAGGCCTCGGCGCCGGCGCGCAACCGGAAGTCGGCCGCGCCGCCGCGGAAGAAGCGCGCGATGAAATCCGCGAGCATCTCGTCGGCGCGCATATGTGCTTCGTGACCGCCGGCATGGGCGGCGGCACCGGCACAGGCGCTGCGCCGGTGATCGCGACGATCGCCCGCGAGATGGGCATCCTCACGGTCGGCGTCGTGACCAAGCCGTTCCATTTCGAGGGTCAGCGCCGCTTGCGCGTCGCCGACAACGGCATCACCGAACTCTCCAAATGCGTCGACACGCTGATCGTGATCCCGAACCAGAATCTGTTCCGCATCGCGACCGAGAAGACGACCTTCGCCGACGCCTTCGCGATGGCCGATCAGGTGCTCTATTCCGGCGTCGCCTCGGTCACCGACCTTATGGTCAAGGAAGGCCTCATCAACCTCGACTTCGCCGACGTGCGCTCGGTGATGCGCGGCATGGGCAAGGCGATGATGGGCACGGGCGAAGCCTCCGGCGAGCGTCGCGCGATCCTCGCCGCGGAGGCGGCGATCGCCAATCCGCTGCTTGACGAAGTCTCGATGAAGGGCGCGCGCGGCCTGCTGATCTCGATCACCGGCGCCAACGATCTCACGCTCTACGAGGTCGACGAGGCGGCAAGCCGCATTCGCCAGGAAGTCGACGACGAGGCCAACATCATCCTCGGCGCGACGTTCGATCCTTCGCTTGAAGGCGTCATCCGGGTCTCCGTCGTCGCGACGGGCATCGATCCCGCGTCGATCACGGTGCAGGACCCTTTGTCCGAAACGAGCCTTCATGAGCAGGCCGGCGAGCGGATGCGCGCGCAACTGAAGGCTCAAAACGCGCGGACGCAGGAAGCGCGCACGGCGCAAACGCCCTATGGCCTCGCGGAGACCCGCGCGGCGCAGCCGGACCCGGTCGAGCCGCAACGCGAAGAGTCCGCGCCGCTCGAGCCCGTCTACGCTGCGCGTGCGGCGGAGACGCCGGCCTATCATGCGGAGGAGGATTACGAGGAGGCGCCGCGATCCGAGGTTCGCGCGCCGCAACAGCAGGCCTATGAGCCGGCGCAACACGGCGTCTACATCGAGCCGGTCGCCGCGCCGCGTCAGGTCGCCTACGCCGAGCCGCAGAGAGCGCCGGCGCCGCAGCGTCGGCAGCAGCAGGAAAGCCACTCCCCCTACGTCCCGCCGGCGCCCGAGCAACCGTCGCGCGCCGTGCGCATGCCGCAGATCGAGGATTTTCCGCGTCCGGTGCAAGAGCAGTTGCGCCAGGCGCGCGGGGACATCTCGGCCGCGGAAGCGCGCCGGAAATCGATCTTCGAGCGCCTCGCCTCCTTCGGCGCGAGCCGGCAGGAAGGCGCGCTGCAGGGTGAAGGCCAGGGCTCTTCCGCGCCGCAGCCGCGTTCCTATCAGCCGCCGGCGCAGACCTATGCGGAATACGCCAAGCGCCCGGCGCCGCAGCAGGGGGGGCTCGACCAGCACGGTCGCCGCGCGGCCCCGACGCGCAGCGTCGAGGAGGATCAGCTGGAGATTCCGGCCTTTTTGCGCCGTCAGGCGAATACGCGCGGCGATTGATGGAAGCTTGAAGGGTCCGCCGTCGGGCGGGCCCTTCCGCCATGAAAAAATTCTTGTGATCTGCGCAACGTCTTATCGAATAATCAATTTGTGTAACAAGGCCGCGGAACCGGTCGAAACAGGGACGTCCCAAGCTTAGCCGAAGCCTTTATTGCATCATAGTTCGCGCGCTAAATATCGCCTATTGAAAGCGCGCCTGGGGGCGACGGTTCGAAACGGAAGACAAGTTCGATGATTGCGCGCAATTTTGCACGCCTTTGGCGCTTCGGCGCCGTTTTGCTCTGCCTGCAGCCGAGTTCGGCGATGGCGCGCGACGCCGCGCCCTTCCGCCAAAGCCTGCTGAAGCCGCCGCCGGCGATCGTCGCTTTGGCTGGCGGTGAAAGCGTCGCTTTTCCCCCTGCTGCGCCGCTCGACCCGGAGCTGTTCGAGCCCATCGACGCCCCGGCCATTCTTGCGCTGCTTCCTTCCGTCCTAGAGCCGCGCGACGCGCGCGACATCGCCTTTGAACTGCTCGAACCCGACCAGCGCGCGCTCGCCTTAGCGCTCGACGACTGGCGACGCGGCGGTCCGCGCGGCGCGGAGCGTCGTCGGCAGCGGGCGGCGATCGCCGAACTGGTACGTCAACCGGAATTTCGAGCCGCTGTGGCAGGAGCGCGGCGAATGGAGCGACGCCGCCCGCGCGGTAGGACGGCGGCTGCGGGCGGCGGCGGACGACGGCCTCGATCTGCGCGCTTATAAGATTCGGCCTTCGAAACCGCGACGCCGCGGCGGCTCGACGAACTGGCGCTGTCGGAGGCCGTCGCGGCCTATATCGCGCAAGCCGCAGGCGGCCGGGTCGATCCGGAACGCATCTCGCGTCTGATGGGAGCTCGCCGCCCGCTGCCGGACATCGCCGCGGCGCTGACCCGCCTCGCCGGCCTGCGCGACGACGCGGACGACGCCCTGCATGACTACAACCCGCCGCATTACGGCTATCAGCAGCTACGCGCCAAGCTCGCCGAGCTGCGCCAGCGCCGCGCTTCGGGGGAGCACGACGCGCTCGCCGAGATCGGCGGCGACGACGCCGACGTCTTCGATGACGCGCTCGTCTCGGCGCACAAGGCCGCCGGCCGCAAGAAAGCCGCTCCGACGCAGTCGCATGTCGAAGCCGAAATCCTCGCCAATATGGAGCGCTGGCGCTGGCTGCCGCGCGATCTCGGTTCGTCGCGTATCGAGGTGAACATTCCCGAGTTCGAACTGGCGGTCATTCGCGACGGGGCGGTGACGCATCGCGCCAAGGTCATCGTCGGCAAGGAGGAGACGCCGACGCCGTGCGACCGCTCCTATAACCAGATTCCGGCCGCCGGGGTGGGCGGATGCTTTCGCCTGGCTCGCGCTGGCAGCGGTTGCCGCGATTCTGTTTCTTGCACTGGCGCGGCGCCGTAGCGATCAGTTGATCTTCTTTCTGGGATTCTTTGGTATCGCGCTGCTGCCCACATCCAATCTGCTCTTTCAGACGGGCTCGATTATGGCCGAGCGGTTTTGTATCTGCCATCGGTGGGGTTTGCGATTGCGGTG
>CAWFZD010000120.1:0-16019 GCA_963820145.1 uncultured Alphaproteobacteria bacterium
GGTCTTCAGTCTCATGCGGCGCGCCGTCGAGTTCGACGATAAAACGATGTTCGACGCAGAGAAAATCTGCGATGTAAGGCCCGACCGGGACCTGCCGGCGGAACTTGAGGCCGCCGAAACGGGAATTGCGCAGCGCGCGCCAGAGGATCTTCTCAGCGACGGTCATGTCCCGGCGCAGAGCGCGGGCGAAGGCGGTTTTTGATTTTGTCACGCGCGCGGGCATGGGGTGTTCATCCCTCATCCGACCCCGCTGCGCGGGGCCACCTTCTCCCACAAGTGGGAGAAGGATTCGCCCGTGCTTGGTGGATTATTGAGGCGGACGGGTCAACCGCGCCCCTTCTCCCGCCCGCGGGAGAAGGTGGCTCACGGAGTGAGCCGGATGAGGGCGGATGAGGGCGGATGAGGGCGCCCACTCCAGCGCAACCCCATATTTCTCAAACAGCGCATCGATCTCCGCGCGGGCCGAAGCCTCGTCGCGCCCGGCGTCGAGGAGGATGCTAAAGTAATTCTGCAGCGCGCTTCGCAAATGCGGATGCTGATGCCCAATTTGCGCGGTGAAGGCGAGCACGATCTCGACTGTACGTCGCGACAGCGGCTCGCGATAGGCGCCGAACTCTTTGGAAACCGTAGAAAGAAAAATCTGGACCGTCTCGGCCATGTCGCGCCCGCAATCCTAAGAATGGCCCCTTATGCCACGACGCCCGCGAGCGCGACAGGCGGCCTCACGCCTATCCCCGCGCGCGCCGGCGGCGTAAGACGGCGTCATGGCCGCAAATGTCTTCACCATTCCGCCCGGCGCGCCGTTCCTTGCGACTTTCGTCCGGGCGCTGCTCGACGGGCGCATCCTGTCCGGCCTCGACGCCGCCGATCCGCTGGCGCTGGCGCGGCTCGCGATCTATGTGCCGACGCAACGCGCCGGGCGCGCCCTCGCCGTCGAATTTTCCAAAGCCCTCCCCGGCCCCTCGGCGCTGCTGCCGCGCATCCGTCCGCTCGGGGCGCTTGAAGACGACGACGGGCTCAGCTTTTCGCCGGATGCGGCGCGCGAGTTCGACACACTGCTGGCGCCCGCCGCTTCCGAAATCGAGCGGCGGCTGACGCTCGGCGAACTGACGCTGACATTCGCGCGCGCGCTCAAGCACGCCGTCATCTCGATCGGCGACGACGGCGAACCTGTCTTCGATCAGCGCGAAGCGCTGCTCGTTTCGCCAACGCCGGCCAACGCCTGCGCGCTGGCCAGGGAACTCGGCGCGCTGATCGACGAATTCATCATCGAGGATGTGGCGGAAGGCGCGATAGAGAACGTCGTCGACGACGCCTTCGACCGCTACTGGGCGATCACGCGCAAGTTCCTCGAAATCGCGCTCACGCAATGGCCGGCGGTGCTCGAGCAGCGCGGACTGGTCGACGCCGCGCGGCGCCAAAAGGCGCTCATCGCCGCGCAGATCGCAAATCTACAACAGGCGAGCGACGCGCCGCCGGTCGTCGCGCTCGGCTCGACCGGCTCCAATCCGACAACCGCGCGTCTGCTCGGCGCGATCGCGCATCTGCCGCAGGGCGCCGTCGTGCTGCCAGGGCTGGATCTTGCGCTCGACGACATCGGTTGGCGGCATATCGGCGCGGCCTTGGGCGAGCATGGCGAGCCGGCCTTCACGCATCCGCAGGCGATGCTGAAGCGCACGCTTTCGATCATGCGCGTCGCGCGCGAGGACGTGCGCGAGATCGGCGCGCCCTCCCCTGCGCTCGAGGCGCGGCGGGCGTTGGTCTCGCAGGCGCTGCGCCCCGCCGACAGCGCCGACCAATGGCGCATCTGGCGCGCCGGCGCAGCCTCAGGTTTCGAGGCGGCGCTGCAGGGCGTCACGCTGGTCGAGGCGCCGGACGAACGCTTCGAGGCGCTGACGCTGGCGCTATATATGCGTGAGGCTTTGGATACGCCGGGTCGCTCGGCGGCGCTGATCACGCCAGACCGCAATGTCGCCCGCCGCGTCGCGGCGGAGCTTGCAAGATTTGCGATAGAGATCGACAACTCCGGCGGGCGCGCGCTCGCTTTGGCGCCGATCGGAACGCTGGCGCGCGCGCTCGCCGAAATCGCGCATGAAGGCGCCTCCGCCGTCGCTGTCGCGTCGTTGCTCGCGCATCCGCTCGCGGCTTTCGGATTGCCGCGCGAGGAGGTCGCAAGGCGCGCGGGATGGATCGAAATCGCGGTGCTGCGCGCGGTCCCCGCCGACGGCGACAAATGGTCCGCGCGCATCTCCGACGCGCGCGCTCTGACGAAAGAAACGCACGCCCATCCCGCCGCGAAGCGCCTTGCTGACGAGGACTGGCCTGCGATCGAGGATTTGCTGCAGCGTCTCGACGCGGCGCTGGCGCCGTTGCTCGCCGCGCCGCGGACTTGCGCCCTAGCGACGCGCGTCAGCTTGCTGCGCACGGCGCTGGAGGCGGTCACGGACGGCAAGCCGAGCGGCGCCTTGCTCGACGGCGCCGAAGAATTTTTGGAGCTGCTGAGCGAGATCGAGGCGGCGTCGGCGAGGCTCGATTTCGACGCGGCGAGCTTTGCGGATTTTCTCGATTCGCTGCTCTTCGAAGTCAAGATTCGCAAAAGCGCGCGCACGCATCCGCGGCTCAAGATCCTCGGGCCCCTGGAGGCGCGCCTGATCGACGCCGATCTCCTGCTGCTTGCCGGACTCGACGAAACCATATGGCCGCCGCAAGCCAACTCCGGCGCCTTTCTCAGTCGCGCGATGCGCGCGCAGCTTGGGCTCTCGCCGCCGGAGCGGCGCATCGGGCAAAGCGCGCATGATTTCACGATGGCGCTCGGCGCGGGCGACGTCGTGCTCAGCCGCGCCCTCAAACGCGACGGGGCGCCGACCGTCGCTTCGCGGTTTCTGACGCGCCTCGCCGCACTCTCGGGCGACGCTTTCGCAACGTGCAAGCGGCGCGGCGACGCGATGTTGGACATCGCCGGCGCGCTTGATCGGCCATCGAGCGTCGCGGCTTGCGCGCGCCCCGAGCCGCGGCCGCCGGTGGAGCTGCGCCCAAAGCAGCTCAGCGTCACGCGCATCGAGACGCTGCGACGCGATCCTTACGCCGTCTACGCCGAACGCATATTGCGCCTGCAGCCGCTGGAGCCGCTCGGCGCCGAATTCGGCGCGCGCGAACTCGGCACGGCGGTCCACGCCGCCATCGAGGATTTCGTGCGCGCTCATCCTCACGGTCCGTTGCCGGACGACGCGCGCGAGACGCTGCTCGATCTCGCCCGCGAGAAACTCGCGATCTTCCTTCACGACCCGTCGTTTCGCGCCTTCAAATGGCCGCGCGTCGAAGCCGGTCTCGACAATGCGTTGCAGTTCGAGGCCAAGCGTCGCGCGCTCGGCGCGCGGATTTATATCGAGCAGAGCGGCGCATGGGACCTGCGCCTCTTTGACGGAACGACCTTTCGTCTGACGGCGCGCGCCGACCGCATCGAAGTCGACGCGTCGGGCCGCGCCTCGATCTTCGACTACAAGACCGGCCGGCCGCCGAGCCTCTCGCAGGTGCGAGTGGGATTTGCGCCGCAACTGACGCTCGAAGCCGCGATGCTGGAAGCCGGCGGCTTTCGCGACATTTGCAAAGAGCCGGGCGGAATTGAAGCCGTCGAGGCGGGCTATCTCCAAATCGGCGGCGGCGGCAAGGACGGCGAGCCGATATGGATCGAAGGCAAGGACCTCGACTTTCGCGAACTCGTCGACGAACACGCCGCGCAGCTGCGCATTTTGCTCGATCAGTTTCGCCAGCAGCAACGCAGCTATCCGTCGCGCCCTTACGTCGCCTTGACCTCGCATGAAAGCGGTTACGATCATCTCGCCCGCGTCAAGGAATGGATGCGCGAAGAGGGTCGCGAAGAGCGGTGACGATCGCCTATCACCGCTACGCTTGCCGGGCCGGCGCGCTGCGCTAACTCGATGATCGAGCCGCCAAGCTGCTGTCTGCAAGCTGCGGCGCGATCAATGAGGACGCTGCGATGACGACCTTTCGCAAACTGCTTTTGCACCTCGCCTGCGCCGGTGCGGTCTTTACCGCCAATATCGGGTTCGCGCAGGAGAATCACCTGCAAATGGCGATACAGTCCGCGGCGAAAGCCGCGCAGTCGGGCTATCGACATCACCCGTCGTCGCTCGTCAATCACGCCGATAACGCGATCGATCACGCCATGATGGCGCAAAAACAGCACAAGAACGGCCACGTCAAAGCGGCGATCGGCAAGCTGCGCCATGCGATCAGGACCGCCAAGGGCACGCATAGCTTCCGGCGCGACATCCTCGCGGCGCATATGGCGCAGCATGCGATGAAGGATCTGCAGGCGGCGCAATAGTCGCGAATATAAATCGCGCGCGACGACGAAGATCATATAGTCTCCCCCGGCTCGGCTTTTTGCGAGTCGGGAGGAGCTTTCCTAAATGAGCGCTACGCGCGAAATTCCCGCGCAGACGAAAGAGAGCCAGCTTAGAGCCTCGCATCCGGCGCATTCCGCCTGGGTGTCGGCGCATGCGGGCTCGGGCAAGACGCATGTGCTCTCGCAGCGCGTCCTGCGGCTGCTGCTCGAGCGCGTGCCGCCTGCGCGAATCCTCTGCCTCACCTATACTAAAGCGGCGGCGGCCAATATGGCCGCACGCGTCTTCGACAGCCTCGCGCGATGGGCGCTGATGGACGACGCCGCGCTCGTCGCCGCCGTGCGCGACACGACGGGGAAAGACCTCTCGCCGCAGCGGATGGATTTTGCGAGAAGACTTTTCGCGCGCGCCGTGGAAACCCCGGGCGGTCTGAAGATTCAGACGATCCACGCCTTCTGCGAACGCACGCTGCATCTCTTTCCCTTCGAAGCCAATGTGCCGGCGAACTTCCGCGTGCTCGACGACATCGAGCGGGCGGATTTGCTGCTCCGCGCGCGACGCGACGTGCTGGCGCGCGCGATTGCGCAGGACCATCCGCTGCGGGGCGCCGTCGACGACGTCGCGTTGGCGGCGAGCGATCATAGTTTCGAGGCGCTTGTCTCCGAGTTGCTTGGGTTTCGCGACGCGCTGCGCCATGGCGAAGAGGATTCCATTTTCGCCAATGCGCTTCGGCGCAAGCTCGGCCTCTTTGAGGGCGAGACGCCGGCGACGATCGAAGCGCGGATGATCGAGGGCGGCCTTTGTGCTTCGCTCTGGCCGCGTCTCGCCGAACGACTGAGGCAAGGGAGCGCAAAAGACCAGGGGCTCGCGCAAACGCTGGAAAGCGCCGCCCGACTTGCGCCGCATCGCGATTGTCTCGAAGCCTATCGGCTGGTTTTCTTCACAAAGGAAGGAGCGCCGCGCGGCGGCGACAGGGGGCTGCTCACGCAGGGCCTGGGCAAGAAGGACCCGGAACTCCAGGCGCTGCTCGAAGCAGAGCGCGACAGGCTCACGCCGCTCATCGGCAAGCTTTGCGCGGCGGCGGCTTTCGAGCGCTCGCACGCCTTGGCGCGGCTCGGCGGCGCCATCGTCGCAGATTATGAAAGGAAAAAGAATGCGCGCGGCCTTTTCGACTTCGACGATTTGATCGAACGCATGCGCATGCTGCTGCGCCGGTCCAATCCGTCCTGGGTGCTGTATAAGCTCGATCAGCAGATCGACCATGTGTTGCTCGACGAAGCGCAGGACACGAGTGCGCCGCAATGGGAGATTCTGCAGGCGATCGCGACGGAGTTCGCGCAAGCGGCTTCGCCTCGCGCGCGCACCTTCTTCGCGGTCGGCGACGAGAAACAGTCGATCTTCTCTTTCCAGGGCGCTGCGCCGAAGAAATTCGACGAAATGCGGCGCGATTTCGAGAAGCGCCTTAGAGAGGCGCAGCTGACGTTCGAGAATGTCCGGCTGCATCTCTCCTTTCGTTCCTCGCCCGTCATCCTCGATTGCGTCGACAAGATCTTCGCGCATGGCGAAAATCGCAGCGGACTGAGCTTCTCGCCAGAGGAGCCGGCGCCCGTCCACGAGGCCTGGAAGAAGGACGCGCCGGGTCTCGTCGAGATTTGGGACGCCGTCGGCGCGCAGTCCGAAGAACCGGGCCGCGAGTGGAGATTGCCGATGGATTACGTCTCCGGCGTCGATCCCGCGGCGCGGCTCGCGCGCAAGGTGGCGCGCAAAATCAAGGCGCTGCTGGCGCAAGACAGCGGCGAATGGGTTTTGGGCGAGGACGGCCCTCGCGCGATAACGCCGGGCGACGTGCTCATTCTCGTGCGGCGGCGCAACGCCTTCTTCGAAGCGATCATCCGCGCGCTGAAAGAGCAGCATATCGCCGTCGCCGGGGCCGACAGGCTCGATCTCGCCAATCACCTCGCCGTCATGGATCTGTGCGCGCTCGGCCGCGCGGCGCTGCTCGACGCGGACGATCTCACGCTGGCGATCCTTTTGAAGTCGCCGCTCGTCGGGCTCGGCGACGACGATCTGATCGCGCTCGCGCCGAACCGCCCCGGCGCGCTCATCGACGCGCTGAACGCCTCCGCTGCGCCTTCGCATATAGAAGCTGCAGAAAGACTAGCGCGCTGGCGCGAAGACGCGCATCTCCTCGCGCCTTTCGACTTCTTCGCGAAAGCGCTCGGCCCCGGCGGCGGCCGCAAGCGACTGGTCGCGCGGCTCGGGGCCAAGGCCAATGACGCGATCGACGAATTCCTGCGTCTCGCCCTCGCCTATGAGCGCGAGACGGCGCAGGGCCTTACCGGATTCATCGCCAGCGTCGAAAAGCTCGACGTCTCGATCAAGCGCGACATGGAGGCGGCGGGCGACGCCGTGCGTGTGATGACCGCTCACGCCGCGAAGGGCCTCGAGGCGAAAATCGTCTTTCTGCCCGACACCTGCGGCGCGCCGAACGGGGCGCATGATCCCAAGCTTTTCCCGCTCGGCGCGGAGGAGGACGAAGACGACGTCAGCCTCGCCTGGTCGCCGCGCAAGGGCGACGATCCGGCCGCCGTCGCGCGCGCCAGAGAGCGTCAGCGCCAGGAGCAGCGCGAGGAATATCGACGCCTGTTCTATGTCGCGCTGACCAGAGCCGAAGAGCGGCTCTATATCGCCGGCTATCACGGCGCGAAGGGCCCGGCGGAAGGCTGCTGGCTGCACATGGCGCGCGCGGCGCTGGAACCGCATTACGAGAGCCTGCCGGACCCGGATCCGGACTATCCGGACGCGACGATCCTGCGCAGCCCCGATGCGCCAAAGCCCGCGCCCGTCGCCAGCGCCGCGCCGGCGCGAACGCCAGTCGGAATTCCCGCCTTCGCCCGCACGCCCGCCGCTGCGGAAGCCTCGCCGCCGCGGCTGCGTCCCTCGACGAGCCTCGACGCCGCCGAGGACGTTTTCGTCGCCGCGGGCGCCGCGCCGACCCGCCAGGACGGCGAGCTTCTGCTGATCGGCCGCCTCGCCCATGCGCTGCTGCAATATCTGCCGCAGACGCCGCGCGAAGATCGCGCCAGGACCGCCGACGTCTATCTGCGCCGCCGCGCGAAGGCTCTGGGCGAAGGAAGGCTGGCGCGGCTGCGGGACAGCGTGCTGCGCGTCATCGACAGTCCGGCGCTGGCGCCGCTGTTCGGTCCGCGCTCAATGGCCGAGGTCGACATCGCCGCGAAGATCGAGACGCGGCGCGGCCCGCGCGAGGTGGTCGGCCGCATCGACCGGCTCGCGGTTGAAGACGACGCGGTGTTCCTCGCGGATTTCAAGACCGGGCGCCCGCGCGATGCGGTCGATTCGGCGCAGTTGCGGCAGCTCGCGCTCTATCGCGCCGCCGTCGCCCCGCTCTATCCGGGAAAGCGCCTGCGCTGCGCCCTCGTCTTCACGCAGGACGCCAGCTTCGTCGAGCCCGGGGACGCCGCGCTGGACGCAGCGCTGGAGGCGGTCGAGTAGCCGTCGCTGTCGTCCGTGAAAACGGACTTCACGCCGCGGCGGGGTGATTTTCTGAGCGTCCGGCCGGGCTGAACGCGCCGAGCAAGAGGGCGCACAACAGCGCCAGCCGGTCAGCAGGCGCCGGAAGTTGTATTCGGCGGCGGCGAGGACGGCGTTGGCGGCGAGGGGTATGCGGGCGCCGACCGCTCGCGCCCTTTCGAAAGCGAACTCTGGCGCGGCCAGCCTCGCCTTCCTGAAGGCGTTGCGGTCTCTCAATAATCGACGCCGGGCCGCAAACCCGGCCAGCAAACGCGGGGTTCGATCGTCAGCCGCGATCCATTGTCTTGCAAGAACCAATGTGGCGTCGCCGACGCGTGGGCAAGATAATTGGAGGCTGAGGCCTTAGGGCTGACTTCCATCGTCGCGGTGAGCAGATTGCAGTCGGTAATTTTATAAGCGACGCCGAGCAGACTGCCTCTGATCTCCGCCAGATTGCCAGAGGCCTGACAAGGCGACAATGGCGACGGCGGCAAAGCCGAGGGCGTCCTTGCGCCTTCCCGTCAGCGTGGCGGAGGCGATCTCGCAAAAGACGATGGCGACGACGAACAGCGCGATGGTTGGCGCGCGCATGGCTAAATCATTGTCGTCCGGCGCAGCGCCTATGCGATAGATCGGAATGAGGAGCAGCGAGAAAACAGCAGCGCCGACGGCGGTCTTTCGCCACTCGGCGAGCTTCGACCACGACGCGAGCACGATCCACGCCTGCGGCATGCCGAAGATGAGCAAAAGCAGATAAGACAACCAGAAGCCGTCGAGGCCAAGGAGCCATTCGCGCCCGACCGTCCCTGCGTCGAGCGTCAGGTAGAATAAAACCGGCAGAAAGCACAGGGCTGCGACGATGGCGATCATGTTGCGGGCGCAAAAGACATTCCCGGGCAGCGCCCGCAGGACGCAGATCGCGATGAAAGGCAGCGCGCCGATCATCGCCAATGGCGACCAAAACAACAGAATGACGAAGGCGAGCCCGAGGACCGCAATGTCGATCTCGCGGCGCAGATGCAGCAACAGCAACACCGCGAAGAACCATCCGGGCAAGGCGTGATTGGGCGTCCAGAAGAGATTGGATATGAAGCCCCGATAATTGAGAGACGTATCGCCGACGGAGTTCCAGTACCAACTGGTGCGGATCGAGCGCCGCCAGCCCGACATGAACGAGGCCGGGAAAATGGCTGGCGATTTGCGACGGGATGACGTCCATCGGCCCAAAAAACGTCAGCAGCACGAGAAAACGCGTCTTGCCGCCCACGCTGAAAGCCGCCGCGAAATATAGGATCAACGCCAGCAACACGGCATTTTGAACCAGCAGCGCATAATGCGCGGCGGTCGAATCCGGCCAGCCCTCCGATGAGGGCGGGAAGCATGTACATTTCCAGCGGCGCCCGCAGAACATAATCGCCGCCGCGAAAATCATAGAAGACCGGGAAGCCGTTGCGCGTGAGATCGGAAAGAACCGAGTCGCGCGTGAACCAGTCGAACTGGCTATGAAAGAAATGCGCCTCGCCGCCGAGCGCGCAGAGCCCAAAGCCGGCCGCCAAACATCCGCCAAGGCTGCGCCAGTCGACCGGAGAGGACAACATAGGCCCCGGCGTCCAGCCGGATGCGGAGATCAAGGCCGCAAGCGCGACGCCCGCCATGAGAAGGAGTTGCGGCGCCGGCGAAAGATGCGCGGCGAAAATCGCGGCGGGCGCCAAAAAGACCAGCGCAGCGAGAGAGCAGACGCCGATTGGCGATGCGGATCACACGCCGTTTCGCGAGGTCGCCGAGCGCGAAACCCTCGGCTCCCATATTTTGCGAAAGCGATTGTTGATCCATTGCCCGGATCCGACCCGCATTGGCGAACAAGGTCTCGAGGGAACCTGCTCCGCCGCGCTTAGAGCGCTTTCCGACCGAATGAAATCATTCGGTCGATAAGAAATCGCTCCAAAATCAAAACGCCGTAGCAAATTCTGTTCGAAAAAGTCTATCAACTTTTTCGGATTTCGCTCTAGCGCGCCCAGAAGCCAGTTAGGCAGAGAATGGTTAGCTTTTGCTTGCCGTCGGCATTTTAACGCCGTCGCTGTCGAGCTCTTCGAACGCGCGCTATTTCGACGATTTGGCGCGTCGCGGCAGCGGAAATTCTTCGCTTTCGTAGAGGCTGCGGATCGCCGCGGCGCCAAACATCGCTTCATCGACCTCGAGCGAGCAACTCTGCAAGATGTCGGCGGGAACATCCTCGATCGCGAAACGGATCGCCTCCGACGCGCTGTCGAAACGTCTATATTCGATGGCCTTCTGGCGGAATTTCGGACCCCTGGCGGAGGCGTTGGACGTGGGCGCTTTGGTGGAGAAGAGTTCCCGCTTCCAGCCCGTAATCGAATTCGCCCATCGGTAATCTCCCTGGCTGCCTCGCGCACAAGCTCCAGCATGTCGAACTCCGGAACCATTTTCACTCGATATATCTTATCTGGCGCGCTGGCGGCGAAACACAAGCAGCCCGAGCTTCAGGGCGCAGGCTCGGCGGGTTCGATGGCGACGTCGATGACATCGCTTTGCGCGCCGCTGATTTGAAGCGTGAAGGGCGCCGGCACAAGCTCGAAGCGCACGCTCTTGCGCAGACCGGGGCAGTCTCTTTTTCCCGTGAAGCGCGCCGATTTGACGCGCGCGCCGGCTTGCACGACGTCGATCCAGGCCTCGTCGGACAATGTCACCTGATAGACGCCCGCCCGCGCCGGCGCCGCGACCTCGACCGCCGCAGCGAAAGGACCAGGCGTCTTCGGCGCCCGCTCGGGCGGCAGCGCGAACGTCACCTCGGCTCTGGGCCGCAGCTTCACCGCGAAACCGCCGGTCGCCGCGACATGCGCGCCGCTCACGATCGAGGGCAGGTCTGGCGCGGCGAAGAGACTTCGCTCGCGCGTCAAAGGCCACGCGAATTCGGCGCAAGCCGGCGCGTCCTCTGCGACCGCGGGCGAGAGGGCGAAGCCTGCGATCGACGCGGCCAAAGACGAAGCCAAAAACCACCTTCTCACGAGTCCCTCCATACCGATTGCGCGCTTGTTTGTTGCACCGCGGCAAAAGACCGCAGCGGCGTTTGGTAGCCTTGGCGCGCGGCTTGAATGAGGCGATGACGCAAAAGTCGCGGCAAACGCCGCTATCAGCAACGATTAAGTTGCCCGCAAAGAGGAAGGTTCGATTCAAATGAGGCCAGATCAATATTACGCCATCATGTCCATCATGCGCTATGCTTCGCTCGCGCTCACAATTATTTCCGCGGGCCGACTTTTCGCTTTCGCGATCAGGCACATCTGACCTCTTTGCGCATCGCCTGCTTAAAGGCGGCGCTACGCCAAGCTTTAGGCGTAGAGCGCCGCGCGATTTAGCAAAGACTAAGCGCTTCCGACCGAATGGACTCATTCGGTCGATAATAAATCGCTCGAAAATCAGAACGCTGGAGCAAATTCTGAGCGAAAAGTCTATCAACTTTTTGCCGAATTCGCTCTAGGCGGGCCGCCTTATATTGCGGCGCAGTGCATGATCACTCCGCCGCGGGCGCCGCTTCGCTGGGCGGCGCGGCGCGAATGCAGGACTCCGTCACCTCCGGCTTCCCGCCGTTCAGCCCGATCCAAGCGTCGACCACCTGCTGATCGAAACCGACTTCGCGGCGCGCGCCAACTCGCAACAGGGGGCGCCGAATGAGCAGCGGATCGGCCAGCATTAGCGCGAGCGCTTCGGCTTCGCTGAGCGCGCTGGGATCGACTTCCCCGCTCTTTACGCGCGGCGAAGCCTGATTGAACCATTGCTCGACCGGCCGCTCGCCGAAATAGCTGCGCAGCTCCTGCGCGCTCCATCGCTCGGCGAGAAGGCTGCGCGCTTCGACCTCATGTCCCGAAGCGGTGAGCAGCGCCTTTTGCCGCGCGTTGCCGCCGCAGCCGGGCTTCTCGTAGAAAATCACATGCGCCATGCGAAGCCTCTCACGCGACCGTCGCGTTCGCGACCGGCGGGTGGCGCGCCGGACGTCCCTGCGCGTCCTTGAAGGGATAGAGCCCGGACTGGAAGCATTGCGCCATATGCGTGGCCTTGGCGACTGCTTGCTCGGCTTGCGTCGCCGGCAGCGTTTCGCGCGCGGTTTCGACGAAGAGTTCGAGCCAGCGCGAAAAATGCGCGGGTTCGATCGGCAAGTGGATATGCGCCGCGAAGGGATGGCCGTCATAGCGCTCTGTATGCAGCAGTGATTTCGACCAGAAATTCGCGACGATCGCCCGATGCTTTTCGATGTCGGGGATCGAGTTCCGCGAAGACGGGTCCGAGCAAAGGATCCGCCGCGCCCTTGGCGTAGAAGACCTCCACGCAGGCGGCGATCGCCGCTTCGATCCTGGCGCGCTCCTGCGCATCCTCGACGGGCGGAAAATCAAAGGTCAATTCTACCTCCCTCGGTTGTTCGCGCTCGGCGGTGCGCCGAGCCGCCATCGTTTCTCGATACATGTCGCATTAGCGCGATACATGTCGCACTAGCGAAAGAGGCGCCATGCTTTTCGCGCGCGCCCCTGCCCCGTCCAGAGCGCATTTGTCGCCTTCCAGACAGCCGGGCCGCCATTCGCGATGCGTTTCCAACATCGGACGTTGCTTCCTGACGCTATATACTGCATATATATATTCAAAATCCATGGCCCGAAGATTGCTCCAAGCGCCAGGACAAGGAGCAGGGCGATGGGCGAGATAACGTCATTCAATATTATGTCGCATCCAGGCAGTCGGTTCGCGATCATTCTAGGGACCAACGAGATCGCCTCGGCCATCGCGGCGCGTCTGGCGAAAGACGATTTTTGCGTTGCGCTCAGCCACGATCCTTTCCCCCCGGTGATCCGCCGCGGCATGTCGTTCTATGATGCGCTGTTCGACGACCGCGCGGAGATCGACGGCATTCTCGGCCAGCGCGCGGACAGCGTGATCGAACTCGTCGACGTCCTCGCCGAGCATAACAGCGTCGCCGTCACGCCGATGCAAGTGACCGATCTCATCACGCTGCGCACGGCCGACGCAATCATCGACGCGCGCATGCAGAAACATCGCGTCACGCCCGATCTGCGCGGCGTCGCGAGGCTCGCTGTCGGCGTCGGACCGAATTTCACGGTAGGCCGCAATTGCGACGTCGCGATCGAGACGCATCCCGCGCTCGCGGGCTCGCTGGTGCGCGCCGGACGCACGCAGGCCGCCGACGGCGTCGCGCGCGAACTCGGCGGCGTCGGCCGCGAACGCTTCCTCTTCGCGCCGCGTGACGGGCATATGGCGCACGCCGCTCGACATCGGCGCGCGAATATTCAAGGGCGTGGTCATCGGCCATCAGGACGACGCGCCGCTCGTCGCGACGATGGACGGCTTCTTGCGCGGCGTCGCGCGCGACGGCGTCTACGCGCCGTGCGACACGAAACTGATCGAGATCGACCCGCGCGGACGCGCCGCGAGCTGGACCGGCGTCGACGAACGTGGACGCGCGATCGCCCAGTCGACGCTCGAAGCCGTGCTCGCCGCGCCGCAGCGCAAGCGCGCCTTCGCACATTCATCCGCTCTGGCGAATTAAGGAGAGAGGCGATGATCGACGGTAATGCTGCGACTTCGCTTAGACGCATAGCTGCGCTTCAAGGCGCGCCCACCGGCGCCCTCCAGGACATTCTCGAAGCTTTTGCGAAAAGGCTTGCGGCGTCGGGATTGCGCGTCGCCGGCGTGATCGAAATGCCGACATGCGTCAAAGGCGGCGGCTGCAAACAGCTCGGCGTGCGCGATCTCGTCTCCGGCGAAACCTTTTCGATCTCGCAGGACCTCGGCGCGGGCTCGACCGCCTGCAATTTGGACCCGGAGGGCCTCGTCAGGGCGTGCGGCTGCGTGGAGCGGGCGATCGACGACGGCGCGGACGTCGTCGTCTTGAGCAAATTCGGGAAGCTCGAGGCGGCGCGGGGCGGCCTTGCCGACGCGTTTCGCGCCGCGATCATGGCCGACATCCCCGTCGTGACGGCGGTGTCGCCCTTCGTCGCCGAAGAGTGGGAACGTTTCGCCGGACCGCTGGCGCAATATGTCGAAGCCGGCTCTGGCGCGCTCGACAGCTGGTGGCTCGCTCAGGGCGTCGCGACGCGGCAGACGGCTCTGCTTCATTAATAGGCGCCAACGGCATAAGGCGTTGACAACGAGGCGCCCAAATGTTCGATCTGCGAGCAGGAGCCGTGAGGAGCGGACGCAGCGAGCACCGAAGGCGCCATGAAGATATCAGCAAGAAACGCGCTTCCCGGCAAGATCGTCGGGATCAAGAAAGGCGTGACCACCGCGCATGTGCTCATCGACGTGAACGGTGTCACCGTCACCGCGTCGATCACCAATGAGTTGGTAGAGGCGCTGGCGCTGAAGGTCGGCGACGCCTGCCACGCGGTGATCAAATCGTCCGACGTGATGGTGGCGATCCCCTAAAACTTTTGCGCAACATGTTCTAGCCGCCCGCGAGCCGCGTTCTGGCGACTTCGCGCACCAGTTCATCGGGGTCGAGCAGCAAAGCCGGCAGCATGTCGGTCGGCGCGCGCTCGGCCACGGTGAAGCGGACGCGCAGATCATCGTCTTTGAGGAAAACGTCCAGCCGCTCCGGCAGCAGTCTTTCGGCGACGATCAGTCGCACAAGCGGCTCTTCGTCCAGCACCATCATATTCAAGCGATGAACCGGCAAACGCCGCGCGACGCAGCGCCGCACTTCCGAATCCTCGTCGTGAACCGCGAGCGGCAAAAGCTCGGGATCGAGACGGCGCGCGACATTGACGCGGACGACATAATCCTCGTCGCTCAGCATGGCGAGCAACGCCGCGCCTTCCAGACGGTGGGCGAGAGCGATACGCACGCGCGGCTCGGGATCATTGGCGAGCGCGCTCAGCCGCGAGACCGGCAGGCGCGACGCGGCCATCGCGCGCACCTCCGGCTCGGGGTCTTGCAGCAAGGCGGGAAGGCGCAGCAGGCTCGCATGTTTCGCGGCGACGGCGCGCACTTCGAAATAGTCGTGATCGAGATATTCATTGGCGAGTTGCGGATGTTTTTTGAAGAATCCCTCGACGCGCTTGGCGCGGCGGTCTGGGACGCAGGCGGCGCCCTTGCGGCAGAGACCCTCGCGATTTAGCGCCAAATGCGAGCATTCGCGACAGCGGATTCGGCGCCCCTGCCAGTCGAGCGGATTTGAGTGAGGTCTGCTTTTCTGCTGATTTTCCAAGCTTGCTTTTCTCTTACCGAATGCGTTCCTTCGGCCGCAAAGCGTTCTAGAACTTGCGCACGGGGATGTCGTGCTTTTGCAAAGCATAGCCGATTTGCCGCGGCGTCAGGCCGAGCAGCCGCGCCGCCTTGGCCTTGACCCAGCCGGACTGCTCCATCGCATTGATCAGCTTGTCGCGCTCGCTGCGCCGATCGCCGACGACCGAGCAATTCTCTGCGCCAGGGCAATTTTGTCCAGCCTCCGGCGGCGCGCTTGAAGGACGCGGAGGCGGCGCGATGATCGGCAGCTCCTGTTTAAAGGCGGGCGCAGGCTGCGACGACGCCCCCTCGTGCGCCCCGCTCCAGAGCACCGAGGAAAGACACACGTCGTTGCGACAGGAAAAGTCCGCTTCGCTGATCGCGTCGCCGCGCGCCAGCGTCGCCGTCCGGTAGACGCAGTTCTCCAGCTCGCGGATATTGCCGGGGAAGCCGCATTCGGAGAGAACCTGCATCGCGGACGGCGAGAAGCTGAGATGGCCGCCCTGTTCGGCGTTGTAGCGGCGCAGGAACTCATTGGCGAGCAAGGCGAGGTCGCCCTCACGGTCGCGCAGCGGCGGCAAGAAGATCGGAACCACGCTGATGCGATAATAGAGATCGGCGCGAAATTCCCCCTTCTGCACCGCTTCTTCCAGATTCTTGTTGGTCGCGCAGACGAAGCGCACGTCGATTTTCATGGTGCGCGAGCCGCCGACGCGCTCGAATTCGCCCTCCTGCAAGACGCGGAGCAGCTTGGCCTGAAAGGCAGGCGTGATCTCGCCGATCTCGTCGAGGAACAGCGTGCCGCCGTCGGCGAGTTCGAAGCGGCCTTTGCGCAGATTGGCGGCGCCGGTAAAGGCCCCGCGCTCATGG